>NZ_JAUCPU010000007.1:0-591160 GCF_030373105.1 Arthrobacter sp. zg-Y877
TGTTTATATATCTTATTCCATTCCGGCGTTTTCCGCAATTCGCGGTATCCGTGATCCGGACCACCGTGAAAAGCGTTTCCGCCGTTCCGGACCCAGCACTTACCGGAGTCTTTTCCACCTGCCCCGTGAAGGGCGCACTGGTTGGACTCTGTTTTGTGATGGGGTTTGGCCGCCATGCTCGGGCGCTTTTCCAGCGTCCCGGCCGCGGCGACTTCTAAAACTTTACACACGAATCCACCCGCCTGCAAATCGGCTCCCGGACGGTGCCGGCGTGCCTCATTGAGCACCCTGTCGACCCTCTCCCGGCGGCGACAAACCGCTGGTGGCACCCCCTCGATGGCGACCCGTGCAACCCCCCTGCCAGCGCTCACCGTCAAGTGCAGACCTGGCAGCTGCCTGCATACTGGGAAACAGCCTGGCCGGGCAGCCCACCGAATCCGAAAGGAACGCATGTCGCCGGGAAGCAGGATTCAACGGATCACCGGGCCTCTAGTGCTCCCAGTACTCACTGGAGTCTCGGCCGTTCAAGCCGACGAGCACTCCCCCGGTCCCCGGGTAACCGTCCGCGCCTTTACGGCAGACGACGTCGCCCTGGTGCAGTCAGCCTCAACGGATCCCTTGATTCCCCTGATTACCAGCGTGCCGTCCACCGGCGGCCGGGAGGAAGCCCTCGCCTTCATCGAACGCCAGCACCACCGGGCCTCGAGTGGAGCCGGTTGGTCCTTCGCCATTGCGGATGAGGCCACCGGCACCGCCGTCGGCCAAATCGGACTCTGGCCGGGGCAGTCCTCCCGCCGCACCGGAAACCCGGACACCATCGGCTACTGGGTCGGCCCGGACCACCGGAAACGCGGATATGCCGGCGCCGCACTGGCCGTGCTGACCGACTGGGCGATGACGGTCCAGCAGCTGCCCCGCATCGACCTGTATATAGAGCCGTGGAACGAGGGGTCGTGGCGCACTGCGGAAAAGGCCGGCTACCAGCGGGACGCCCTGCTGCCGGCATGGCAGAAAGTGGGCACCGCCTGGCGTGACATGTACCGCTATATAAGGGCGGAAAAACCCGCTGCTTCCGGGCCCCGCAAAAGCACCCCAAAAATCGGGTAGACTGGTTCGCGGCCCCTCATGTGGTGTCATCCTGTGAACTCCCCCAGGACCGGAAGGTAGCAAGGGTAAGCGGGCTCTGGCAGGTGCATGGGGGGTCTTTAATTTTTTGAGGAAGTGGTTCTTCCACCGTGCCTGCTGCCGGAGGAAAAACCGTCAGTGCCGACCGATAGGCTTCTATCTGTGAGTACAGCCCTTTACCGCCGCTACCGTCCCGAGAGTTTCGCAGACGTGATCGGCCAAGAGCACGTCACTGAGCCGCTGATGGCGGCCCTGCAGAAGAACCGCGTGAACCACGCGTACCTCTTCTCCGGCCCCCGCGGCTGCGGTAAAACCACCTCCGCCCGCATTCTGGCCCGCTGCCTGAACTGCGCTGAAGGTCCCACGCCCGTACCCTGCGGCAAGTGCGACAGCTGCGTTGAGCTGGCCCGTGACGGTTCCGGAAGCCTCGACGTCATCGAGATTGACGCGGCCAGCCACGGTGGCGTCGATGACGCCCGGGATCTCCGGGAGCGCGCCACCTTCGCCCCGGTCCGGGACCGCTACAAGATCTTCATCATCGACGAGGCCCACATGGTCACGTCCGCGGGCTTCAACGCGCTCCTGAAGATCGTCGAAGAACCCCCGGAACACATCAAGTTCATCTTCGCCACCACGGAGCCGGACAAGGTCATTGGAACCATCCGGTCCCGCACCCACCACTATCCGTTCCGGCTGGTTCCGCCGGAACCGCTGCTGGCGTACCTGGAAAAGCTGTGCACCCAGGAAAACGTCAGTGTGGCCCCCGGCGTCCTCTCCCTCGTGATCCGGGCCGGCGGCGGATCCGTGCGCGACACCCTCTCCGTCCTTGACCAGCTCATGGCTGGCGCCGGCCCCGACGGACTGGACTACGAACTGGCCGTCTCGCTTCTGGGTTACACCCCCGTGTCCCTGCTCGACGACGTCGTCGACGCAGTTGCCGCCGCAGACGCGGGTACGGTGTTCCGCGCCGTGGACCGCGTCATCCAGACCGGCCAGGACCCGCGCAGGTTCGTCGAGGACCTGCTGGAACGCTTCCGCGACCTGATCATCGTCAACGCCATGCCGGACAGTGCAGCCACCGTTCTCCGCGGGCTGCCGGAGGACCAGATCAGCCGGATGCAGACCCAGGCCACTCAGCTGGGCGGCAGCGAACTCTCCCGCGCAGCAGACATCACCAATACGGCGTTGACCGAAATGACCGGCGCCACGTCACCGCGCCTGCACCTGGAACTGCTCTGCGCCCGGATCCTGCTTCCTGCCGCAGACCAGGCCGAACGTGGAACCGCCGCCCGGGTGGACCGCCTCGAGCGCCGCCTCAGCTATGCAGGCGATCCCACCGAAGCGATGGGCCGCGCGGCCGCAGCTGCGTCTCCGGTGAACACCATTCCCGCAGCTGCACCTACGGCGTCGCAGTCCGCTGCTTCAGCGCCCGCCGTGGATGAGGCTCCGTCCTCACCTCGGGGCATCGATTTCGCGGCAACTCCCACGCCGGACGCAGCCGCAGCCAACAGCCCCACTGCCCCGGAGGCAGGACGCGGGGACAACAAGCCTGCCGGAAGTTCCCTGGACTGGGGAGGCACCTGGGCCACCCCGGCGCAGGCGCCGGAATCAGCTGCTGCGTCCACCCAGGCAGCAGCGCAGGGTTCCAACGGCTCCCGGCCCGCAGAGGGTTCCAACGGCTCCCGGCCCGATGCGGCTCCGGCCGGAGCCGCACCGGCCGAAGCGCCGGCGGCAACCCCGGCACCCGCCGAATCCACCAGCACCACCCCGGTACAGCAAAGCCAGCCGCAGCAGCAGGACGCTACCCGGCAGGCACCTACCGGTGCTCCCGCCGCTGGCGCCGGGCAGATCGAAATGATCCGCCGGGCCTGGCCGGAAATCATGGACGCGCTCACCAGCATCCGCCGTGCCACCTGGCTGAACGTCAGCAAGAACTCAAGCCCCCGCGCCTTCGACGGCAAGGTGCTCGAACTGGCCTTCACCAATCCCGGCGCTGCCACCAACTTCAACCGCCCCGACCACTTGGAGAACCTGCGCAAGGCAATCCATCAGGTCCTGGCGCTGGACTGCCAGATCAAACCGATCCATGACAGCTCGGCGTCAGCGGGTGAGTCGGGCCCAAAAGCCGATAGCCGGCGACCGCCGGCATCCGCACCGGCCGCAAAACCGCCGGTAGTACAGGCATCACCGGCGGTGCAGGCTCCGGCTCCCCAGGGACGCGTCCAGGGGTCGGTCCAGGGGTCAGCGGACAAGAGCGGCACGGCACCTGCTCCGGCCCAGCCGGAGCAGCCCGCTCCGGGGTCAGCGGACAATAGCGGCACGGCATCTGCGGATCAGGCACCTGCTGTGGCTCAGCAGCCGCAGGCTGCGGCCACAGAGGTTTCATCAGCGAAGCCTGCTGCCGCGCCGGTGGCCTGGCCAGCAGCTGTCGCCCCGGACGAAGCTCCGTCCCCCGCCGGACCGGTGGCATCAGCCGCGCACGTCCCCGGACCGGCAGCAGCCGCCCCGGTGAATGCAGCTCCGGTCAATGCCGCCACGGCTGCCCTGCGGCGCCGAGCCGGAAACGCGAACGCCGGAACTGACACTCCCGCCGGGGGGAACCCTTCCGGTGGGAGCACCCCGGGCGGGCCGGGAAACACCAGCCGAAGCAACTCCGGCAGGAACGGAAAGGCCGGCACCGCCGCCGGTGGACGGGCTGCAGGGCGGTCCGGCGGCAACCGTGCCTCCGACGAGCCCTGGCCGGACGAACCCAGCGACCCGTTCAACGACGCTCCGGAAAGCAATGCCTGGGAAACCGCCGAGGCGCCTGTGGACGTTTACTCCGGTGGGCATCTTTCGGACTCCGAGTGGGCCAGCACCGACTGGGCCGGTACCGGATCCACCACCCGAGCAGCTGGCAACGCCGCCCCGGCCTCACAGCCCGTACCGGCAGCAGCACCGGCGGTGACGGCCGCTCCCCCGGCGGCAGCCAGCCCTGCAGCTCCGGGCGGCGTACCGAACCAGCCGTTGAGCCGCTACCAAAAGCTGCTCAACGAGGCTGCCCAGCGCGGGGGCAACGCCCCCGTCCGCGGTGGCCGGCCAGTAGACTCGACTTACGTCGAAGATGTTCCCAGCGCGGATGACATCACGCTCGAAGACTCCGGCATGGTGGGGCGGAAGGCGATCGAACGGATTCTGGGCGGCCGCCTGATCGAGGAACGCAGCCTGGACGGCCGCTGACCACCGTCGGCTCCCACTGGTTGCGACCAGCAACTACTTAAGTTCAACCCAGCAGAGAAGGTTACGTGTACGAAGGTGCGGTTCAGGAACTCATCGATGAGCTAGGCCGTCTTCCCGGCGTCGGTCCCAAGTCCGCCCAGCGCATCGCGTTCCATATCCTCGAGTCCGATCCCGATGACATGAAGAAGCTGGCCACAGCCATCGTCACGGTGAAGGACCGGGTGAAGTTCTGCAGTGTCTGCGGCAACGTCACGGAGCAGGAAACCTGCACCATCTGCCGCGACCCGAGGCGGGATCCGACCATGATCTGCGTGGTCGAAGAATCCAAGGACGTGATTGCGGTGGAGCGTACCCGGTCTTTCCGCGGCCGCTACCACGTGCTGGGCGGAGCCATTAACCCGATCGCGGGCATCGGTCCGGACCAGCTGCGCATCCGCGAACTGCTCAGCCGGCTCTCGGACGAACAGATCTCCGAGATCATCATCGCCACTGACCCGAACCTCGAGGGTGAAGCCACGGCAACCTACCTGGTGCGGATGCTCAAGACCCTCGGGATCAAGGTCACCCGCCTGGCTTCCGGCCTGCCGGTGGGTGGAGACCTGGAATACGCGGACGAGATCACCCTTGGACGTGCCTTCGAGGGCCGCCGGAGCATGTCCTAACCAGACGTTGCGCGCCTAGGCGATCCGGGTTCCCGCAGCCAGGTTGCGGACCGGCGTCCGCAGTTTCCGCCTGCCCAGGAAAACCAGCAGTGCGGCCAGCGCGGCCTGGAGGGTGAGTCCCAGCGGCCAGATGGGCGGCACATCGGGTTGACTGCCGCCCTGCCGGGGTTCCCCGTTGAGGCATTCGGTGGTGTACTCCGGTCCGGCCTGGGCCAGGCGCACCACGTAGCTGATCCCTTCCATCACTCCACTGGGGTTGGCCCCGTTCTCGTCCGACTGGGGCGTGACGGGAATGGAATCGGCCACCACAACGAAGGGATTCGGGGCGAGGATCCAGGCAATGCGTTCCGTGTGGGCAACGGTAATCTCCGTCAGCTCACCCGTGCAGGTAACCTCCCCCATTCCCGTGCCGGTGTTGGCATAGCTTGCGGCGGTGGCCTGGAGCTTTCCCTCGGTCAGGAACGTGCTCAGCCCGAAAGTGATCAGCGTGCCGAGCCCCAGCATCGCCACCAGCATGTAGGTAACCACAATCGAGAAAAGCGGGCGTGCGGCCAGCGCAGAAACACCCACACCCACGGCGCAGACGATTCCCAGTTCCACGCCCAGCATCACGAGTGCCACCACGGCGGACAACGGCCGAACCCCGCCCAGGGCCAGCGCCAACAGGAGGAAGGGGATGCTGGCTACAAGGAACCCCAGGGACGCGACCCACGAAGCCAGCCATTTGCCGGCGAGGATCTGGCCGGGCCGCAGCAGGGTGACTTGAAGGATGGCCAGTGTGCCGGCGGCACGGTCGCCGTTGACGGCATTGGCCGAAAGGGCCGGCGCCAGCAGGAGCCCGAAGAACAGGATGAAGCCAAGGATCAGTTCGTAAAGTACCGGTCCGCGTGGTCCCGCGCTGGATGACGAGCTCAAGGCGGTCAGCGTGGCCACGAGGCCGATCACCACAAACCAGACAATCAGCAGGACGTACCAGCTGCGTGAGCGCAGCCGCTGTTTCATCTCCAGGGAGAAGACCGAGCGCACCCCGCTCCAGTAGCCAAGCACCGGAGTATCGGGGTTGAGGATCTGCGTACTCATCGGCGATCAGCATCCAAACTCATGTAGGTCTCTTCCAAGGCGCCGCCGGCGGGCGCGAAGGCGGTCACGGCGACGTCGGCCTCCACCAGTGTGCGCAGCAGCTGCGCGGCCGCGGGCTCCCCGGCGAGCCGGACCTGTACTTCGGGCCGGGCCGAGCCGCCCTGCTGGCGGTAGGAGATGCCGAGTGCGTCGATCTGACGCAGCAGGGAACCGGTGTTCAGGGACCGGATGGTGTACCAGCGTTCCTGGGCTCCGGCGTCGGCCATCGTCTGGGACTTCACGGTTTCGCCCCGCGCAACAAACACCGCGCCGTCTGCCATTTCGTCCAGTTCCGAAAGCACGTGCGAAGAAACCACCACCGTTTTGCCTTCGGCGGCAAGCCGGCGCAGCAGCACCCGCAGGTCCACGCGGGATCCGGGGTCGAGCCCCGACGCCGGTTCGTCCAGCAGCAGGACGGAGGGGTCATGGATCAAGGCGCGGGCCAGGCTCAGCCGCTGCTGCTGACCGCGGGAAAACACGCGGGCAGGTTTGTCGGCAAAATCGGTCAGGTGGACGGTTTCGAGCAGCTCCGCAGCGCGGTTCGAGGCCACGGTCTGCTCCATGCCGTAGAAGGCACCCACGGTTTCCAGGATTTCCCGGGCCGTCAGGGATCCCCAGGTGCCCAGCGTGTCCGGCATCCAGCCAATCCCGGCCCGTACCTCCTGCGGATTGGCCAAGGGGTCGAACCCGTTGATCCGCACCGTGCCGGCGTCGGGAGCCAGCAGAGACGCCAGGATCAGCAGCAGCGTGGTTTTGCCGGAGCCGTTCGGACCGATCAGCGCCGTGACCTCACCGGCGGGCGCCGTGAAATTCATACCGCGGACCGCCTCGACACTTCCGAAGCTGCGCTTGATACCTTCGGCGACCACGCCGGTGCCGGTGTCGGCTCTCTTCCCCATGACGCCCACCCTAGGGTCAGCTGGCACTGCGGCCCCGCGCAGACTCGCCGGAGACAGCAGGTTAAGCGCGCTTTGTGCCCGTATTTCGGGACTTCACGACGGCGGCGATAGACTTTCTGGACGGACGTCGTGGGTACTACGGCCCGTTTTTCCCGGGGGAAAGATCCTGCCGCGCCGAAGATGCCGGGCACCAGCAACCACAACGAAACTTGAGAAAGTGTACGCATGAGCCTGATAGTGCAGAAGTTCGGCGGTTCCTCCGTGGCAGACGCCGAAGGCATCAAGCGCGTGGCCACCCGCGTGGTGGATACCCATGCCGCCGGAAATGAAGTCGTCGTGGTGGTTTCCGCCATGGGTGACAGCACCGATGAGCTGCTGGATCTGGCGGGACAGATCACTACGCTGAGCAACGCCCGGGAAATGGACATGCTGCTCAGTGCCGGAGAACGTATTTCCATGGCGCTGCTGGCCATGGCCATCAATGAACTCGGCGGTTCCGCCCAGTCCTTCACCGGCAGCCAGGCCGGCATGATCACCGATGCGATCCACGGCAAGGCCCGGATCATCGATGTGTCCCCGCACCGGATTAAGACCGCCATCGAAAAGGGCGACATCGCCATCGTTGCCGGTTTCCAGGGCGTGAGCCAGGACAGCCACGACATCACCACCCTCGGCCGCGGCGGCTCGGACACGACGGCGGTGGCCCTCGCCGCCGCCCTGGACGCAGATGTCTGCGAAATCTACACCGACGTGGACGGCATCTACACCGCCGATCCCCGGGTGGTTTCAAGCGCCCAGAAAATCGAGAAGATCTCCAGCGAGGAAATGCTGGAAATGGCCGCCTCCGGCGCCAAGATCCTGCATCTGCGCTGCGTGGAATACGCCCGCCGGTTCGGTGTTCCCCTGCATGTCCGCTCGTCCTTCAGCTCACACGAGGGAACCTGGGTGCTGCCCAGTCCCGATGACAAAATCAAGATTCAAAAGGGAGAACCCTTGGAACAGCCCATCATCTCCGGCGTCGCCCACGACCGCTCCGAAGCCAAGGTCACCGTGGTGGGGGTCCCGGATATCCCCGGCAAGGCCGCGGAGATCTTCGGCATCGTGGCCGGTGCCAACTCCAACATCGACATGATCGTGCAGAACGTCTCCACGCAGGGGTCCGGCCGGACCGACATCTCCTTCACGCTGCCCATCATCGACGGCAAGGAAGCCATCGACGCGCTGAACGCCGCCAAGGAAGCCGTGGGCTTCGACAGCATCGACTACGACGAGCAGATCGGCAAGCTCTCCCTCATCGGCGCCGGCATGCGGTCCAACCCGGGCGTCTCGCACCGCTTCTTCGAGGCCCTGCACCACGCCGGGGTGAACATCGACATGATCTCCACCTCCGAGATCCGCATCTCCGTGGTCACCAGCGCGAAGCTGCTGGACACCGCCGTACGTGCGGTGCATGCGGCCTTCGGGCTCGACGGCGACAGCGAGGCCACGGTCTACGGCGGCACCGGGCGCTAGGGTTCCGGCCTAACCGGCTGGAGCGGGGAATCCGCCGGCAGGACCCGCCTGCTGCGGGCACGGTGGATCCACAGGGCGGCTGCCGCCAGCACGGCTCCCATCAGGGCGCCGGCACTGTTGGCCAGCCAGTCTGTGGCGGTGCAGCTGCGGCCGAGCATGGGGACGAACGCCTGGACCGCCTCGATCAATGCCGACAAGGCCACGCCGGCAAGGAACATGGCCAGGGGCCTGCGGGTTACGATGCCGGCCAGCAGGACCAGCGGACCAAAGAGCACGATGTTGGCCAGCGGCTCCGGGTCCAACAGACGCGCCAGTCCGCCGTCCACCATGCACCGCGTATCCACGGTGCGGTAGGTAGTGGGAAACAGGGTCAGCAGCAGGATGGCGGCCGTGTACAGATTCAGCAGCACGCGGGCCGCGCGCACCCGGGGTATCAGCCACGCCCCCAGCAGGGGTCCGACGATGACGAGCGCTACGAACGCGGTCTGCACCAGCCACATATGGGTGCCCAGGAAGTGGCTAATGACGCTCGCGGGAGACGATGTAGCTGCTGCCGTCCGCGCGGGTGACCGTTTCCCACATGGCTTTCTCCTGCTCCTGCTGCACCTTGAGCAGGGCCTTGTTCTCCTCGGTCATGGGATGGTCCAGCGACCCCTGCTGCGCCGGTCCGAAGATCAGCCGCACCTTGCCCGTGGTCCGCATGAACCGGGACACGAAGCTTTCCTTCTCAACCATGCTGCACCTTTCCAACGGGCATTGCCGCTCCCATCGTACTAAGGATTGGTCCGTTGCCCTGGGGCCCGGGCACTGCCCGTGAGCCGGTCCGCGCACCGGGTGACGGACGCCCGGCGAGGCAGGATAATGGAACGGTGATTGCCCCCGCCCGCCCCGCTGTCCTGACCGAGGATCAATGGCTGCCCCGCCAGGCAGCGCACGAAGCACGCGTCCGCCCGTTCACCGAAGGATTCCTGGCCCGGCGCTCCGCTGGCCGGAAGCATCCGGTGGAGGATTTCCTGTTCACCTACTACTCCCAGAAACCCGGACAGCTGCTGCGCTGGCACCCGGGCGCCGGCGTCGTCCTGTCCGGTCCGGCAGCAATGGAGCGGGCCGGCTGGAAGTTCTACCGGACGCTTACGGACACTGAACGCGAAGCCGCGGGGCTCGACGCCGGGACGCCCGCAGTCACCGTCGATCTGGACGCCTTCGCAGCGCTGCGGGGTGACGCGCTGGGGTTCACCACCATGCTGCTCTCCCGCACGTCCGGGCGGAAACCCGTGCTGGGCTGCTTCGGCATGCACGAATGGGCCATGGCCTACAAGTCGGAGGACAACGGAATCCGGCACGACTACCTCCAGCTCCGGCTCGGCGCCACGGGCACCGACGAGCTGGTGGAGCGCAGCCGCATCCGCTGCACCCACTTCGATGCGTTCCGGTTCTACACGCCGGAAGCAGCTCCCTTGAACGAGCTCACGCCGACCCGCGAAAACCAGCGGGACCTGGAGCAGCCGGGCTGCCTGCACGCCAATATGGACCTGTACAAGTGGGCGTACAAGCTGGTCCCGCTGCTGCCCAGCGAGCTGGTGATGGATACCTTCGAACTTTCCTGGCGCATCCGGGAAATGGACATGCGTGCCTCCCCCTATGAACTGGCCGACTGGGGGTACACCCCCATCGCGGTGGAGACACCGGCAGGCCGGGCAGAGTACGCTGCCGCCCAGCGCGGCTTCACCGAAGAATCGCAGCAGTTGCGGTCCCGGATCCTGAGCCTGCTGGAACCCTTTGGAGAGCAGCTGGCTGCCGCGGGTTCCCCCGGCCCTGCTTGACAGGGTTGGCTAGGCTGGTGGCTCCGCTACCAATGGAGGCCGCGTCGTGCGCATCATTCGAGGAACCGCAGTAATCCCGCTGCTGCTGTGCACCGCGGTCCTGCTGGCAGCCTGCGCTGCCGACTCCGGCGGCCCGTCTCCGCAGTCTCCGCAGTCCCCCAGCGAATCGGCCACGCCCGGCGTCTCTCCTACCCCGTCCGGATCCTCCGCCCCGCCCGCCGGTGACGCCGGGGCCCCGGTGTCCCTGACCATCGATTTCCGTGCGGACGGGACGACGCCGAGCGGCACCTGGACACTGCAGTGCGACGGCGCCGAGCCACGGGAAGGCTCCGATGTGCCGGACCCAGTTGCTGCCTGTGCCCTGCTTGCGGAACAAGGCAGTGACGCCTTCGCCGAGCCGGCTGCGGACCTCATGTGCACCCAGGAGATCCGCGGAATGCAGCGCGCACACGTCACGGGAACGGTGAACGGCGAGCAGGTGGACACCACCTTTGCCCTCACGGACGGATGCGAGATTTCCCGGTGGGAGCGGCTTACCGCCCTGCTGGGCCCCGCGGACGGCTCCCTCTAGTTACCGGCAGCGCTGCGGTGATGCCGGAAACCAGGAGTGTATCGGCGGCCGGGATGATCGGGTTGGCACCGTTATTCATGAGCTGCCGCCGCTCCGCTGGGCTCCTGCACACCGGGCCGGTCACGCTTGCGCCGCACATGCACCTGCTTGCGTATCCGAGCAACCACGTCACCGCTGCCGTCGGTCACGTCCACCGAGAACCATTCGAGGACCTTCGCCCCGCCCTCGGCCTGCTTGCGCAAACGTTCGACGTCGGCCGGGTCCAGGACAAACTCGGCCCGCACCTCGCCCTTTCCCGGCTTCAGGAAATCAATCTCCGCTGCACGGTCCCAGACAACGTGGTCACGGCCGAGGTGGTGGAGCAGCATCATCATCCAGAACGGATCGGTCATGGCGAACAGGGAGCCCCCGAAATGCACGCCGGCCACATTCTTGTTCCACCAGTAGGACCGCAGCCGCACGGACACCCGCAGATAGTCCGGATCGAGCCGGGTGATCCGGATGCCGGTAAAGGCAAAGGGCGGCCACACGTTCATTAGCCGGCGGACCGTGGCCGGGCTTGCCTGCAGGAGTCTCACGGCCCCACTCTAACCAGAGGTAACCCAGCTCACACAACGGCCCCGACCTGCACCTGATCCTGCACCTCATGGCCTATTATTGAATAAGCATGCTTAGTATTCTTCCGGACAACGGAGTTCCGGACCAACTGAAAGCACAGAAATTGTCTATTGAAGCAAGCCCTGAGGACCAATATCTCTGGGCCCGCGGGATCCTCGAGACCGACGACGCCGACTACATGCACTGCGGTGAACCCATGCAGCCCCGGGACAGCCGGCAGCTCTCCATCTTCGAACCGATCAGCGTGGAATCCATGCCGCAGGAGCCGGTGGAGGTGCAGCTGGAAACCACCGTGCTCCGCTGCGCCTGCGGCTTCCAGCTGGCAATTCCGGCCTAGCCCGGAGCCGTCACCGTAACGTAGGTAACGCCGCTAGAATGACAAGTGCAAGCTCGCGGAGCGCTGAATCAGCGTGAGACGGCAAGGTCCGCGGCCACCCATCTCGTCTAGAGGAGCTGCCGGATGCCCCGGATCGTTGTTGATGTTATGCCCAAGCCTGAAATCCTCGATCCGCAGGGCAAGGCCATTGCAGGGGCACTGCCCCGCCTGGGACTGACCGGGTTCGCCGGAGTCCGCCAGGGCAAGCGGTTCGAGTTGACCGTGGACGGGGAGGTTACCCCCGAAGTCCTGGAACAGGCGCGCACGGCGGCAGCCACCCTGCTGTCCAATCCCGTGATCGAGGACGTCACCCGCGTTGAAGTAATCCCGGAGGCCTGATCTTGAGTACTCCCCTGATTGGCGACTTCTCTGTCGCCCCAGAAAACGATGCACTGCGTGCGGTGCGGGTAGGTGTGATCACCTTCCCGGGCACCCTGGATGACCGCGACGCCGCCCGTGCCGTGACCATCGCCGGCGGCACCGCCGTCGGGCTCTGGCATGCCGAAGCGAACCTGCAGTCCGTGGACGCCGTGATCATTCCGGGTGGCTTCTCCTACGGGGATTACCTCCGTGCCGGAGCCATTGCCCGCTTCGCCCCGCTGATGGAAAAGATCGTGGACGCCGCCGCCGGCGGCATGCCCGTGCTGGGCATCTGCAACGGCTTCCAGATCCTCACCGAGGCGCACCTGCTGCCCGGTTCCATGATCAAGAACAACCACCTGAAATTCTCCTGCGCGGACCAGCTGCTGCGCGTGGAAAACAACACGACCGCCTGGACGAACGCCTACGGGCAGGGCGCCGGAATGGTTGTTCCCCTGAAGAACCAGGACGGCCAGTACGTTGCGGACGAGAAGACCCTGGATGAGCTGGAGGGCGAAGGCCGGGTGGTCTTCCGCTATGACGGTGAAAACCCCAACGGGTCCCGCCGCGGCATCGCCGGCATCTCCAACGCTGCCGGGAACGTCGTCGGGCTGATGCCCCACCCCGAGCACGCCGTCGAACCCGGCTTCGGCCCGGATTCCTCCGCCTACGGCGAGGTGGGCCTGGGCTACGGCACCGACGGGCTCCGGATCTTCAGCTCAGTCCTCAATTCGCTCGTTGCCGGAGGCCAGTCATGACCGTTTCCCCCGCCGCACAGAAGTTCAACATCGACACCGTTGAGCACGCCGCCGCCACCCCGGACACTCCGCTGCCCTGGGCCGAACTCGGCCTGAAGGAAGACGAATTCCGCCGGGTAGGGGAAATCCTGGGCCGCCGCCCCACTGCGGCGGAACTGGCAATGTACTCGGTGATGTGGTCCGAGCACTGCTCCTACAAGTCCTCCAAGGTGCACCTAAAGCAGTTCGGCGAGAAGGTCACCGACAAGATGAAGGAACACCTGCTGGTGGGCATCGGCGAGAACGCCGGCGTCGTTGACATCGGCGAGGGCTGGGCCGTGACCTTCAAGGTCGAATCCCACAACCACCCCTCCTTCGTGGAGCCGTACCAGGGTGCAGCAACCGGCGTCGGCGGCATTGTCCGCGACATCATCTCCATGGGTGCCCGCCCGGTCGCCGTGATGGATCCGCTGCGCTTCGGCGCCATCGACCACCCCGACACCGCACGGCTGGTGCACGGCATCGTCTCCGGCATCGGCGGATACGGCAACTCCCTGGGGCTGCCGAACATCGGCGGGGAACTGGTCTTCGATTCCGTCTACCAGGGCAACCCGCTGGTCAACGCCCTGGCCGTGGGCGTGATGCGGCACGAGGATATCCGGCTGGCCAACGCGTCCGGCACCGGCAACAAGGTGGTCCTTTTTGGGGCCCGCACCGGCGGCGACGGCATCGGCGGCGCCTCCGTGCTGGCCTCCGAATCCTTCGATGACAGCAAGCCCTCCAAGCGCCCCGCCGTGCAGGTAGGCGATCCGTTCGCGGAAAAGGTGCTCATCGAGTGCTGCCTGGAACTGTTCAAATCCTCCGTGGTGGAGGGCATCCAGGACCTGGGCGCGGCCGGTATTTCCTGCGCGACGTCGGAGCTCGCCTCCAACGGCGACGGCGGCATGCACGTGGAACTGACCAATGTGCTGCTGCGCGATCCCACCCTGACCCCGGGCGAGATCCTGATGTCCGAATCCCAGGAACGCATGATGGCCGTGGTGACGCCGGAGAACGTTGAAGCGTTCGAAGCGATCATGGACAAGTGGAACGTGGAGTACTCCTGGCTCGGCGAGGTCACCGGCACCGGCCGGCTAATCATCGACTGGGACGGCGAAACCATTGTGGACGTGGATCCGCGCACCGTCGCCCACGAAGGCCCGGTGTACCAGCGGCCCATGGCCCGCCCGGCCGCGCAGGACAGCATCCAGTCCAACTCCTTCAGCGCCGAGCGGCCCTTCGGCAGCGCCGCGGTCAAGGACGCAATCCTGGAGCTTATGGCCTCGCCCAACATGTGCGACAAATCCTGGGTCACCAACCAGTACGACCGCTATGTGCAGGGCAACACCGCCCTGGCGATGCCGGACGACGCCGGTGTGGTCCGGGTGGATGAAACCACCGGACTGGGCGTGGCCATTTCCACCGACGCCAACGGCCGCTACTCCTACCTGAACCCGTATGAGGGCGCAAAGCTGGCCCTGGCGGAGTCCTACCGCAACGTCTCCACCGCCGGAGCGAAGCCGCTGGCGGTCACCGACTGCCTGAACTTCGGCTCCCCCGAGGACCCCGAGGTTATGTGGCAGTTCGCCGAGTCCGTCCGCGGACTGGCCGACGGCTGCCGTGAACTCGGTGTCCCCGTCACCGGCGGCAACGTTTCGCTGTACAACCAGACCGGCGGTGTCGCCATCCATCCCACCCCCGTGGTGGGCGTCCTGGGTGTGTTCGACGACGTCGCCCGCCGCACGCCGTCGGGCTGGCGGCAGGACGGCCAGGCCATCTACCTGATGGGCACCACGCAGGACGAGCTGGACGGTTCGGAGTACGCGAACCTGCGCGGCCACCTGGGCGGGCAGCCGCCAAAGGTGGACCTGCAGGCGGAGAAGCTGCTCGGGGAACTGCTGGTCAACGCTTCCCGCGACGGCATGATCGACGCCGCCCACGACCTTTCCGAAGGCGGCCTCGCCGCCGCGCTGTCCGAGATGGCCCTGCGCTTCGGTGTGGGTGCCCGGATCGGCCTGGGCGAGGTGTGCGAACGCGACGGGGTGGACCTGTTCACCCTGCTGTTCTCCGAGTCCCAGGCCCGTGCCGTGGTCGCGGTGGCCCGGAGCGAGGAGGTCCGCTTCAAGGACATGTGTTCGGCGCGCGGGTTCGCGCATGCCCGGATCGGCGTGGTGGACACCGAGATCGGGGCGCTGGACTTCCAGAGCAACTTCGTCCTGCCGCTGGACGAGCTGAAGGCCGCCCATCAGGGGACCCTGCCGAAGCATTTCGGCTAGTCCTACAGGCGGGCCCGGTGCCATTCGGTGCCGGGCCCGGCGCGTCCCGATCCGCCGGATGAAACAAATCCCGAAAAGACGTGCAGAATTAGCTCGTGAGCACAATCCCCGAGGACCTGACGGCCAGCACCGGCATCCCTACCCAGCGCCTGTCGCTGGACCTGATGACCGTGGCCGAAGTCGACGCCCTGATCATCCAGACGCGCCGCCCTGACTGGGCCGAAGACTTCCCCCAGCCCACGGACTACGACGCCGCCCGCCAGTTCTTCGAGGCCGGGCTGCTGGGTCCCGCAGCGGAAACATTCGGCACCCGGCTCCTCCGGGAGCACTCCACCTCCTTGGTGGTGGGAACCATTGGCTTTGAGGGTGTTCCCGATGAAGGCACGGTGGAAGTCACCTACAACGTGGTCCCCTCCTGCCAGGGGCAGGGCTATGCCACGGAGGCGCTGCTGGCCCTGGCGCACTTCGCCCTCGCCAGCCCCGAGGTGGAGACCATCATTGCCTATACCGAACCCGGTAATGACGCCTCCCAGTCCCTGCTCCTGAGCGCCGGTTTTATGCCTGAACAGGAAAACGAGCTGACGTTGAAGTTCACGCTCCGGCGGGATCAGCTCCCCGACGCCACGCCGTAGGCGGCGGCGAAGTACCGGTTGGTGTAAAACCGCTGCACCCGCACATTCACCGGGTTGGCGGCACGCACCAGCCGGCTGCCCGGACGGCTGTACGCGGCGATCCGGAAAAACAGCCGTCCGTCCCCGTCGAGTTCGGCGTAAAAACCCTCTTCACCACTTTCGGGATGTCCCGGCAGGGTGCCGTAGCCAAAACCGCTGCGCTGCCCGCGAACCGGAGCGCCGCCGTCGTCCAGCACCGCCTCCGACGCCCAGATGACCCGGCACGGCGCGTAGTAACGCACCCGCCACAGTCCCACTCCGGAGGCCATCTCCACCCCCGGCGCTGCCCGGGGTGTTCCGGCGGCCACGCGCAGTCCCGCCCGTCGGTGCAGGTCCCAGTCGAGCAGCCCGTTGGTGAGCCGGAGGAACCCGGCCTGCGGGTCGGGAACGTCCAGCTCCTCCTTGCGCAGCACAAGCCGGTAGCCCGGCGGCCAACGGTCCGTCATCGGCTCAAGATATGGCCGCTCGGTCCGCCCCGGCTCGCCGTAGGTAAGGCCGCCCCTCATCCGCCGGCCAGGCCCTTCCAGGCCAGCGACTCCCGGTCCCTGCGCGGCAGCGAAGCCACCACCAGGTCATAGGAGTCCTCCACCATGTCCCGGATCATGCCGTGCGGCAGACCGGAAGCAACCTCCACTTGGTTCCAGTGCGTCTTGTTCATATGCCAGGCCCCGGTAATCTCCGGGTGTGCGGCACGAAGCTGCAGCGCCAGTTCGGGCTCGCATTTCAGGCTGATCATCAGGGGCTCACCGCCAAGCTCCGTCAGGGCGAACATTTTCGCTTTCCCACCCGCAGCCCTGACCTTGAAAACCGAGGACTCCGGGCCGAAGGGAAAATCTTCAAAGCTTCCCGGCAGGGCCAGGCACAACTGCCGAAGTTCACCTGCGTCCATGCCGGAATCCTATCGCCGCAGGCCCCGTCATGGCACCGCTCCGGCCGGGCAGATGGCAGGATTGGGAGATCGGGTACCGCCGGGGCGTCCGGCAGAACAGCGGAGGACGAACGGTTTGAACCAGATCAAGCACAGTGGCAGGGCCGTAAGCGGGGCAGCGGAGCGTGCCGCAGACTCCAAGGCCTTCGAGCGGTTTGCGCGCGCAGGCTATGTGGCGAGCGGAATCCTGCACGTCGTCATCGGGGTGCTCGCCCTGCGGATCAATGCCGGAGATCCCGGCAACGCGGACACCAGCGGCGCCGTCGCCGCCGTGGCCGCACAGCCCGCGGGCTACGCGCTGGTCTGGTTCTGTTTCCTCGGCTGCTACGCCCTGGCACTGTTCCAGCTGAGCCGGATTTTCCTGGCTGGAAAGCAGCTCCGGGACAAGGAGTTGTGGAAGGACCGGGCGTCTAACGCGGGACAGGTGCTCGTGTACGCAGCCGTCGGCACCACTTTCGCCACCTTTGCCCTTGGCCGCGGCAGCAATAGCGGCAGCTCGTCCTCGGTCAACTGGACTGCGCGCCTCTTGTCGGTGCCGGCCGGCCAGTGGCTGCTGGGCCTGACCGGCCTGGTCGTGGTGGGGATCGGCGGTTACTTCATCTTCAAGGGAGCCACCCGGCGCTTCCGGCGGAAACTGACGGGCATCCCCGGAGGTATCTGGTCGAAGGCGGTGGACGTCACCGGCGTGGCAGGCTTCATCGCCAAGGGAGTCTCGCTGGGCATCCTCGGCGTGCTGCTGACGCTGGCCGCCGTGCATGCGGATCCGGCGCAATCCACGGGCCTGGACGGTGCGCTGCATACGCTCCGTGGCCAGCCTTTCGGTGTTGTGGCGCTGGCCGCCGTGGGAATCGGGCTGATCCTTTACGGGCTCTACATGGGGATCATCCGGGCCCGGTTCGCCAAACTGTAGGCCTACAGTCCGAAGCGCGGGGCCTCAATCACCGGGCAGGCGTTCATAACGACGTCGAGCCCCGCCGCCGCGGCACGTGCGGCGGCGGCTTCATCCACCACGCCGAGCTGCAGCCAGACGGCCTTGGCACCCGCTTCAATGGCCTGGTCCACGATGTCCCCCACCCGGGCGGAGTTTACGAAGCAGTCCACCACGTCGACGCTGCCGGGAATCTCGCTGAGCCGGCGGTACCCCTTGTTGCCGTGGACCTCGTCCCCCTTCAGGCTTACCGGGATGATTTCCATGCCCAGGTGGTCCTGGATGAAGCGGGAGACGCCGACGGCGGGACGGAGCTGGTTGTTGGACAGGCCCACCACCGCCCACCGGGCGCCCTTGTTCCGAAGCAGCCGTTCGATTACCGCAGGGTCGTTGACGTGTGCCACAGGTTCTTCCTTTGCCGGGAGCCGGAGTGAGACATCCAGCCTAATCCAGGAAGGACTCGATGGCCTCGGCAAGTACTGCGTCCGGGATGCCCGTGGTGTCCGACTCGACCAGCAGGAACTCGCCGGAATCCAGTGCGTCGGCCGTCTGCCGCGCCAGGTCCTGGGTGTCATCGCCGCTGCTGCTCCCTGCCATCACCAGGACCGGGATGCGGACGCCGCTGAGGCCCTCGATCTCACTCTGCAGGACCATCAGTTCATCCTCCCCGTCGGCCAGCGAAAGGGTTGGCTCCAGCGCCACCACCCTGCTGACCACCGTGGACTCCTCCGCCGCCCGCAGGGCAAGGAACGCCCCCTCATCAAAGCCGTAGAGATCGGTCGATTCTCCCGCTACCTGGAGGACGGCGAGCAGGTCGTCGACGTCGGATTCCGCGGTGTATTCCTCGCCCATGCCGCTTTCCCCGATTCCCCGCCGGTCATAGGTGTAGACGGTGTGGTTCCGCGAAAGGGCGTCCGCAAGGACCACCGTGGCGGGGCTGCTCCGGTGCGCCAGGAGCGGGCCCACGATCGCCAGCGGCGGGCCGCTTCCCTGCCGTGACCAGGCAATGGGGGTTCCGTCAGCGGACGTCACCATTCCGGAGGCACCCGAGGCTGATTCCATGGCAGGCTCCTGCTCTTTTTTGTGGGAAGACGCTGGGAAGAGCCGGGTGCCGGACGCTAAGCCGCCCCATCCACACCCTGCTTCAAAACTAGGAGCCGCCGCCGCGGGAGGTCAATGCCTCAGCCCCGGACAAGCAGTATGAAGTGCCGTGGTCGAAGCCCTGCGCTCCCTTTCACCTCACGGCTGAGTCCATAAAGTCACCGTGTGACCCGGTCCGCTGGAGGACGACTTTGGTTCGTAACCCACACTTCGTAGCTGGTCACCATAATTGCTTTCCTGCTGGACCTTGGTAATGAGCCATACCCGCGATGGAAGTACGGTCTGCGTAATGTCTGCCAAAGGTGGGTCGGCGGGGAAGACGAAGGCTAGCGGAGCCTTCTGGGGCTGAACAATGTCAACCAGACGGTTGAACTCCTGCGGATACGTTGCCATCGCACCGCGGGCGGAATCCGTCAGTCCCAGACCGGGTTCTAAGAGCAACCCGTCGCCGGCTCTCGCCTGATTGTGCACAACGGACGCAACAAACGAGTAATCATTGGCGGGAAGCTTGGCATAAGGCTGACGCTGGGCCACGATGAGCAAGACGCATCCAACCACGAGCAGGGAAGCCATCAACCGCTTGACATGCGGCCGCAACAACACAAGGCACTCCGCCAAGAGCATAGCGATGAATGGGGCCGACGACGTCAGGTAGCGGCCCAACAGCATCGGCTCCTGAACGAGTGAAATTGTCCAAAGTATGCCCACGGCCACGGTTGGGGGTATTGCTGCTATCGCCAGGCGGTCCTTGGGCAGCGGGCGGCCTGCAGTCACCGCCATGGCAACGGTAAGCCCAGCGAGGACGGCCAACGCAACCGCTATGTAATGCAACGGGATCTCAGTCCCCGACGGATTAACATTCCATCGAGTCGTAAACCATGCCTCGACGAGAGCCTGGTCGACGAGATTCGGGGTGCTATCGGCGATCCAGCTAACCTGCGATTGTTGCGGCATAGCAGCAATGGCGAGCGGAAGACATGCGACCCCAGCCATCATTGACACTACGAGCAAGGCTAACCGCGATTTTCTGGGGAAGAGGATCAGGGCAACTGCGATGAGGCCCACCACACCCAGTGCGGAGAAGAGATGCGCGCTGACAGTTCCAACCATCGATAAGCCGAGTAGCAGCCAATACCAGACTGAGTTCTTCCGTCGGAGCTGCAGAACCGCAAGCAAGGCGAAGGCCATGAACATGGCGGAGAGCGCATATGGTCTGGCTTCAACCCCCATGGCGGTCACGCGTGGCAGCAACGCGAAACACGCCGCATACAACACCTGTTTTTTGGGGCCCCCAACAGCATGACCCGCAGCCGCCATTGCGGCGGTCCCTGCCCCGACAGCCAAGAGACTCGGCAACCGCAACCAGAACGGGCTTATACCTGTGAACGTCAGCCAGACATTCATAAAAACGTAGTATGGCGCGAACACGGCGTCGGTGTGCTGCCATAGGGCCGCCATATCACCGATGGGATAACTCGCTATATGCGCGGTCGCAACCTCATCCAACCAAGGCGATGGAACCCATGACCCTGCAAAACTAATCAGAAAACCAAGGACACCCAAGAAGAAGGAACCCCAAAAGGGATTTCGGCAGATGGCGGATGCCCAAGTGCTCCGGACTGTTGTAGGGAGTTTTTTCTCCCGGTAGCGCCGTGCTTGCCGAGTCTCAATCTGGGAATTCACTTCCCGAATATACACGATCACATCATTGACTTATCGGTGGAACCTGCCTGGCGGAGCACAGTCTGGTGCATGGGAAGACAGACTTCAACGATGATCACTGGACTACCCGAACCCAGCCAGAGGGGGTGCGCAGAGCGTCTTCTTACCCAATGGCATCAGGCAGCCGGTTTCCAAATATTACGCAGGGGGCTTGCCGCAGACGGTAGTGACGCGTTTAGTAGTCCTTGACCATCCCGAGCGGCTGAGAGACCTGGATCGATGAAGCCGCAGCAACCCTGGTTGCCGCATCTCCTCCTTGAGGCGCGGCAATAGCGAGGCTGGTGTCGCAGGAAGCCGTTACCCCGGCTCAGGACACCTTCCGTAGGGTGCTACTGCCAGGATCGATGGAGTGTTTCTATGACCGCAGTATTGCCCTCTTCCACGTCCGCTTCCGGCACCGGACCCGCTGCTCCCTCCGGCGCCGCCCTGCCTGTCCGGTTCGCCGGACTCGGCCGCAGTTTCGGTTCCGGCCCGGATGAACACGTTGTCCTCCGGGACATCACCTTCGAGGTCCAGCCGGGGGAGGTGCTGGCCATCCTGGGTCCGAGCGGCTGCGGCAAGTCCACCTTGCTGCGGGCCGCAGCCGGCCTGGACCTGCCCACCGCCGGCAGTATCCAGATTGATGGCGAGTCCGTCCGCGGAATCGACGACCGCTGCGCCGTCGCCTTCCAGGAGCCGCGTCTGCTGCCGTGGCAGACCCTCCAGGCCAACATCGCGATCGGGCTGCCTAAGTCCGCGAGCGCCAAGCGGGGGAAAGCCAAGGTTGCCGAACTCCTGGACCTGGTGGGGCTGGCACCGTTCGCCAAGCACCGGCCCCGGGCGGTGTCCGGGGGCATGGCCCAGCGGACCTCGCTTGCCCGGGCACTGGCACGTGAACCGGGGGTCCTGCTGCTGGATGAACCCTTCGGCGCCCTGGATGCGCTGACCCGGCTGAAGATGCAGGACCTGCTCCTCGCCCTGCACCGGGCGGCGCCTGCCACCGTCCTCCTGGTCACCCATGACGTGGATGAAGCCCTGCAGCTGGCTGACCGCATTATCGTCCTCGGAACCGAAGACGGCACCCCCGGTGCCACCATCACCGACGTCGTCACCGTCCCGGGTTCCCGTCCGCGGGACCGCGCCTCGGCGGAGCTGGCCCGAATGCGCGGCGAGCTCTTCACCCTCCTGGGCGTCGAGCGCCACTAGCACTCCCCCGAAGCTCTCCCCGAGCGGGTATCCCCCTGCCCGTGTGAGGGCGGAACTGTCTCCACCTACCCCCTTTCAGCCCCCGGGTGCCCTCAGTGCACCCTGCTCCCCTAAGGAATCCCCATGACCAGCACTTCTTCCCGACCCCTCCCGCGGCACCGCAGAGCTTTCGCAGCGGCCGCCGCCGCCGTCGCCGCCCTCACCCTCAATGGATGCGTTGCCGGCGAGGACTCCACCGCTACCTCCGCCGTGCAGGAGACCAGCGGTGGAACCCTAACCCTCGACTTCGCCACCTACAACCCGCTGAGCCTGATCATCAAGGACCAGGGCTGGCTGGAGGACGGCTTGGCGGATGAGGGAGTCGCGGTGGAGTGGGTCCAGTCCGCCGGCTCGAACAAGGCCAACGAAAACCTGCGTTCAGGCGCCATCGACGTCGGTTCAACCGCCGGTTCCGCAGCACTGCTTAACCGCGCCAACGGTTCCCCGATCAAGGCCATCGACGTGTTCTCCCAGCCGGAATGGTCGGCCCTGGTGGTGGGACCCGATTCCGGAATCACCTCGGTGGCGGATCTGGCGGGCAAATCCGTCGCCGCGACCAAGGGTACGGACCCGTACTTCTTCCTGGTCCAGGCCCTGGACGAAGCGGGCCTGAGCCTCTCCGACGTCACCGTGGAACAACTCCAGCATGCCGACGGCCGCACCGCCCTGGACAACGGTTCGGTGGACGCGTGGGCCGGACTGGACCCGATCATGGCAGATGCCGAGCAGAACGGTGCCCGGCTGGCCTACCGCAACCTGGACTTCAACACCTACGGCCTGCTCGCGGCCAACGAATCCTTCCTGGAGGAGGACCCCGAGCAGGCCCAGGCCGTGGTCAACGCGTATGAAAAAGCCCGCGCCTGGGCAGCGGAGAACCCCGACGAAACTGCCCGGATCCTGGCCGAGGTGGCCGGGCTGGATCCCTCCGTCGCCAAGACGGTGATCCTGGAGCGCAGCAACCTCGACGTTGAGCCGGCCCCCGGCGCGGCGCAGCGCAGCGTCCTGGCGAAGATCGGCCCCACGCTGGTGGAGACCGGGGACGTGGCCAGCCAGGAGCAGATTGACGAGGCCCTGGACAGCCTCCTGGAGGACTCCTATGTGCGGAATGCTGACCCGGATGCGCTCGGAGCCTCCTCGTGAGCACCCCTGCCGCCACCCCTGCCGCCGCCCCGGTTGCCGCGCCGGCCACCCGGGCCGGAGCAACCCGCGCCGCAGGGGCGCCACCGGGGGCCCGGCTGGGCCGGTGGCTTCCACGGCTCGGCCTGGGTTTACTGGTCCCGGCTCTGCTGCTCACGGCCTGGCAGTTGACCGCCACCGCGGGGATTTTCAGTGCCGTGCAGCTTCCCTCCCCCGGCGCGGTCTATGAGGCGGCTGCGGATCTGGTCCGGCGCGGCCAGCTCGGCACCCACATCGCCATCTCCACCCAGCGGGTGCTGACCGGTTTTGCGCTGGGCTCCGCGCTCGGACTGGTGCTGGGTGCCCTGCTCGGCCTGTCCCGGCTGGCCGACGCGCTGCTGGGACCGGCGATTGGAGCACTCCGGGCAGTTCCATCCCTGGCGTGGGTGCCGCTGCTGATCCTGTGGATGAAGATCGGCGAGGACTCCAAAATCACGCTGATCACCATCGGAGCCTTCTTCCCCGTCTTCACCACAGTGGCCCTGGCCCTGCGGCATGTTGACCGGAACCTGGTGGAGGCGGCCCGGGCCTTCGGGCTCCGCGGCGTGAAGCTGCTGACCACCGTGCAGCTCCCGGCCGTGGTGCCGGCGGTCTTCTCCGGCCTGCGGCTTGCGCTCGCCCAGTCCTGGTTGTTCCTGGTGGCCGCGGAACTGATTGCGTCCTCGATGGGACTGGGGTTCCTGCTGATGGACTCGCAGAACAACGGGCGGACGGACCGCATGTTCCTCGCCATCATTGCGCTGGCCGTCATCGGCAAGGCCACGGATGCCCTGCTGGGAATCGCCGAGCGGCGGGCGGTGCGGAGATGGGCCTGAGTGCGGCAGCTACAGCGGCAGCCGCCCGGTCAGTGCAGGCGGCGGGTCAGCGTGACCCGGTCCATCACCACCGAGCCGCCCATGGCCTGGTGGACCTGCAGGAATTCGGTGGGCGAAACCTCCAGGATTGTGCTGTCCAGCCGGCCGGGCAGCAGGTCCTCACGCTGGCCGGCCATCAGGTCCAGGAACAGCCGGGTGGCCTCCGCCCGTGCCATCGGCTCCGTGTAGATCACCCGGTGGGCGGCGGAGGCCAGCTTGTAGCCCGTCTCGATGACAATCACGTATTCGTCCACTCCGGCCTCCTGAGTGCCTGCGGCGCCCGCGTCCCTGACAGCAACCTAAACCCATGCCCACCCCGAAGCACAACGGGGGCGGGCCTGATTCCGTCCGGCACCACCCGAGGAAGGATTCCTTTCCCATGAGCGACCACCAGTTCGGTTTCCGCACGCGTGCCCTGCACGCCGGCGGCACCCCCGATGCCCTGCACGGTGCCCGCGCCGTTCCCATCTACCAGTCGACGTCGTTCGTCTTCAAGGACACCGCCGACGCCGCCAACCTGTTTTCGCTCCAGAAGTACGGCAACATCTACTCGCGGATCGGCAACCCCACCGTCGCCGCGTTCGAGGAGCGCATCGCCTCCCTGGAGGGCGGAATCGGAGCGGTGGCAACGGCGTCGGGCATGTCTGCGGAATTCATTACCTTCGCCGCGCTCTGCTCCGCCGGGGACCACATTGTGGCGTCCGCCCAGCTCTACGGCGGCACGCTCACGCAACTGGACGTGACCCTCCGCCGGTTCGGGATCGACACCACCTTCGTTCCGGGCACCGATCCGGCGGACTACGCCGCCGCGGTGCAGGAAAACACCAAGGCGGTCTATGCGGAGGTCGTCGCCAACCCCAGCGGCGAGGTCACCGACATTGAGGCGCTGGCGAAGGTGGCCCACGACGCCGGTGTGCCGCTGATCCTGGATGCCACCTTGAGCACTCCATACCTGGTCCAGCCGTTCGCCCACGGCGCGGACATCGTTATCCACTCCGCCACGAAGTTCCTGGGCGGGCACGGCACCACGCTGGGCGGCGTCGTGGTGGAGAGCGGCCGCTTCGACTGGGGCAACGGCAAATTCCCCGCCATGACCGAGCCGGTCCCCAGCTACGGGAACATTTCCTGGTGGGGGAATTTCGGCGAATACGGCTTCCTGACCAAACTGCGCTCCGAACAGCTGCGCGATATTGGCCCCGCCCTCAGCGCCACCTCCGCCTTTGCGCTGCTGCAGGGGGTGGAGACCCTGGCCCAACGCCTGGATGAACACCTGCGCAACGCCCAGGCCGTGGCCGAATGGCTCGAAGCTGATCCGCGGGTGTCCTGGGTCAGCTATGCAGGCCTGCCCTCCCATCCGCACTACGCGCGGGCCAGCAAATATCTGCCCAAGGGACCCGGCTCCGTGTTCAGTTTCGGGGTCCGGGGCGGCCGGGCGGCGGGGCAGACCTTCATCGAGTCGCTGCAGCTGGCCTCGCACCTGGCCAACGTGGGTGATTCCCGCACCCTGGTGATCCATCCGGGGTCCACCACCCATCAGCAGCTCTCACCGGAGCAGCTCGCCCGTGCCGGTGTTCCCGAGGATCTGATCCGCATTTCCGTAGGGCTGGAAGACCTGGCGGATATCCTCTGGGACCTGGACTCCGCGCTGACGGCGGCCGCCGATGACCAGGGCTTCACAGCCGCGCCTGCCGTCCACTTCCTGGAGGAGACAACCCATGTCCGCTGACACCGGTTCACCGGCACGTACCTGGACGGGCCCGACGGCGCCGGAGCGGCTTTCGCTGCTGCGTTCAGCCAAGACAATCGCCATCGTCGGTGCGTCGGACAAACCCGCCCGCGCGTCCTACTTCGTGGCCACGTATCTGCTCTCTTCCTCGAAGTACCGGGTGTATTTCGTGAACCCGGTGGTGAAGGAAATCCTGGGGCGGCCGGTGTATCCCTCGCTGGCTGACCTGCCCGAGGTGCCGGACATCGTGGACGTGTTCCGCCGGCACGGGGACCTGCCGGGAGTGCTGGCCGAGGCGAAAGACGCCGGTGCCCGGACCCTGTGGCTGCAGCTGGGGTCCTGGCATGAGGAAGTAGCCAGGGAGGCCGAAGCGGCGGGCCTCAAGGTGGTGATGGACCGGTGCGTGAAAATCGAACATGCCCGGTTCCACGGGGGCTTGAACCTGGCCGGTTTCAACACCGGCGTGATCTCCTCGAAGCGGCAGCTGACGGTCTAGCGTTACCGGTCCCAGTGGGAGGTGCCGGAACGATCGAAACTGTCCCGGCCGTAGCTTCGCTGGTTCTCCCGCCCGCCGTACGAAACCGCACCGCCGTACGAAACCGCGCCCCCGCCGGGGCCCATGGTCTCGCGGACCATGCCGTCGGCGCGGCGGTTTTCCGGGTGGATGTATCCGGTGGTGGGACCCGGGACGGCGTCCCTGCTGATCCCCGGAGTGTTTCCCGGGGAGGACCCATCTCCCTGAACCACGGCCGGGGCCGGGGCCGGCGTTTCCGGAGTGGGCACCGCCACGGGCGCCGGCACAGGGGCGGGGACGGCCGCCGGCGCAGCGGGGTCCGGTACGGTTTCCGCGGCGGGGGCCGCCGGAACCGGGGTTTCCTCCGGAGCGGACGGGGCCGGCGGGGACCGCAGCAGCTCGGGAGCCTCCGGGGTGAAACTGACCGACGGCGAGGGGTCCGCCCGCACCAGGAAATCAGGATGTGCCGCCACTCCACCGGCGCCTACTGCCATCGCGCCAACGAGGGCCGCACCGAGAATGATCCCGCGGCCGCGCTTAGGCCGGGGGCGCAGTGGTACGGGTGTTCCCGCCAACAGTGCGGCAAGTTCCCCACTCGGCTCCGGCGCGGACGTGCGGGACTCCTGGCGCAGGACCAGCAGTCCCTCCACCAGCTCCGGGGATTCCTCGACGCCGGATTCGGTCAGGAGGCCGCGGATGGAAAGCCTGTCCTGTTCCTCAGGATGCTCGCTCATTGTCCGGTGCCTCCTTCCCTTCCAGTTGGTTCTTCAGTATTCCCAGTGCACGGCGCTGGAGCTGCTTGACCGCTCCTGCACTGCGTCCCATGATCTTCGCCGATTCTTCGATGGATAGATCGGCCACCACGCGGAGCAGCAGGACTTCCTGCTGCTGCGGTGTGAGTCCTGCCAGGAGAGCGTCGACTCCGACACCGGCACCCAGCACGCTCTCTTCCGCCGACTCCGTTGCACGGCGGTCCAAATCCGGATCAAACACGGCCGTTGCCGGCTCGCGCTCGCGGCGGCGGACATCGTCCACCATGCGGGCGTGGGCTACGGAGAAGGCGAAGGTGCGGGCCCCCCGGAGGCCGCCGTCGAGCGTGTCCAGCTTGGAGAACAGTGTCAGGAAGACTTCCTGCGTCAGCGATTCGGGGTCCTGGCACCCCTTGGAACGGAGGTAACCCAGGATTCCCGGTGCAAAATCGTCGTAGATTTCCCGCAGGGCCACCGGTTTCCGGGCGCGCGCATCACGGAGCGTCTGCTCGGTAAGCGATGAGGGCACGGCGGAATCACTTTCCTAGGATGCGGAGTGATCCACATGCTACCGCCTCCGCCGTCGGACCCATGCCGTAAACACACGTTGGACGGCCGCACCGATGCTTGTTGGGGGGATAAGCCTCGGCGCGGCCGTTACAAACAGGTAATCGCCCGCAGGTAGGAAAAGGTTACGCACCCGGCGCGGCTTTTTCCGGCGGGTCTGTCCCGGCCCTAGTGCGCTTCCACAATCTGCGCGTTTTCCGCGAAACGGCGGTTCTTCAGCACCGGCAGGAACCGGCGGACATCATCGATCCGCTGACGGGTGACATCGGCTGTCACAACCGCCTCGCGTTCGTCCTCGAGCGCCGCCTGCGGGACCCCCATGGGGTCGAGGATGGCGGAGTGGCCCACGGTGTGCCGGCTGGATGTTCCCGCAGCGGCCACCCAGAGGGTGTTCTCGATGGCACGGGCCTTGAGCAGGGTCTCCCAGTGGTCAATCTTGTGTTCACCCTTGAACCAGGCCGCCGGGACGGCCAGCAGGTCGGCGTCGAGGTCGGCGAGCGCGCGGGCCAGTTCCGGGAAGCGCAGGTCGTAACAGGTCATGACCCCCACCCGGAGGTCCCCAACCCGCATCACCTTCACACCGCCGTCGCCCGGTTTGATCCGCGTGGATTCGGCGTAGGAGAAGGCGTCGTAGAGGTGCAGCTTCCGGTACGTGTCCACTATCCGTCCGGCCGCATCGATCAGGACCAGCGTGTTGAAGGGGCGTTCCTCCCCGCTGGACTCATAGCCGCCGGCGATCACGGCGATTTCCAGTTCCGCCGCCAGCAGGGACAGCTGCGAAACGAAGGTGGTCCAGGAGGCGTCGACGGCGGCGGCCAGGGAGCCTTCCACCTTGCCGATGCTGAACATGGATTCCTCGGGGAAAATAATCAGTTCCGACCCCTCGGCGCGGGCCTTGCCGGCCAGGGAACGCATGGTGTCCAGGTTTTCCCGGACCTCCCCGGAAGGGCTGAACTGACCGACGCTGACTAACACTTTCGACCACCTTCACTCGAGCTCGATTGTCCCCAGCCTAGACCAGGTCCTCGAAGTGGAGGACGGGTTTCAGGACGCTTCCGCTCTTGGCTGCCGCGGCCGCCTCATTGATGTCCCGGAACGAGTACCGGGTGATCATCTTTTCCAGCGGGAACCGGCCCTGCTGCACCAGATCCACCAGCGCCGGCAGGAACAGCTGCGGGTTGGAATCCCCCTCGGTAATTCCCAGGATCTGGCGCCCGTTGAGCATGAAGTTCACGTCCAGGCTCATGGTGCTGCCCGCGGCGGGCGCACCGATCAGTCCGAGCTTGCCCAGCGGTGCCAGCACCGAGGCGGCGGTTTCCGCCACCTTGACGCTGCCGGTGGTTTCCAGGGCGTGGGTGACGCCCTGGCCGCCGGTCAGTTCCATCAGCGCCTGGACGGCGTCGGTGTTCCCGGAGTTCACGACGTCGGTGGCCCCCAGTTCCCGGGCCAGTTCCAGCCGGGAATCCACCAGGTCCATAACGATAATGCGCGTGGCCGGGGACAGGGCGGCGGCCATTACGGCGGCCAGGCCTACGGGGCCGGCGCCGAACACGGCCAGAACGGATCCCGGCTCGGGCTTCAGGACGTTCAGCACGGCTCCGGCGCCGGTCTGGATGCCGCAGCCCAGCGGTGCCAGCAGGGATAGATCCGCGGCCGGATCCACCTTAGTTACGCCGCGTTCGTCCGCCAGGACCCGGTTGGAGAAGGACGACTGGGCGAAGAAGTGCCCGTGCAGGTCGGTGCCGTTTTCCGAAAGAGTGGAGCTGCCGTCCGCGCGTTCCCCGCCGAGGAGGTTGCGGGACAGGAATTCAACGCAGTACGCAGGGTGGGCACTGCGGCAGTTGCGGCACACTCCGCAGCTGGTGAAGGTCAGCAGGACGTGGTCTCCGGGCTGCACCGAAGTCACGGCACTTCCCACGGCTTCCACCACGCCAGCACCTTCGTGGCCAAGGACACCGGGCAGCGGAAAAGGAATGTGGCCTGCCTGCACACCCAGGTCGGTGCCGCAGACTCCGCTGGCCACCACCCGGACCAGTACCTCGTCCGGACGGGGATCATCCAGCGTCACTTCTGCAAGTTCGAAGGGCTGGTTGGTGCCGCGCAGGACGGCGGCCGTAGCTGTGCTGGTCATGTCTGCCTTTCCCGGCCGGATCGGGACACCCGACACGATCTGCGGCGGCGTTCCGGCACGTCTTCACCCTACGCCCGCCCTAGACTTGGGCGGCATGGATGAAATCACTGCACCCGTTGACCTCGGCTCATCCGCCGGGGTCTTGAATCCGGCCGCCGTGGGCTTTGCCCGCGGCGCCCTGCACCACCCGGTGGTTCCCTCGGGCCTCAAGGGCGGCTGGCGGACCAAGCGCTGGGAGTACTGGGGTGTCCTCACCCCCGAGCTCGCCGTCGGCCTGACCATTGCCCACCTCGACTACGCGTCCACCCTGCAGCTGTACGTGTACGAACGCAGCACCGGCAAGGAGATCAGCGTGGAGCCGCTGAAGATCCTTCCCTCCTCGGCGGATGTTTCCCTCCCCGATACCCGCCCTCCCCTGACCGCGTTCGGCGCGTTCGGCGGTGCCAGCCTGCGGTTCCACGACGCCGACGGCGGCACCCGGCTGCAGGCGTCCTCCCCGCGGGTCTCCGCGGACCTGTTCGCGGAAGCTGACGGCGACGTCCTCGGAGTGGTGGTGCCGTGGTCCACCCACCGCTACCAGTACACGCTCAAGGACGTAGCCCGCCGGGTTTCGGGCACCGTCACCGTGGACGGGCGCGAGTATCCGGTTGGCGGAGAAGATTCGTTTGCCGTGCTGGACCGCGGCCGCGGACGCTGGCCGTACTCGCAGCGCTGGAACTGGGGAGTGGGGTCGGGCACGGTGGACGGCACCCGGCTCGGACTGCAGATCGGCGGGAAATGGACCGCCGGCACCCCGGCCACGGAAAATGCCCTGATCGTGGACGGGCGGCTGCACCATTACGACGGCGAACTGGAGTTTGAGTACGACCTGGCGGATCCGGCATCGATCTGGCGGGTGCACGGTCCGTGGATTGACGCGGTACTGACCCCGTTCCACCGGCGGGTGGCGGCAACGAACGCCGTCGTTATCAGCGCCCGGACCTGGCAGGCGTTCGGTACCTGGACCGGCACCGCCCGCACCCCGGACGGGACCGGGTATTCGCTGGATGGGCTGGGCGGCTGGATCGAAGAGGCCCGGAACCGCTGGTAGCCGGACCACCGACAGCATGTGCCGGGCGTAGGAGCGCGCCGTTGACCGGCGTCCCCGCCACTGTTAGCTTCGGGAATCATTTTCCCCCGCCGGACAGGAGCCCTCCATGACCAGTGTCATCTCATCCATTGCCCTCGACGCGGCGGATCCGCCGCGGCTGGCGGAGTTCTGGACCCGGGCGCTGGGGTACCGGATCGCGGAGACCAACGACGCCGACGTCGTTACGCTCGTTCGGGCTGACGGCAGTGCCGGGCCGGACATCGACATCATCCCCGTGCCCGAGGGGAAAACCGTTAAGAACCGGCTGCACTTGGACCTGCGGGCGGCGCCGGGCAGTACTCAACACCAGGAAGTGGAACGGCTGCTTGCGTTGGGGGCGGTACGCGCGGACGTCGGGCAGGGAACCGAGGTGGACTGGGTGGTGCTGGCCGATCCGGAGGGCAACGAGTTCTGCGTGCTGAGCCGACCGGAACCTGCCCTTTGAGCTACGGCTGATATGCGGCTCCCGTAGACAGGGAAGGCCCCGCAGCCGGGGCCTTCCATGCGCGGTGACGCTATTCGTTGATCAGGTCCCGCACCACGATGGTCTGGTCGCGGTCCGGACCGACGCCGATGGCGGAGAACCGGGTACCGGACATCTTCTCCAGCGCCAGGACGTAGTTCCGGGCGTTGTCCGGCAGATCCTCGAGGGACTTGGCACCGGTGATGTCCTCGGTCCAGCCGTCGAAGTACTCGAAGATCGGCTTGGCGTGGTGGAAATCGGTCTGCGTCATCGGCATCTCGTCGAAGCGCACGCCGTCGACGTCGTAGGCCACGCAGACCGGGATCTTCTCGATGCCGGTGAGCACGTCCAGCTTCGTCACGAAGTAGTCCGTGAAGCCGTTGACGCGGGAAGCGTGGCGGGCTAGGACGGCGTCGTACCAGCCGCAGCGGCGCGGGCGGCCGGTGTTCACACCGAACTCGCCGCCGGTCTTCTGCAGGTACAGGCCCATGTCGTCAAACAGTTCCGTAGGGAACGGTCCGGCGCCGACGCGCGTGGTGTAGGCCTTGATGATGCCCACGGAGCGGGTGATCCGGGTGGGGCCGATGCCCGAGCCCACGGATGCGCCGCCGGCGGTGGGGTTGGAGGACGTCACGAACGGGTAGGTGCCGTGGTCCACGTCGAGGAAGGTGGCCTGGCCGCCCTCCATGAGGATCACCTTGCCCTCGTCCAGGGCGCTGTTCAGCTCGTAGGTGGAGTCGATGACCATGGGGCGCAGGCGGTCCGCGTAGGAGAGGAAGTACTGGACGACCTCTTCGGCGTCGATGTCCCGGCGGTTGTAGACCTTCAGCAGCAGCTGGTTCTTCTGCTTCAGGGAGCCTTCGACCTTCTGGCGCAGGATGGACTCGTCGAAAATGTCCTGCACACGGATGCCCAGGCGTGCCACCTTGTCCATGTAGGCCGGGCCGATGCCGCGTCCGGTGGTGCCGATGGCGCGCTTACCCAGGAAGCGTTCGGTGACCTTGTCCATCACCTGGTGGAACGGGGCCACCAGGTGGGCGTTGGCGGAAATCCGCAGCTTGGAGGTGTCCGCACCCCGGGATTCGAGGCCGTCGATCTCGGCGAAGAGCGCCTCGAGGTTCACCACGCAGCCGTTGCCGATGACCGGAATGGCGTTGGGGCTGAGGATGCCCGCGGGCAGCAGCTTAAGTTCGTATTTTTCACCGCCGACGACGACGGTATGGCCGGCATTGTTTCCGCCGTTGGGTTTGACGACGTAGTCGACGCGGCCGCCGAGCAGGTCGGTGGCCTTACCTTTACCTTCGTCGCCCCACTGGGCGCCGACGATGACAATAGCTGGCATGGGATCCTCCCCCATTAGATACGGGGCGAAGCTGCTTGGTTGCAGATCCGCTACCGTGCATGAGAACGCCCCTGGACTCGCACCTCCTGCCGTCACGGCATACTTCGGCGCAAGTTGCGGGGCTCTTACCTGCCAAGTTTAGCCGATCATGCCGTTGCTCACCCTAGGAATGCGCTGTAGGGGGAACTATCCGCGGCGCTTCGCAGGTATCGTGGGCGCATGGACCGATTCCGCGGTTACATTGCCGGTCTTGGCACCTCCTCCGGCACGAGGCTGGTGGTGGGGCACTGGCTTGAGTCCCCGCTGGGCCCCTTCACGGACGTGATGGCGGAGGACGACGCCGGTGTGCGGACGCTGCTGGCACCCTCCGAGGCGGCAGCAGAGTATGTCGGCGGGACCTACCGGTTCGACCGGACCGTGGTTACCCCCGTGGACGCCGTTCTTTCCCGGGATGCGCTCCGGGTGGCCGCAGGGCCGCTGCGGCTGGAGGCCGTACTGGGACCGGTGACTTTCCTGGGCCGGGTGCTGGAACACGTGCCCGCCCCGCTGGCCGTGGCCCCGTGGTGGCTGAAGCTGATCAACCCCGTGGCCGGGCTGCTGGTTCCAGGGGTCCGGACCGCCGGATCGGCGGGCGGTGGACGGCGGGAGTTCTACGGCGTCCGGTCCCTCCGGTCCCTGGCCGCCGCGACGGCCGCGTGGGACGGCAATAACCTTGGCCGGCTGCGTCCCGTGGAACCGCCGGTGAAGTTCGGTTTCAGTTCCGTGCCGGCCGCCCCGCAGATTGTCGCCGTCACCACCACGATCCTGCCCTGACTCCCCCGGAAACAGGACGGACCGGCGGAACGGTCAGGGCGTCACAGGACGCACCGGCTGGCGCAGCACAGTGCGCAGCTTCTCCGGCGCTGCCCGGCGCGGGTCACTGAGGTACACCTCGTGGTGGTCTCCGTTGAACGTCAGCCCGCGCCCGGGCATCCAGGTGGAGTGCAGCCGGGCCAGGACCGGACCCTCCGTGTCGTAGGGCCCCACAAAGAGGATCTGCGCCGCCAGGCCCTCCGTAAGCGTGAGCAGGTGCAGCTGGTCCAGACCCGGAAGCGGTTTCTTAGCGGCAACGGAAGCCACAGCGGCCTCCACCATGTCCTCCGTGATCCACTCCGGCTGGGCAATCAGCATGGTCCAGTCCCAGGTGCTTTTCTCCCGGCGGGTAAATACCTCCGGATCCTCGGCCCGCCACAAACCTTCCAGCGGGCCGACGGTGAAGTCCGCCTCCAGCTCATCCTTGGAGGCAAACTTCAATGAATACGCCACCGGATAGAGGCACTCGAGGGCCTGACTGTATTCAGCCGAGGTATTGGGGTCGCCGTGCCCATCCACGGCGAGGTAATGCATGATCGGCACGTCCACCAGGGTGAAGTCGCCGCCGCGGGGTGCATAGAGTTCCGGATAGGACCGTTTCAGGTCGAATTTTTCCACGCACACACCACCTTCCGGCCGGCTTCCCAGCGTAGGCACGACCTCCCCGTTCCCGGGAGGCCCGGCCGCAGCAAACCCGGACTCCCAACCCAAAAGAAACGGCGGCCCCCGGAAACCGGGGACCGCCGTTTTTAGCGTTGGAGCAGGAGCCTACAGACCTTCGATGGCCGCCTTGGCCTGCGGATCGGAATCGTCGAGGAACTTGCGGATCCGGTCCACTTCCTCGGTTTCGCCAATCGCCGCTGCGGCCCGGCCCAGCGCGTACAGCGAGCGCAGGAAACCGCGGTTAGGCACGTGCGACCACGGGATGGGGCCGATGCCGCGCCAGCCGGCACGGCGCAGGGAATCCAGTCCGCGGTGGTAACCCACCCGTGCGTACGCATAGGACTCCACGTTCTGGCCCTCCTCGAACGCTTCGTCCGCGAGCGCGGCCCACACCTGCGATGAGGTGGGGTACTTCGCGGCGAGCTCCACCGGCTCGTCGCCTGCCTCCAGGCGGGCGACGACGTCGGTCTCCTCCGGAAGGTAGGTGGCGTCGGGGCCGAGGAGGTTCTTGCGGAATTCGTCTGACATTAGAGTGCCTTACCTGCCGATCCTAGGTTCTGTGCTGCTTCCACCACGCGGGCGGCCATGCCCTTTTCAGCGGCTGCACCCCAGACGCGCGGATCGTACTGCTTCTTGTTGCCTACTTCGCCGTCCACTTTCAGCACGCCGTCGTAATTGCGCAGCATGTGGTCCGCCACCGGACGCGTGTAGGCGTACTGGGTGTCGGTGTCGATGTTCATCTTCACGACGCCGTAGGAGACGGCGTCGGCGATCTCCTGGGCGGAGGAGCCGGAGCCGCCGTGGAAGACCAGGTCGAACGGGCGGTCCTTGCCGATCGATTCACCCACGGAGTCCTGGATTTCCTTGAGGATTTCCGGACGCAGCTTCACGCCGCCGGGCTTGTACACGCCGTGGACGTTGCCGAAGGTCAGGGCGGTGATGTAGCGGCCCTTGCTGCCGTCGCCGAGGGCTTCGATGGTGGCCATGCCGTCCTGGACCGTGGTGTAGAGCTTGTCGTTGATGGCGTTTTCCACGCCGTCTTCTTCACCGCCGACGGTGCCGATCTCGACCTCGAGGATGATCTTGGCGGCCGCCGTGCGGGCCAGCAGCTCCTGCGCGATGCGCAGGTTGTCGTCGAGGGTCTCGGCCGAGCCGTCCCACATGTGGGAGTTGAAGATCGGGTCCTCGCCGCGCTTGACGGCGGCTTCCGAGGCGGCCAGCAGCGGCAGGACAAAGTCGTCCAGCTTGTCCTTGGGGCAGTGGTCGGTGTGCAGCGCAATGTTCACGTTGTAGCTTTTGGCTACTTCCTTGGCGTACGCCGCAAAGGCGAGGGAACCGGCGACCATGTTCTTCACGGAGGCTCCGGACCAGTACGCCGCACCGCCGGTGGACACCTGCACAATGCCGTCCGAGCCTGCTTCGGCGAAACCCGCGAGCGCAGCGTTGAGCGTCTGCGAGGAGGTGACGTTGACTGCCGGATACGCGAAGCCCCCTGCCTTGGCTCGGTCGATCATCTCGGCATAAATCTCCGGGGTTGCAATAGGCATGCTGACTCCAAGGTCGATACGGCAGGGCCTTCAGCCCTCGTTGGCTCCTTACATCCTAGCCACAAGTGCCGTCGCGGCATCAGGTACCGCTGACGGATTACGACGTCGGCCCGGGCACCGCGGTTTAGTTCACCTTCTGGCCGAACACGTGCCGCCGGATCCAGCCGTGCATTGCAATGGCCGCCGCCGAACCGGCGTTGATGGACCGGGTGGAGCCGAACTGTGCGATCGACAGGGTGGCGTCGGCGGCGGCATGGACCTCCGGGCTCAGGCCCGGACCTTCCTGCCCGAACACCAGGACGCAGTTTTCCGGCAGCTCATAGGTCTCCAGCGGCACCGAATCCGGGAAGTTGTCGATGCCGATGATGCTCAGGCCCTCGCCGCGCGCCCACTGGACAAAGTCCTCCACGGTGGGGTGGTTGCGGATGTGCTGGTAGCGGTCGGTGACCATGGCGCCGCGGCGGTTCCACCGGCGTCGTCCAATGATGTGCACTTCCTTCGCCATAAACGCGTTGGCCGTGCGCACCACGGTGCCGATGTTGAAATCGTGCTGCCAGTTCTCGATCGCCACGTGGAACGGATGCCGGCGCGTATCCAGGTCCGCCACGATCGCGTCATGTTTCCAGTACCGGTACTCATCCACCACGTTGCGGGCGTCGCCGTTGGCCAGCAGTTCCGGGTCCCAGTGATCCCCTTCGGGCAACGGACCCTCCCAAGGACCCACGCCTATCTGGTGGGTCGGGGCTGCGGCTTCATCGACGGTGTCGTCACTAAGTTCTGAGGGGCTGTCTATCACCCTTCCAGCCTAAGGTGAAAGACTGGCAGCGCCCGCTTCCAGTGCCTCCGGGACAGGTTCCCAGGCCGTGCGGTGCACTGTAAGCCGAAGCAGTAATGCAGTATGCGAGAAATGGGAGACCGTGGGCGAAAACGAGAACATTGAATGCTGGTTGACGGACATGGACGGGGTGCTGGTTCACGAGAACCATCCCATCCCCGGTGCCGCGGAACTCATTGACCGCTGGGTGTCAACGTCCAAGCGCTTCCTGGTGCTGACCAACAACTCCATCTACACGCCGCGGGACCTGGCCGCCCGCCTGCGGGCCTCCGGGCTGGAGGTGCCGGAGGAAAACCTCTGGACGTCGGCCCTGGCCACCGCGGAGTTCCTCAAGGACCAGGTGAAGAACTCCGGGACGCCCGGGCGCTGCTTCGTGGTGGGCGAGGCCGGCCTGACGACGGCACTGCATGAGGCGGGCATGATCCTCACCGACACCGCACCGGACTACGTGGTGCTGGGCGAGACCCGCACGTATTCCTTCGGGACCATCACCAAGGCCATCCGGCTGATCCTGGACGGCGCCCGGTTCATCGCCACCAACCCGGACGTCACCGGTCCCTCGCAGGAGGGTCCACTCCCGGCCACGGGAGCCATTGCGGCGCTGATCACGGCGGCCACCAAGATGGAGCCCTACATTGTGGGCAAGCCCAACCCCATGATGTTCCGGTCCGCCATGCGCAAGATTGACGCCCACTCCGAAACCACGGCCATGATCGGTGACCGGATGGACACCGACATCGTGGCAGGCATCGAGGCGGGACTGCACACCGTCCTGGTGCTCAGCGGCATCACCCAGCGCGAGGACATTAACCGGTACCCGTTCCGGCCCACGCAGATCATGAATTCCGTGGCGGACCTGATCAACACCATCTGATCCTGCGGCTAGTCGAGGCCGAGTTCGTCCTTGCCAAACGCAAACAGGTACGGCACGCCGGCCTCGGCCTCGATGCGCTCCTTCGCGCCGGTGTCCCGGTCCACGATCACTGCCACGGCCACCACGTTGCCGCCCGCTTTCCGTACGCCTTCGACGGCGGTCAGTGCCGATCCGCCGGTGGTGGATGTGTCCTCAAGGACCACCACGTTACGCCCGGCGACGTCGGGGCCTTCCACCTGGCGGCCCATGCCGTAGGACTTCTGCGCCTTGCGCACCACGAAGGCGTCCACGGCCCGGCCGGCACGGGCAGCGGCATGCATCACTGCGGTGCCCACCGGGTCGGCACCCATGGTCAGGCCGCCGGCATTGGTGAACCCGATCCCGGCGTTGTCCAGCAGTTCCAGCATCACGTCGCCCACCAGCACCGACGCTTCGTGCTGCAGCGTGACGCGTCGCAGGTCGATGTAATAGTCCGCTTCGGCGCCGGAGGAAAGCACCACGTGGCCGCGGACCACCGCCAGCTCCTTGATCAGTTCAAGCAGGCGGGCGCGGGACGGGGCAATCGCGGGCGATGTCATGGGCCAATCCTAGCCACGGTCGCTGGACCGGTGGGTGGCAGCCCGGATGGCGGCCCTGGCGCCGTCAAACTTCCGCGGACCTTTCCCGGGCCCGGCACGGCAGACGGATATAGGCTGTGGTCCATGCGGAAACTACAAGAGGAAATCATTGCCGAGCTGGGAGTTCAGCCCACGATTGATGCGGCCGCGGAAATCCGCCGCCGGGTGGACTTCCTCAAGGACTATCTGCACGCCTCACACTCCAAGGGTTTTGTCCTGGGCATCAGCGGCGGGGTGGATTCCACGCTCGCCGGCAAGCTTGCCCAGCTGGCCGTGGACGAGCTGAAGGCCGAAGGCACCGAAGCGCGGTTCATCGCCCTGCGCCTGCCGTACCGGGTCCAGCATGACGAGGAGGACGCCCAGGCCGCCCTGGAGTTCATTGCTCCGGCGGAGTCCCTGGTCTACAACGTCGGACCCGCCGTGGACGGTTTCCAAGACGAGTACGTGAAGATGACCGGCGAAAAGATCACCGACTTCAACAAGGGCAACATCAAGGCCCGCGTCCGCATGACCGCGCAGTACGCGGTGGCGGGCCAGCACAACATGCTGGTGATCGGCACCGACCACGCCGCGGAATCGGTCACGGGATTCTTCACCAAGTTCGGCGACGGCGGCGCGGACCTCCTGCCCCTCTCCGGCCTGGACAAGCGCCAGAACCGGGCGCTGCTGGCCGAGCTGGGTGCCCCCGCAACCCTGATCGCCAAGGCCCCCACCGCCGACCTGCTGGATGACAGGCCCGGCCAGACCGACGAAACGGAGCTGGGCCTGAGCTATGACACCATCGACAGCTATCTGGAAGGCGGGGACATCCCCACTGACGCCGCCGAAAAGATCGAGGCCCGCTTTGTGATGACCCGGCATAAGCGCACCATCCCGGTCACCCTTTCCGACATCTGGTGGAAATAGCCGCCGCCGGCCGTGTGGCGCAGGGCGCAGTGTGGAGGCGGACGGGATTCGGTAACGTAGCAGTGTGAAGATAGCTACCTGGAACGTGAACTCCATCCGCGCCCGCGCCGACCGCATCGAGGCCTGGCTGCAGCGCTCCGACGTCGACGTCCTGGCAATTCAGGAAACCAAGGCGAAGGACGACAATTTCCCCTGGGAATTGTTTGAAAAGAACGGTTACGAGGTGGCGCACTTCGGGCTGAGCCAGTGGAACGGCGTGGCGATTGCCTCCCGGGTGGGGCTCGACGACGTCGAACGCACCTTCCCGGACCAGCCGATGTTTGGCAAGACCGAGGACACCACCGTGGCCGAGGCCCGTGCCATCGGCGCCACCTGCGGCGGCGTCCGCGTGTGGAGCCTGTACGTGCCCAACGGCCGTGCCGTGGAAGATCCGCACATGCCGTACAAGCTGCAGTGGCTCAAGACCCTCAAGAACCATGCCGCCGAGTGGATCACCGAGAACCCCTCCCTGGAGCTGGCGCTGATGGGTGACTGGAACATTGCCCCGCAGGATGACGATGTGTGGGATATCGACTGGTTCCGTGCCCAGAACGCCACGCACATCACCGAGCCCGAGCGGCAGGCCTTCAACGAGTTCCTCGACGCCGGGTTCACCGACGTCGTCCGTCCCTTCCACCCTGGGCCGGGCGTCTACACCTACTGGGACTACACCCAGCTGCGGTTCCCCAAGCGCCAGGGCATGCGTATCGACTTTGTCCTGGGCTCCCCCGCCCTGGCCAAGCGAGTCACCGGCGCCGTCATCGACCGGGAAGAGCGCAAGGGCAAGGGTGCGTCGGACCACGCTCCCGTGATTGTGGAACTGGACTAGCCGTGACGCGGCATCCGCAGCAGTCGCTGTACCGCACCTTCCCGTTTGTCTCCTACCTCCGCGTCTACGAGCCGCTGGACGCCTTTGATGACACCCAGCAGTTGGCCATCATGGAACAGCGCGCCCGCGGACGCCACGAAACCGAAGTCCTCGAACGTACCGATGCCGTCCGCCGGCTGGTCCGGGTGGTGTCGGATCCGTTCCCGCACAACGCCACGGACCTGGTCCGGGTGCTGCATTATCCGGCGCAGGAAGGTGTCACCACCCGCCTGTACTGCCCGAACCAGCTGGCGGTCCGCACGTCCCTGGCCGCCGAATCCCTGGGCGACTCCATCCGCGGGCCCCTGGTGGATGTGCTGGTGCCGGAAGTCGCCCGGGAGGCCCACGCCGCGCGCCTGGATCCGGATTCCTTCGCCGATTCGCTGGCCAAGCTGCACACCCGCTCCGCTACCTGGGGTGTTCCCTTCGGCTGGTTTGTCCTGCTCCACGAAGAGGACCACACCGAGGTGGTGGAGGATGACGGGCATGTCCAGACGGTGCGGCTCTCCGCCCCGGTGCTGCAGTGCATCGAGCGGGCACGTTCGGCCTCGGCTGCCCTGGCCATGGCGGCACCGGAGCTGGACCTGCTGGATGAGCTGGCCGAGCTCACGGCCTGGCTGGAGGTCTTTGATCCGGAGGCCGTGCTGGAGCTCGATTACGGTCCGGTGGCGGACCTGGTCTTCCCCGACGACTCCCCGTCCGATGTACGGCTGGGCATCGAGTCACTGGCCGACGGTGACATGACGGGTGCCGCTGCGGCCTACCGCCGGCTGGCCTCGCGCTGGATTCCCATCCGGCAGCTGGCCCGGGCCTCCTAGGATGTCCTAGCGGACCCGGTCTTCCCTGCCGAAGCGCAGCCGGCGTCCGGCCTCCAGGCTCAGCAGCACCGGGGTCTGGTGCCCGAGGACGGTGTCCAGGGTTTCCACCAGGGCCGTGGCGTCGGCCGCAATCAGGTGCGGAGCCGCTCCCTGCCGCGGAGTGATCCGCACCCGCAGGGCGCTGCGGCCCTTCACTGAGTAGGCGTTGACCGAAGACGCAGCGACATCCGGGTTCTCCTGCAGTGCGCTGCGCAGGGCCTGTTCGGCGACGGTTCCACTGATCTCAACCCGGCCGGGCGCGCCGTCGTCGTCGTATTCGGAGACGAGGGTTCCGGTCCGGCCGCCGCCCTGCCCGGCCATCCACACCACCATCAACACGATGCCCAGGAAGCTCAGCAGGGCAAGCGCCACCCACATCCAGCTGCCGCTGCCCCCGGGCAGGGCCGTGGCGTCGAGCGAGGAGGAGACGGCGGGACCGGCGTCGGCGGCAAACCCGTGCCAGGCCCGCGCGGCGGCAGGCCAGGCGGAGATGAGCGCCAGACCGCCGCCGATACCCATCAGCACCAGGCCGAGCAGTCCGAGCAGGAACCGGTTCAAGGCCCTTGGTGTGGCGTTCACTGTCCGATCACCCCGGTTTCGGCAACGCGGACCCGGACGGCCGGCTGCGGGTCAAGCTTGGTCAGCAGCAACTCATCCTCCACTGCCGTACGCACCGCTTCGGCGTCCACGGGAGTACCGGATGTTGGACGGATCTGCACCTCCACAACGGTCCTGCCAACCGTCACCAGCACCTGCTGCGGGGTGACGCCTGCCCGCATCCGGGCGCACCGGGCCAGCGACGCGGCCAGCACTTCGCCGTCCACCACGACGGCGGCGCGGGGGTTGGGCAGGGAATAGCGGGCCCGGCGGCCCGGAAGTACGGCCTGCAGGAAGAACAGCAGGCCCGCGAAGAAGATCAGCGCCCCGGACAGGCCGAGGATCAGCGGGTCGGAGTCCGCCGGGAGGCCCGCCAGCCAGTTGCCGAAGGTAGGCGGATCGATCAGCCAGGCCTCCTGTCCCAGCACCTGAAGCACGGATTCCAGCAGGACATAGCTGAAAAAGAGGATGCCCAGGACAGCAACGGCGGCGGCCGCGGCCGTGCGTGCCGAATGTGTCTCGCGCCGAAGGATTCTGTTGGTTACCGCCAGGTCCGCCTGCTTCACCGCACCCGCCTTCCTTCGGCCGGCAGGACGCCGGTGACACGGATGTCCACCCGGGAGAGCCGGGAACCCGTAAGTTCGGCAACGCGCTGCATCAGCACCGGTTTGGCGGCGTGGGCCAGCTCCCAGACGGTTCCGCCGGCGCGGTCCAGCATGCCGGGGGTCAGCGCCTGCAGCGGTGGCAGCGTGATGGGCAGGGACACCGACAGGGCGAGCTGCCCCCGGTCATCCGTCCACTGGACGCGCACCTGCTGGGCGGGCACACCGAAGTATTCGGACGCCGCCGCCTTAGCGGTGCTGCTCAGGGCCTGGGTGCTGATCCGGTTGTGTCCCGCAAGGTGCGCGCCGGTTTCCGCCGCCGGGGGCGCAGCTATGGTGCTCACGAAGAGGAGCGGCGGCCGGTCAGCGCATCGGAGACGCTGCGGAAATCAATCTTGCCCTCCGCAGCGCGGCCCAGCAGCGCTCCGGCCGCAATAAACAGGGCGGTCAGCAGAAAGCCCCAAAAGTCGAAAATCAGTGCGGCAAAAGCCAGTACGGCTCCAATTGCCATTCCTACCACTGTCGGTTTCATTTCCCCTGCCTTCTTGCCTGACGCATCACCGGTACGTCCTGGGTGGAACGTGCTGAAAGCCTATACCGCTTTGGCTCCTGAGACCGGTACGGGAGCGGGCGGATCGGTGGGAAGGTGCACGTCGGAGATTTCCACGTTGACCTCGACGACGCGGAGACCCACAAGTTCCTCCACCGCTCCGTAAACGGCGGCACGGACGTTGTTCGCGACGACGGTCAGGGCATTTCCGTAGGCGGCTACGAGGCTGATATCCACGGCGACTTCACGCTCGCCGACTTCCACATGCACGCCGGAGGTGGCATTTGTTCCGCCGACGGCGTCGCGCACCGCGCCGAGCGCCCGCCCCGAAGGATTGCCGAGCGTTAAGACGCCGGGAACAGCCCGGGCGGCAATTGCGGCGACCTTTGCCACCGCCTGCTCGCTGATGGATGTCCGGCCGCCGACGGCGGCAGGGACGCCGTCGGCGTCGGCATACGGGGCAGTTGCGGGCGGGGCTGGTGCAGGCACGGCTGGTGCCGCAGTGACGGGAGCGTTCGCTGAAGTGTTCCGGGGCTCATCCATGGGTTCAGCGTATCCCGGGGGCGGAACGTTGTGCAGGCCGCAGCGGCTGCAGCTGTTCCGGGCCTTTCCGGGCGGCCAGCGGCCGGACAAAAGCGCCGGCGGGCAAAAGAAAAACCCCGTCCTGTCTCCTGCGAGACAGCTACGGGGTTTTAGCTGGTGGCTCCGACCGGCGTCGATCCGGTGACCTTTCGATTTTCAGTCGAACGCTCTACCAACTGAGCTACAGAGCCTGGCATCATCAACCGATGATCACCGAGATCTTCCAAATCGCTTCAGAAAATCTGAGCGACCCTGACGGGACTTGAACCCGCGACCTCCGCCGTGACAGGGCGGCGCGCTAACCAGCTGCGCTACAGGGCCTTGCTTTTCACGAGTGTAAACTCTACCAGATTCTCACCGGCTTGATTTACCACTCCTGAGTACCCCCAACGGGATTCGAACCCGTGCCGCCGCCGTGAAAGGGCGGTGTCCTAGGCCGCTAGACGATGGGGGCCAACAGAACACACATGGTTTGAAGCGGCTGGATTCCAGTCGTTTCTCGCCGTTGTGGACCTCTAAAACTATAGGGCCTAATTCCGGAATATCCAAAACCGTACGGGTGAGTGCTGCGCCACTACAGTGGAGGGGTGCCAATCGAGATGAACCCGGACGAGTTCGACGCCTGCGTGGAAGCAGCCCTCGACTCCATTCCGGCGGATCTGTCCCGCGCCATGAACAACGTGGCGGTCTTCATCGAGGACGAGTATGTGCCCGGACCGCATGAAGATCCGGACACCGAGCTGCTGGGCGTCTACGAGGGAACCCCGCTGACCGAGCGGGATTCCTGGTGGGACGCGGGTTCGCTGCCGGACCGGATTGTGGTGTTCCGCGGGCCGCTGCTGCGGATGTGCGGAAGCCGGGAGGAAGTAGTGGACGAGGTCCGGATCACCGTCATCCATGAGGTAGCCCACCACTTCGGCATCAATGACGAGCGGCTGCACGAACTGGGCTGGGGCTAGCCTTTAACCATGAGCGGGCATCACGGGCACAGCCACGGGCTGGGCATAGTCACGGCGACCGGTAAACACCGGCAGCGCCTCCTGATCGTTTTCCTCATTACCATCTCCGTGGTCCTGATCCAGGTGGCCGGAGCCCTGTTCTCGGGGTCGCTGGCACTCCTGGCCGACGCGGGCCACATGCTTTCCGACGCCGCCGGTGTCTCCATTGCCCTCGTAGCGGCCTGGCTTGCCGCACGTCCTGCCACGTCCCGGCGGACCTACGGCTACCAGCGGGCCGAGGTCCTGGCCGCGCTGGCCAATGCGGTGCTGCTGATCGTTATTGCGGTGGTGATCTTTGTCGAGGCGCTGGGCCGGCTGGGCGGCACTCCCGACGTCGACACCGGGCTGATGCTGCCCTTCGCCATCGTGGGCGGCCTGGCGAACCTCGTCTCCCTGCTGGTGCTGCATGCCGGCCGAAAGGACTCCCTGAACGTCCGTGGCGCCTATCTGGAGGTACTGGGCGATCTACTGGGCTCCGCGGCGGTGGTGGTGTCCGCCGTCGTCATTATGACCACGGGCTACCAGCAGGCCGACACCTGGGCTTCCATCCTGATTGCCGTGATGATCCTGCCGCGTGCCTGGTCACTGCTGCGCGAGGTCATCGATGTGCTGCTCGAGGCCACCCCGCAGGGCGTGGATGTTGGGCTGATCCGGGACCACATCGTCTCGGTGGACGGTGTCTCCGATGCGCACGACATCCATATCTGGACCATCACCTCCGGGGTTCCGGTGTTCTCGGCACATGTGGTGGTGGAGGAGGAGCACCTGACCCCGGACGGACTGGACCTGGTGCTGGACCGGCTGACCCGGTGCCTCAGCAGCCATTTCGACACCGACCACTGCACGTTCCAGCTCGAGCCGGCCAGCCACGCGGTCCACGAAGGCCAGCAGCACGCATAGGCGCTTCACCCGGCCGCTATCCGGCGACCGGCAGCTATTCGGCGATCATCGGCCCAAAGTTCGCCCGGTCCAGCAGCCGCGGATCATCGTGGTCCGGCACCACCATGAGCGGACCCTTGGCGTGGTGCATCACGCTCTGGCTGGTGGAGCCCAGCAGCATGCCGGCGAAGCCGCCGCGGCCGCGGGTGCCCATCACCAGCAGTTCCACCTTTGCCGTGCGTTCCACCAGGATCTCCGACGGGGTGCCGTCCACCAGTTCAACGGTCATTTCCAATCCCGGGAAATGGCTCTGCAGCCAGTCCCGGCCGGCGTCGAGCTGTTCACGCAGTTCCGCATGCAGCGCCTCGATGTCCAAGGGGGCAGGCACCCAGGCGAGCGAGCCGGTGAACGGCGGCAGCGCACATAGGATGCGCAGCGGCAGGCCCATGCTCCGGGCCTGCTCTGCGGCCACCAGGGACGCGGCACGGCCCTGTTCCGAACCGTCCACACCCACAACGACGGCGTGGTGGACGGCGTCGGGGTCCGGTGAGTTGGCCGGGGGCCGTATCCCGGAATCCGGCAGCCGTCCCGCAGTCCGCAGCGGCACGACGACGGTGGGGCATTTCGCATGCGCCGGCAGGGCACTGGAGACGGAGCCCAGCAGGCGTCCAACAAATCCGCCGCGGCCACGCGAGCCGACCACCATGAGGTCGGCGTCTTCGGAAAGCTCCAGCAGGACGGCAGCCGCGTCTCCGGTCTCCACCCGCGGTATCACTTCCACCCCGTAGTGGCTGATCCGCTCAATGGCCTCGTCCAGCACCTGCTGGGCGCCGTCCCGGATCATCGCGTCATCAACCGTGGTGTAGCCGGCATCCATGGAGGACGCCGCGAAGATGGGCACCGTATAGGCGGTCACCACGTGCAGCGGACACTGCCGCCGTCGTGCCTCCCGTGCCGCCCAGAAGAGGGCGCAGATGCTTTGATCGGATCCGTCCACGCCGACGACAATGCCCGCAGGTCCGTCCTCGCCGGCCCCGGCACCCCAGGTCGAATCAGTCATATGCCGCTCCTTCGGGTCCCCAACCGGCGCTTCCCCCTCCGGCTGTCGTTAGCAGTAGCGTACCGCTCCGGGTACCGGCCTACGCTACCGCCCCGGGGCGGGCAGATATATGGTTCCGCCTCAGGACCCAAGCCTCTGGGGAGGTTTCGAAACCAGGAACGAAACCAGGACCGCAGGAGGACCGCCCATGAGCGAGCAAACCGGTTCCACTGAATATTCGGAGTCCCACCATGGCGAAACCCAGCCTGAGGCAGCGCCGACCCAGCTGACCGGAGCCGTGGTGATCGGATGCGGACTCAGCGGCCTGGCCGTCGCCACTGAACTGGACCGGCAGGGGGTGGACTCCATAGTGGTCCACGGTCCGGCCCCGGCCGCAGCCACCATACGGGAGGCAGCGGTGGAGCCGGAGGTGCTCCCCGAGCGGGCCGAACTGCTTCGCCTGCTGCATGCCTACGCAGCCAGCCACCGCCTGGATGTCCGGGAGGATTCCGCAGCCCGGGAGATGACCCGGGCAGATGCCGCCGGCCTGCTGCCCACACCCGTGGCCGGCACCGGCAAATGGGCGGTACGCACCGGCAGGGAACTGCTGCTGGCCGACTATGTGGTGCTCACCAGTTGCTCGCGGTCCGATCTGCGGAAGCTGGCACGCAGCCTGGGGGTTGGCGCCGGACCGGAAGCTGTGGCCGCACTGCGGGACATCGGGGTGTATCTGGTGGGGGTCGGCGGAAACCTGCTGCCGTCACTCCACGGGCTCGTGCGGCAGGCGAAGGCTGCTGGAACAGCCATCGCCGATGCCGCTCTTCCAGCCTGGGAGTGCCCGACCTAGACGCACTGCCGCACCTAAAGATCAGTCCTCGCGGAGCCGCCGTCGGATGATCAGGGCAATCAGCACAGCCACCGCGAGCAGCACCACCGCGGCCGGCACAATCACCAGCCACGGGGAGCCGGCATCGTCGGACTGGTTCAGCACCGGCGTCGGCGTGGTGTCGGCCGGCTGGGACGCACTGCTCGACGCACTGCCCGCCGGAGCGTTGGACTCAGTGCCGGTTCCGTTTCCGGCACCACCGCCCGAGACGGTGAACCCGAACGTCCCCTCGATCGGGTGGGCATCGGAGGAAACCACCCGCCACTGCACGGTGTACTCGCCCGCGGGCGCTTCGGGGCGCACGGACTGGGTGGCGGTGTTGTCCAGGATCCGCACCTGTCCTTCGGCCCAGTCGGTCCCATCCTCAGCCAGGACCCGCACCTGGGAGCCAATGGCGGCCGGAATGCTTGAGAAGGTCAGTTCCACCGACTTCGGGGCCGCGTCCAGCACCGCGCCGGCGGCCGGGGTGCTTCCAGTGAGCTCGTCATGCGCCGCAGCGGGCGGTGCGGACACCAGCAGCCCCGCGCATAGAGCCAGCAGGAATGCCGCCGCGGCGGCGGCGAAACCGGTTTTGGAGAAGAATGTGCTCACGGTATTCATCACCGTTTCAGCCTAACCGGCCCGGGCCCGGGGCACGGACGCACTGCCGGGATAAGATCTAAGGGCAGGATTCCGTCACTATCCCACTGCTGGTTCCATTCAGAGGACGCGCCATGCTCAAACAAGGTTCAAAGCTGGACCGTTACTTCGAAATCACCAAGCGGGGTTCCTCCGTATCGACCGAAATACGCGGCGGCCTGGCCACCTTCTTCGCCATGAGTTACATCGTGGTCCTCAACCCGCTGATCCTCGGCGGCGAGGATTCGATGGGCAACACCATGCCCGGACCGGCAATCGCCGCGGGAACCGCACTGGTGGCGGGCATCCTGACGCTCATCATGGGCATCTGGGCCAAGCACCCCTTCGCCATTGCCACCGGTTTGGGCGTCAATGCCTTCATAGCCGTCACGGTCGCCTCGAATGAGGGACTGACCTGGCCGGATGTGATGGGACTGGTGGTGATTGCCGGCCTGGCGATGGTGATCCTTGTCCTTACCGGTTTCCGCACCGCAGTCTTCCGGGCCGTTCCGCCCAGCCTGAAAACCGCCATCGTGGTGGGCATCGGCTTGTTTGTGGCGCTGGTCGGCCTGGTCAATGCCGGCTTTGTCCGGCGTAACCCGGATGCGGCCGGCACCACCGTTCCGCTGAGCCTGGGCAACGGCGGCCAACTGCTGGGGTGGCCCACGCTGGTGTTCGTCTTTGGCCTGCTGCTGACCATCGTGCTGATGGCGCGCAAGGTCCGCGGCGCGATCCTCATCGGGATTGTCGCCTCCACCATTTTCGCCGTCATTGTCGAATGGCTTGCTGAACCGGGCAGCCAGGGTGCCGGCGTGGCTACCGGATGGTCGCTGGTGACCCCGAGCATGCCCCAGTGGGCTGCACCGGACCTCTCCCTGATTGGCGATGTCAGCCTGGTGGGCTCCTTCCAGACCCTGGGCGGAGTTGCCGCCACCCTGCTGGTCTTCGTGATCCTCCTCAGCATCTTCTTCGACGCGATGGGCACCATGGTGGGCCTTGCCACCGAGGCAGGGAGCATCGACAAGGACGGCAACATCCCCCTCGTGGAGCGTGTCCTCCTGGTCGACGCCGCAGGCGCGGTGGCCGGCGGCGGTGCCGGCGTCTCCTCCAACCAGATTTTCGTGGAATCCGGCGCGGGCATCGGCGAGGGCGCACGCACCGGCCTGGCCTCCGTAGTGACGGGGCTGCTGTTCATCGTGGCCATGTTCCTGACCCCGCTGATCTACCTGGTTCCGTTCGAGGCCGTGGCACCCGCCCTGGTGGTGGTGGGCTACCTGATGGTCTCCCAGGTGGGCAAGATCGACTGGAGCGACATCGGGCTCGCCCTGCCGTCCTTCCTGACCTTCACGATGATGCCGTTCACCTACTCGATTGCCGACGGCCTGGGTGCCGGATTCATTTCCTTCACCCTCATCCGCCTCTTCCAGGGCCGGGGCCGGGAAGTCCACCCCCTGATGTACGTGGTGGCTGCGGCATTCGCCCTGTTCTTCGGCATCGGTCCCATCAGGGAAATAGCGGGAATCTAGGCGGGGACGTTCACCTGTACCGCTAAGGGATCCCCGGCCGCAGCCGGGGATCCCTTCTGTTTACCGGCTTCGGCACCGGCCGCCGGGCCAGCTAGGCAGTGGGAAAACGCTCCCACACCCGGTGCTTGGCCAGCAGCGCGGTCAGTCCGGCGGCTACGTCAGCACCGGCCCCCACGACGACGCCGGGTGCCTCAACCGGAACGCCGGCCGCCTGCAGCACGGCAGCGCCGTTGCCCCAGGCGCCGATGGCCTTGGCGTGGCGGAACGCCTCGGTCAGCAGCAGGGTGATGCGCGGGTCCACCGAGGGGTGTCCCTCGGGGTTTCCGGCCTTGGCGTCCAGGCTGTCGACGGCGTCGGGGGCCGGGGCACCCGAGGCTGCCACCACCACGGCGTCGAACTCGGTGGAGCGGGCGGTGAGGTAGGTCCGCTGAACGGTCACCGCGCCGCCAAGCTTGCCGCCGTGCGGAGCAACAACCAGCGGCACCATGCCTTCGGCGTCCACTGCAGCCAGCACCTCGGCCAGGGCGTCCAGATCGGTGGATTCATCGGCGATGACACCGATCATGCGGCCGGCCACCGGCCACGATCCGCCCAGCTGGCTCAGCGCAGGGCTCGGTTCCGTGTCTTCGACGGCAACGTTGGGTGCCGGCGCCTCCAGGCCCAGGCCCGTGGCCACTTCCGAGGCCAGGCGCTCGTCAATGTTTGCCAGCGACTGCAGCTGGCGCAGCCGGATGTTTTCCTCGTAGCACTTGCCCAATTCAAACGTGTAGGCCTGGACCACGTGGTCCTGCTCCACCGGGGTCAGGGAGCGGAAGAACATCCGGACCTGGCTGTAATGGTCGTCAAAGGTGGCCGGGTTCTCACGGACCTTGCGGGCCGCAGGCACCTCGACGGGAACATCGATGAAGGCACTCATGTCCGCTCCGGCCATAAAGGGGCAGCCGCCGTCGAGCGAATTGGGCTGGTACGGCGCCACGCCGGAATGGTCCGCACTCTGGTGGAACCCGTCCCGGAGCATGTCGTTGACCGGTGCATGCGGGCGGTTGATGGGGATCTGGCTGAAGTTCGGGCCGCCCAGCCGGGTCAGCTGCGTGTCGATGTAGGAGAACAGCCGGCCCTGCAGCAGCGGGTCGTTGGTGACGTCGATACCCGGTACCAGGTGCCCCGGGTGGAAGGCCACCTGCTCGGTTTCGGCGAAGAAGTTCGTGACATTGGCGTTCAGGGTCATGGTGCCGATGACCTGTACCGGTGCCAGCTCCTCGGGAACGAGCTTGGTCGGATCCAGCAGGTCGATGCCCTCGAACATTTCATCTTCGGTGTCCGGGAAGACCTGGATGCCCAGGTCCCACTGCGGGAAGGCGCCGGCTTCAATGGAGTCGGCGAGGTCGCGGCGGTGGAAGTCCGGGTCCATGCCGTTGATGATCTGTGCTTCTTCCCAGACCAGCGAGTGCACACCCTGGCGGGGCTTCCAGTGGAACTTCACCAGCGTGGTTTCGCCCTTGGCGTTGACCAGCCGGAAGGTGTGGACGCCGAAGCCCTCCATGGTGCGGTAAGACCGCGGAATGCCCCTGTCGGACATGTTCCACATGGTGTGGTGCTGCGCCTCGGTGTGGAGGGAAACGAAGTCCCAGAAGGTGTCGTGCGCACTCTGGGCCTGCGGGATTTCACGGTCCGGGTGGGGCTTGCCGGCGTGGATGACGTCGGGGAATTTGATGGCGTCCTGGATGAAGAACACCGGAATGTTGTTGGCAACCAGGTCGTAGTTGCCCTCATCCGTGTAGAACTTGGTGCTGAAGCCGCGGGTATCCCGGACTGTGTCCGCGGAACCGCGGGAGCCCAGCACGGTGGAGAAGCGAACAAAGACCGGGGTTTCCACACCCTTGGCCAGGAACCCGGCCTGCGTGACTCCTTCGGCGGCGCCGTTGGCGGTAAACACACCGTGGGCGGCAGCGCCGCGGGCGTGGACCACACGCTCGGGAATGCGCTCATGGTCAAAGTGGGTGATTTTCTCCCGGAGGTGGTGGTCCTGCAGCAGCACCGGTCCACGGGGGCCGGCCTTCAAGGAGTGGTCGGTGTCCCGCACGCGCACACCCTGGGCAGTGGTGAGAAATTGTCCGCTTTGCGCGTTGGAGGCCTTCGGCGCCCCGGTGTCCACACCCGTGGCGGAAACGGTCGCCGGTCCATCCTGATCCGGCTTGGGCGGCAGCGGTTCGCGTGGCTGCGTCGGTTCGGCCAATTCGGGGGCCTGGGGCGCCGGTGCGCCCGGGACGGACAGGTCGGTTTTGCTCTTGCTGAACATGTAAGCCTCCATCGTGGTTGGTCCAGCCGCCGCCCGAAGGCCGCGGCCATCTACCCACCCTACTGAAGTAAGCATGCTGACTGTTAGCCGGAGACTGAGCCGTCCTTCGACTCCCGTGGGCGCTACATGCGGCGGGTGCCCACCGGCCGCTCTGCCGGCTCAACGGCGTCATGGAGGGGGCGGGAACCTGCCGCGAAGCTGCGTACTTTTTCATCCGCCCACAGATGTGCGGGGACCGCTCCCCCCAGCAGGGCCCGGGGCAGGGACGGATCCTCCGCGAACGGGGTGTCACTGCCGGCCAGGATGATGTTGCCGTACCGGCGGCCCTTGAGCATTGCCGGATCGGCAATTGCCGCCGTGTACTCGAAGGCCGCGCAGATGGTTGCCGCTTCGGCCCGTGCACCGCGCAGGTCCGGAGTGTCACCGCAGTTGACCACGTACACGCCGCCCGGGGCCAGCACGCGGGCCACGTGGGCGGTGAATTCGGCCGTCGTCAACGGCACGGGCGTCTTGGCCCCGGCAAAGACATCCCGGATCACCAGGTCGCGGCTGTCTTCGTGCAGGGTTTCCGTGACGGCCCGCGCCTCCCCCACCCGCAGCCGCAGCAGCGGCGCCCGGGGCAGGTCGAACCAGCCGCGGACCAGCTCGGCGAGGCGTCCGTCCAACTCGACCGCCACCTGCCGTGCGCCGGGATACACCGCGGAGAAGTACCGGGCGAGCGAACACGCCGCGGCACCGAGGTGCAGGGCGCGGAGGGAGGCGTCCGGGCGCCAGCGCGATTCCACCAGGGCGGCGATCCAGCGCATGTATTCGAAATCCAGGTGGCGGGGGTCCGCCAGGTCGATGTGGGAGCTGTGCACCCCATTGACCATCAGGATCCAGCCGTCCGGGCTGAGGGAATCCGGAACCAGTTCGCAGGTTCCGGTATCAATGGGATAGGTCCCGGCTACCGGGCCTGTCCCTGCGGCTGCTTCAACCGGGTCCTTACCCGGGCGCTTGCGGCCCATCAGCTCCTCACCATCCGGATCTCAACCATGCCCGTACCGGCCCAGACCTGCGGCAGGTCCTTTTTCAGTCCATCCGCCACGAAGCCGTTGCGCCGGTAGAACGCCTGGGCGCGCACGTTATCCTCCAGCACCCAGACGTAGGCGGGATCGGTTTCCAGCGCGTGCTCCAGCAGGGCCTGGCCAACGCCCGTGCCGTACGCTTCCGCCAGGACGTAAATGGACCAGAGTTCCAGCGGTACCTCCACGTCACTGTCCCGGGCGGGACCGGCGGACGCGAAACCGAGGAGCCGGCCGTCTTCGGAGTGGGCCAACCAGTTTCGAATGGCCGGATCCGATGCCTGTTGGGCCAGGGCTGCCCGCCGGTATTCGACGGCGGCGCTCCGGTCCGCTTCCCGGCGCTGGAACACCTCCTCCCCCAGCACGTGGGCGTAGCTCTCCCGCCAGGACTGCAGATGGACGGACACGAAGTCCTCGGCGTCGCCGGGGGCTGCGCGCCGGATACTGAAACTCATACCTCCAGCTTAGGGCGGGACAGGACTCCGCTCCGGCCGACGGCAGTGGAAATCACAGCACCAGGGCGAGTGCGAACCCATCCCACCCTTTCGTCCCCACCGTCTGCAGGGCAGTGGCATCCAGGCTCGGATGCGACCCCAGGATGTCCACGGCTGCCCGCGTGCCCTGCACGGCGTCGTCGCCGTCCGGGTCCAGGATGCTGCCGCCGCGGACCACGTTGTCCACAACGATCACGCTCCCCGGATGGGAAAGCTTGACCGCCCACTCCAGATAGGCGGGGTTGTTGACCTTGTCTGCGTCGATGAAGAACAGATCGAATGGTTCCGACTCCGCAAGTTCCGGCAGGGTATCCAGGGCAGCCCCCACCCGGATGGTGACGCGGTCCAGGAGCCCGGCAGCGGCCAGGTTGGCACGGGCCACCTCCGCATGGCGGGGCTCATACTCGCACGTGACCAGTTCACCGCCGTCGGGCAGTGCCCGGGCCAGCCACGCCGTACTGAACCCGCCCAGGGTGCCGATTTCCAGGATCCGCCGCGCTCCGGAGATCCGGGCGAGGAGCATCAGGAATTTGCCCTGCGCTGCCGACACTTCTATTGGTGGAAGCCCGGCTGCAGTGGTCGCGGCAACGATGGCCTGCAGTTGGCCGTCCGGCCGGACCACGCGGTTACCCAGATACTCCTCGACCTGTGCCCACTGCTGCATGGTCTTCCTCCTGTCCGCGCCGGCACGTCCGGCAGCTACGCGTGCCCGCCGTACTCGTCCATTTCACCCAGCGCCTGTTCCAGCCGTTCCACCTTGCCGGCCAGTTCGCCGGTGTGTCCCGGCCGGATATCCGCCTTGAGCACCAGTGAGACGCGGCTGCCGTACTGGCCCACGGCTTCCGTGGCGCGGCGGATAACATCCATGACCTCGTCCCACTCGCCTTCAAGGGTTGTGAACATGGCGTCAGTGGAATTCGGTAGGCCGGACTCCCGGACGATTTTGACGGCGGCGGCCACGGCATCGTGCACGGAGGCATCCGGGGAAGGACCGCCGGCGGGTGTCTGCGGGCCGGTACCGGAGGGAGCGACGGAGAAGGCTGCGAGCATCTGCCCAGTGTGCCACTCGACGCACGAAAAGGCCCGCGCACGCTGTGGTCAGCGTGCGCGGGCCTGATGGACCGGAACTAGACGGACGTATCCGTGGGTGCGCCGGCGGAGACGTTCTGGAACTTCTCGTTCAGACGGGAATGCCGGTGGCCGTAAGCGAAGTACAGCAGGAAGCCGATGAGCAGCCAGCCCGCGAAGTAGATCCAGGTCTCGACGGCCAGATTGGTCATCAGGTACAGGCAAAGAACGGCCGAGAGGACCGGGATCACCGGACCGAAGGGGACCCGGAAGGCGGGGCGCAGGTCCGGGCGCTTCTTCCGCAGCACCAGGATGCCCAGGCTGACCACCACGAAGGCGGAGAGGGTACCAATGTTGATCATTTCCTCGAGCACGTCCACCCGCGTGAACCCGGCCACCACGGCAACCAGGACACCGAGGAGAATCTGCAGCCGCGCCGGCGTGGAGTGCTTGTCGCTGGTCCGGGAGAGCGAGCGCGGCAGCAGGCCGTCCCGGGACATTGCCAGCACCACGCGGGCCAGGCCCATGAGCAGCACCATAATCACGGTGGTCAGGCCGATCAGGGATCCGACGGCGATGACCGATGCCGCACCGGTGTTGCCCACCAGAGCAAAGGCCGTTGCGAGGTTGGGGTCTTCGGCCGCAGCCAGGGCGGTGTAGGGGACCATACCGGTCAGTGCCAGCGAGACGCCGATGTACAGCAGCGTGACCACGGCCAGGCCGGCGAAGATACCCCGCGGAAGGGTTTTGCCCGGGTCCTTGACCTCTTCTGCGGAAGTGGCCACCACATCGAAGCCGATGAAGGCGAAGAACACGATGGCAGCGCCGGCAAAGACACCCAACAGTCCGTACTGGGCGGGAGCGGCGCCGGTAAGGAAGGAGAACAGGGACTGCTGCAGCACTCCCGAGCTTTCGCCGGTGGCCGTGGAGACCGGGTCCGGGATGAACGGCGTGTAGTTCTCCGCCTTGACGTAGAAGAAGCCGGCGACGATCACGAAGAGCACCACGCCCACCTTGATGATGGTGAAGACGTTGCCCACCCGGGCGGAAAGCTTTGTACCCATCACCAGGAGGAAGGTGAACACCGCGACAATCAGGAACGGGCCCCAGGTCAGCGAAATGACGCCCAGTTCCAGCGTGGCGGGGATGTCCCACCCAATGAGCCCAAAGACCTCACTGAGATAGATACCCCAGTACTTCGCAATCACGGCGGCTGCGGTGAACAGCTCCAGGATGAGGTTCCAGCCGATGATCCAAGCAGCCAGCTCGCCCATCGTGGCATAGGTGAACACATAGGCCGACCCTGCCACCGGGATTGCCGTGGCAAACTCGGCGTAACACATGATGGCGAGCGCGCAGGTGATTGCGGCCAGTACGAACGAAAGGGTGACAGCGGGGCCGGAGAACTGCCCGGCGGCGCGGGCACCGACCGAAAAGATCCCGGCGCCTACAGCCACCGCGACACCCATAATCATGAGGTCCCAGGTGGTGAGCGAGCGCTTCAGCCGGCGGCCGGGCTCGTCGGCATCCGCGAGGGAGCTCTCAATGGGTTTGGTACGGAAGAGACTCACGTGGTTCCTCGACTTGTCTGAGGGGAAACTAACCAAATAATCGTAGGCTGGGCCGTACGCGTGAATAATTTTAGTCTCAAATGCTGAGACTGCGCATTCCACGAAGCCCCGCCTGCCGGGCACTCCACGACGCGGCTGCTGGCAAGTACCGCAGCCTTTTGGGAGGATGGATGTGACGCACACCATTCCCCCAACACCTGGGATGGCGGACCACTCCACGGCAACGATCGGACAAGCAGCTATGGCCCGCGGAATCTATGTAAGTGCCATGACGCCCGGATCCGGCAAATCCCTGATCAGCCTGGGGCTGGCAGACATGCTCGGCCGGCATGCGGACCGCGTGGGCTTCTTCCGGCCCATCGTCGAAGGTGAGGATCCGGCACAGGATCCCATGGTGGAGCTGATGCAGAGCCGCTTCAACCTGGGCCCGGCCACCTGCCGGGGTGGCCTGACCAGGGCACAGCTGCGCGCGTTGCTGGTCGCCGGAGAGCGCGGGGAGGTGGACGCCCGCTGCCTGGCCATCTACAGCGAAATCGCGGCCAACTGCGACGTTGTGATTGTCGAAGGCACCGATCTCTCCGGGCACGACGTCGCACTGGAGTTCGACCTCAACGCCCGGCTGGCAAATGACCTGGGCACTGTGGTGCTCGCCGTCGTTAATGCCCAGGAGACGACCGCTGCGGAAACCGCCGACGCGGTGGACGTGGCCCGCCGCCAGCTGGCGGGGGCAAAGTGCGACCTGCTGGCCGTGCTGGTTAACCGGGCGGCGCCGCCCGACGTCGAGGCCATCCACGCAGCGATGCGGCCCGGACACAGCGGACGGCCGGTGTACGTCATTCCGGAGCACAGCGAAATCTCCCAGCCCTCCATCGCCGAAGTGCAGAGCGCCCTGCAGGCGCGGCAGGTGGCCGGCAGCTCCTCCCTGGAACGGGACGTTTCGGCCGTCAAGGTTGCCGCGATGACGGTGGGCAACTTCATCCCCCAGCTCTCGGACGGCACCTTGGTGATTGTTCCGGCTGACCGGGCCGACGTGATGGTGGCGACCCTGGCCTCCTCCTTCTCCTCCGACTTCCCGGTGGCCAGCGGCATGATCCTTACCGGCGGCCTGGACGTGGAACCGGCCATCCTGGAACTGCTCGCCTCGGCACCCTTCCCGGTGTTCGAGGTCGAAGCAGACACCTATACGACCGCACGCCGGGTCAGCCGCGTCCGTGGGGAGATCTCCAGCGGCGAGCGCCGGAAGGTGGCAGCGGCACTGGGAGCCTGGTCCCGGCACGTGGACGAAGCGGAACTGCTGGAACGCCTGGCCCTTCCCCGCCCCGCAACCACCACACCCCTGCGGTTCCTCAATGAACTGATTGTGCGGGCGCGTGCCGGCCGGCAGCGGATTGTCCTGCCGGAGGGCCTGGACGTGCGGGTCCTGCAGGCGGCGGAAATCCTCACCCGGCGGGATGTCTGTGCCCTGACCCTGCTGGGACCGGAGGGGCAGATCCGCGAACTGGCTGCCAGCGAGGGCATCGACCTCTCCAACATCAACCTCATCAACCCGGCCACCAGTGCGCTCCGGGAAGAATTTGCCCGGGAATACGCCACCCTCCGCAAGCACAAGGGCGTCACCCTCGAGGACGCGCACGAACGTATGCTGCACGGCGCATACTTCGGCACCATGATGGTCCAGCTGGGCCGGATGGACGGCATGGTCTCCGGTGCCGCGCACACCACGGCGAATACCATCCGGCCCGCACTGGAATTCATCCGCACCAAAGAGGGCGTCAAGATCGTCTCTTCGGTGTTCCTGATGCTGCTCGAGGACAGGGTCCTGGTGTACGGCGACTGCGCGGTGAATCCGGACCCGGACGCCGAGCAGCTGGCCGACATTGCCCTCGCTTCCGCAGCCACCGCCGCACAGTTCGGTGTCACGCCGCGGGTGGCCATGCTTTCCTACTCGACCGGCGCCTCGGGCACGGGCGGATCGGTGGACCGGGTGCGGAAGGCCACCGAGCTGGTCCGCCAAGCCCGCCCGGACCTGCCGGTGGAAGGGCCCATCCAGTACGACGCCGCCGTGGACGCTTCGGTAGCCGCCTCCAAGGTACCGGGATCGTCGGTGGCCGGGCAGGCGACGGTGTTTATCTTCCCGGACCTGAATACCGGCAACAACACCTACAAGGCCGTGCAGCAGTCCGCCGGAGCCGTGGCCGTCGGCCCGATCCTGCAGGGCCTGCGCAAGCCGGTCAATGACCTCAGCCGCGGCTGCACCGTCGAAGACATCGTGAATACCGTGGCGATCACCGCGGTGCAGGCACAGGAGGATTAAATGCTGGTTCTGGTCATCAATTCCGGGTCCTCATCGTTGAAGTACCAGGTCCGGGAGACCGACACCCAGGAACTGCTGACGAAGGGCATCATCGACCGGATCGGCGATGTGGTTCCCGACCATGCCGCGGCGCTGGAAGAACTCAGCCGCCGGCTGCGGGATGAATTGGACGGACGTCCGGTCGACGCCGTCGGGCACCGGGTAGTGCACGGCGGCGAGCGCTTCAGCGAACCCGTGCTGGTCAATAACGAAATTGTCCGCTCGATTGAACGGCTCAGCCCGCTGGCTCCGCTGCATAACCCCGCCAGCGCCATGGGCATCCGGGCCGTCCACGACAAATGGCCCGATATCCCGCAGGTGGCCGTCTTTGATACCGCCTTCCACCGCACCCTGCCCGAACGCGCCTGGCGCTACGCCCTGCCCAACAGCCTGTACCGGCGCTACGGCATCCGCCGCTACGGTTTCCACGGCACCAGCTACGCCTACGTTGCGCCCGCTGCGGCCCGTTTCCTGGGCCTCGAACCCGGGGCGTTCGACGGCGTCATCGCCCATCTGGGCAACGGCGCCTCGGTGGCGGCCATCAAGGGCGGCAAGAGCATCGACACCTCCATGGGTTTCACTCCGCTGGAAGGTTTGGTGATGGGCACCCGCAGCGGCGACATTGACCCGTCCATCCTCGTTTTCCTGGCCCGGCAGGGCTACGACGCCGACGCCCTGGACGACCTGCTCAACCGGGAGTCGGGGCTGCGTGCCCTGGCCGGCGAATCCGACATGCGCAGCATCGAGGAAGCAGCCGGCAACGGCAATGAGCAGGCCCGGCTGGCGCTGGCCATCGCCGCCTACCGGCTGGCCAAGTACATCGGGGCGTACCACGTGGCCGTCGGCGGCGCGCAGGCGGTGGTCTTCACGGCAGGTATCGGCGAAAACGGGTGGATGTTCCGCGAACTGGTGGTGAACCAGCTGGGCCCGCTGGGGATCCGTCTTGATCCGGAGGCCAACCGGGCGGCCGGAAAGGAGGCCCGGCGGATCAGTTCGGCGGATTCCGCCATTTCCGTACTGGTGGTGCCCACCGACGAAGAAGAAGCCATTGCGGAGGCGACGGCCGCCGTCGTTGCGCGCAGCAAGGACGCCGCGGAGTCCTTCTGACGGCAGTTACGCACCTTTTGCACGCCGGATGGTGGAGAACCCAAGACAGCAGGGCACCGCGTTGATACGGTTGGATACCCGGTTAAGGAGCGGCCGGGGGCACCTGTCAGCGTGGAGAAGACATGGAAAAGCCCCTGCGTGTCCTGGTCCAGATAGACACCCGTAATGCCGCCGCCTCAATCGAAGTCCGGGGTGCGCTGACGGGGCCCAGCTGCGGCACGCTGTTGAACATCCTCCGGCATACCGCCACCCTCGGGGCCAACATCACCATCAACCTCACGCGCGCGGCGCGGATCGATGCCGCCGCCGTGGCCGTCTTGACCGAAGTCGCGGGCGACGTCGAACGGTCGGCGCCTGCCGATCCCCCGCTGCGGGTCCGGATCCAGCTTCCGGAGACTCCCGCCAGCCAGCCGCCAGCGGACCAGCTGCCCCTGGACAACGACGAGGCACTGGAATTAGTCCTTCGCCGGGACTCCCGCGTGCTGGCCGGCCCGCACGTCGTTCCCGACGCCGGCTGGAGCAGTGAAACCCTCCCGGACCGGCCCGTTCTTCCCGCCGGGAACCCCTAGCCGCCCCGCATTTCCTGCCGCCACTGGGTGCACCCCTCCGAACCGCCGCCCGTTTTGTCAGTACACTTACCAATAGGCACAATGGAGTTAGTTCTTTCGACGCACTCAGAATGCAACCAGCAGGAGGATCGCACGTGAAAGCAGTTACATGGCAGGGAAAAAACTCCGTAAGCGTGGAGCAGGTACCTGATCCCACCATCCAGGAACCCACCGACGCCATCATCCGCGTCACCTCCACGGCCGTCTGCGGCTCGGACCTTCATCTTTACGGCGTCCTGATGCCGTACATGAAGGAAGGCGACATCCTCGGCCACGAGACCATGGGCATCGTTGAAGAGGTCGGATCGGCCGTCACCAGCCTGAAGAAGGGTGACCGCGTGGTCATTCCCTTCCAGATCGCCTGCGGCAGCTGCTACATGTGCCGCCAGGGCCTGCAGACCCAGTGCGAGGTCACCCAGGTCCGCGAAAAGGGCTCCGGCGCCGCACTCTTCGGCTTCTCCGAGCTGTACGGCTCCGTTCCCGGCGGCCAGGCCGAGTACCTGCGGGTTCCGCTGGCCGACTACAACCCCATCAAGGTTGGCACCGAACTCCCGGATCACCGCTACCTGTTCCTCTCCGACATCCTGCCCACCGCCTGGCAGGGCGTGCAGTACGCCAACGTGCCCGACGGCGGCACACTCGCCGTCTACGGCCTGGGACCGGTGGGCCAGTTCGCTGCCCGCATCGGCACCCACCTCGGCTACCGCGTGATCGGCGTGGAGCCGGTTCCGGAGCGCCGAGCCCTCGCTGCACAGTACGGCGTCGAGGTGCTGGATCTGCATAAGGACGTCGCGGACGAGCTGCGTGAAATGACCGACGGCCGCGGACCGGACTCGGTGGTGGACGCCGTCGGCATGGAAGCCCATGGCTCCCCCGCCGGCAAGGCCGCCCAGACCGTCGTCGGCCTGCTCCCGGACAAGCTGGCCCAAAAGGCCATGGAAACCGCAGGCACGGACCGCCTTTCTGCCCTGCACGGAGCACTCGACGCCGTCCGCCGCGGCGGCACCGTGTCCCTGAGCGGCGTTTACGGCGGCACGGCCGACCCGATGAACCTGATGGCCATGTTCGACAAGCAGCTGAACCTGCGGATGGGCCAGTGCAACGTCAAGCGTTGGACCGATGACCTGATGCCGCTAGTCGAGGATTCCGCCGATCCGCTGGGCGTGACCAACCTGGTGACCCACCAGGCCGGCCTGGACGACGCCCCGGAGCTGTACCGGAAGTTCCAGAAGAAGGAAGACGGCTGCATCAAGGTCGTGTTCCAGCCCGGCATCCAGAACTAGCCGGACTTCACGGAAGCCGGGACCCGCTCACCGCGGGTCCCGGCTTCCGGTGTTTAACCGCCTGGGGAGCCCGCCGGCAAGCCCGCCGGGACCAAGCCACTGTAATTAGCGCCACATTGCCGTGTGGCCCTACACTCATTGAGGTTCTTCCTGAGAACACTCGTTCGCCTGGCGTACACCGCCGCACCCCACGACCCCAGAGCAAGTTAGGTACACCCCATGGAAATCAAGGAACGCATCGAAGCGTCTCCCATGAAGCGCATGCAGGTCGGCATCGTCGCCATCTGTGTCGCCCTGAACATGATCGACGGCTTCGACGTCCTGGTCATGGCGTTCAGCGCCAACGCCATCAGCGAGGACTGGGACCTCAGCGGCGCCCAGCTGGGCATGCTGCTCTCTTCCGCCCTCTTCGGCATGGCCGTGGGGTCCATCCTGGTGGCCCAGGTGGCAGACATCATCGGCCGCCAGAAAACCATCCTGATCTGCGCCATCGTGATTTCCGCGGGCATGTTCGCCTCTGCCTTCGCACCGAGCTACACGGTCCTGTTCATCCTGCGCTTCATCACCGGCCTGGCTATCGGCACCATGCAGGCGAGCCTCAATGTCTTCGTCTCCGAGTACTCCTCGGCCAAGCGGCGCTCCACCTCCATCAGCTTCTACAGCGCCGGCCAGCCCATCGGCGGCATGCTGGGCGGCATCATTGCCGGCATCCTTATCTCCGCCTACAGCTGGCACGCGGCGTTCATTTTCGGCGGCGTCGTCACGCTGGCCATGATTCCGTTCATCCTCAAGTTCCTGCCCGAATCCCTGGACTACCTGATGACCCGCCGCCCGGACGGCGCACTGGACAAAACCAACCGCATCCTGGCCCGCCTGGACCAGCCGCAGATCACCGAACTGCCCGCCATTCCCACGGGAACGGCACTGACCACGGGCTCACGCTGGAAGGCACTGTTCTCCGGCAAGTACGCCGCGACCACTGTCTTCCTGTCCATTGCCTTCATGATGCTGATGGCGAGCTTCTACTTCGCCAACTCCTGGACGCCCAAGCTGGTGACCGCCAGCGGCTTCTCGGCGCAGGACGGCATTGACGCGGGTGTGCTCTTCAGCCTCGGCGCAATCATCGGTTCCATCGTCTTCGGGCTGATCGCTGCCCGCTTCGCGGTCAAATGGGTCCTGGTCACGTTCTTTGTCCTCGCTGCGGGCGGGTTTGCCGTCTACGCCGTCTCCACCGGCGCCCTGCCCACGGCCCTGCTGGCGGCAGCGCTGCTGGGCTTCCTGGTGAACGCCGGCATCGCCGGCATGTTCTCCATCGGCCCCGTGTACTACTCCTCGGATGTCCGCGCCACGGCGGTCGGATTCATCACCGGAATGGGCCGGGTGGGTGCCATCATCTCCCCGATCGTGGCGGGCGCACTGATCGACGGCGGCTGGGAACCCGGCAACCTCTACTTCCTGTTCATTGTCCCGATGCTCGTGGGCGGTGCGGCCATTGCCTGCCTCCGGGGAACCCGCCGGAAGGCCGCCGGAGCCGCGCTCCGCCAGGACACCGTCCCGGCCTAAGCCGACGGGCCGCCGACAAGCGGCACACGGTGCGCCCCTAGGAACGCCCGGTCTCCCGTGGTGGAAGCCGCCGGAGATCGGGCGTTACTGTCTTCCCGTCAACGTCCACCCGCAGGTAGGTGCAGAACGGCTGCCGCCGGCGGTCCGTGGGCGAACCGGGGTTCAGCAGCCGCATTCCCGCAGGGGTGACCGAGTCCCAGGGAATGTGGCTGTGCCCGAAGACCAGCAGATCGGTCTCCGGAAATTCCGCGTCCATCCGTTCGCCGCGCTTCGCGGCGGGACCGGTCTCATGCACGACGGCGAGCCGCACATCCTCGACCACGGCGCGGGCCACCAGCGGCAGCCGTGCCCGCAGGCCGGCGCCGTCGTTGTTGCCGTAGCAGGCAATGAGGCGCCGGGAGCGGGACTGGAGCTGGTCCAGCAGTTCCTCGTTCACCCAGTCGCCGGCGTGCACCACGATGTCGGCGGCTTCAATATCCGCCCAGAGGATTTCCGGCAGCACCTTGGCCCGCTTGGGCAGGTGGGTGTCCGACAGCAGCAGGAGCTTGGTGGCCATCCGCTATTTCCGCAGGTTCCACGCCCAGAGGATCAACGGCAGCTGGAGCGGCAGCCGCAGGCTGTGGATCAGTTTCTCCCGGTCGCTGCCGCGGGGGCCGAAGGCACGCTGCAGGGCGGTGACGTGCCCCGAAAGGAAAGCGACATACATGGCAGCCGTACCGGTGGCTGCTGGCCGCCGGGTGGCCGGGAGCAGCAGGCCGGCCGCGGCCGCGAATTCGATGACACCGCTGACGTGGGTCCACTGCCGCCGCGACAGCACGCCGTACTTCCCCTCCGTATCCGTGCTGATGCTGCGTGGAACCACAGCATTGTAGAAGCGCGGGTTACGGAAGTGATTGACGGCGCTGGTGGCCAGCAGGGCCGCCATGGCCGCTGCCGAGAGCGTCTGTCGGTTCATCGGTTTCCTTCGGTTGTGGATGCTGCCGCCGGCCGGGACGGCAGGGGTGGCCGCTGTGCAGCGATGGCGACGGCAATCGCATCGGCTGCCCGGACCAGGGCCAGGTGGGAAAACGCCTGCGGGAAGTTCCCGGCCATCGTGGCGTTGTCTGCATCATATTCCTCACTGAGGAGGCCGAGCTCGTTGGCGTACCCCACCAGCTGGTCCATCAGTGCGCGGGCCTGGGGCAGCCGGCCCGTGTGGGCGTACTGTTCCACCAGCCAGAAGCTGCAGGCCAGGAACGGGTTCTCCCCCGCGGACAACCCGTCCACACCCGAGTCGGTGGTGTAACGCAGCAGCAGTCCGGAGCCGTCGAGCAGTTCCTTTTCCAGCCGGGCGACCGTGCCCAGCATTTTTTCGTCGTCGTAGGCAAGAAAACCCACGTGCGGGAGCTGGAGCAGGGCAGCATCCACCGTGCCGCTGCCGTAGAACTGCGTGAACGAGTTCAGGGCAGGGTCCCACCCGCGTTCCATCACTTCGTCACGCAGCCCGTCCCGCAGCCCTTCCCAGACCTCCACCGGGCCGTCCAGCCCGTACGTCCTGGCTGCCTTGGCCGCCCGGTCGAAGGCGGCCCACATCATGACCCGCGAATGGGTGAAGTGCCGGGGGTCCCCCCGTATTTCCCAGATGCCGCGGTCCGGCTCCTCCAGATGCTTTTCCAGGAAGGTCAGCAAGGCCCGCTGCAGGGGCCAGGAAAAATGGTCCTCCGGCACCCCCCGGTCCCGCAGCCGATCCAAGGCCACCATCACTTCACCCACAACATCCGCCTGGTACTGGTTCACCGCGCCGTTGCCGATCCGCACGGGTGAGGCTCCGGCATACCCCGGGAACTGCGTAAGGATCTTCTCGGGAAGTTCCCTCCCGCCGTCCACGGCGTACATGATCTGCAGGTCCTCCGGATCGCCGGCTACGGCACGCAGGAGCCAGCTGCGCCACTGCAGGGCCTCGTCTTCATATCCGTGGGTCATCATGGCTTCAAGCGTCAGGGCAGCGTCCCGCAGCCAGCAGTACCGGTAGTCCCAGTTCCGGTCCCCGCCTGCCAGCTCCGGCAGTGAGGTGGTGGGTGCCGCGACAATCCCGCCGGTGTCCTCGTGGGTCAGGGCGCGCAGGACCAGCAGGGAACGCCGTACCGCCTGTTCGTAGGGAACATCCCGGAGGCCGCGCCGCCCCCAGTCCTGCCAGTAGGCGGTGGTCCGCAGCAGGGCTGCGTCAACGTCCATCCGGGGCGGCACGGGCCGGTGCGAGGGGTACCAGGTGAGGTCCAGGTCCACGCAGTCCCCTGCCCGGACCGTAAACCGCCCCACGTGGCGGTGGTCGTCCGCTTCCGGCAGGCTGGGGCCGCGCAGGACCAGCGCACCGGGACCCGCGATGGCGGAAAGGTGTTCGCCGGTGTCGTCCCGCCCCCGGAAAACCCAGGGAATGACCGTGCCGTAATCAAAGCGGATTTTCAGTTCCTGCCGCATCTCCACACTGCCGCTCAGGCCCTCGATCCGCCGCACGAGCGACGCCCGCCGGTCCTTCACCGGCATGAAATCCGTGACCCGGACCGCGCCGGTGGGGGTCTGCCAGTGTGTGCGGAGCACGAAGGTGGATTCAACATAGCCGCGGTGCGTGACGGTCGCCGCTGGGTCGTCCGGTGCCAGCAGCCACCTGCCGTGGTCACTGTCCCCCAGCAGCGCGCCGAAGACCGACGGCGAATCGAACCTGGGCAGGCAGAGCCAGTCCATGCTGCCGTTCCGCGAAATAAGTGCTCCGGTGTGCAGGTCCGAAACCAGCGCGTAATCCTCTATCGGGGATGCCATGGCACTACTCAACCACAAGGCCCCTGCACGGATCCGGCGCTCGTAGCGCGTCGGCCGCAATCACTGATTAGATTGGGGTGGTCCCGCGCAGAACTTCCGGCGGCGGACCGCACTGGATTAGGGAGCGGTAGTGAAACACGCGTCAACCTCAAAGATGTCCTTATCCGCGAAGGAGGTACACGCGTGAGCGTGGTTGCCCCGCCTACCGACGAACAGCGTGCCTACGCCCTGCGGCGCATGAAGATGCTGGCCACAGGCCTGCTGATCCTCCTGGCTGTCATTTTTGTTTTTTCCTTCGCCCTGCAGGACAGGTACCCGTGGCTGGAATATGTCCGTGCCGCCGCCGAGGGCGGGATGGTGGGTGCTCTGGCCGACTGGTTCGCCGTAACGGCTCTTTTCAAGCATCCAATGGGCGTGAAGATCCCCCACACGGCCATCATTCCCGAAAAGAAGGACCAGATCGGGGCCTCGCTGGGCCAGTTCGTGGAGCAGAACTTCCTGGCCGAGGAAATCATCCGGGAGAAGCTCGACTCCATGCACGTAGCAGCCAAGGCGGGCGCCTGGCTGGCCCGTCCCGAGGGGGCGGAACGGGTGGCCACGGAGGGGGCGGCAGCCATCCGCGGAGCCCTGCGTGTTCTTGATGACGACGCCGTCCGGGACGTCCTGGAATCCATGTTCCGCCGGCATGTCGTGGACCCGCAGTGGGGACCGCCCGCCGGGCGGATGGCCCAGCGGATCTTCGAGGAGGGCCATCACCACCAGCTGGTGAACCTGGTCGTGGACAGCCTGGCGGATTGGGTGCTGGCGAACCCCGAAGTCATCGGCAAGCTGGTGACCGAGCGGTCGCCGTCGTGGGTTCCGGCCTTCGTGGATGACCTGGTGGGCGAGCGGGTGCAGATCCAGGCCGAGCGGTTCCTGGTGGATGTGCAGGAAAACCCCAACCACCAGCTGCGCGTGGCGCTGGACAACTACCTCACCGGAGTGGCCCGGGACCTGCAGGAGGATCCCAAGACCATGGCCAAGGCCGATGCGGTCAAGGAACAGGTGCTTGACGATCCCCGGGTCCGCGAGCTGATGACCAACACCTGGACCACCATCAAGAACGCTTTGATCACTGCTGCGGATGATCCGGACAGCGAACTCACCCGTAACTTCAAGTCAGCGCTGCAGGACTTCGGCACGCGCCTGATCAACGAGCCGGACCTCGCCGCCAAGGTAAACGGCTACGTGGCCGACGCCGCGGGCTATCTGGTCCGCACGTACAGCAGTGATATTGCCGGTGTCATCACCGAGACGGTGGAACGCTGGGACGCCAAGGAAACGTCGGAGAAGATCGAGCTGCAGGTCGGCAAGGACCTGCAGTTCATCCGGATCAACGGCACCGTGGTGGGGTCGCTGGCCGGCTTGGCGATCTTCACCGTCGCCACGGCGGTCTTCGGGTAGGCGCGCGCCGTCACGCAATACGTCAGACAAAACGTCAGACAAAAAAGGCCCGCCGGCTGCAACGCCGGCGGGCCTTTTCGTCTGAATCCTTAGGCGGATTTCTCAATCTGGTCCAGTTCGTCGGCCAACTGGCCGGGGATGGACGTGGGGGGGTCGCCAAAGGCCGTCCGGGTGGCCGTGATGACTCCCTTGCCCATGGCACGGTTGCCAACGCCCCCGACGACGGCGCCTACGCCCAGCGGGAGGGCCCGTCCCAGCATGGCTGTGCCCTGGCGGGCCATGAACCGCTTGAGGAACTGCCTGCGGATGCTGCCGCCCACCGAGCCCATCAGGCCGGGGGGCATGCTGCCCATGGCGCTGCCCCACGCCTTTGCGCTCCCGCGTCCGGAGAGCTGCTGCATCATCGAGGTGCCCTCCTCGCCGAGCATGACGGCCATCACCATAGTGCGGGACTTCTCCGGGTCGGCCAGCCGCACTCCGTGAAGTTCAGCCACTGACTGCGCGTACAGGGCAGTGGCCTCGAGGAAGCCGACCGTTGCTGCGGCGGAAAGGCCAAGTGCCGCGGCCGTGCCCACGCCCGGGACCACGGCGGTGGCGCCGATGGCTGCACCGCCTCCCGTCACCGCGTTGAGGTAGTGCCGGTCCAGGATGCTGATCAGTTCGGCCGCGTTGGCGGACGGGTTTTTGCGCTGCATCCTGCGGATGTTTGCCAGTACCAGGGGGCGCTGGACTTCCACCGCACGCTCGATGGCTCGAACTACCTGCGGCTTGGGCTTGCCGTCCGCGTCGAAGGTGGCCCGTCCGGCCAGTTTCGCTGCGGGATTGAACTTACGTCGCTTCACAAGAACTCTCCTTGGGGAAATCCGATGCCGGCTTCAACTCTACGGGCGCCTGCTTAAAGCAAAGGGCGGGGTCCGGCGGAATATTCCGTCCGGGCCCCGCCCTTTGAATCAACGCCGCATCAGCGGCGTCTGATGATACTAGGCGCGGTTGCCGCTCTTGCGGGTAACGAAGCCGTAGATCACGAGGACGATGAGGGCGCCGACGATGGCCAGGACCCAGGTCCACAGCGACGTCAGGCTGAAGAGCTCGCCGCCGTCGCCCATGAACAGGCTGCCGAGCCAGCTACCCAGGAGGGCGCCGATGACACCCAGAACCAGAGTGGCGATCCAGCCGCCGCCCTGACGACCCGGGAGGATCATCTTTGCAATTGCACCTGCGACGAGACCAAGAATAAGGAACGCAATGAAACCCATGAGATTCTCCTTGCTATGTGAGTGACAGTGATTTTTTGCGCAGCCTTTTGAGCCACGCTTTCCCCCAGCCTACTTGATCAGCAGCCTTAGCTCGTAGATCGGACGGAATTTTCCATTCCGCGGGTCCTGTGGTAGTTACCGCGGGCGTGTGTGCCCCATTGTCCTCTCCGGCGTGTCGGAGGCAAGGTATCGGCGGAGGAATACGGCTACGTCCGAGATTTCGCGGGCGTCGATGGAATGCCCCATCCCGGAATATGTCCGTGCCGTCAGCGCGACGTTCTCTTCAAGCCATTGCGCCGTGTAATCAACCGCATCGGCATTGATGACCCAGTCCTGCCGGTCCCGCCCCCAAAAGAACGGCACCCGGACGGGCAGGGGTTCAGCTGCTGCGAGGAGCTCATTGCGGGCAATGAAACCGGAAAGGCCCACGACGGCGCGGAAATCCTGCGGCCGCAGCCGCAGGAGTGTCCCGGCCATGGCCATACCCTGGGAAAAACCCAGCAGGGAGATACCGCTGAAACCGTATTCCCTCCGGGTCCGGTCCAGCCAGGAGAGCAGCGAAAGCGCCGATTCCATGACCTCCGCGGTGTCCGAATTCAGCAGCGGGTCCAACAGGAACCAGCCGCTGGCTCCGCCTACATCCAACGGTCCCCGGACGGCAGCTCCCACGGCGGAATCCGGCAGCGCAGCGAAAAGCCTTTCCATGGCCTGTTCGCCGGATCCGTAGCCGTGCAGCAGGACCACAAGTTCGCGCCCACGCCGTTGATCGGAGGGCTTGGACCACGTCACGTTTTCCATCGATTCAGCCTAGCGGTGCGCTGCGGTTTCCCCGATGCCGGCGGGGCGGCGCCCGGCGGCCATTGCCACGGGCGGTGCCGCAAAAGTAAAGTCGCATCAGCGCACAAACAGTGGCCAGCGCCACAGATCGCGGGTATGCATGTGCACAAACCCCAAAGGAAAACGGGAACCGCACCGGCAAGCCGTTTTCATCCCACCACCGGCCGGCCCCGGCAGGCACGGCCTGGACGGATCCCCTTCATGATCCTCACCCTCACCGCCAATCCCTCCCTGGACCGCACGGTCCAGCTCCCCGGCGCACTTGCGCGCGGGGCTGTCCAACGGGCCGTGTCAGCCGGAGAGGAACCCGGCGGCAAGGGCGTGAATGTGTCCCGGGCGCTCACTGCCTCGGGTGTCCGGTCGCTTGCGGTGCTTCCGGGGGCCGACGGCGATCCCGTGATGGCCGGCCTGCGGACCGCGGGAGTGGACTACCTGAACCTGCCCATCGGGGCGCCCCTGCGGAGCAACATCACCCTTACTGAGCCGGATGGCACCACCACCAAGATCAACGCGCCCGGACCGGCCTTAAGGCCCGTGGAGCAGGAGGCCTTGATAGCTTTGCTCATCGGCGCCTGCACCGCCCAGGAAGGCCGCGGCGCTTCCTGGCTGGTGCTGGCAGGCTCGCTGCCGCCGGAGGTGCCGCCGGATTTTTATGCCTCGGTGGCACACGCCGTACGGGAGCGGCTTGGGGGCGCCGCTCCGCGCATCGCGATCGATTCCTCCGGACCGCCTTTGCTTGGCGCACTGCTGCACGGAGCGGTGCCGGACCTGCTCAAACCGAACGCGGAGGAACTCGCCGAGGCCACCGGCTTTTCCTCGGAGGCGGCACTGGAGGCAGACCCCTTGCTGGCGGCGCGTGCCGCGGGAATGCTCATTGAACGCGGCGTCGGTGCCGTGCTTGCCACCCTTGGCGCGAGGGGGGCACTGCTGGTCACGGCCTCCGGAAGCTGGCTGGCAACCCGACCGCCGGTGCAGGCCCGCTCGACCGTCGGCGCGGGGGATTCGGCACTGGCCGGATACCTCCTGGCCGACGTCGCGGGGGCTTCGCCGGCGGACTGCCTGCGGCAGGCCGTGGCCCATGGGGCCGCTGCGGCGTCCCTTCCCGGAACCACCGTTCCCGCGCTGGCAGCAACGGATCCAGGGGCTGTGACCGTCACCGCCCTCAATGGCCCCGAAGGTACCCTGCGGGGGCCTTCCCCTGCCGGGAGCGCCACCCCACGGCAGTCGTCGTCGTCAAAGGAGGAGGAAAGCTGATGTCGGACCTCATCACACCGGATCTGGTCACTTTGGACGAGAATCTGGGTACAGACAAAGGAACAGTCATCGGTCACCTGGCCCGCGGGGTGGTTTCCGCAGGGCGCGCGACCAGTTACGAGGACCTATACGCCGATGCCATGGGCCGGGAATCGAAGACGGCCACCGGCGTGCCCGGCGGCATTGCGATTCCGCACTGCCGGTCCGCGGCGGTCACCCAGCCGACGCTCGCGATGGCACGGATCCGGCCCGCAGTGGACTGGGGAGCCAAGGACGGCCCCGCCGATATTGTCTTTTTCATTGCGGCCCCGGAGGGCGCGGACCAGGAACACCTGCAGCTGCTCGCCAAACTGGCCCGGTCCCTGATCCGCAAGGATTTCACCGCTTCCCTGCGCTCGGCCACATCTGCGGTGCAGATCGTGGAACTCGTCGACGGGGCCCTCGGACTGGGCCCTGCACCGGCGGGTACCGGAGCGGGCGGCGCCGCAGCAGCAGGGGCAACCACCGGAGCAACGGCAGTGGGTGCGGACGGTGGCTCCACGGGCGGCAGGCAACCCGGGGGCACGGACGACGGCGGACACGGAGCCAATGCTCCGGCCTCCGAGGGCGGTACCGGCGCAACGGAGACCGACACCTCGAGGTCCCGTCACCTGGTCGCTGTCACCGCGTGCCCCACGGGGATTGCGCACACCTACATGGCCGCTGACTCCCTGGCCGCTGCAGCCGCCGAGCGCGGCGTCGATCTTCAGGTGGAAACACAGGGATCGGCCAAATCCACTCCCCTGGATCCGACGGTTATCCGCAATGCGGAAGCGGTGATTTTCGCCGTCGACGTCGATGTCCGGGACAAGGGGCGGTTCGCCGGGAAGCCGGTGATCAGCGGACCGGTGAAACGCGGAATCGACGAGCCGGGCGTGATGATCGACGAAGCCCTCAACGCGGTCAACGACCCGAACGCGCGGCGCGTGTCCGGCGGGGGCGGCGGCGGAGACGAAAATGAAGGCGGCTCCGGGTCCGGCGGGGAAGGTTTCGGCGGACAGCTCAAGCGGGCACTGCTGACCGGCGTCAGCTACATGATTCCGTTTGTCGCCGGCGGCGGCCTGCTGATTGCCCTGGGCTTCCTGCTGGGCGGCTACGAGCTGGCGCTCTCGGTGGACGACGTCGCCAACGGCGACCGGATGCTGGACGGCACCTCGATCCTGAGTCCGCCGCCCGAAGGTTTGATCGCCTATCTCGGGGCCGTGTTCTGGAAAATAGGCTCCCTGTCGATGGGCTTCCTGGTGCCGGCCCTGGCCGGGTACATTGCCTATGCCCTGGCCGACCGGCCCGGCATTGCCCCGGGCTTCACCGCCGGGGCCGTGGCGGTGTTTATGGACGCCGGGTTCATCGGCGGCATTATCGGCGGCCTGCTGGCCGGCTACGCGGCCCGGTGGATCGGCTCCTGGAATGTTCCCTCCTGGATGCGCGGGCTCATGCCGGTGGTCATCATCCCCCTCCTGGCGTCGATCATCGCTTCCGGCCTGATGATGCTGGTCCTGGGCGGACCCATTGCGGCCTTGACGCTGGGCCTGAATAACTGGCTCACCGGCCTCACCGGAGTGGCTGCCATCGGACTGGGCATCATCCTGGGGCTGATGATGGGCTCGGACCTGGGCGGCCCGATCAACAAGGTTGCCTACGCCTTTGCCGTAGCCGGGCTCGGGGAAGGCAGCTTCGAGAACCAGGTGCCGTGGGAAATCATGGCGGCCGTCATGGCAGCCGGCATGGTTCCGCCGCTGGGCATGGCTTTTGCCTCCACTGTGCTGGCGAAAAACCAGTTCAGCATGGCCCTGCGGGAGAACGGCAAGGCTGCGTGGCTGCTGGGTGCCGCCTTCATTTCGGAAGGTGCCATTCCGTTTGCCGCTTCCGACTTCTTCCGGGTCATTCCCTCCACCATGCTGGGCGGCGCGGTGGCCGGCGCGATCTGCCTGGGAACCGGAGTCACCTCGCAGGCTCCGCACGGCGGCATCTTTGTCTTCTTTGCCATCGGCAACCTCCTCATGTTCGTCGTCGCCATCCTGGCGGGGGCTGCCGTCACCGGGTTCGTCTACGTAGCCCTGAAACGGTACGTTCGGCCCCGGAAGAAGGCAGAGGAACCGGCCATTGCGTAAGGCAACGCCCACGAAGAGGAAGGCTTAGATGATGCGGACCATCCAGGGAATCGGAGTCAGTGCCGGACGCGTCATTGGTCCCTCGCGCCGGATGCCGCCTCCGGTGCCCGAGCCCGATGCAGACGCGAAGCCGGCGCCGGGCAGCACCGTGGACGGCGAAAAGGCACGACTCAAGGATGCCGCTGAAGCAGTCCGCGGGGATTTGAAGCGCCGGGCGGAAACCGCCTCGGGGGACGCCAAAGCGGTGCTGGATGCCACGGCAATGATGGCCTCCGATCCCATGCTGCTCAAAGCCGCGGGCAAACACATCAACGCGGGCATGGCCACGGACAGGGCCATCTGGGAAGCGGGCATGGAAGTCGCCGCGATGCTCCAAAGCCTGGGCGGCTACATGGCGGAACGGACCCAGGACGTGCTCGATGTCCGTGCCCGGATCGTGGCGGAACTGAACGGTCTGCCGGCACCGGGGATTCCGGCGTCCCAGGTTCCCTTTATCCTCACGGCTGTGGAGCTGGCACCGGCGGACACTGCGACGCTGGACCCGGCCATGGTAATCGGCCTGGTCACCAGCGAGGGTGGGCCGCAGTCCCACACGGCCATCCTTGCCCGGTCCCTGGGCCTACCCGCCGTGGTGGGGGCTGCCGGCGCGGACGAGGTTCCCGACGGCGCTGAAATCTATCTGGACGGCGCGGCCGGCAGCGTGGTCGTGGATCCCGGCGACGAGGAACGCGTAGCCGCGCATAAGTACGCCGCGCGCGCCGCGCTGCCGGTGTTCAACGGCACCGGAAAAACCTCCGACGGCTACCGGGTGCCGCTGCTGGCCAACGTGGGTTCCGGGAAGGACGCCCGCGCAGCAGCGGAAGCCGGCGCGGAGGGAATCGGGCTGCTCCGCACGGAGTTCTGCTTTCTGGGCCGTGACACGGAACCCACCATCGAGGAACAGGTGGCCGCCTACGGCGCGGTTTTCGAGGCGTTTCCGGGCCGGAAGGTAGTGATCCGCACCCTTGACGCCGGGGCGGACAAGCCACTGCCGTTCCTGACGGACGCTTCCGAGCCGAACCCGGCACTCGGGGTACGCGGATTCCGTACCGACCGCACCTCCCCCGGGGTGCTCGCCCGCCAGTTGGAAGCCATTGCCGCCGCCGCGGGCGCGCACACCGCGGATGTCTGGGTCATGGCACCCATGGTGTCCACCGCCGAGGAGGCCGCCGACTTCGCCGTGATGTGTGCCGGCGCGGGACTCGGCATGCCCGGCGTGATGGTCGAGGTCCCGGCGGCGGCGATTATGTCCGAAGCCATCCTGGCCCGGGTCCGGTTTGCCAGCCTGGGCACCAATGACCTCACGCAGTACACCATGGCCTCGGACCGGCAGCTGGGTTCGCTCGCTTCGCTGAACGATCCGTGGCAGCCGGCCGTCCTGCAGCTGATCTCCGCCACCGTTGCCGGTGCAGCCCGCGCCACGGCTGCGGGGACGGAGCCGGCAGCCGGCGCCAGGACCGTGGGAGTGTGCGGCGAGGCGGCCGCGGACCCTGCCCTTGCCGTCGTGCTCGCCGGAATGGGGGTAAACACGCTGTCCATGACGCCGCGCGCCTTGTCCGGCGTGGGCACAGTCCTGGAATCCGTCACCCTGGAACAGGCGCAGGAGCTCTCGGCCCGCGCCTTGGCTGCCCATTCCGCCGCCGAGGCCCGGACCATTGTGCGCAGCCGGCTGCCCGTCCTCGAGCAGCTTGGCTTGTAGCCGGCCCGGACGGGACCCAACGACGACCACAGCGTAAAAACCACGGAAGGAACACCAATGGCAGAACGCAAAGCCACAGTAGCCAGCAGGGTAGGGCTTCACGCACGGCCGGCGTCGATCTTCGCGGAAGCGGCAGCGGCCCAACCCGTTGAAGTCACCATTGCCAGGGAAGGGGACCCGGCCGACGAGGCGATGGATGCCTCAAGCATGCTTTCCCTGATGAGCCTGGGCGCAGCGCACGGAGACGTTGTGGTGCTGCGCTCGGAGGACGAAGGGGCGGAAGCAGCACTTGAGGAGCTGGCGAAAATCCTGGAAACGGATCTGGACGCCACGTAGGCGGCAAGAGGCGGGGCATTCACCGTTCTATGAATGTCCCGCCCTTGCTTCCAGAACCGGGTGATTCCGGAAAATGACGAAGCCAACGGCATTGCCGCTGGCTTCGTTGCAACTTCACGCTGACCCCCCACAGGCAGCGGACGTTACATATTCATTATTCTGGCACACAAACATGAAACCGTGAACAAGTTTATCTAATTGTCACCTTGTGTAGCCGGAAGTCAGCAGGCTTTGCTTTTCCCGGCGTTTGGCGGAAATCCCATAGAAGGCCACCGCACCGAGTCCCGCGGCAAGCACAATAACCGCGGAATGGGGCAGGATATAGTCCCAGACGCCAATGGGTATCCGGACCACCCCCAGCGCGGACCAGATCACGACCTCAGCCAGCGCGAACCCGATGAGTCCGGATCCCGCCCGCAGGGAAAACGGCCGCCGGGAGTGCGCGGCCGACCGGAAGGCGGGGGCGACCAGGCACGCGGAAACGTACGCCGGGTAGATCTTCCCCACCACGGCATACACATGGATCGTATATTCGTCGGGATAACCGTAGAGCCCGGGGGATGAAACCGGCAGATCGCTGATGACGAACAGGACCGTGGTGACGATAACCGTCAGCGCCAGGACGGCCAGGCCGGGCGGCCCGACAATGAGGCGGCGCGCCCCGGGGGACCGGAAGGCGGCTGCGGAAATGCTGCCGATGAGGAGAACCATTCCATATACCGCGTAGCGGAGAATCAGGTTGGCGTAATTAACGCCGCCAAGCAGGGCGTCAACCGGTAAATAGATTGACGGGATACTGAGCGCCACTCCAATGGCGGTCAGGGCGAATGCCCCGAAGAGCATCGGGTTCCGGCCCCGGAGGGCCAGGGGAAGCCGCACCAGGGCAAAAAGCGTCGAGACGATCAGTGCGGCGTATTGAAAAGCCAATACAAGGCTCATCCGAGGTTCTCCAAGAGCGTTAGTTCGTTTTCCACATCATGTTCATACTTCCTCAATTGCTTCCCCGCCCCGTCCAGTCGGTCCCGGGCGAGAAACAGGAGCTCGGAGTCCGTGAGCGCAGCCAATGCCTCCTGCTGGCCGTTCCGGGGCCACCCCGCCTCGTCGGGGCTGATCAATCCGGTGGCCACCAACCCGCCCGGCAGCGAAGCACCGGCAATCCGTGCCGCCTCCACGGCCAGTTCGGGTGCCAGCCGGGCTGCCGAAAGCTGTGCCGAAATGTTCTGGGGAGCCACGCCGGTCTTCAGACTGAGCTGCTGGCGGAGGTCTCCCGGGTCCACAGCCTCGAACCAGGAGCGGATCGCGTTCCGGTGGGGATGCCGGGTGAGGTCCGGGCAGCCCGTTCCGGAGGCTTTCCCTCCGGTAGCCCGCGCGAGGATCGTCTCGAGGATGCAGATGTAGGACACCTGGCTGATCAGCTCCGCCGCACTGGGCAGCCATGGTCCGCCCAGCAGGTCGGAGTATTCCTCAAATTCGGAGAGTGCCTCCACAGGATTTTTTCCGTACGCCCGGGCCACCCGGACCACAGTGATCTCCGAGACCTTGCCCCGGACAATCTGCTGGCCAAGGGTGGAACGCTTGATCCCCGTCCGGCGGCAGAGGTCCGCATTGGAGGCTCCGGGGGCAACCACTGTCCGCCAACTTTGGAAGGACCTGGCAGGCACTGCCATTTTGCCCCCCTCGATTGGATTTACCCGGACAAATAGAATTATACTGGTGGGACTGGCTTCCCCTTCTGCGTTCCCCCCATATGCAGAGCGGGAAGCCAGCTTCAATTAACGCACGGGCCGTTTGGCTGCCTGCGCTGGGACTGGCTCTGGCACGGAGAACGGCGGCACGGAGAACGGCCGGATTCCGGCCGTTACTGCCCCGCCGTCCTTATTCCCCCTGGGGCCACGAAACGTGATGGCTGTATTCCGGGTGCTTGCCGAGATATTCGGCCATATAGGAGCAGTAGGGTTTGATCCTCCGCCCGCCGTTGACGATGTCCTCCACCGCATACCGGGCCAGCTGCGAAGAGTAGCCCTGGTGCCGGAACTCCGGCTCCATTTCCGTGTGGGTAAGCGCTACGCCGTCCGGGTGCACCTCGTAGTCGGCAATCCCCACCAACTTCCTGTCCAGCCGCAGTTCGTACCTGTCCAGCCCGTCATTGCGCGAGACGCTGATGTCCTTGGTAGTCATGGGCCGAGACTGTCACGCAATCCCCCGGTGGTCCAGCCCAATGCCCTTCGCGCGGTTATGCGGCCCTTCCGCCGCCTGCGGCGGTTTCGGCGCGGCGGAAGGAATCTTCCAGCCTGCCGACGGCCTGGGCATACGCAGCCGCATCCGACGCCTTCCCTGCTTCGGGGCGCAGCTGTTCGGCCGCCTTCAGCGCCCGGATGAAGTTGCGCGTTTCCGGGGCCCGGACATCCAGGAGCTGAGGGTGCTCCGCCGCGAGCCAGGGATCCAGTTCATAGGCTCGCCAGCGGGCCAGGACCTCCTCGTGGCGGGCCGCCACAGCGTGTAGTTCGGCCTGCACCTGCCGGTCTTCACGGATCAGCCGACGACGGCGGTCCCGCCGGGCCACCCAGAGTGCCGCGGCGATGCTGCCGCCCACCACAACCGACCCCGCTGCAGCGGCTCCGGCATCCGTGGCAGTCGACGCCCACGCGGCAATCAGCAGGACCGCCAGGAACGCCGTCAACCCGGCCCAGAAAAGGTTCTCGCCGTCTCCGGCGCGAAGGGCCCGGTCAATACCGGCCGCACCGGCGGTGAGCGCGAGCACCAGCAGCAGGATCGGAAAAACACCCTCCACCATCGCCGCTCCGCCCTGTTGCCTTCCTGGTCCTTGTGCCTCCATTGCACCGAACCCGGCTGCAAAGGTCAATGGCGGTACGGTGCACCTGAAAAAGGGCCGGGTGGGGGAACACCAAGTATGCTGACTTGTGGCTTGTGTCCCGCAGCCCGACAAAATCCGATGAAAACCGCCGGAAAAGCGCCTGCAGATGTAAGGAAAGCAATGAAGATTCCCGCCCCGAGGGGGCGCGTCAGCGCCACCCTGCTAGACCTCCTCCAGAACCGCGGCGGCGCGGGCCACGCCAACGCCTACGGCTCCCTGAATCTCCTGGTGGACGAAGCCCTGGCCGGCACCCCGGACCTGCTCCGTGACGAAGACCTTCAGCTGGCCCTGTTCTGCCTCTACGAGCTGCACTACAGCGGACTGGATGGAGTCGAGGATGCGGCTGAATGGGATCCCGAGCTGATCCGCGTGCGCGCCCGGATGGAAGCGGCGTTCGAGGACGTGCTGCGCGCGGTAGTGCCCGTCCCCGCATTGCCCGCGCCGGAGAGCGAAGCCGTTGCAGAGTCCCTCTTCCGCCTGGCGGCCGACGACAAGAGTCCCGGCGCTTCGCGTTTCGTGGCCGGGAAGGCGAGCGTCGAACAGCTGCAGGAATTCCTGATCCTGCGCTCGGTGTACCAGCTGAAGGAGGCGGACCCGCACAGCTGGGCCATCCCGCGGCTTCCTGTGGGACGCGCCAAGGCGGCCCTGGTGGAGATCCAGGCAGATGAATACGGCGGCGGGCGCGTGGAGCGGATGCACTCGAAGCTGTTCGGCACCACCATGGAGGGTCTCGGCCTGGATTCCGGCTACGGGTACTACATCGACCTGGTTCCCGCACTGACCCTGGCTTCCTCCAACGCCATGTCCCTCTTTGGCTTGAACCGGCGGCTGCGCGGCGCCATTGCCGGGCACCTGGCGGCGTTCGAAATGACCTCCTCCATCCCCAACTCGTTCTACGCCCGCGGATTCCGGCGGCACGGTTTCAGCGATGAGGTCACGTATTACTTCGATGAACACGTTGAAGCGGACGCGGTGCACGAGCAGATCGCCGCACGCGACCTGGCCGGCGGACTGGCCGAGGCCGAACCCGACCTGCTGGCAGACATCATCTTCGGCGCCGCTACCGTCCTGGCCATCGACGCCATGCTCGCCGAAGACCAGCTCACGGCCTGGCAGGCAGGCGAGACCGCGCTGCTCACGCCCCTGGCTAACGACGGCGGCGGCACCGCAGGTGCCGCACTGGCAGCTACGGCAATGGCCGGCGGTGTCACGCCGTGACGGTCAGCGGATCCCCCGCGGAGGACACGGCGGCCATGCCGGACCCGGCGACTGAGGTTGAGGCTGCCGGGCTCCAGGCCTGGGAGACCCGGGAAGGCAGCGCCCCGGCGTCCATCGTGGCCTGCCCCAATGGTCCCCTGCTGGTCCGCGGCGACTTCGAAATTGTCACGCCTGACGGGGTCCCCGTGCCGCGGGACCGGGAAACCGTGGCGCTGTGCCGGTGCGGTGGCTCCGCGATCAAACCGTACTGCGACGGCACCCACAAGCTGATGAAGTTCGATACCACCCGGCGTCGTCCGGTACCGGAACCGGCGCGGCGGGCCGCGGAAGAAGCCGCAGGCTAAGCGAAGGAACAGTCCCGCCGGCCAGGACAAAGGCTTAAACAAAGAATGGCTTGCCTCGGCAAGCCATTCTTTTTGCGGTGCTCTTTTTTCGGTGCTCTTTTTGCGGTGCGCCCAGCAGGGCTCGAACCTGCGACCCACGACTTAAAAGGACGTTGCTCTACCAACTGAGCTATAGGCGCGCCACCGGCTCCGGCTGGTTACAGCGCGGACCGACTGTCCCACTTTATCGCACACCGCACAGATCGTGGAAAACCCCGGGCGGGGACCGGGGATCCAGCCGGTGCGGCACGCCTTCAGGCAGTTCCCGGGCACCTCCAACCCGCCTCGATTCGGTGCTGATCCCGGAGTATTCTCAAAGCATGAGTGAGTCCAATTCAATGCCGCGCCATCACAAGCCAAAGCCTCTTGCACCCGTGGACTTCGCCAACTTCCCCGGCGGTGCCGATCCGGCACGCGTTTCCGAGGCGGCCCATCTGGCCGCCCAGGCGCTCGTCCACCACGGCCGCAGGAGCACCGATCCGGAAGTCACCCGCCGGCTGGTGGAACTGACCGACCAGCAGGGAGTCGAAGCGGTCGCCGAAATGTGGGCTGAAAGCCCTGCCCGGTCCCTGCCGGGAGCCCTCTGGCGCCTCTACGCGCTCCGTGCATCCATCCAGCGCAATCCCGAGCGCATTGCCGCGTTCTACGCCGCCGGGAAGGACGTTGCACAGGTTTCCAAAGTCGTTGCCGGAGTAGCCGAACCGCTGGGGGCGGACGAGGTACGCACCATGGCGGACACCATCCTCTCCGGTGCCTTTGAAGGCGATTTCGACGTCGCACTGGAGCGTTTCGCCGCCTTCTGCAGGGTGGTGGCCCTCGGCCAGGCCAACCACGCGGATTCCTCCGAGGCATCCAACGGGGACCGGGCGACCTTGCTGACCCGCAACGCACGCCAGCTGGTGCACACGGCGGAGGACCTGGAGCATTCGGCAGCCGCCTGGCGGCGGGGCGAACTCGACTAGCCGGAGCCGGCGGGGAGCAGGACAGCCGCCTGGGTAAGGGGCTCGTGACGCATCCCCCAGTGGCGGTCCTCACAGTCCGCCGGGGCCGTGTTGACATCACCGGCAGAGAGTAGAAAACTGAAATCGGTGTCGGACTGCGGAACCCCCGGGCTTCAACTCTGAGCCGCTTCGAGCGGCCTTCCGCCGAGAGGCGCTCCCGGTCCGGCACCGCTACTTTCCCCTCCTGAGTCAAACCCGCCGTGCACTGCGCGGGTTTGGCCTGCCGCTCGCTGAACCGGCGCCGCGATCAGATAATCTTGGGCCTGTGAGAACCTCCCCTCCGGCCGGCATGATGTGCACGGCGTGAAACTTCAGCTGTTTCCCCAAGAGAATGCCGGCCTCGAACTGCTCTCCCGGATGGCGTCGCAGCTGCTGCGCGGCACCGGTGTTCTGGCCGAGATACTCGGAGCAGGCCCGGAGGAATTCGACCGGCTTACCGAGCAGCTGCATCAGATCGATGCGGAAACCACGGACCTGCACTTTGCCTTGATGACGCAGATGCGGACCAGCTTCATCAACCCGCTGCCCCGGGAAGACCTGTACGAACTGTCGCTGGTCCTGATGTCCGCCATGGAATGCCTGGACGCCTCCGCGGAGACTATTTCCCTCTACAAGCTCACCGGCGTATCCCGCCGCGCTTCCGAGCAGCTGGAGGTCATTGGCCGGCAGGCGGAACTGACGGCCTCCGCCATGCGCCGGCTTGCCTCGCTGGAGGACCTGGAGGAGTACTGGATTGAAATGCTCCGGCTGGCCCGGCGTGCGGAGCGCTCCCGCCGGATCTGGGTGGCGGAACTGATGCGCGAGTACAAGCCGCTGGCCTACGCCAGGCACCGGGACCTGGCCGATCAGCTTTCCGGCGCCACGGCCCAGCTTCGCCGTGCGGCGACTTTCGTCGGCGGCATCCTCGTCCGGGAATCCTAGGGTGACCGCTTTCCTGCTGGCCGGCGTCGTCCTGCTCGCCGGAGCCTATGCCTTCGTCAACGGCTTCCACGACGCCTCCAACTCGGTGGCGACGTCGGTGCGCACCCGGGCCCTGACCCCCACGGTGGCGATCATCCTCGCCGCTGCGTTCAACCTTCTGGGTGCCCTGGTCAGTACCGCCCTGGCCGTCGCCCTGACCGTGCGGTTCGTGGACCTGCCGGCCGGCCCCGAGGGGCTGGGCATCCTGGTTGCCGGATTGCTGGCGGCCTGCGGCTGGGGCGTATGGACCTGGTGGCGGCGGATGCCGTCCTCTTCCACACATGCACTGGTGGGCGGGATTGTAGGTTCCGGAGCGGCGTCCACCCTGGTGGGCGGACAGAACATCGCGGAGTCCAACCGGCTGATCTGGGAGCAGCTGGCCCTGCCGTTGCTGCTCTCGCCCGCAATTGCCTTTGCGCTGGCGTACCTGCTGGTTTTCCCCGCCACCTGGCTAATGCGTTACAGCTCCCCGCGCCGCGGCGATGCGGGAAACCGGATAGCGCAGTCCGTCTTCACCTCGGCCTTCTCCCTTGGACACGGCATCCAGGACGGGCAGCGGACCATGGCTGTTGTGGTGCTGGCCCTGTTGGCCGCCGGGCAGGCGGTGGAAACGGAGATCCCGCTCTGGGTCCAGCTGTTCGCAGCGTTTGCCCTGGCCGCCGGCACGCTCTTCGGCGGCTGGCGGATCACCCACACCCTGGGCTACCGGCTGGTGCGGATGGACCCGCTGCGGGGCATGAGTGCCCAGGCGGTCAGTTCCACCATGCTCTTCCTCGGCGCCCTCTGGCTGCACATCCCGCTCTCAAGTACCCAGACCATGACCTCCGCCATCGTGGGCGCCGGCACCAACCAGCGCTTCTCCACCGTCCGCCTGATCCCGCTGCGGGAAATCCTCGTCACCTGGCTGGTCACGGCACCGGTGACGGCGGTGCTCGGCGGAATCCTGCTGCTGGCCCTCAGTCCACTCCTATAGCCGGCGTTTACCCGAAACGCCCGGAGACGTAGTCCTCCGTGGCCTGCTCCGCGGGGTTGCTGAAGATGACCGGAGTGTCCGCGTATTCGATGAGCCGGCCGGGCTTGCCGGTTCCGGCAATGTTGAAGAACGCGGTCTTGTCCGACACCCGTGCCGCCTGCTGCATGTTGTGCGTCACGATCACCACCGTGTACTCACTCTTCAGTTCCTCGATGAGGTCCTCGATGGCCAGGGTGGAAATGGGATCCAGGGCGGAACAGGGCTCGTCCATCAGGATCACCTCCGGGGACACGGCGATGGCGCGGGCTATGCACAAACGCTGCTGCTGCCCGCCGGAAAGACCGGAACCGGGCTTGTCCAGCCGGTCCCGGACCTCCTTCCAGAGGTTGGCGCCGGTGAGGGATTTTTCCACCAGGGCATCCGCGTCGGATTTGGAAATCCGCTTGTTGTTCAGCTTCACGCCTGCCAGCACATTGTCCCGGATGGACATGGTGGGGAACGGGTTGGGCCGCTGGAAAACCATGCCGACGTGGCTGCGCACGGTTACCGGGTCGACGCCGGGGCCGTACAGGTTCTCCCCGTCCAGCAGCACTTCGCCTTCCACACGGGCCCCGGGAAGGACTTCGTGCATCCGGTTGAGGGTACGCAGGAAGGTGGACTTGCCGCAGCCCGATGGGCCGATGAAGGCAGTCACGGAGCGGGGTTCAATGTTGATGTTCACGTCCTGGACGGCCAGGAAACTGCCGTAGTAGACGTTGAGGTCTTTGACGTCGATGCGCTTGGACATGATTTCCTTCTCGGTGGATCGAAGACGGGCTAGCGGGAGGTCCGGGGGGCGAAGATCCGGGCGATCAGGCGTGCGCCAAGGTTCAGCAGCATCACCATGATGATCAGGATCAGGGCGGCCGCCCAGGCCCGCTGGGTACTGGGATCGGTGTTGGTCGGTGAGGTGGGACTCATCAGCTGCCGGTAGATAAACGTGGGCAGCGTGCTCATCCAGCCCGCGAAGGCGTTGAAGTTGATGGTGTTCACGAAGCCGGCCGTGACCAGCAGCGGGGCGGTCTCGCCGATCACGCGGGCAATGGCCAGGGTGACGCCGGAGGCAATGCCGGAAATAGCGGTGGGGACCACTACTTTCAGGATGGTCCGCCACTTCCTCACACCCAGGGCGTAGGACGCCTCCCGGAGCTCGTTGGGCACAATCTTCAGCATTTCCTCGGTGGACCGGACCACCACCGGGATCATCAGTACGGAGAGGGCGACGGCGGCAACAAAGCCCGTCCGCGTGCCGGGCCCGAAAACCAGCCCGAAGAACGCGGCGGCGAACAGGCCGGCCACGATCGAAGGGATGCCGGTCATCACGTCCACGAAGAACGTGATGGCCCGCGAAAGCGTTCCGCCGCGGCTGTATTCCACCAGGTACACGGCAGCCAGCAGGCCCACCGGCACGGAAATGACCGTGGCCCAGAATGTGATCAGCAGGGTGCCGACAATGCCGTGGTAAGCGCCGCCGAGCACCGCTGTCCCGTTTTCCACAGTGGCGTTGTCCACGGCCCCGGTCATTCCGCCCATGGAGGTCAGCAGGAAGTCCGGGTTGAGGCCGGGCAGGCCGCGGGCCAGGACGGTGAAGATCACCGATACCAGGGGCAGCAGCGCCAACAGGAACGCACCGCAGACCAGGTTAGTGGCGAGGCGGTCCACTGCATGCCGCCTGCCCTCCACCACCCAGGTGGCCGCCGTGCCGCCGATGACGAAAAGCACGGCGGTGAAGATGGCGAAGGATGCAACGGAGAAACCGAGGAGGGCGGACAGGGCCGCACCCAGGACCAAGGCCGCGGCCAGCACGATCCAGGGCGTGTAGCGCGGCAGCCTGTTCTTCGTCAGCAGGGAGCCGGGACGGTTCAGGACGGGGGATGTATCGAGCATCAGTTGGCTCCCGAGAATTCTTTGTGACGGCTGATAATCCAGCGGGCAACCACGTTGACCGCCAGGGTGATCAGGAACAGCACGAGCCCTGCCGCGATCAGCTCCGAGAGCCGGAGCCCAAACGCTTCAGGGAAGTTCAGGGCAATCTCGGCGGCTATGGTCTGGTTGCCAGGCCGGATCAGGCTGGCGATCAGCCCGCCGGAGGAAAGCACCAGTGCCACCGCCATGGTTTCACCCAGTGCGCGGCCCAGTCCCAGCATGACCGCGCTGATGACGCCGGGACGCGCGAAGGGGAAAACGGCCATCCGGATCATTTCCCACCGGGTGGCGCCCATTGCGAGCGCCGCTTCCTCGTGCAGCTTGGGCGTCTGCAGGAAGATTTCCCGTGTCAGCGAGGTAATGATCGGCAGCACCATGACGGAGAGCACAATGCCGGCCGTGAGCATGGTTTTGCCGGTCTGGCTGGCCGGTCCGGCAAACAGCGGAATCCATCCGGCGTTTTCGGCCAGCCAGTTGTACGGCCCCACCAGGGCCGGGGCCAGCACCGTCATTCCCCAGGCCCCGTAGACCACCGACGGGATGGCCGCGAGCAGGTCCACCAGATAGCCCAGTCCCTGCGCCAGCCGGCGCGGTGCGTAGTGCGAAATGAACAGGGCGACGCCGATGCCCACCGGGGTGGCGATGAGCAGCGCGATGAGGGCGGCAATGACCGTCCCGATGACCAGGGGCAGGATGTACTGTCCGAACCCGCCGCCGGAAATCTCCGCCGGATCCGCCATGAAGGTGGGCAGCGCCTGCCACATCAGGAACACGGCCACGCAGAACAGTACGAAGAGAATCAGGCACCCGGCTGTCACCGCTATGCCGGAGAAAATCTTGTCTCCGGCGCGGCCGGTGCCGCCTTCTCCGGTTATGGACTTGCTGGACACTGCTCAACCCTTCGAAATGCGTTGCGTGCAGACTCTTTTATCAGTGTAGGGACCCCGGCCCCGGTGGTGCCTCTGCCCTCCCCCGCACGGAGCGGAGGAGGGCAGGATGAGCACGTTAGGAACGGACCTTGATGGTTTCCAGCGCTGTTTCCGCCTTGCCGCGCAGGGCGTCCGAGAGCGGCGCGCTGCCCGCGGCGTCGGACGCGGCAGCCTGGCCCTCTTCGCTGACGACGTAGGTACCGAACGCGCGGACCAGATCAACGGCCTGCTGGTCCTCGTAGCTGGTGCAGAACACGTGGTAGCTCACCAGCACCACGGGGTAGGCACCGGATTCCGCCGTGTCGCGGTCCAGGTCCATGGCCATGTCCGCTTCGGGACGGCCTTCGCCGGTGACCGGGGTGGAGGATTCGACGGCGAGTGCGGCGGCGTCGGCGCTGAAGGGTACGTAGCTTTCGCCCACCTTGACGCTGACCTTGCCCAGGGAACCGGCGGCCGAGGCGTCGGCATAGGTGATGCCACCCTCGGTGGACGTCACCGTGGAAATGACGCCGCCGGTGCCGGAGGCGCTTTCACCGTTCGGCAGGCCGTCCGGCCATTCACCGGAAGCCTTATCCGTCCACTTTTCGGGTGCGGCTTCGGCCAGGTACTCGGTGAAGTTCTTGGTGGTGCCCGATTCGTCGCCGCGGTGTACCGCCGTGATGGCGGTGGCAGGCAGTTCCACGCCCTTGTTCTGCGCGGCGATGGCCGGATCGTTCCAGGTGGTGAACTCGCCGCGGAAGATCGCCGCGATGGTGTCTGCGTCGAGGTTCAGCTCCATGATGCCCGGAAGGTTGAAGGCAATGGCGATCGGGGAAATGTAGACGGGAACGTGGATGGCGCCGTCGGGACCGCAGACCTCCGCGGCCGCAGCGGTTTCTTCGTCGTCAAGGTAGGCGTCGGACCCGGCAAACTGGACACCGCCGGCCAGCAGCGCTTCCCTGCCGGCGCCCGAGCCATCCGGTGAATATTGGACGGACGCCTGCGGATTGGCTGCGCCGAAGCCCGCGATCCAGGCCTGCATAGCCGCGTCCTGGGAGGAGGCACCGGCACCGGAGAGCGTGCCCGTGACTGAGCTTTCCGCGCTCCCCTCGCTCGGGGCCGCGGAGGGTGCAGCGCTGTCCGTGCCGCAGGCGGCCAGGCTGAGTGCGGCAACAAGTGAAACTGAAAGCACGGATACAGCGCGGTTCAAAACCTTCACTATCGTGTCCCTTTCGAGGGGTTCTTTCGGCACAGGGTGCGCCGGGAAGCTGAGTCAGGAAAAGCAGTCGAGTGCAGGGAACGGGCAAACGTTCCTGTCCCAGAGTGGCGAAGCAAGGTAAACGGAAAGTTAACGTGCGCCGGTCGGCCGGGGAACATCTGCCACTACCGGATGTAACGCCGGTTACAGGTTGGCTCCAGCTCCCCCTAGACTGGTTTTATGCCCCAACGCAGCTCCTTCGCCAAAAGCCGGGGGTTCCTGCTGAACCGGGCCCGCGTGGGGCTGCAGCGCAGCCGAAACTCGGTGGTGCCGGCACTGCAGATGACTGTCTGCGCGGTCGGGGCCTACGCATTTGCCGAATATGTCCTGGGACACCAGGGCCCGCTGTTCGCAGCAACCGCCGCCCTGATTTCACTCGGGTTCTCCCGTGAACCGCGGACCCGCCGGGTGCTCGAGGTTGGGATCGGCTGCACGCTGGGCATCACCATCGGCGAAATCCTGCTCACCCTGCTGGGCAACGGCCTGGCCCAGGCCGCCGTCGTCCTCTTTGTCTCGGTGATGCTGGCACGCTTCCTGGACCGGGGCGTTATCTTCACTACTCAGCTGGGGCTGCAGTCCCTGCTGGTTGTGCTCCTGCCGGCACCTGACGGCGGTGTCTTCACCCGCAGCGTGGATGCCATAGTCGGCGGCGTTTTCGCCCTGGTGGTCACCATGCTGGCACCGCGGGATCCGCGCCGGGAGCCCAAGTCCAATATCCGCGAAATCCTGCATGAACTCTCCGCCGTGCTGCGCCAGTGCTCCGAGGCCATCGCCAAGAGCGATTCCACCATTGCCTGGCATGCCCTGGTCCGGGCGAGGAATACCCAGCCCCAGTTGGACACCCTGGCCCGCAGCGTGCGTGACGCCCGGGAGGTCGCCCGCATTTCCCCCGCTTACCGGCGGTACCTGGCGGAACTGGGGGACCTGCGCGGCTCCATCGGTTTCCTGGACCTGGCCGTGCGCAACAGCCGGGTCTTCGCCCGCCGGACGACGTCGGTCATCAACCATGCGTCCCTTGGCGATGAAGCCATCGAGAATGTGTCGGAGGTGCTGAACGAGACCGCCGACGCCGTGGATGTCCTGGCCCGCGCACTGGGCGGCGGGGAAGGAGCGGACACCCGCAGGCGGCATCTGCGCCAGGCCCGCAGCGAACTGGCCCGGGTGGGAACCCGGCTGCATCCAAAGTCCCTGGGCATCACCGACCTGCAGGGGGACGCGCTGGTTATGCTGTTCCGCCCCCTGGTGGTGGATCTGCTGGAATCCACCGGACTTACCCACGAAGAGGCAGTCACCTACCTCTCGGAGGTCTGAGGGCCCGGACAGGCCCCGAAAAAGAAGTGTCGGTGCCGCGGGATAGCCTGTTTCCATGGCAACAAAGACTGCACGGCCCAAGACCGCCAACTTCCGCTGCTCCGAATGCGGCTGGACAACGGCCAAATGGGTGGGACGCTGCGGTGAATGCCAGGCCTGGGGCACGGTGGAGGAATCCGGGGAAGTCATTGCCCGCACCACTGCCGCTGCGGTCGTGGCCCGTCCGGCGCTGAGGATCGGCGAGGTGGATGCCACCACCGCCGCCTACCAGGCCACCGGAGTCGGTGAACTGGACCGCGTCCTGGGCGGCGGCCTCGTCCCCGGAGCGGTGATCCTGCTCGCGGGGGAACCCGGCGTCGGCAAGTCCACCCTGCTCCTCGACGTCGCCGCGCGGGTGGCCGGAGCCGGCCGCGACGTCCTCTATGTCACCGGTGAGGAATCCACGGCTCAGGTGAAACTGCGGGCCGAGCGCATCGGTGCGGTCTCCGAGAACCTGTATCTCAGCGCGGAAACAGACCTGGGGCAGGCCCTGGGGCAGGTGGAACAGGTCTCCCCCGGCCTGCTGATTGTCGACTCGGTGCAGACGCTGAGCAGCCCGGCCGTGGACGGCAGCGCCGGCGGGGTCAGTCAGGTGCGGGAAGTGGCGGCGTCCCTGATCAATGCAGCCAAGACCCGGAACATGACCACCCTGCTGGTTGGGCATGTCACCAAGGACGGCTCCATTGCCGGCCCCCGGCTGCTCGAACACCTGGTGGACGTGGTCTGCCAGTTCGACGGCGACCGGCATTCCCGGCTGCGGCTGCTCCGGGCGGTCAAGAACCGCTACGGACCCACGGACGAGGTGGGCTGCTTCGACCTGACCGAAGACGGGATTGAGGGGCTAGCCGATCCCAGCGGGTTGTTCGTTTCCCGGACCAAGGATCCCGTCTCGGGCACCTGCATCACCGTCACCCTCGAAGGCAAGCGCCCCTTGGTGGCCGAGGTGCAGTCGCTGGTCGCGGAGACGGGCAACGCGCAGGCCCGGCGTGCCACCAGCGGCGTTGACGCCTCCCGGGTGGCCATGCTGCTCGCCGTGCTGCAGCAGCGCGCCTCCATGAGCCTGGCCAAGGATGACAGCTATGTCTCCACGGTGGGCGGGGTGAAGCTGGGGGAGCCGGCCACGGACCTGGCCGTGGCGCTGGCCGTGGCGTCGGCGAAGATGAACAAGCCGCTGCCCGCCCAGCTGATTGCCTTCGGGGAGGTGGGACTGGCCGGGGAAGTACGTCCGGTGCCCGGCATCGCCCGGCGCATAAACGAGGCTGAACGGCTGGGCTTTACCCACGCCGTGGTACCGGCCTCCCCCAACGGAACGGGAAATATCCCCGCTGGTTTCAAGGTCCGGGAAGTCTCCACCCTCGCCGAGGCCCTGGAGCTGCTCTTCTAGGACTGCTTCCGCACGCGGGCGCCGGAGGCAGGGGACGTGCCGTGGTTCACCGGCGGGAAAGTGTACCGGGAATCTCCCACTAGTATAGGGACGGGCAAGCCTTAGCCCAGATCATCCAGGCCTACTGGCCGGAAGGAAGTGACCATGGCCCGCAGCCCCGAAGATGCCCTGAAAGCCACCCTGGCGCGGGTCGCACCCGGGACCGAACTCCGTGACGGGCTCGAGCGCATCCTGCGCGGCCGCACCGGCGCCCTGATTGTCCTCGGCTTTGACCGGGCAGTGGATGCCATCTGTTCCGGCGGGTTCGACATCGGCATTGACTTCTCCCCGACCCGGCTGCGGGAACTGGCAAAGATGGACGGCGCCATCGTCTGCGACCGCGACGCCAGCAACATCCTGCGGGCAGCGGTGCAGCTGGTTCCCGACCACACTATTGAAACGCACGAATCGGGCACCCGGCACCGGACCGCCGAACGGGTGGCCATCCAGACGGGTTTCCCGGTCATCTCGGTCAGCCAGTCCATGCGGATCATCCAGCTCTACGTAGGCGGGCTCCGCCACGTCCTCGAAGGTTCCGAGCCGGTGCTGGCGCGTGCCAACCAGGCGCTGGCAACCCTCGAACGGTACCGGTCCCGGCTGGACCAGGTCACGAATTCCCTCTCCGCACTGGAAATCGAAGCGATGGTGACGGTCCGCGACGTGGCGGTCACGCTGCAGCGCCAGGAAATGGTCCGCCGGATCTCCGAGGAAATTTCGCAGTACGTCCTCGAACTTGGTGTGGACGGCCGCCTGCTTTCGCTCCAGCTGGAGGAACTCACCACCGGGCTCGGGCCGGGCAGCGAAATGATCCTGCGTGATTACGCCGACCTGAATGACGGAAAGCGGAAGATCGAAGAGCAGATCGCCACGCTGCAGAACATGAGTTCATCCGAGATGGTGGACCTGGGCAAGATCGCCTCGGTGGTCGGTTTCCAGCCCGGCCAGGACTCGCTGGAAGCTGTGGTCCAGCCGCGCGGCTACCGGCTGCTGAGCAACATCAAGTCCGTTCCGCCGGCTGTCTCCAACCGGCTGGTGGATTACTTCGGCGGCCTGCAGAACCTCATGGCAGCGAATATCGACGACCTGATGACGGTGGACGGCATCGGCGAACAACGTGCCCGCACCGTGCGTGAAGGCCTGTCCCGTATCGCTGAAACCAGCCTCCTCGACCGGTTTATGTAGGCTACTCCAGCTGGAAGACGGCCGTTTCGCTGGTCGTTTCACCAAGCCTGGCAGTGAACGCGTAGGTGCCGGGGTTGGGGTTTGACGCCACCGCCGCGCAGCCCGGCGCCGACCGGTTGCGTTCCCACGTGAAGTTTGCCGTCTCCGACGCGCCGGGCTCCACCTTCTTGAGGAAGTCCTCGCCGCCGTCCTGGCAATCCAGTGAGGAGAAGATGCGGTCCGAGCCGCTGGTGACCGAGAATTCCATCTGGGACGTGCCGACGTTGATTTCGCAGGCCGATTCTCCCGTGTTGGTGACGGTGAGGGTCAGGACCGGAGCCGCTCCGGCCGCATAGACCGGCGCATCGGTGACTGCTGCCACCGACACCGATTCGTTCGGGCAGGCGGACGCCGGCTTGGCGGTTTCCTCCGGTTTAGGGGTTTCGGAAGCCTTCGGCTCGGGGGCTGCGGGGGTGGCCGGCGGCGCGCTGAGGGTAGGGGCCGGAACGGTGGCAGGGCCGGCCTGCTTCTCCGGGGTCAAAGCACCCACCACACCTGCAACGGCGAAACCCAGTCCCACGAGGAGCAGCACGGCAAGGACACCGGCAACCAGCCGGCGCCGGCGGTAAACGCCGGGGCTCGGACGCCGGGGGCCGGAACGCTCTTCGGCCAGCTGCTGTGTTCCCATCCCATCCATGGTTCAAGGCTAGGGATTGGCACCCCGATTACGGGGCGCACCACGCCGGTTAGTAGAGTATTGCTGGTCATAGGCAAGGGAGCGCAGCATGGAACCGCAGGCGGAAGAACTGCACCGCCGCATCACGCAGTGGTTCGCCGGGAACGCCCGCGAGCTGCCTTGGCGGGACGCGGAACGCACCCCCTGGGGCGTGCTGGTCAGTGAAATCATGCTCCAGCAGACACCGGTGGTGCGCGTCCTTCCCGTGTGGGAACAGTGGCTGCAGCGGTGGCCGACGCCGGCCGGGCTCGCCTCGGAGCCCAGCGGGGAAGCGGTCCGGGCCTGGGGAAGACTCGGGTATCCGCGCCGTGCGCTGCGGCTGCACGCGGCTGCGAAGGCCATAGTGGAGGAATTCGGCGGGGAAGTCCCGTCCACCTACCCGGAACTGCTGCGCCTGCCTGGCGTGGGTGACTACACCGCTGCCGCCGTGGCTGCGTTTGCCTTCGGTCGGCGTGAAACCGTGGTGGACACGAATATCCGCCGGGTGCAGGCCAGGGCCGTGACCGGCCACGCCCTGCCCTCGCCTTCGCTGACCGCTGCGGAGATGCGGCTGGCCGCGTCCCTGCTGCCTGCGGAGAGCGAAGATTCCGTGGCCTGGAATGCTTCGGTCATGGAACTTGGCGCCCTGGTGTGCACGGCCCGCAGCCCCCGCTGTGCAGAGTGTCCGGTCCTGGACCGCTGCGCCTGGGTTGCAGCGGGCAGACCGGAGCCGCACTACACCGCCAAGGGACAGGCGTGGGCCGGGACGGACCGGCAGGTCCGCGGGGCTCTGATGGCGGTGCTGCGTTCCGCGGACGGCCCGGTCCGCCGGGAACTGCTCCTGCACCCGCCCGTGGACCTGGAACCGCCACGGGCGGCGGTGGAACTGGATCCCCTCGGTGCGCTTCACCGGCTGCAGGCACCGCAGGAACAAATGGAACGCGCGCTGGCCGGGCTGCTGGCCGACCGGCTCGCGGCGGAAGATGCCCGTGGAGTATCACTTCCGCTTTGACCGGCCGCTTTGACCGGAAACTTTGACGGGAGGGGCCTAGATTTCCCCGAAGCCGTTCCGCACCTGTGTACCGAGCAGCTCCATTGCCCGCGGCGCATCGGGGCCGGTGGCGGTGGCATTGAGTGTCTCCCCCGGACCCAGCCCCAGGGTCATAAGCATCATGACGGATTTTCCGTCCACACCGTTGATGGTGATCTCGGCATCCAGGTCCGCCAGCAGCTGCGCCACCACAGCGGCCGGACGCGCGTGCAGGCCCATCGGGTTGATCAGTGTCCATGAACCGCTGGCCGTTTCGCCGCCGTCGGCTGGTCCGGCCGGCCCGCCGTCCGCCTCCTGCCCGGTGGTGCCGGGGGCCCCAGGAGCCGGCGCGTAGGACGCACCGGCGGACTCCGCAGCCGCTACGACGTCGGCCACATCCCTGCCGGTCTGTGCAGCGACCGCTGCCGCCACAGTTCCTTCCACTAACGGCGCATCCGCCATCCGGACCCGCTGCTGCTGCTCCGGTTCGAGGAACTCCAGCGCCGATTCCGCCGTCATCACGGCGGATCCAAGGTCGGTCAGCAGGACGGCACCGTCACCGGAGTCCGCCGCGGCAATACCGGCCATGATCTTTTCCAGGCTGGTGCCGATGCCGTCGTCGTCGGTCCCGCCGGCGGCAGCAATGTGCACATCGGCGGCCATTTGTTCCGCCAGCTCGCCGACCCCCTCCGCCAGTTTCCGGCTGTGCGAGACAACCACCAGGCCTACGCTCACGCCGCTGCCTCCGCTGCTGAAACCGCCGCGTCCAGGATCAGTGCCGTGGACGCGGCTCCGGGATCCAGGTGCCCGGCGCTGCGCTCCCCCAGATAGCTGGCCCGGCCCTTGCGGGCGATGAGCGGTTCCGTGCCTGCCAGGCCGGCCTCGGCGGCGTTTGCTGCGGCCGTCAGGATCTCCACCGGACCCGAACCGGCTGCCTGTGCCGTGACCGCTGCATCAACGGCAGGCGTCCAGGCATCGATCATGGTCTTGTCACCGGGTTCGGCCTTGCCGCGGGCCGCAATTCCATCCCGTGCGGATGTCAGGACCGCCACCAGCTCGGCCGGACCGAGCACCGCAGCGCTGCCCGCTCCCGTGGATGCCCGCAGGAACGCCGTCCCGTACAGCGGCCCGGCGGCGCCGCCCACCTTGGACATGAGGGTCATGGCGACGGTCTTGAAGACCTCGCCGGGAGTTTGGGGCACGCCATCGGCGTCGAGTTTCTCCACAACGGCGCTAAAGCCGCGTTCCATGTTTTCCCCATGGTCGGCGTCGCCGATTTCCCGGTCCAGGGTGGTCAGCCGCTGCCGGTTTTCACTCAGGGCGGCGGCGCTTTGCCGCATCCACCGGTCCGCCCAGGCTGCATCCAGTTCCATGCCTATACCCCCCACCGCAGGGCCGGGGTGAGCACCGGCGAGTCCCACAGGTCCGTAAGTTCATCGTCCAGCCTCAGGACCGTAACCGATGCCCCCTCCATCTCCAGTGCGGTGATGTAATTGCCCACCAGGGAACGTTCCACCCGGGCACCGCGGTCTTCAAGGATCTGGGCCGCCCGGCGGTAGACAATGTACAACTCACTCAACGGAGTGCCGCCCATCCCGTTAACGAAAAGCAGCACCCGGTCGCCGGAAGCCACACCCAGATCGCTGAGCACCGGATCCATAAGCTGGTCCGTAATCGAATCGGCGTTGGTCATGGGCACCCGGTGCCTGCCGGGTTCGCCGTGGATACCCACACCCATTTCGATTTCGTCGTCGGCAAGGGTGAAACTCGGCTCCCCCGCGTGCGGAACCGTGCACGGCGCCAGGGCCACACCCATGGACCGGACGTTGGCGTTCACCCGTTCGGCGATCTCCGCAACCTTGGCCAGGTCGTCCCCGCGGTCCGCGGAGCCGCCGGCGATCCGCTCCAGCAGCACGGTACCGGCAACCCCGCGCCGGCCGGCCGTGTAGAGCGAGTCCTCCACCGCGACGTCGTCGTTCACCACTACCGTGCGGATGTCGATGCCTTCGACGCCGGCCAGTTCAGCGGCGGTCTCAAAATTCAGGACGTCGCCGGTGTAGTTCTTGACCACCAGGAGGACCCCGGAGCCCGAGTCGCTTTTCACGATGGCGGGAAGGATCTGGTCCGGCGTGGGCGAGGTGAAGACGGGACCGGGAACGGCGGCGGTGAGCATGCCGCGTCCGACATAGCCGCTGTGCAGCGGCTCATGCCCACTGCCGCCGCCCGAAACCAGCCCGACCTTCCCCTCGACGGGGACGTCCCGCCGCAGGACGTAATCCGGATCCAGATGGATCTGGACCAGGTCGTGGTGGGCCAGCCCGAATCCTTCGAGCGACTCGGCCACCACCGAGCGCGGGTTGTTGATGAGTTTCTTCATGGCGCGGGCTCCTTAGCGAACGGCCTCCGGAGCCTCCCGTCGCACGTTGTGGCTCCCTCTCACCATCCGACCCTACGCGTGCCGGGGGAAGTGCAACAGGGTGCCCGGCACGTCGCCGCACGGCAACCGCCAGGCAGGGAAAACGGGCATAAAAAAAGCGGGAGGGGCGAACCCCTCCCGCTTCCGGTAAAACCCTACTTGCCCTTGAAAGCGTCCTTGACGTTCTCGCCGGCATCCTTCAGGCTCGACTTGGCCTGGTCGCCGTGGCCTTCGGCCTCCATGCGCTCGTTGCCGGTGGCCTTGCCAACGCCTTCCTTGACCTTGCCGCCCAGGTTTTCGGCCTTGTTCTGCATCTTGTCATCTGCGCCCATTACTGAACCCGCTTTCTGATCGTGGCCCGTCCTTGCCGCGAAACAGCCGCTGTTTCCAACTGCTGCCGTTCCCAACCGCCGTGATTTACAGCTGCTGGGATACCGCGCTCCGGCCGGGACCGTTGATGATGCTAAGTACCCTGAGCTTAGCCAGCGCTGCAGGCAAAAGGCCAGCAGGGACCTGCCGGTTCCTCTGTCTGCGAACACCCCCTCAGTGCCGCGCCGGGCTAGAAAGTCCGGATCATCCGCGTGTTTCCGAGCGTGTTCGGCTTCACCCGGGCGAGGTCCAGGAACTCGGCCACGCCCTCATCGGAGGAGCGCAGCAGCTCGGAATAGACCTCGGGATCCACCGCTGACTGGTTGGCCATAACCACAAAACCGTGCCGCTGGAAGAACTCCACCTCGAACGTCAGGCAGAACACCCTCTTGACGCCGATGTCCACGGCGTCGGCGAGCAGCTGTTCCAGCAACCGGTGGCCTATTCCGCAGCCGCGCCGGGCGGGATCGGCGGCCAAGGTGCGCACCTCGGCGAGGTCTTCCCACATCACGTGCAGGGCGCCGCAGCCGACAACCCGTCCATCCCCGTCCTCCGCAACGCGGAATTCCTGCAGCGCCTCGTAGTAGGCAACCGCTTCCTTGGCCACCAGGACCCGTTCATCGGCCAGGGGCGCCACCAGGGCGCGGATGGCGGGAACATCGGAAGTCCGGGCGCGCCGGATGGTGATGGTGGGTACGGAAGTCACCGGCCCAGTCTAGGACCGCCGGTGCGGCGGCGCCCAAACTGCACCTGTAACCGGCTGCGGTAATGCTTCTTAATGGCAAAGGACCCGGCGGGCTGTGTGCCCGCCGGATCCTTTAGCTGTGCTGGTTGTGCTGTGCGCTGGTCCTGCTGTGCGGTGGTTAGTCCCGCACGCCGGCTTCGATGGCCGAGGCGGCTTCCTCAATGGCCTTCGGAACACCGCTGCCCACGAACGTGAACTTCGCGTCGTCGCCTTCTCCGTCGACGTCCACCGAGATGACTTCTCCCGGCTTCAGTTCGCCGAAGAGGATCTTCTCGGAAAGCTGGTCCTCGATTTCGCGCTGGATGGTCCGGCGCAGCGGCCGGGCACCCATGGCGGGATCGTAGCCGCGGGTTGCCAGCAGCACCTTGGCAGCCGGGGTGAGCTCGATGGTCATGCCCTTCTCGGCCAGGCGCTGGCTCAGCCGGTTCAGGAAGAGGTCCACAATCTGGACAATCTCGTCCTGGGTCAGCTGCGGGAAGACCACGGTGTCATCAACACGGTTGAGGAACTCGGGGCGGAAGTGCTGCTTCAGTTCTTCCGTAACCCGTGCCCGCATCCGGTCGTAACCGGTCTTGGTGTCCGTGCCGGACTGGAAACCGGTCATAACGCCCTTGGAGATGTCCCGGGTACCCAGGTTGGTCGTCATGATGATGATGGTGTTCTTGAAGTCCACCATCCGGCCCTGGGCGTCGGTCAGGCGGCCGTCCTCGAGGATCTGCAGCAGCGAGTTGAAGAGGTCCGAGTGGGCCTTCTCCACTTCGTCGAACAGGACCACGGAGAACGGACGGCGGCGTACCTTTTCGGTCAGCTGCCCGCCTTCTTCGTAACCCACGTATCCGGGAGGAGCACCGAACAGCCGTGAAACAGTGTGCTTCTCGGCGTACTCGGACATGTCCAGCGTGATGAGGGCATCCTCGTCACCGAACAGGAACTCCGCAAGGGCCTTGGCCAGTTCCGTCTTACCGACACCGGTGGGTCCGGCGAAGATGAAGGAACCGCCGGGACGCTTGGGATCCTTCAGTCCGGCCCGCGTACGGCGCATGGCCTGCGAGATGGACTTGATGGCCTGGTCCTGGCCGATGACGCGCTTGTGCAGTTCGTCTTCCATCCGCAGCAGGCGGGTGGACTCTTCCTCGTTCAGCTTGACCACGGGGATGCCGGTGGAGTTGGCAAGCACCTCGGCGATGAGTTCCTCATCCACCTCGGCAATGTCATCCAGGCCGCCGGACTTCCACTGGCGTTCCTTCTCCGCGCGCTGGTCCTGGAGCTTCTGCTCCTTGTCGCGCAGGGAAGCGGCACCTTCGAAGTCCTGGGAGTCAATTGCGGACTCCTTCTCCATCTTCAGGGCCGAGATCCGCTCGTCGATTTCCTTCAGCTCGGGCGGAGCAGTCATCCGGCGGATGCGCAGGCGGGCACCGGCTTCGTCGATCAGGTCGATGGCCTTGTCCGGCAGGAACCGGTCACTGATGTACCGCTCGGCCAGCGTTGCGGCAGAGGCGAGGGCAGCGTCGGTGATGGATACCCGGTGGTGCGCTTCGTAGCGGTCCCGAAGGCCCTTGAGGATCTCGATGGCATGCGCCACCGAAGGCTCGGCCACCTGGATCGGCTGGAAGCGGCGTTCCAGAGCGGCATCCTTCTCAATGTGCTTGCGGTACTCATCCAGCGTGGTGGCACCAATGGTCTGCAGCTCGCCCCGGGCCAGCATCGGCTTCAGGATCGACGCGGCATCGATGGCACCTTCGGCGGCACCCGCACCAACCAGGGTGTGGATCTCGTCAATGAACAGGATGATGTCGCCGCGGGTGCGGATTTCCTTGAGGACCTTCTTCAGGCGTTCCTCAAAGTCACCGCGGTAGCGGGATCCGGCAACCAGCGAACCGAGGTCAAGGGTGTAAAGCTGCTTATCCTTGAGCGTCTCGGGCACGTCACCGCGCACAATTGCCTGGGCCAGGCCCTCGACGACGGCGGTCTTGCCGACGCCGGGTTCGCCGATCAGGACGGGGTTGTTCTTGGTCCGGCGTGAAAGCACCTGCATCACGCGTTCCATTTCGTGCTCGCGCCCAATGACGGGGTCGAGCTTGGATTCGCGCGCGGCCTGTGTGAGGTTGCGGCCGAACTGGTCCAGCACCACCGATCCGGCGGGCTGGCCTTCCTGCTGCTGGCCACCGGTGGAGACAGGCTCCTTGCCCTGGTAGCCGGAAAGCAGCTGGATGACCTGCTGGCGGACCCGGTTCAGGTCGGCACCAAGCTTGACCAGCACCTGAGCGGCAACGCCTTCACCTTCACGGATCAGGCCGAGCAGGATGTGTTCGGTGCCGATGTAGTTGTGGCCGAGCTGCAGGGCTTCACGGAGCGAGAGCTCCAGCACCTTCTTGGCCCGCGGGGTGAAGGGGATGTGACCGGTCGGGGCCTGCTGGCCCTGACCGATGATCTCCTGTACCTGCTCACGGACAGCACCAAGCGAGATGCCCAGGGATTCAAGGGCCTTGGCAGCGACACCTTCACCCTCATGAATGAGCCCAAGCAGAATATGCTCGGTGCCGATGTAGTTGTGGTTGAGCATGCGGGCCTCTTCTTGGGCAAGCACGACAACGCGACGGGCACGGTCGGTAAATCTTTCAAACATGAGGCACACTCCTAGCTAACGCGTAATTCGATGCTACGTGCCCCAGGGGTGCAATAGGAGCTTGTTCGCCATGGGCGTGAGACCCGGGCGGAAGACCCGGGCGCGAGGCCTAGCCCTGGGCGGCGCGGTAGGCGTCGATGATCTCGCTGTTGACGCGGCCGCGCTCGGAAACCGTGTAGCCGTTCTTGCGGGCCCATTCACGGATCTGTGCTGCTTCGTTGCTGCGCGCCGAGCCGGCGCTGCGCGGGCGGCCGGTGCGGCCCCCAACCTTGCGGCCGGCATCAACATAGGGCTTCAGCGCATCGCGCAGAGTTTTCGCATTGTCCTTTGACAGATCAATCTCGTACTGTGACCCGTCCAAGGCAAACCGTACGGTCTCATCCGCACTTCCGCCGTCGACGTCGTCCACGAGAATGATTTTTACCTTTTGTGCCATGACAGGCTCCTAAGCAGCTAAAAATGGGAAGACTAATTATGAGACCACTTAGAGTATGACGCAATTAGTTAAGCCCCGTCAAAGCACTTGGCTATTTATTGTCTACTTCACCCGGTTTCTTCAAAGTTTCATGGGCTACACTCTGGTCAGCTTCCCGTTCAGCCTCCGCAAGCGCCTTCCGTTCGGAACGATCCGAGTTAAGCAGGGCCCTCATGACGAAATAAAAGAGAGCTGCAACACAAACTGAGGGCAGAAGAACTTCGACATATTCCATGGTTAACCCATTTCCGGCTTTAGGAGGGGGAACAGAATTGTTTCCCTGATTCCTGTATTCGTGAAAAGCATCACAAGGCGCTCAATTCCCAGCCCAATACCGCCCATGGGGGGAGCCCCGTACTCGAGTGCCCGGAGGAAGTCCTCATCCAGGGCCATGGCCTCATCATCGCCGCCTGCCGCCAGGCGTGACTGCTCGGTGAGGCGTTCACGCTGGATCACCGGGTCGATAAGTTCGGAGAACGCCGTGCCGCGTTCCATGCCGCCGATGATCAGGTCCCACGCCTCGATGAGGCGGGGATCATTGCGGTTCGGCCGGGCCAGCGGCTGCGCCGAGGGCGGGTAGTCGTACACGAACGTCGGCTGCAGCAGGTTCGGTTCCACGATTTCGCCGAACAGTTCAATAACCAGCTTTTCCGCATCCCATTTGGGGTCCACCGAGACATCGTGCGCCGCGGCGATTTCCCGCAGCACTGAGGCGTCGGTCTCCGGTGTGATTTCCGTGCCGACGGCCTCGGAAAGCCCGGGGTACACGCTCAGCCACCGCCATTCGCCGTCGAGGTCGATGGTTCCGGCAGGCGTTTCGATCTGCCGGCTGCCCATGAGGTCGGCGCAGTGCAGGATGATCTCCTTCATCCGCTCCGCCATCACGAACTGGTCCGCGTAGGCCTCGTAGCATTCGAGCGTGGTGAATTCCGGGGAGTGCGTGGAGTCCACGCCCTCGTTGCGGAAAATGCGCCCGATCTCGAACACCCGCTCAATTCCACCCACCACGGCCCGCTTGAGGTAAAGCTCGGTGGCGATGCGCAGGGTCATCTTCTGGTCGAAGGCGTTCAGGTGGGTCTCGAACGGACGGGCCGCGGCTCCGCCGTGGACCAGCTGAAGCATGGGTGTTTCCACCTCGACGTAGCCGTGGTTGTGCAGGGTGTCGCGGACACCCCGGACAATCGCCGCCCGCTTGTAGACCATGTCGCGCGCTTCCTCGCGCACCATCAGGTCAACGTAGCGCTGGCGGACACGGGTTTCCTCGCTCAGCCCGGCATGCAGCACCGGCAGCGGCCGCAGGGCCTTGGACGCCATGGACCACGACTGCGCCATCACGGAGAGCTCGCCGCGGCGCGAGGAAATGACCTCGCCGCGGATGAAGACAATGTCACCCAGATCCACCAGGGACTTCCAGTCCCCAAGGGATTCCTCGCCGACGACGGCGAGGCTGAGCATGGCCTGCAGCCGGGTTCCGTCACCCTCCTGCAGGGTGGCGAAGCAGAGCTTGCCGGTGTTGCGGATGAACACCACGCGGCCGGTGACGCCCACGGTCTCGCCGCTGGCTTCGTCGGCCTGCAGGTGGCCGAACTTTTCGCGTACTTCCTTCAGCGAGGCGGTGCGTTCCACCCCCACCGGGTAGGCCTCATCCCCGCGGTCAATCAGCCGCGCACGCTTCTCGGCACGGATGCGCATCTGTTCGGAGGTGTCTGCGGCTTCGGGAACGGGGTTAGATGTGGTCACGGTAGTTAAGTTTACAGAGCAAAGCGCCGCTCCCCGTTCCTGCGCTCCGTACCTCCCTGCCGGGTACGGTTCGGAGCCTCCTGCTAGGGCAGGAGTGCGTTGTCGATCAGGCGGACCGGACCCACCCGCGCGGCCAGCAGGGCCAGCGCGGTCCCGGTCAGCGGTTCATCGGCAGCCGCTCGGACCGGTTCGAGGGTCTGCGGGTCCACGACCGCGAAGTAGTCCAGCTCCACCCCGGGCTGCTGCGCGACCAGTTCGACGGCGGACGCCAGGTCCAGCGGCCCGCCCGCAGCCGCGCGTTCCTTCAGCAGGGTCAGCGCCCTGGACAGCACGAGTGCAGCCTGCCGCTGGCCGTCGTCGAGGAAGCGGTTCCGGCTCGATTCGGCGAGACCATCCGCGGCACGGACGATCGGCACGCCGGTGACCTCCACGGCGAAGTTGAGGTCCGCGGCCATGCGGCGGATGAGGGCCAGCTGCTGGGCATCCTTTTGTCCGAAGTAGGCCCGGAAGCGTGCCGGTACCGGGGGTGCGGCGAGGTGGAAGAGCTTGGCTACGACGGTGAGCACCCCGTCGAAGTGTCCCGGGCGGGAAGCTCCCTCCCAGCGGGTGCCCATGGTGCCCGCGCTCAGCCGCACCAGCGGCGCGCCGCCGGGGTACATCTCAGCCTCGGAGGGGGCGAAGACCAGGTCCACACCCGCCCGGCCCAGGAGTTCCAGGTCCGCGTCGAGGGTGCGGGGGTAACGCTGCAGGTCGGCGGGGTCGTCGAACTGGAGGGGGTTGACGAACACCGAGGCGGTGACGACGTCGTTCTCCGCCCGCGCCGCACCCATCAGGGAGGCGTGGCCCTCGTGCAGGGCGCCCATGGTGGGAACCAGCGCGAGCGAGGGAAGGCGGGAAGGGTTGGCGGCAGCCGCTTGCTGAAGCAGCTCCGCCGTGGCGGAACGCAGTTCGGCGGCTGTGGTGACGAGGCGGGGGGTGTTCAACACTGTCCTTTGGTATGTGTTTTGCGGTTGTCAGGGTGTTTTAGGGTGTTTCGGGGTCCAGCCGGAGTGCGGCCAGAATCGCTTCACCCTGCTGGGCGGTGAGCAGGCCCCGGTCCACGGCCCGGGCGGCCGTGGCGGCGGAGAGAGCCGAGTAGGCGGCGCGGAGGTCTTCCGAGCCGGCCTCGGCAAGTGCCTGGGTGTGCGCGGAAACGGTTCCGACGTCCCCGCGGGCCACCGGACCGGTGAGTGCGCCTTCGCCGGAGGCCAGGGCGTTTTCCAGCGATGCACGCATCAGCGGACCCAGGAGCCGGTCCGGGTGTTCGACGCCGAGCCCCGCAAGCAGCTGCGTGGACTGGGCGGCGAGGGTGACCAGGTGGTTCGACGCATGGGCCAGCGCCGCGTGGTACAGCACCCGGTCCGCTTCATCGATGACCACCGGCTCGGCACCCATCTCCACCACGAGCGCCTGGGCAATCGGCAGCACGGCTGCCGGGGCGCTGATCCCGAAGGAGCAGTCCGCCAGGCGGGTCAGGTCCAGGCTCATCCCGGTGAAGGTCATGGCCGGGTGCAGGGCCAGGGGGATGGCACCTGCGGCGCGGGCCGGGGCCAGGATCTCGGTACCGAACCGTCCGGATGTATGCGCCACCAGCTGGCCCGCCTGCCAGGCACCGGTCTTGGCCAGGCCGGAGACCAGCGGGCCCAGGGCGTCGTCCGGCACGGCGAGCAGGACCAGTTCGGACCGCTCCACGATGTCCGGTATTTCCAGGATCGGAACGCCGGGAAGGAGGTTTTCGGCGCGTTCGCGGCTGGCGTCGGACACCGCGGACACCCCGACGACGGCGTGCTCGGCGGCACGCAGGGCCGCCCCCAGGACGGCACCGACCCGGCCCGCGCCGATCACGCCGATACCCAGGCGGCCGCGGCGCCGGCGTTCTTCGACACTGGCGGAATCAGCGGTGTTCATGGGGAGGCTCCTCCTCGGAGACGGGGGCAGGGGTAACTAGGGACGGTGGGAGGGGATGAGAAACGGGTGGCGGGAGGGACGGTGGGAGGGACGGTGGGAGGGGTGGAGAAACGGGTGGCGGGAGGGATGGTGGGAGGGGCGCCACCGGGGCGGCCTTGGCCAGGGAAGGGCCGCTCCCGCGCAGCCACTGTTCCGGAAGATCCCGGCGGCGGGCGGTGCGGGCGCGCAGCGACTGTTCGTCGAGGAGCCGCCGGGCGGTGTCCGCATCGATTTCCACTACCCGGGGAGAAACCGGTCCGGGCGTGGAGTGCAGGATCAGGTTCGCCAGGCGCATCGGACGCTGTACCGGGCCCTGTTGGAGGGCGAGGGACTGGGTCCTGCTGTGCGGAACCACCTCCAGGGACCGCCACAGGTAGCCGTGCCGGGCCAGGACTGCGGTCTCCGTCACCAGGTAGCCGTTCCGGCGCCAGGAGAGCGGGGAGCGCCAGCGGGCACGGCGGGGCGAGACAGTGAAGCCCCCTGCCGTCCCTGTTCCGTCCATACCGGCGGCAAAAACCCCCACGGGGTCCCCGGTTCCGGGGTCCGGAAGGACCAGGGCCAGCATCCGGAGGACCTCCTCGGCCGTGCCTGCGGGCAGCAGCCGGGTCCGGGCGGTGGATTCGCTGCTGCTGCCGACCCCGTAACCGGCAACATTTACGGAAATCGAGTACCACCCGGGGATCCGCCAAAGCGGTGACTGCCGGATCGCGAGAGCCTGGATCCTGCCCGGCGGGACGGTGGAGGTGCGGGTGTCCAGCAGGCCGGAGCGGATCCGGATGCCTTCGCGTGACACGGACGCCCGGAAGTTGAAGCCGGAACTGAACAACCCCCAATAGGCGCTGCCGAAGCCGAAAATAATGGGCACCATGGCGGCGATGGATGCCGCTTCACCCGTGACCGCGGTCAGGACGATGACGCCCGCAACGGCCATTAGCAGGAGGACGGTGGTTCCGGACAGCAGGGCAGCGGCAAGTACCCGTCCCGGCGACAGTGCCAGCACCTGCTGCTCCGCGGGAACGGTAAGGCTGCCGGCGGTGTCTTTTCCGCCGGCGCCACCGCCGCCGTCGGGCTGGGAGTTCCTGGCGCCGGAAGCATCCGCCATGATCCGCGTCCGCAGCGCCTGGGCGTCCGGGAGCCGCAGGAAGGCCAGGCGCACCGCTGACTCGCCGGCGTCGGCCACTTCAAAGCGCAGTTCCGCCAGCCCGAAAATGCGGGCGAGCAGGGGCTGGACAATGTCGATGGCCTGCACGCGGTCCAGCCGTGCCTGCCGCTGGCGGCGTACCACCACTCCGGAATGCACCCGGATGGAATCGGCGGTGAGCTGGTAGCGGGTGAACCACCAGGATAGGAAGAAGGCGCCGGCAATAACCACCAGGGCAATCCCCAGGGCCAGCAGCGTCCAGCCAAGCGCAGGGCCCTCGGGCAGGCGCACACCGCCGTCGGAGAACCCGGATTCCACCTGGTCGCGGCCGACAAAGTAGGCCAGGGCGGCCAGGGCTATCCAGCCGCGGACCAGGGGCGAGACCGGGTGGACCCGTTTCCACTCCGGCTCCGGCTGCTGTGCCGGATCCGCTGCGGTGGGATGCCGGTCCCCCTCCGGACCGGGAGCGGCGCCGGCAGTCACAGCCCGGCCAGCTGCGCTTCGCCGCGTGCGGAGAGATGCTCCCGCAGGCGGGCACCCTCATCCGCGGGCAGCCCGGCAATGCCGGCATTGGTGCCGGGGGCGGCGGTATGGAGTTTCAGGGTGCACAGGCCGAAGGCCCGTTCCAGGGGGCCGACCGCCACGTCGATGTACTGCATCCGGCCGTAGGGAACCACCAGGGTGCGCTGGAAGAAGAGGCCGCGGCGGAGCAGCAGGTCCTCGTTGCGTTCGGCGAAACCAATGGAGCGGACCTGCCGCGGAAGCAGGAGCCCGCGCCACAACAGGAGCACTGCGAAGAAGACCGGCAGGCCCCAGGCCAGCCACGCCGGATATCCGGGCCAGATGCCGGTGAGGCGGAGCACCAGGGGCAATCCGGTGACCAGCAGTGTGATGACGGTTTCGATCCCCCAGCTCAGCAGCCGCAGGCGGAGGTACTTCGGTGATACGCGCTGCCACTGCACTGCAGCCGGATCGATTGCTTCGCTAGGCATATTCTCCTCCGTCTCCCGAGCCGGGAACGGGTCCGGTGCCGTCCTTGTCCTCAGGTGGGAGCTTACAGAACCGCTCCACGGTCAGTCCGGTGGCAATCATCAGGATCCCGCCGATGCTGACGGTCAGCGAAGCCCAGGTGGCTGCGTGGCCCGGCCGCAGCGACCACAGGGGCAGCTGTGCCAGGAAAACCGCTGCATGCCAGCCCAGCAGCAGGGCACCGGCATAAGCGAGGGCCTGCGCCAGCACCACTGTCCGGGCGGCGGCTATGGGGTCCAGTTCGCGGTCGCGCCGGCCGTTGCGCCAGCGGCGCACCCGGAGCCCGAGAACCAGGGTCGCGCCTGTCACCAGGATGATGGCCACCAGCGCCACGGAGCTCAGCACTGGTGCCGGGGAGCCGTCCAGGATCGAGTAAGCGGACCAGCCGACCAGGCCGGCGGCGAGGCAGATGACGGCCAGCCAGCGGTAGCGGATGGTGCTCACGAACTCATTCTCCTTCGAAGATTTCGAGTCCGGGAAGGTCCTCGGCGCGGGCAGCCAGCTCGGCTACGGGCACCGAGTCCAGCCGGGCGTCCGGTTCCATCCAGGCCCAGGGCTGCAGGACGAAGGCCCGCTGCGCGGCACGGGGGTGCGGAATGGTGAGGTCCTCGTCATCCAGGTGCAGGTCGCCGTAGGTGATGATGTCGACGTCGAGCGTGCGCGGACCCCAGCGGACGATGCGTTCGCGGTGGTGTTGGGCCTCGACTGCCTGGCAGTGGGCCAGCAGGGCGTGCGGTTCCAGCTCGGTTTCCACCGCAACCACGAGGTTGAGGTAGTCCGGCTGCTCAGGACCGCCCACCGGCCGGGTGCGGACCACGGGGGAAACCGCGCTCAGCTGCACCTGCGGGTGGTTCGCAAGGTCTGCCACGGCGGTGGAGAGGGTATCCCGGCTTTCACCCAGGTTGCTGCCGAGCGCCAGGACGGCGTGCACGGTACTCATGCCCGCTCCCGGTGGATGGTGACGGCAACATCCCCGAATTCCACGGTGATCGGTGCCTTCGGCTTATGCACCGTGACCTCCACTGCGGTCAGTACCGGGAAGCCGGCCAGGACGGCGTCGGCAATCCGGCCCGCGAGGGCCTCGATCAGGTTCAGCGGCTCCCCCGTGATGACCTGTACTACCCGCTCGGCCACCTCGCCGTAGTGCGCCGTCAGTGTCAGGTCATCCGTGGCTGCTGCAGGGCCCAGGTCGGTGAACAGGACCAGGTCCACCACGAAGGGCTGCCCATCCCGCCGCTCCTCGGGGAAAACGCCGTGGAAGCCCGTGGCGGTAATGCCGCTCAGGGTGATCCGGTCCCGCGGGGAGGCCGGGCTGGAAATTCCGGACATCCGCCTATCCCTTCCAGGCCGCGGTGGTCTTGACGGCGTCGAGGCTGGCCGGCACGTTGTGTACACGCACCGCCCATACGCCCGACGACGCCGCCAGCGCGGACACTGCGGCCGTCGCGTTGTCACGCTCCAGGGGCTGCGCCGCCTTTCCGTAGCTGGTGAGCAGCGAGCCCAGGAAACGCTTGCGGGATGCGCCGACGAGCACGCGGTGCCCCAGTGCACCGAGGCGGTCGATGCCGCGCAGCAGTTCCCAGTTGTGGCCTTCGTTCTTGGAGAAGCCCAGCCCCGGATCCACGATGATCTGCTCGGGGGCAACGCCGGCGGCGTAGAACCGCTCACGGATCTTCGCCAGCTCTCCGGCAACCTCGTCGACAACGTCTCCATAGTCGGCGTTGGGGTCGTCGCTGCGGACATCGCCGCGGCTGTGCATCAGGATGTAAAAGACACCCGTGCGGGCAACCAGCCCGGGCATGTCCGGATCGGTTTCGGTCCCGGACACATCGTTAATGATGGCGGCGCCTGCCGCGATGGCCTTCTCCGCGGTGGCCGCATTCATCGTGTCGATGCTGACCAGCGCGCCGGCCTTCACCAGGGCTTCGACCACGGGCAGCACCCGTTCCTGCTCCTCCTCCGGGGACACCCGCACCGAGTCCGGCCGGGTGGACTCACCGCCGACGTCGATAATGTCGGCGCCTTCGTAATGCAGCTTCAGTCCCTCGCGGATGGCGGCATCGGTGTCGGCGAAGCGGCCGCCGTCGCTGAAGGAATCGGGCGTGACATTGAGGATTCCCATAACCAGCGTGCGGTCCGTGGGAAGGTCGGAGAACGTGCGGGCCCGGCGTGCGGGCCGCAGTACGGGCAGCGGCGAGGTTGCCGGTCCGGTGCCGGGTGCGGCAGCGAGTGAATCCATGGTGGTCCTATCGTCCGAGTATCAGGCTCATTGCTTCTGCGCGCGTCGCGGTCTCGCGCAGCTGTCCGCGCACCGCGGAGGTTACGGTCCTGGCACCCGGCTTCCGGACCCCGCGCATCGACATGCACAGGTGCTCGCATTCGATAACCACTATGGCACCGCGGGGAGACAGATTGGTCATCAGGGCGTCCACGATCTGGGTGGTCAGCCGTTCCTGCACCTGGGGCCGGCGGGCGTAGACCTCCACCAGCCGGGCCAGCTTGGACAGACCGGTCACCTTGCCCTCGTGGGAGGGAATGTAGCCGATATGCGCGCTGCCGTGGAACGGGACCAGATGGTGTTCGCAGGTGGAGTAGAAGGCGATGTCCTTGACCAGGACCAATTCCTCGTGGTCGAGGTCGAAGGTGGTAGCCAGCAGGTCGGAGGGGCTCTGGTGCAGCCCCGCGAAGATTTCCGTGTAGGACTTCGCCACCCGGCTGGGGGTTTCCTTCAATCCGTCCCGGTCCGGGTCCTCCCCGATAGCGAGGAGGATCTCCCGGACGGCCCGTTCAATCCGGGGCTGGTCCACCGGGGAATCTGCCGCCGCTTCGGCGGTCAGTAGCTCATCATCGAAATCCGTCACTGGTCGATCCTATCGCGCGGAACTTCCTTCCCCGGCGGGAGCGGGCGGCCTACGAAGGCCGCCCGTCCGCCTACGCGTCCGGTGCCGTGTTGCCGCTGCCGGAGTTTCCACTCCGGCCGGAGTGGCTGCCCTGGCCGCTGCTCTGCGGCATTCCGTTGCCGGCAACGTCGAAGTCCTGCGGCAGGTCGGCGTCGGCAATCTGGTCCTGCGGAGCAACGGAGGCCGGATCCGGGGCGCCGATTTCCTTAGCCTCGCGCCGTTCCTTCGCGGAGACCACCGGCGGCATGCTGTGCACGGGCCGGGTGGGCTTGGACAGCCAGACTTCACGGACGTCGCGCTTGCGCACGTCGGAGAACACCTCGGCAATCTCCGCCTGGTTCAGCGTCTCGCGTTCCAGCAGCTCAAGGGCGAGCCGGTCGAGGACATCGCGGTTTTCGGTGAGGATCTGGTACGCCTCGTCATGCGCGTTGTCCAGCAGGCGCCGGACCTCCTCGTCCACCACGTAGGCCACCTGGTCGGAGTAGTTCCGTTCCTGGCTCATGTCCCGGCCCAGGAACGGCTCTCCGCCGCCGGAACCAAGCTTGACCGAACCGATCCGCTCACTCATGCCGTACTGCGTGACCATCTTGCGGGCCGTGGAGGTGGCCTTCTCAATGTCGTTCGAGGCACCCGTGGAGGGATCGTGGAAGACAATCTCCTCGGCGACCCGGCCGCCCATGGCGTAGGCCAGCTGGTCCAGCAGCTCGTTGCGGGTGATGGAGTACTTGTCATCCTGCGGAAGGACCATGGTGTAACCCAGGGCGCGTCCGCGCGGCAGGATGGTCACCTTGGTCACCGGATCGGTGTTGCGCAGCGCCGCGGCCACCAGGGCGTGGCCACCCTCGTGGTACGCGGTGATTTTCCGCTCGAGTTCCTTCATCACGCGGCTGCGCTTCTGCGGGCCGGCGATCACGCGGTCGATGGCTTCGTCCAAGGCGCGGTCGTCAATCAGATCCGCGTTGGAACGCGCGGTGAGCAGCGCTGCTTCGTTGAGCACGTTCGCCAGGTCCGCACCGGTGAAGCCCGGAGTCTTGCGGGCCACGGTTTCGAGGTCTACGCCCGGTGCCATCGGCTTGCCCTTGGCATGGACTTCCAGGATCCGCAGGCGGCCCTGCATGTCAGGGGCTTCGACGCCGATCTGCCGGTCGAAGCGGCCCGGACGCAGCAGTGCCGGGTCCAGGACGTCGGGACGGTTGGTGGCGGCAATCAGGATGACGTTGCTGTTTCCGTCAAACCCGTCCATTTCCACCAGCAGCTGGTTCAGCGTCTGCTCGCGTTCGTCGTTGCCGCCGCCCACGCCGGCTCCGCGGTGCCGGCCGACGGCGTCGATCTCGTCCACGAAAATGATGGCCGGTGAGTTGGCCTTGGCCTGTTCGAACAGGTCGCGGACACGGGAAGCACCCACGCCAACAAACATTTCGACAAAGTCGGAACCGGAAATCGAGTAGTACGGCACGCCCGCCTCGCCGGCGACGGCGCGGGCGAGCAGGGTCTTACCGGTTCCGGGAGGACCGTAGAGCAGCACGCCCTTGGGGATCTTGGCGCCCACGGCCTGGAATTTGGCGGGATCCTGCAGGAATTCCTTGATCTCGTGGAGTTCCTCAACGGCTTCGTCAGCACCGGCGACATCATCGAAGGTTACCTGCGGCATGTCCTTGTTGGTCAGCTTGGCCTTGGACTTGCCGAACTTCATGACCTGCGAGCCGCCACCCTGCATGCGGGACATCAGGAACCAGAAGATCAGGCCGATGATGATGAACGGCAGGAACAATCCCAGGAAACTGGTGAACCAATTGGTCTGCACCGGCTGGTCGGTGAAGTTCGCTCCGGAATCATTGACCGCGTCGACAATTTCCTCGCCACGGGCAGTGCCGAAGTAGAACTGCACATCGGCGCTGTCCTTGTCTTTGGCTGCTTCGTCAGTCAATGTCAGGTCAACGCGCTGGTCGCCGTCGTAAATCTTTGCCTGCGACACATCCTTGTTTTGCAGGAGTTCCAGGCCTTCCTTGGTATCCACCTGCTTGGCACCCGTGCCGGAAAGACTCGGCAGGATGATCAAAAGAGCAGCCAATGCCAGCGCGATCCAAATGGCCGGGCCCTTGAAGAAGTTCTTGGATTTCATTCGTCGTCAGGGCTAAAGCCCCGTCCCTCCTGATCAACAACGCTGGTATGCGCGGAATTTACCTACTAGCTATACACCGTCCCCCAGAAGAACACGGTCCGGAGCGGGGTTTAGTTCCCTCAGGGCGTAGCGTCCCGTCAGAGCCAGTCCCGGTGGAGAGGGAGGGGAGGAACGGGGCCGGAGCCGCCGGTGCTATTCGTAGACGTGCGGCGCCAGGGTGCCGATGAAGTCCAGGTTGCGGTACCGCTCGGCAAAGTCGAGGCCGAAGCCGACGACGAATTCGTTGGGGATTTCATAACCGACGTACTTGACGTCGATTTCGACCTTGGCAGCGTCCGGCTTGCGCAGCAGGGTGCAGATTTCCACGCTGGCCGGTCCACGGGATTCCAGGTTGGTGCGCAGCCAGGAGAGGGTCAGGCCGGAGTCGATGATGTCTTCGACAATCAGCACGTGCTTGCCGAGCAGGTCGGTTTCCAGGTCCTTGAGGATGCGGACCACACCGGAGGACTGCGTGCCGGAGCCGTAGGAGGACACCGCCATCCAGTCCATGGTCACGTGGCTGTGGAGGGCGCGGGACAGATCCGCCATCACCATCACGGCACCCTTGAGCACGCCGACGAGCAGGACGTCGCGGCCGGCGTAGTCGCGGTCAATTTCGGCCGCCAGTTCTGTGATCCGGGTTTGGATCTGTTCCTTGGTGTAGAGAACGTGCTTGAGATCTGACTGGACGTCGTGTGAATCCACGAATGACTCCCGGGTGCGCAGTGTTGCAGCTTGGATGTTAGGTGCTGCTCTTTTTCCTAAACACAAGATTGCCATAGCTTGAGGCACCGTGGTGAACCGATTTGGCCCGGGGCTGGCGGTACACACTGACTTTCCCCACCAGCTGGACCGGTCCGGCCGAACCTGTCCGCCGCAGCAGGGCCTGGACGGCGGCAAGGCGTTCGTAGCTCGGCTGTGCACCACCGAGTTCGACCGCGGCCAGGGCCAGGACCCGCTGGCGGACGGCCGGGGCAAGGGCACGCAGCTGCGCTTCGGGCAGCAGGAGCTCTTCGGAACCAGTGGTGTCTCCCTGCGGGGCGGCGGCACGCAGCTCCGCAAATGCCTGCGCCGCCACGGCGTCCAGGTAGTCGGCATCGGCGGAGAGGATACGTGAGGAACGGAACAGCGCCTCGGCTATGCCCGGACCCAGTTTGTCCTCCAGGAACGGCAGCACCTCGGTCCGCACCCGGGACCGGGCGTAGGCCGGGTCGCGGTTGCTGGGATCGTGCCACGGATCCAGTCCGGCGTCTTCGCAGATCTCCAGAGTCTGTTCCCGGCGCAGGGACAGGAATGGCCGCAGGTACTTTCCCCGAACGGCGGGCATTCCGGCCAGCGAACGGGTGCCCGAGCCGCGCATCAGGCCCAGCAGCACCTGCTCGGCCTGGTCATCGAGGGTATGCCCCAGCAGGACGGCGTCGGCCCCGAGTTCCGCCACGGCGGTGTCCAGCGCCGCATAGCGGACCGTCCGGGCGGCGGCTTCGGGTCCCATGCCGGAGGCAGGCACCTCCACCTGCCGGACGAGCACCGGCTCCAGTCCCATCCGTTCCAGTTTGTCCCGCGCCTGCACCGCCACCTCGGCGCTGCCGGGCTGCAGCCCGTGGTCCACGACGACGGCGCCCACGCGGTAGTCCCCGCGCCGGGAGAAGAACGATGCTGCGGCGGCCAGGGCCAGGGAATCGGGGCCGCCGCTGCAGGCAACCAGGATCAGCGGCGGCTGCTCTCCGCCCGGAGCCAGGCCGGCGTCGCGCAGGGTGTCACGGATGCTGTTGCGGGCGTCCCCGAGCGTTGGCAGGAGCCGCTTGCGCACCCGCGGTGCTGGACGGACGGATCCGCCGGTGTTTCCGGGGCTTCCGTGGGGTGTGCTGTCTGCGGCAGTGGAGGTGTTGCGGTCTTCGTCGAGCACGTTCGGTTACAGTCCCATCCTGGCAATCCAAAGGTCCGCGGAGTGGATCTCCGCTTCGGTCGGGAGGTTTTCGGGGCGCTCCCACACGCGGTTGAAGCCTTCCATGCCTACCGAGTCAGTGACGGCGCGGACAAAGCGGGCGCCGTCGCTGTACTGGCGCATTTTGGCGTCCAGGCCCATGATCTGGCGGAAGAAGCGGTCGATCCAGGTGCGCTTGGCCCCGCGGTTGTTGAACCGCTGCCGGATGGTCTTGACACTGGGCACGATGCTCGCGTCCACGGCATCCATCACCACGTTTGCGTGGCCTTCCAGGAGGGACATCACGGCGGTCAGGTGGGAGAGGCGTGCCTTGTCCTCCGGATCCTGGAGCAGGGAGAGCAGATCCACGGATTTCTTCGGCACGCCGTCCGCATCCACGCCGCCCTTGGGGGCTGCCAGCGCCTTCACGGCGGAGCCCAGCCGCTCCGAAATGGTCTGCGCCTTGTCCATCATGCCGTTGGAGAGCTGGCTGATCTGCTCCAGCATGTGCTCCCGCAGCCACGGCGCGGCGGCGAACTGCACCCGGTGCGTCTGCTCGTGCAGGCAGACCCAGAGGCGGAAATCGGCGGGTTCCACGTTCAATTCGCGTTCCAGCGTGACAATGTTCGGCGCCACCAGCAGCAGCCGTCCACCGGGTTTGCCTACGCCGCCCAGGGCGGCAAAGGGATCATACTGGCCCAGGACCTTGCTCGAGAGGAAGGCGAGGATGGTGCCCAGCTGCGCGCCGGTCATGGTTCCGCCCAGCGCCGTGTTGGCGGCGGCCAGCTGCTCCGGGCGGGTCTCGGCCAGGTGCTTTAGGGCCGGACCCATCAAGACTGAGAAGCTCTGCGAGTTTGCGCGGGCCCACGAGGCCCGGTCCACGATCAGGACGTCCGAATCCCGCAGGTCCCGGGCGGCCTCCAGCCCGGTGATGCGGTGGACGTGCGCCACGGATGCCTCGGCGGCGGCCCGCAACTCAGCCACGGCAGTGCGGATCTCGCGGGCGGACATCTTTGGACCCGGCGCCACCATGGCGGCAGCGGTGGATGCGGCCAGGTCCCAGTTCACGAGCGACGGCGCGCCGGAGGGCATGCTGTTCTGGGGTACAGGGGTTCGATGGCCTCGCTCGTTGCTCTCCATTGGTCCATTCGACCACATTGCCCCGCGTGGCCGCACCACCTTGGGGAACGCTGCGGCGGTATTACCGGCAGCCGCACCCGGCCACCACTGCTGCGGCGGAATCCACGGCGTCACGCGCCTGCTGGGTGTTTCCGTTCAACCCGCTGGCAATGAAGGTGAACGCGAGCACCCTGCCGTCCGCGTCCGTGGCATAGCCGCTCAGGGAGGTCACCGCCAGCAGGGTCCCCGTCTTGGCCCGGACAATTCCTGCCGCACCGGAATCCGTGTTCCCGTCGTAGCGGTCGGCAAGGGTGCCGCTCAGGGCAGCAACCGGGAGCCCGCCGGCAACTGCGCGCAGATCGGGGTCCGGGGTGGTCAGCAGGATCTGCATCAACGAGGTCAGCTGCTCGGCGGAGACCGAGGTCTCCCCGGACAGCCCGCTGGTGTCACCAAGCACCATCGTTCCGGTATCCACGCCCAGGCCGGCGACCTCGGCTTTGACGGCCTCGATCCCCCCGGCAAAGGATGCTTCGCGGTCCGAGGCTGCGGCGCTGAGCCGGGCCAGCACCTCGGCCAGGTAGTTGTCCGAGTTCAACAGCATGTAGTCGACCTGCTGTGTCAGCGGTGCGGAGCGGACTTCGGCCAGGGCGGCGGCCCCGTCGGGAGCGGTGCCGCGTTCCACGTCCGGCTCTACGGCGATGCCTTGTCCGGAAAGGGCTTCGGCAAGCGCGGCGCGGTAGGACTCCCCCGCGGACAGGGCGGCATCGTCCACGCGCGGCCCCGGCCCGGTGCCTTCCTCTGCCCAGGCGGAACTCACGGCGAGGGAGTAGACAGGCGCAATCTCGCCGGCCTCGACGTCGGCCTCTCCCCAGGCATCAGAGAGCGCCGGCCCGGTGAACAGGGAGTCGTCCACAAGGACCTTTACCGGGCCTGCGGTCCCGGCTGCGGCAAGCGCCGAGGCGGTCTGCTCGGCGAGGGTGGCCAGTCCGGCCCGCCCCGCCACGGACTCCGGATCCGACGGGCCCGCCGTCAGCAGCACATCGCCGCCGCCGCGCAGGACCACGGTGCCGGGATCCTCCCCCGGCAGTGCAGTGGTGGGAAAGCGGGTGCCGCCGTCCATCGCGGACAGTGCCGCGGCAGCGGTCAGGACCTTGAGGCTGGAGGCCGGAGCCTGACCGGCGGTGCCGTTGCGGTCATAGAGCACCGTTCCCGTCAGTACGTCCTGCACCACCGCGGAGAAGGCGCCACTGCCGTCCACGTCGAGCTCGGCATCCAGCAGCCGCCCCAACGTCTCCTGGTCAGGCAGGGGATCCGACGGTTTCGGGGCTGAAACGGGACCGCTGCCGGCCAGTTCAGTAGGTGCCCGCAGATACCCGGGAACAACCTCGGTACGCTCCAGCCGCGAGCCGGTCACTGCTTCGGCAACGGGCGGGAGGGCATAGCAGGCCAGTGGAACCAGCAGCACCGCAAAGGCAAGGGCCAGCAGCGTGCCGGAGAACATCCGAGACATGTCCCACCGACTCTTTCACTTTCGCCGGTTCCCCCGGCCAACGGGTCCTGTGCGCCGAACCCGGCGCAGGACATATATCTTTAACACTAGACCGACGCCGGCGTCCCGCCCGACCTTTCCGTTCCGGGGCACGCCGGGGCCGTATCCGTTATCCAGTCTTTCCAGTGGCTCCCCCTGCGGGCCACCCAGTGAGGAGTTGCAATGAAGCTCGACGTCACCATCGAGATCCCCAAGGGGTCCCGGGTCAAGTACGAAATCGACCACGAAACCCACCGCCTGCGCCTGGACCGGGTCCTGTTTACCTCCATGGCCTACCCCACCCACTACGGCTACTTCGAGAACACCTTGGGTGAGGACGGCGATCCGCTGGACGCCCTGGTGATGCTGCAGGACTTCGACCTGATGCCCGGCGTGCTGGTGGAATCCCGCCCCATCGGCGTGTTCAACATGGTGGACGACGGCGGCGGAGACGCCAAGGTCCTGTGTGTTCCGGTGGATCCGCGCTTTGACCACATCAAGGACCTCTCGGACGTGTCCGACTTCCTGCTGGATGAAATCAAGCACTTCTTCACCAAGTACAAGGACCTGGAGCCGGGCAAGTGGGTTGAAGCCGCAGACTGGGCCGGCCGCGAAGCAGCCGAAGCCGAGGTCAAGGCTTCCCTGGAGCGCTTCTCCGCCCAGGGCGAAGGCCACGAAGACGATCAGGCCCAGGGCCGCGACGTCGACGCCAACCCCGTCAACAACTAACGTTCCGCAGTACGACGGCGGCGGGTCCCCTCGGGGGCCGGCCGCCGTCGGCGTTTAAGCACTCAGCTGCCGCCGCCTGCCCTGCGCGCCCAGGAACGCATGTCCCCGCCGTGGGTACGGGCTGGGAAAACCGCCACGAAGACGGCAACCACGAGGACAATCCAACTATGCGTGAGCCATGCCGCCCAGGCCCCCAGAAGGATGACGCCCACCACAAACAGCAGGCGAAGCAGGGGGCGGCGGTCCGGGCGGGGTGCGTGCTCCTGGCTGGTCATGCGGCCGACTCTACCGCCCGGCCGGCTGTCTTTCCGCGCTCTCTGGGCGCGCCGCAACCGCATTCGGTTGTTTTCAGGGACGGTCTGACATGCTGGGGCCATGCATTATGTGCTGACCATTAACCAGCGGGATTCCCGGGAAGTCGGGGATCTGGTTCCGGACCTGATCCGGTCCCTTCGTCACCTGCCGGCGGCTGTTCCCTTCCAGCGCACCGTCGGCGATGAAGCCCAGGGTGTGCTCACGGATGCCTCGGCTGCGGTGGAGGCCGCGCTGACGGCGGTCCGGGAACGCCGCTGGCATGTGGGGGTGGGGGTCGGTGAACTCCAGCTTCCGCTGCCTGACGATCTCCGGGACGCGCGGGGCTACGGACTCGTCTACTCCCGCCGGGCGGTGGAACGGGCCCAGCGCACGGGTGACCGGGTCCCGCTTGCCGTGGACGGGCCGGATGCGGAGCTGGCAGCGGAGGCGGAAGCCGTGCTGCGCCTGCTGGGCCTGATCGTGGCGGCCCGGACCGACGCCGAGTGGAAGGTCCTGGACCTCATGACACCCGGAGCGCGTGGACAGCAGAAGTTCGTTGCCCAGGAACTGGGAATCACCGCGCAGGCAGTGAGCAAGGCGGTGGTCCGGTCGCATTGGAGCGAGGAATGGGCCACCCGGCCTGCCGCCGCACGCCTGCTGGGCCTGGTGTATGGGCCGGCGTCCCTGCCGCCGGCCGCGCTGCCCTACGGCGCCTGACCGCGCCCGGGAAGGGCAGCTAGGCTAGGCCCCGCAGTACGCTGGCCAGCACGCTGGCCGCGCCGTCTTCGTAAACGGTGCCGGTAACTTCGGATGCCGCCGCGAGCACCTCTTCCGGTGCCTGGCCCATGGCCACGCCCCGGGAGGCCCAGTCCAGCATCTCGATGTCATTGCGGCCGTCACCCAGGGCGACGGTCAGCGTGGGATCCACCTCCAGGCGGCGGCGGACCTGTTCCAGGGCACTGGCCTTGGTCACGCCGGCCGCGGCAATGTCGAGCCAGGCTGTCCAGCCCACGGAATACGTCACACCGTGCAGGCCGATCGCCCCCACCGCGGAGCCGAATTCCTCGGCCGTGCTGTCGGTGCTGAAGACCACCACCCGGACGGCCTGTGCCTCGAGCAGGGCCTCAAAATCCACCGCGAGGGCTTCGGCGCCGAAGCTCGCGTCCTGGAAGCGCTCGGTGGAAAGGAACCGTCCTTCGGCGTCTTCAAGGGCGAACTTCGCCGTCGGGAGCTTCTCCCGCAGCGCGGCGAGAGCCGGTTGGGGATCAAAGACCACGCGGTCCAGCACTTCGTAGCCGTCTTCCAGGGACGGATCCAGACGAAGGGTCACCGCGCCGTTGGAGCAGACGCAGTACCCCTCGGTCAGGCCCAGGAGTTCGAGGATCGGCAGCGCGGCCCCGTAGGACCTGCCCGTCGCCACCACCAGATGGTGTCCGGCCTGGATGGCCTCGCGTGCCGCATTGCGCACACCCGGGGACATGTGGCCGTCGTGGTCCACCAGTGTTCCGTCTACATCCAGGGCTACCAGGTGCCGCTTGTCAGGGGTTCGCTGGTCTTCGATGCCAGCGGTACTCAAAGTTGTCATCGTTTTATCTAAGCAGATCCGGCCGGAGGGCGGCTAGGACACCGAACCCTCGGACCTAGAGGACCGGAAGAACCTCCAGGCCGCCCAGGTACGGCTGCAGTGCAGCCGGCACGTTAACGGAGCCGTCCGGGTTCTGGTGGTGTTCCAGGATGGCGACGATCCAGCGGGTGGTAGCCAGCGTTCCGTTCAGGGTGGCCACGGCGCGGGTGCCCTTGCCCTCGGCCTGGCGTTCGCGGATATTCAGCCGCCGGGCCTGGAAGGTGGTGCAGTTGGAGGTGGACGTCAGCTCGCGGTAGGCGTTCTGGGTGGGAACCCAGGCCTCGCAGTCGAACTTCCGGGCTGCGGACATACCCAGGTCGCCGGCCGCCGTGTCGATGACCCGGTAGGGCAGCTCGACCTTGGCCAGCATTTCCTCTTCCCAGGCCAGCAGCCGGCGGTGCTCTTCCGCGGCGTCCTCCGGCCGGGTGTAGACGAACATTTCCACTTTGTTGAACTGGTGGACCCGGATGATGCCGCGGGTGTCCTTGCCGTGGGAACCGGCTTCCCGGCGGTAGCAGGAGGACCAGCCGGCGTAACGGACGGGTCCGCCGTCGAGTTCGAGGATTTCGTCGGCGTGGTAGCCGGCCAGCGGCACCTCGGACGTGCCCACCAGGTACAGGTCGTCTTCGGCGAGCCGGTAGATCTCGGCGTCGTGCGCCACGTCGAAGCCGGTGCCCTGCATCGTCTCGGGACGCACCAGGGTGGGGGTGATCATCGGGACGAACCCGGCCTTCACGGCCTGGTCCATGGCCATGTTCAGCAGTGCCAGTTCCAGCCGGGCGCCGACGCCGCGGAGGAAGTAGAAACGGGAGCCGGACACCTTGGCGCCGCGCTCCATGTCAATGGCGCCCAGCAGTTCGCCGATTTCCAGGTGGTCGCGGGGGGCAAATCCCTCGGCCTCGAAGTCGCGGGGCTTGCCGACCGTCTTGACGACCTCAAAGTCGTCCTCGCCGCCGACGGGCACGCCGTCGGACACCAGGTTCGGGATCCGGCGCAGCAGTGCGTCGGATTCCGCCTGGATGGCGTCGGCCTCGGCGCCGGCGGCCTTGACCGCGGCAGCCAGTTCCTTGACCTCGGCCAGAAGGGCCTGCTTCTCATCGCCCTTGGCCTGTGCCACGCGCTTGCCGAAGGCGTTCTGCTCGGCGCGCAGGGTCTCGTAGCGGGTCCGGGCGTCGCGGCGGGCGGCGTCGGCGGAAATGATCGCGTCCACAATGCTCTCGTCGGCCAGCCGGGCGCGCTGCGAGGCTCGGAATTTTTCAGGGTTTTCGCGGAGCTCATTTACATCGATCACGATTCAAGAGTACCGAAAACCTGCCCGGCCTTTGATCCGCGGTGTGACGGCTATTCTGGGATGCATCATGCCCGTTGAAATTACGCTCTTCCTTGTCCTCTGCACCGCCCTCCTGGCCTCCGCGGCAACCTGGGTTATTGCAGGCACCCGAACCCGGCGGCGGGCAGCAGCGGACGCGGCAGTATTCGCCCCGCGGGGGGCGGCGCACCAGCGGGTGGCCATGGTCGTTAATCCCATCAAGGCGCTGGCCGCCGACGCCGAAGCGGTGCTCAGGACCGCGTGTGAACTCGCCGGCTGGGATCCGCCCCTGATTCTGGAAACCACTGTGGACAGCCCCGGCTACCTGCAGGCGCTGCAGGCACTGGAATCGGGGGCCGACGTCGTACTCGCTGCAGGCGGGGACGGCACCATCCGTGAAGTCTCGCGGGCCGTGGCGCATTCCGGTGCCGCCCTGGGACTCATTCCGCTGGGCACGGGCAACCTGCTGGCCCGCAACCTGGACATCTCCGTCGCGGACCTGACGGGAAACATCCGCAACGCCCTCCACGGAGACGTGCGGCGGATCGATATGGCCGACATCCTGCTCGAAGACTCATCGACCGGCCAGCGCTCCCACAATGCCTTCCTGGTGATGGGCGGCATTGGACTGGATGCCCAGGTGATCGCCGCAACCCGGGACGGCCTGAAAAAGCGGGTGGGCTGGCTGGCCTACAGCGAAGCAGGCGTCCGTCTGCTGCCGGGGCGCCGCACGCGGATGTCCGTCAGCCTGGACGGCGGGCCGGCGCAGTCCCAGAAGGTCCACAGTGTGCTCGTGGCCAATACCGGACGCCTGCCCGCCGGCATCGATTTCATCCCCGACGCCGTGGTGGACGACGGCCTGCTCGACGTCGTCATCATCAGCCCGCGCAGTGTCCTGGGGTGGGCCTGGGTGGCGGGCAAGGTGATGACGCGCTATCCCAAGGACCTCCCGGTGATCAGCCACCACCGGGTCCGGAAAATCACGGTGACCGTCGCGGAACCCACACAGACCCAGCTCGACGGCGACCTGACCGGCCCGGCCACCAGCATCACGGTCGAGGTGGATACCGAGGCCCTGCTGGTCCGGGTGCCGCCCTCGCCCGTGCTGCCGCCGAAGGCCTAACAGACGGAAGCAAAAAGCGGCGCCGCACCGGTGGGTGCAGCGCCGCTTCCAGGGGAAGGCGTTACTTGCCGTCCTGGGTGCCTTCGGCGTCGGTGTAGCCGCCTTCGCGGTCCTCGTCCGTCTTGGCGCCCTCTGCCGCGGTGTACTTGCCTTCGTCCTCGAGGGAGGACGGGGAAGCCTGCTCGCGGATCAGTGCCTCTTCCTCGGCAAAGCGGATGTCGTTGCCCTGGTCGCCGACATCGCCGCGGTAGTTATCGTCATTGGTGGAAACACCGCTGGGCTTCGGGTCCTTGAGCTGCTCTTGTTCGTTGGGGTACTCGCTCATGCCGGCACCTTCCTTTGGTTGTCCAAATTTGTTGGTTGTCCAAATCTGGAGTGGTCGTCCAGAGCGCCAATACTGCACGCGCCTTCCATCAGCATACTTATTGCCGGTGCCCGCGGAAACCCGCTTAATCCTCGAGCATCATCCGCACAGCCGTCTCCGACGCGGAAAACCCGGTTACCGGAATCACGCGGCCGTCAAAGAACCGGTCCACCACGCGCGGGTCGATGTAGGACTTGCGGGCAATGGCCGGCGTGTTGCCCAGGTGCTCGGCAACATCGCGGGCCGTGGCCGCCACGGCCTTCTGCTTGGCGCGGGTGGTAACGGACGACGGCGCCAGACGGGCCAGGGACATTGCGGCGACGACGGTGGCCTGCCAGGTACGGAAATCCTTGGCACTGAAGTCCCCGCCCGTCACTTCCTTCAGGAAGGCATTGAGCTGGGCGGCATCCACACTGTGCCAGGCTCCGTCCACCCCCAGGTAGGCCAGCGCCGTATCCGCACCGGGACGCCGGAGCATGGGATCGATGGCCGCCGCAAGGTCCGCATCCTTGATCGAGGTGTGCCATTCCTGGCCGCTCTTGCCCGGGAAGTCGAAGCGCACCTCGGTTCCGTCCAGGCACACGTGCTCGATGCGCAGCGTCGTGGTGCCGTAGGAGCCGTTGGCCTCGGCATATCTGGTCCCGCCGACCCGCAGCGCCCCGGCGTCGACAATCCGCAAAGCCGCCGCCAGGGCACGCTCGGGCCCGCAGCCCTCTGCCCGCAGGTGCTTGGTGATCAGCCGGCGTGCGGCGGGAAGGGACTGGGCGAACTCGAGGGCGCGGTCGAATTTCTCGCGGTCCTTCATTTCGCGCCAGTGCGGGTGGTAGATGTACTGCTTGCGGCCCGCCCCGTCGGTTCCCGTGGCCTGGATATGGCCATTGGGATAGGGACTGATCCAGACCTCCGTCCAGGCCGGCGGAATCGCCAGCGAACGGATCCGGGCCAGGACGGCACGGTCGGTAATGATCCCGCCGCGGACATCCCGGTAGCTGAAGCCCTTGCCCCAGCGCCGCCGGGAGTAGCCGGGATGTTCGCAGTTGCTCCGCCGCAGTCGACCCATGGTGCGCACCTTTCACGCGCCGCTGCCGGACCGGCAGCGGCTTCTCGCCCTAGTATCCGTTCAGGACGGACTCGAGCCAAATGTCGGCGGCGCGGAACGCCTCGTCACTGGTATGCCGGGAAATCTCCGTCTCGCGCTGGTCCGCCCGGGGATAGGAACCCAGGAAGCGCAGCTCCGGGCTGATCCGGTGCAGGCCCTTCAAGGCGTCCGCCATCCGGGCGTCCGCCACATGGCCGTCTGCGTCAATGCTGAAGAAGTAGTCGCCAAGGAACACACCCGTGGGACGGGACTCGATCCGGCTCAGGTTCACGCCGCGGGTGGAGAAGTGCTCCAGGATCTCCATCAGGGCTCCCGGGTGGTCCTCGGGAAGGGGAACCACAAGGGTGGTCTTGTCCGCTCCGGTGGGTTCGGGCAGCAGGCCGGGCAGGCTGATCATCACGAACCGGGTCACTGCGTCCCGGACGTCGCCGATGTCCTCCCCGAGCACTTCCAGCCCGAGCCGCTGCGCAACCAGCGGGGAACAGATGGCCGCTTCGAAGCCCGGCTCCGGGCCCCCGAGTTCCACGGCGGCTGCCGCCGTGGAGGACGCGGGAAGATATTCCGCGTCCGGAATATTTGCTGCCGCCCATTCGCGGCACTGCGCCCACGCGTGCGAATGCGTGGAGACAGTGCGGATGTCGGCCAGACCGGTCCCCGGACGCGCAGCCAGGACAAACGTAATCGGCACCAGGACCTCACGCAGGATCCGCAGCGAGGTTCCCGCGGAAAGCGCATCGAGGGTGGCACTGACCCCGCCTTCGACGGAGTTTTCGATCGGAACAACCGCAGCGGTCGCCTGTCCGGAACGGACCATTTCCAGTGCCGAATTCACGCTGGGGGCCGGAATGCGGACCGCGTCCTGGGCGCCAGGAATGCTCAGCAGGGCCGCCTCCGTAAAGGTGCCTTCCGGCCCGAGGTAGGCGTAGACCACGGCTTCCCCTTCCGGACCGGAGTGGTGCGGGGCGGGGCGGGTATCGGCGGCGGACGTCATTTAACGGTCGGTTCCTGCCCGTTGTCGGAGACCATGGGCTTGCCCGCTTCGAGCCAGGCACCCATCCCGCCATTGACGTTCACGGCGGAGTAACCGTTGGCCTCCAGCCACTGGGTGGCGCGGGCACTGCGGCCGCCGGTGCGGCAGATGACGGCCAGGTCCTGATCCGGATCCAGGTCATCGAGGGCTTCGGGCAGCCGGTCGAGCGGGATGTGGAGGGCGCCGTCGACGTGCCCGGCTTCCCACTCGTAGTCTTCCCGGACGTCGAGGATCTTTGCGCCCTCGGGGATGGTCTCTACGGTTACGCTCTGCATCTCGCTCATCGCTGCCCTCACTGTCGTACGATCGCCCTGCACCGCGCGCCCGGGGACCCGGGTCCCGCTGCGCAGGGCCGTTTTCTCCAGCCTATAGTGGGACGCGGTCCGGGAGAATAAACGTCCGGATCCAGCATGCAACGAAAGGTATGCAATGCCCGCTCCCCACGATATGACCGCCGTCGAACTGCGGGATGCCCTGGCCTCGGGCAGTCTGGGTGCCGAGGAAGTCACTGTCCACTATCTCCGGCGGATCGAGGAGCTCAACCCGGCGCTGGGCGCGTTCCTGACGCCGACGCCGGAGGAGGCCGTGGCGGAAGCGCGGGCGGCTGACGGCCGCCGCGCCCGGGGAGAACGGCTGGGCCTGCTGCATGGGATGCCGCTGGCACATAAGGATCTGACCGATGTGGCCGGCGTCCGCACCACCCTGGGCAGCGCCGCGCTGGACCCATGGGTGGCGGAGGACGACGCGCCGCTTCCGGCCGTCCTGCGCCGCGCCGGGGCAATCAGCCTGGGCAAAACGCAGGTCCCGGAATTCGGGCTCAGCAGCTACAGCGAAAACCAGGTGGGTCCGCCCGCCCGGAATCCCCGCGATCCGCGGCTCAGCCCCGGCGGATCCTCCGGTGGGAGTGCCGCGGCAGTGGCCGCGGGTTTGATCCCCTTTGCTCCGGGAACCGACGGCGGCGGGTCCGTCCGCATTCCGGCAGCGGCCACCGGCCTGGTGGGCCTGAAGCCGAACCGGGGCAGGGTCCCGGCCGGATCGGCGCAGCAGGACCTGGGCCAGTTCGTCGTAGCCGGCCCACTGGCCCGGAGCGCCGCCGATGCGGCGCTGCTGCTGGACGCGATGGTCGACGAACCCAATTACCGGGCCACCAACGCCGCCCCGGCCCCGGGAACCTTCCTGGCGGCGGCGCTGCGGGCCGAGGGACGGTTCCGGATCGGGGTCAGTACCCGTTCACCCTTCGAATCCCGGCTGGATATCCGGCTCGATCCCGAGGCCGTGGAGGCGCTCGACGCCGGCGTTGCCGCCCTCACCCGCGCCGGCCACGATCTGGTGGACACGGATCTGAGGTACGACGAGCGTTATCCGGACGCGTTCCAGGTGGTGTGGACCGCCGGGCTGTCGACCGCCGCCCTGTCCCCGGGCGGCGAGGAGCGCCTGACGGACCTGGCCGCGGTTATGCGGCGGAGGGCACTTCAGCGGAGTGCGGCGGACCTGGTGGCCGCCGTCGACGTCCTCCGGACCTTCGAGGTGGAGACCATCCGGCAATACAGCGCCTACGACATGGTCCTGACACCAACCCTGGGCATGACGCCGCGGCCCATTGGCTGGTACGCCGGCCAGGGCGAAAGTGCCGAAGACCGGGCGGATGAGGACTACGCACGCCAGTGCCAATACTCCCCTTTTACGTCCATGGTGAATGTCTGCGGACTTCCCGCCATTACCCTGCCGGTGCTGGACACCGCCGCCGGCCTGCCGATGGGCATCCAGCTGATCGGCCGGCCCGGCGCCGAAGCGGACCTGCTTGCCGTCGCCGCCCAGCTGGGCTACTGACCTCCGGCTAGAACAGTCCGGCAAGCAGGCGGTCGGATTCCCGCTGCCCCTCGACGTCGAAGGCGCCGCCGGTCACCAGCAGTTCGTCCGCTCCGGAGGAAGCCACCAGTTCCTCAAGGCGTTGCTGCACCCGGCCGACGGTTCCATAGACAGACGTGTCAAGGGCGCCTCGGACCAGCTCCTGGTGCCGCGGTGACGGGTCGGCGCCGCCGGCAGCGCTGGACAGTGCGGGAAAAACACCCTTGGTCCGGGAAACGGCCAGTGCCTGCGCTTCGGGCAGCAGCAGTTCCTCGGCAGCCTCCTCGGTCCCGGCCACCGCAATGTTGACGGCAGCCACGACATAGGGGCGCGGGAAGCGGTCCGAGGGGCGGAAGGCGGCGCGGTAACGCTCCAGCGCACCGGCGCGGCCGGCGCTGTTGGTCCGGAATAACGCCGGGCCGCCCAGAACGACGCCGAGCCCGGCCCGGGCGGCTATCTCCACACCTGCACCTGTGGCCAGCACAAAGACGGGCGTTCGACCGCCGTCCTGCGGGCGGGCGGTAATGGGCGCGGTGCCGTCGAGGTAGGCCAGCAGTTCCGCCAGGTGCGCTTCGAACTGTTCCGCCTCGGCCTGCCCTGCCCGCAGCGCGGTCCGCACCGCCGGTGTGAACCCGATGGACCGGCCCAGGCCAAGGTCGATCCGGCCGGGATTCAGGGCCTGCAGGGTGGCTGCCTGTTCGGCCACCACCAGCGGCTGATGGTTCGGCAGCATGACACCCCCGGAACCGATCCGGATGCTGCTGGTGCGCGCTGCCAGGGCAGCCATCAGGACGGCGGGCGCAGACCCGGCGATTCCCGCCACTGCATGATGCTCGGCCACCCAAAAGCGGCGGTATCCGAGCACTTCCGCCGCCTCCGCGCGCTCAAGTACGGCACCGAGCGCATCAGCTTCGGAAAACCCTTCCCGTGAGTTGGCGCGGTCAAGGATGGAGAGGGGAACACTGAGGCTGGCCATACCTGTACCAACCCGCCCGGTGGTGGGGGAATTCCGCGCCGGACGTGCAAATCCCGGCGTCATGCAGGCACCCAAGCATGTAATGCGGGCCGGATTGGCCCATTTACGTGTGACCTTCCCCACGTACGGGCAGGGAAGGTTCGCGTTCCCCGGCGGATTCTTTCGGTTGTGGCTGCATTCACCCCTCCCGGGGGTGGGAATATTAAACTCGTGAGCCATACCCCCAGTACCCCAGGCGTAAAAGAAGCGCGTAAAACCTTCTTCGGCCATCCCCGGATGTTGGCCAACCTCTTCAGTGTTGAGCTGTGGGAGCGATTCTCCTTCTACGGCATGCAGGGCATCCTGCTGTACTACATGTACTACAGCACCACCGACGGCGGCCTCGGCATCGACGAAGCCATCGCCGTCTCCCTGGTCGGTGCGTATGGCGGTGGCGTGTACCTCTCCACCATCCTCGGTGCATGGCTGGCGGACCGCGTCTTCGGCGCCGAACGGGTGCTGTTCTACGCCGCCGCACTGGTCATGCTGGGCCACATTTCCCTGGCCGTGCTTCCCGGCGCCGTCGGACTGGCCGCAGGCCTGATCCTGATCGCCCTGGGTTCCGGCGGCGTCAAGGCCAATGCGACATCGCTCGTCGGCACCTTGTACGACGAGAAGGACCAGCGGCGCGACGCCGGCTTCTCCATCTTCTACATGGGCATCAACATCGGTGCCCTGATCGGCCCGATCCTGACCGGTCTGGCCTGGACCGAGTACGGCTTCCACTACGGCTTCGGCCTGGCCGCCATCGGCATGGCCATCGGTCTGGTGCAGTACGGCGTAACCCGCAAGAACCTGCCCGAATCCGCACATCATGTAGCCAACCCGCTCCCGAAGCAGCAGTACATGAAGGTCGGGCTCATTGCCGTGGCCGGTCTGGTTGTTATTGCGCTGGCCGTTGTCTTCAACATCCTGACCGCCAAGAACCTCGCCGTGGTCATGGCGGCCGTGGCCATCGTGGCTTCCGTCGCCTACTTCGTCATCATCCTCAGCAGCAAGAAGGTGAACCAGGTGGAACGCCGCCGGGTGTACTCCTTCATGCCGCTCTTTATTGCCAGCGCTGCGTTCTGGGCCTTGTTCCAGCAGCAGTTCACGGTGGTTGCCATGTACGCGGACACCTCCCTGAACCGCAGCATCTTCGGCTGGGAAATGCCGCCGAGCTGGGTGCAGTCCATTAACCCGGTCTTCATCATCATCTTCGCCGCGGTCTTCGCCGGTGTGTGGACCAAGATGGGCGACCGCCAGCCGTCCTCCCCGCTGAAGTTCGCCATGGGCCTGGCCGTGATGGGCCTCGCCTTCCTGGCCTTCATTCCGTTCTCCGGAGGTGCCCCGAACAGCACCCCGCTGCTGGCCATGGCCGGCATCCTGCTGCTGTTCACCTTCGCCGAACTGTTCCTGTCCCCGATCGGCCTGTCGGTGGCAACCAAGCTGGCTCCGGAAGTCTTCCGGACCCAGATGGTGGCCCTGTTCTTCCTGTCCGTCTCCCTGGGCACCACCCTGGCCGGCTGGCTGGCACAGTTCTACGATCCCGCAACCGAGGTCAGCTACTTCACCTTCAGCGGCGTCACCGCAATCATCCTGGGCATTGCCCTGGCTGCGGCGACACCGTCGATCAAGAAGCTCATGGGCGGCGTGCGCTAGCAGCACCCCGCACCACTGCAGCAGGGACGGCGGCACCGGAACTCTCCGGTGCCGCCGTCCTTTTTTGTGTCCGCTTGTGTCCGCAGACATGCTTGGCTGTGCCCCGGAACGTGGTTAGGATGGGTCCCAGCTTCAGGAGACACGGCCGCCAAGCTCCGACTTGGCCGTGCACCAACCCCATGCTTCGCGGGTGGTTCGGATGACGAAGCGGCCTGCACCGCCCTTCCGGGCGTCCGGTGCCGGCAAGAGCACTGCTTCCCAAGGATGACTGCCATGCGCAAAAGCACTGACCGCATTTTGACCACCCACGCCGGTTCCCTTCCCCGTACTCCTGAACTGCTGGCCGCGAATGCGGCACGCGAAGCCGATCCCGCAGACACCGGGGGTTACGCGGAGCTACTGCAGGCCGCCGTCGCCGACCTGGTGGCCCGCCAACTGAAGGCCGGCATCGATATTCCGAACGACGGCGAATACGGCCACGCGATGTCCGCCGACGTCGACTACGGGGCCTGGTGGTCCTATTCCTTCTCCCGGCTCGCCGGCCTGAGCGTGGCCGAAACGGGAATCTGGGACATGGAGCCGCACCGCTCCGAACCGGGCAGTGTGGTCCTCACCAGCTTCGGCGACCGCCGCGACCGGCAACGCTTCTCCGCGGCCTACTCCGACCCGTCCTCGGGCATCACCACGGGCGCGCAGAAGGTCTTCCCGAAGGTCACGGGCCCGGTGGAATACACCGGGTACGACGCCGTGGCGAACGACATTGCCAACCTCAAGGCGGGATTGGCGTCGGCGGGGCTGACGGAAGGCTTCCTGGCGTCACTGTCCCCCGGGTCCTGTTCCCGGATTGCCAACGAGTACTACGCCACCGAGGAAGAGTTCATTTTCGCGTGTGCGGACGCCATGCGCGAGGAATACCTGGCCATTGCCGACGCCGGGCTGATTGTCCAGATCGATGACCCGTCCATCGCGGAGAACTGGGACCAGATCAATCCCGAACCGTCCGTCGAGGACTACCTCAGGTTCACGCAGGTCCGTGTGGAGGCCCTGAACTACGCCCTGCGCGGCATCCCGGAGGAACAGGTCCGGTTCCACCTATGCTGGGGCTCCTGGCACGGGCCGCACACCACGGACATCGAGTTCCGGCATCTGGTGGACACCCTGCTGCGGATCAACGCGGGCGGCTACAGCTTTGAAGCCGGAAACGTGCGGCACGAGCACGAATGGCGGGTCTGGGAGGACACCAAACTGCCGGACGGCAAGGTCATCCTCCCCGGCGTCGTCTCCCATGCCACCAACGTGGTGGAGCATCCGGAACTGGTGGCGAACCGGATCGAGCGTTTCGCCGGGCTGGTGGGACGGGAAAACATCATTGCCTCCACTGACTGCGGGCTGGGCGGACGGGTGCATCCCCAGATCGCGGCCGCCAAACTCGAGGCCCTGGGCGAGGGTGCCCGGCTGGCAAGCAGCCGGCTCTGGTAACCCAACAGCGGTGCCGCCGGCCCGCTCGTGCGGCGGAAAAGCCCTTTCCGCGGCGTGCGGAACCAGCCTCGTCAGCGGTCCAGCCCGGCACTGACCAGCACGAGCATCCCGCTCACGGCGGCCAGGGCGCCCAGCGCGCAGATGGTGTTGAACGCCGCCGCTCCGAGCTGCCGCCGGCCCCGGGCGAAGAGGATACCGGCAGTAATCCACGCCGCGGCCAGGACCAGGACGGCCAAGGGGCCGGCGGCGAAACCCGCAGTGTTTTCCGCCCAGCTGGGCAGCCGGAACGCTGCCCGCTGCGTCCAGAAAAACCACAACACCGGGGCGGCGCAGAGGTAAAGCACGTTAAAACCCACCATGAGCGCCCGGGTGCCGCGGCGCAGGCCCTGCGGCACACGCTCCCGTGCTGGACCAAAACCGCCTGAAACAGCCACTATGCTCTTCCCCCTGACACTCCCTGGCTTCCCGCCGCCAAGACTTCGGGATAGAGCCTAAGGCCCCCGGCCCCGGTTTCCCTGCAGGGCCGTGTCTGCCGTCTGCGCCGTTTCTTTGGCATGCTTAGGGGTATGTCTAATCGTGCCGGCCAGCGTGCCGAACCTTCCGACCTTGTAGATCTCACTGCGCTTTTGGACGCCTATTACGACGTCGTCCCGGATCCAGCCAACGTTGCACAGCGCGTGGCGTTCGGAACCTCCGGGCACCGGGGCTCCTCCCTCAACGGTGCCTTCAATGAGCAGCACATTGCCGCCATTACCCAGGCGATCGTGGAGTACCGCACGTCGGCGGGCATCACCGGACCGCTGTTCATGGGCAAGGACACGCATGCACTGTCCGAACCGGCACAGAACACGGCACTTGAGGTCCTGGCCGCCAACGGCGTGAACGTACAGATCGACGCGCGCAACGGGTTCACGCCCACCCCCGCCGTCAGCCACGCCATCCTCCGGCACAATGCCACCCGGACCGAGCAGGCCGACGGCATTGTTGTCACCCCGTCACACAACCCGCCCGCGGACGGCGGCTTCAAGTACAACCCGCCCACCGGCGGGCCGGCCGGTTCCGATATCACCAACTGGATTGCGGACCGCGCCAACGAGCTGCTGGAAAACGGCCTGGCCGGCGTCCGCCGCATCCCCCTCGGCGAAGCGCGCCTGGCGGACTCGGTGGGCACCTATGACTTCCTGGCGCACTATGTGGAAGACCTCCCCGCGGTCCTGAACCTCGACGCCATCCGCAGTGCAGGGCTCCACATCGGCGCCGATCCCCTGGGCGGTGCCTCCGTGGACTACTGGGGCGCCATCGCCGAGCGGCACCACCTGAACCTGACCGTGGTCAACCCCAACGTGGACCCGCAGTGGGCCTTCATGACCCTGGACTGGGACGAGAAGATCCGCATGGACTGCTCCTCCCCGTACGCCATGGCATCCCTGATTTCGCGGGCCGCGGATTACGACATTGCCACCGGCAACGACGCCGACGCCGACCGGCACGGCATTGTCACCCCGGACGCGGGGCTGATGAACCCGAACCACTACCTGGCAACCGCCATCGACTACCTGTACCGCAACCGCTCCGGCTGGAGTTCCGACGCCATGGTGGGCAAGACCCTCGTCTCCTCGTCCATGATCGACCGCGTCACCGCCGATCTGGGCCGGGTCCTGATGGAGGTTCCGGTCGGCTTCAAGTGGTTCGTGCCCGGGTTGCTCTCCGGCGAAGCCGCTTTCGGCGGCGAGGAGTCCGCCGGCGCTTCCTTCCTCCGCCTCGACGGCCAGCCGTGGAGCACTGACAAGGACGGCATCCTGCTGGCCCTGCTGGCCTCGGAGATGACGGCAGTGACCGGCAAGACCCCGTCCCAGCGCTACCGCGAGCTGACAAACCAGTTCGGCGATCCCGAGTACGCCCGCGTGGACGCACCGGCCACCCGGGACCAGAAGGCAGCGCTGGCCAAGCTCTCGCCGTCGGACGTCACCGCCACCACCCTGGCCGGCGAAGAGATCACGGCCCGCCTGACCGAGGCACCCGGCAATGGGGCACCCATCGGCGGGTTGAAGGTGACCACCGAGAATGCCTGGTTCGCGGCGCGGCCCTCCGGTACCGAGGATGTCTACAAGATCTACGCCGAGTCCTTCAAGGGCGAGGAGCATCTGCACCAGGTCCAGGCCGAAGCCAAGGCCATCGTGGACGGCGTCATTTCCTAGGTTCCGTTGCGCAAGCAGAAGGGGTGCACCTGCAGGTGCACCCCTTTCCGCTTTAAACAGCGTGCCTGCCGGTCAGAGGAGCCGGCGCAGGATCCGTTTCTTCAGCCCCGTATAGGGCGGGTATGCGAAGCGGAGGGTATCCAACAGGGTGCCCTTGGTGAAGACCGGCCGCAGCTGGCTGAACGTATCGAAGGAATACCTGCCGTGGTACGCACCGGTGCCGCTGGCGCCCGCACCGCCGAACGGCAGGCCCGGCACGGCCAGCTGCACGGTGCTGGCATTGTGGTTGATGCTGCCGGCCCGCACCCCTTCTTCGAACGCCTTCCGGTCCGCGGCGGAGTCGCTGTACAGGTACGCCGCCAGCGGCACCGGGCGGGAATTGATGAACTTCATTGCCTCCGCCAGGTCCCGGACCTCAAGGACCGGCAGGATGGGGCCGAAGATTTCCTCCTGCATCACCGGCGAATCCGGAGCCACATCCGTGAGGATGGTCGGTTCCAGGTACAGGCTGCCACGGTCGCTGCGCCCGCCGGACAGGACCGTTCCGCTGTCCAGCAGTCCCACCAGCCGTTCCCAGTGCGCTTCATTGACGATCCGGCCCAGGTCCCTGCTCCGGGACGGATCCTTGCCGAACTGTTCCGCAACTGCGCGGACCAGGTGCTTTTTCAGGGCCGGGGCGGCCTCCTGCGTCACCAGGACATAGTCAGGGGCCACGCAGGTCTGCCCGGCGTTGAGCAGCTTCCCGAACACCAGGCGGCGGGCGACGGCGGCCCAGTTGCCGTCCAGCACCACGGCCGGGGATTTTCCGCCCAGTTCCAGGGTGACCGGGGTCAGGTGTTCGGCGGCTGCCTGCAGCACAATCCGGCCCACACGTTCCCCACCGGTGAAGAAGATCGAATCGAACCGTTCCTTCAACAGGGCGGTGCTTGCCTCCTGCCCGCCCTCGACCACGGCCACGGCGGCGGGGTCCACATAGCGCGGCAGCAGGTCCGCCAGCACGGCCGACGTCGCCGGGGCGAGTTCGCTGGGCTTGAGCACGGCCGCGTTGCCTGCGGCCAGCGCTCCGACCAGCGGTGCCAGCACCAGCTGCACGGGATAGTTCCAGGGACCGATGATCAGCACCACGCCCAGCGGCTGGGGTTCGGTCCGGGCCGACGCCGGCTGCAGCCCCAGCGGGACCGGAACGCGTTTGCTGCGGACCCACTTTTCCAGATACTTCAGGGCGTGTTCAGCTTCGGCCCGCACCAGTGAAAGCTCAGTGACGTAGCTTTCCAGCGGATTCTTGCCCAGGTCTGCTGCGAGTGCCTCCGCCAGGTCCTGTTCCCGTTCAGCGAAGAGACGGACCAGTCCCTGGAGCTGTTCCCGCCGCCAGGCCAGCGGCCGGGTACGCCCGGAATCAAAGGTTTCCCGCAGGCGGGCCAGCACTGTGGGAACGGCACCAACGGACGCATCAGGCGAGAACGCAGAAACCATTTCGCTCATGCCCGGGTGCTTCCGTTTGCTGCGGCGTCCGGGGCTGCCGGTTTGCGGCCGGTGAAGTGGTCCATGGATTGGTACACCTTGAAGACCCGTCCGGCCACCACGTCCCATGCCGGCTGCGGCAGCACATTGCGCAGGGCACTGCCCAGGGCCACTGTCCACGGCAGCTGGAGGCGCGCCTTCCCGGCGAGGAGTGCCTCCCATGCCTTGTCCACCACGTGCTGCGGTTCCATCAGCGGCGTCAGCAGCGGCCCCCGGGCACCTTCAAACATTCCGGTCTTGATGTAGCTGGGAATCAGCGTGGTCACGGCAACATGGCCGTTGCCGGACTCGGCCAGTTCCAGGCGCAGCGAGTCGCTCCAGCCAATTACGGCCCACTTCGACGCGGTGTACACACTCATTTTCGGCACGGACAGCGTGCCGGAGGCGGAGGCGACGTTCAGGATGCGCGCCGGTGTGCGGCGCTCGATCATGCCGGGCAGGAAGGCACGGGTCACCTGCATGGGGGCGAGCGTGTTGACCTGCATCACGGCATCAATGTCCGCCTCCGGTGCGTGTTCCCAGAAGTACTTGCCGCGCACGATCCCGGCATTGTTAATCAGGATGTCCGGAACGCCGGCCTCCCGGATGACCCGCTCGGCTGTGGCCGTAATGTCCGGCAGGGAGGCAACGTCCACCGCGTAGGGGTAAATGGCGGATCCGCCCAGTCCTCGCAGTTCCCCGGCGGTGTCGGAAAGGGCCTGCGCATTGAGGTCCCAGAGCACCACCGCCGCCGCCCCTTCGCGCACGGCGCGCTCTGCGTAGAGGCGTCCCATGCCCATGGCTGCCCCGGTGATGAGGACTACTCGTCCTGAAACTGAAATGCCCATGCTGCTCCATCGTCTGATCGGTTTAAACCCGAGACCGTCAACCACCCTGCGCTGCTCTACGGTGGTTCGTATGCAACGTAACATCCCGGCAATTCGGGATGGTTACAATCTTGCCTAAACACCCCTCCCCGGAAGGCACCCCCATGAGCAGATTCGGCACGGACTGGACCCTTCACGGAGACGGTAAAACCATCCGGCCGGGCACCTATGTGGCTCCCGAGGAGCGGCTGAGCTGGCCGCGGACCATCGGCATCGGTTCCCAGCACGTGGTGGCCATGTTCGGTGCGACGTTCCTCGTGCCGCTGCTGACCGGTTTTCCGCCGGCCACCACCCTGCTGTTCTCGGGCATCGGCACCATCCTGTTCCTCATCATCACGGCGGGCAGGGTCCCCAGCTATCTGGGTTCCAGCTTTGCGTTCATTGCTCCGATCGGGGCAGCCACCAACGCGCACGGCCCCGGCGGAGCGCTGGGCGGCATCATCATGGCCGGTTTTGTCCTGTTCCTGGTGGGCCTTGCGGCGCAGGTTGCCGGAACCCGGTGGATCCAGGTCCTGATGCCGCCGGTGGTCACCGGCACCATCGTGGCGCTGATCGGGCTCAACCTCGCCGGGTCGGCGCGGGACAACTTTGAGCGGGGACCGCTGACCGCCACCGTCACTGTGGTGGTGATCCTGCTGACCACCGTCCTGTTCAAGGGGTTCCTGGGCCGGTTGTCGATCCTGGTGGGCGTAGTGGCGGGCTACATCACCGCAATGCTCCAGGGCGAGGTGGACTTCCAGGCCATCGGCGATGCGGCCTGGATCGGGCTGCCCGAATTCATGACCCCCACCTTCCATTTCTCGGTGATCGGCCTTTTCGTTCCGGTGGTCCTGGTGCTGGTGGCGGAGAACATCGGGCATGTGAAGTCCGTGGCAGCGATGACCCGCCGCGACCTGGACCCGTATGCCGGCCGGGCCCTGATGGCCGATGGCCTGGCCACCATGCTGGCCGGGTCCGGCGGCGGTTCCGCCACCACCACCTATGCGGAAAACATCGGCGTCATGGCCGCCTCCCGGGTGTACTCCACGGCTGCGTACTGGGTGGCCGGCATTGTCGCCATCCTGCTCAGCCTGTTCCCGAAATTCGGCGCGATGATCGCCACGGTTCCCGGCGGCGTGCTGGGCGGCGCCGGCGTCGTCCTCTACGGCATGATCGGCATCCTGGGCGTGCGTATCTGGGTGGATAACCGCGTGAACTTCTCGAACCCGATCAACCTCTCCACCGCGGGGCTGGGCCTGATCATTGCCATCGCGAACTTCACCTGGATTGTGGGCGGGCTGGAATTCGGCGGCATTGCGCTGGGCACCGGAGCCACCCTGATCGCCTACCACGGCATGCAGGCGATTGCCCGCTGGCGGGGAACCGATCCGGACGAGCCGCAGGAGGATGCCGGGGCCAAGCCCAGCAGGCTCGGCTAGTCAGGCTCCTTCCAGGACCTGGCGGGTGGCCCAGGCAACGTACTTGGCGGCCTGGTCCATGGCGTCCTGCGGCCGCTGCACCACGTCCAGCAGGCTCACGGCCGCCACGATGCCGTATTCCTGCAGTTCGTCGGGGGTGAGGGTGATCCTGCCCGCGACGGCAACCACGGGGATCCCCGCGTCCCGTGCGCGGGCCGCAACGGCCAGGGGTGCCTTGCCGTAGCGGGACTGGGCGTCCAGTGAGCCTTCCCCGGTAAGCACGAGGTCGCAGCGGGTGAGCGCTGCGTCGAGTCCGGTGAAGCTGCTGAGCAGTTCAAAGCCGGGATTCAGTGATGCCTTGGTAAAGGCCAGGAACCCGGCGGGGAAACCGCCTGCCGCGCCGGCACCGGGGATGTCGACGTCGATGCCGGTGGCGGACTGCAGCAGCCGTGCCCAGTTGCCCAGCGCCTCTTCGAGGACCGCCTGCGCCTCGGCATCGGCACCCTTCTGCGCACTGAACACCGCTGCCGTGCCTTCCGGCCCCAAGAGCGGATTCGTCACGTCGGCGGCGATCCTAAGATCCACTTCGGCCAGCCGCGGGTCCAGGCCGGAAGCATCCAGGGATGCCGCACGCAGCAGGCCCGCTCCCCCGGGAGGTACGGGCATTCCCGTATCGTCGAGGATCCGGATTCCCAGTGCAGCCATCGCGCCGGAACCGCCGTCGGTCATGGCCGAACCACCGATACCCAGGATGATGGTGCGCGCTCCGGCGTCCAGGGCTTCGAGAATCAGCTGGCCGCTGCCGTAGCTGGTGGCCGCCAGGGCAGCCTCGGGAGTGGGATCCAGCAGGGCCAATCCGCTGGCCCGGGCGGTTTCAATCAGGGCAGTGTCTTCGGTGAGGGCCCAGACTGCCGTGACCTCCCGGCCCAGCGGTCCCGTGACCCGGGCGGTGCGGGACTGGGCACCGGCGGCCAGTGCGGCGTCCAGGGTGCCCTCGCCTCCATCCGCCACGGGAACCGCGGTGACGTCGGCGTCCGGGTAGACAGCCAGCACGCCTTCTCCCATGGCTGCGGCGGCCTCCGCCGCGCTGAGGGAACCTTTGAATTTGTCCGGGGCAATGACTACGCGCATGCCTCCATCCTGCCAGCCGGGACTGACAGGGCGGACTAGGTAGTTGCTACCGCCACTGCCCGCGGTTCTTGAGGACGTCGATCAGGATGTCCGAACGGTCCGAGACGATCCCGTCCACGCCAAGGTCCAGCAGCATGTTCATGGTCGGGGCGTCATTCACGGTCCAGACATGCACCTGGATTCCGGCGCGGTGGCAGCTGCGGACAAAGCCCGGTGTCACCACGCGGATGGGGCCGAAGCGGAGCGGAACCTGGACGCATTGGAACCGGCCCAGCCGGGCCAGGAATCCGGCCACGCCCAGCGGTGCGAGCAGGCGCAGCGCGGCGGTGAGGGCGCTGCCGGCGGAGCTTGCGGCGGTCCGGTCCAGGCGGCGCAGGGTGCGGAGCCGGCGGAGATCGGAAAAGGAGGCCACGAGCACCCGGTCATGCGCGGAGTGCTTTTCGATCAGTGCGGCCAGCAGTGCTGATCCGGCGGCGTCCTTGACGTCGACGTTCAACCGCATCTGCGGCCATTCGGTCAGGAGTTCCTCAAAGGTCGGGATCCGCTCCGCCCCGCCCACCAGTACGTCATTGAGTTCTTTGCGGGTGAGCTGGCTGATTTTTCCCGCCACGCCCCCCGAAAGACGGTCCACGGTTTCGTCGTGGAAAGCCATGAGGACGCCGTCGCGGCTGGTGCGCACATCCGTTTCCAGATAGCTGATCCCCAGCTCCGCAGCGGCGCGGAACGCCGCGAGCGTGTTCTCGAAACCGTCGGGGGAAAAGCCGCGGTGGGCCAGCGCGATGGGTGCCGGCGAGGCTTCCGGGTTCGCTGTCGCCTGGTCCCGGGGAGCACGGAAGTATGGATAAGTTGCCAACACCTTCGTACCTTACCAAGGCCCGGGCGGCCCGGCGGACGCTTCCTGTCCGGGCGCACCGGCCTAGAATTGCAGGACCGCAACCGGCGCCCCCAGCCGCCGGAGTAGCCCGGGGAGGCCCAGTACCGTGCCTGTTACACCTCCCGCTCGCCCGCGCTTGGGGGTATTGATCCTCGGGCCGCTGCACTGGCTGCTGGGAAGCACCGTCCGGTCGCCCGCCACACTGGTCTTCATTGCCTGCTTCTGGATTCTGGGGGCACTCACTTCCTCGCTCCGCCGTGGGCCGGAGGGAACACTGCTGGACTGGGTCACCGTTTCGGCACAGACCCTGCCGGGAAATCCGGCGGCCCTGGTCCTGTGTTGCCTTTGGGCCGGCGGGCCGGCCGGATATATCGGCGGCACACTCCTGGCAGTACTCGCAGGATTTCCCGCGGAGCGACTGCTGGGCACCGGCCGGTTCCTGCTCGCCGGGCTGGGCGGACAAATCGCCGGGCTGGTGCTGACCACCGGGTTCACCTATCTGACCAGTGCATCCATTGGGACCTGGTCCCGCGCCCTCGTCTCCGAATCCTTCAGCGGACCGGTGGCCTTCCTCGCGGCGGCGGTTGCGGCGGCAAGCGCCTGGCTCGGGACCCTGTGGCGGCGCCGGCTGCGGGTATTGCTGTTCACGCTGCTGATCCTGCTGGCGCTCTATGGCGGAAGCTTCGCGGACCTGACGGTCCTCGGGGCCGCCGCAGCCGGGGCATTCGCGGGCCCCTGGCTGGCGGGACGCCGGCCGGCCGTTCCACGCCGGCTGGTCACCAGCCGCCGGGAGGCGCGGGTGCTGGTGGCACTGACCGTACTGGCCTCCGCCGTCGGACCCGTCATCAGTGCCCTGAGCAGTGAACCCGTTGGGCCGCTGTCCATACTGCGGTACCTGTTCACTGACGTGGAAGTGCGGACTCCGGCGGAGTTCGAGCAGCTCTGCGGAGGTGCCGAGGATTCCGCCCGGTGTGTCGCCGCCGGCATCCAGCTGCGCGCCGGGCCTGCCGCGTTCTTCCTTGCCACCCTGCCCCTTGTCCTGCTGGCAGTCTTCGCCGCCGGGCTGCGGCGCGGGCGGCGGTTCGCCTGGTGGGCAGCCCTGTTGCTGCAGGGTGCCATGACCGTGTTGGCCGGAATCCGGATCGCCCGGCTGCTGGCCGGTGAGGGAACCGCCGTCTTGGCCGCCGGCACCGGAAGTTCCATCGCCCTGGTGCTGCCCATGGCCGTCCCGCTGTCCGTGTTGGTATTGCTGGCCTTTACCCGCGGACTCTTTCCTGTCTGCGCTCCCCCCGGGACCTACCGCCGGGTCGCGGGTGCAGCCGCAGTGGCGGCCCTCATCCTCGCGGCGCTCTACCTCGGCGGGGGCCTCCTGAACCGAAACGGTTTTTCCCCGCCCGCAACGCCGGGCCTGCTGGCCGCGGACCTGCCCGGGCGTTTCCTTCCGGTCCTGGAGGTGAGCACCCGGGCTCCAGGGCTGGTGCCGGAGAGTCTTCCTGCCGTCCTGCTCTACGAAGGTGTGGGGGTGCTTTTCTGGACCTTTACCTGCGTCCTGCTGCTGCGTTCCTTCCTGGTTCCGCCGTACAGTGCCGCCACCGCGGACAGGGACCGTGCCCGGGCCTTGCTCACCTCCACCGGCGGCAGCACCATGGCGTGGATGACCCTGTGGCCGGGCAACAGCTACTGGTTTGCCCCCGGCGGGGGTTCCTACGTTGCCTACCGGATGGACCTCGGCGTTGCCCTGACCGTCGGGGAGCCGGTGGGACCGCGGGAGGAACTGCGCAGTACCGTCGAGGGCTTTGCCGCGTTCTGTGCCGCAAGCGGCACCACCGCCTGCTTCTACTCCGTGGGAACACAGGTGCGGGACTACAGCTGCGCGCTGGGTTTTTCCTCGCTGCAGGTGGCCGAGGAGACCGTACTGCCGCTGGGCTCCCTGGCCTTCAAGGGCAAGAAGTTCCAGGACCTCCGCACGGCCATGAACCAGGCCCGCAAGCAGGGGATCCGCGCGCGGTGGATCAGCTATCCCACCGCCCCGCTGGCGGTGAAGGACCAGCTCTACGCCATTTCGGAGGAGTGGGTGGCGGATAAGAACATGCCGGAAATGGGCTTCACGCTGGGCGGCCTGGAGGAGCTCGATGATCCGGAGGTGCGCTGCCTGCTGGCCGTCGACGAAGACGGCACCGTTCATGCAGTGACGTCTTGGCTGCCGGTCTACCGGGATGGAGCGGTGGTGGGCTGGACCCTGGACTTCATGCGCCGCCGGGGCAGCGGCTTCCGGCTGGGGATGGACTTCCTCATCGCCTCGGCGGCACTTTCACTGCAGGAGGAGGGCTACGCCTTCCTCAGCCTGTCCGGTGCGCCGCTGGCGCGGGCGCAGGACCAGGACGACGACGCCGGGGAATCCCCCGTCATGGACCGGCTGCTGGACCGGCTTGGGGAAACCCTGGAACCGGTCTACGGGTTCCGGTCCCTGCTGGCCTTCAAAGCCAAGTTCAACCCGGACTATGTGCCGTTGTACATGACCTATCCCGACCCCGCCTCCCTCCCGGCCATCGCCAACGCGCTGGCCCGGGCTTATGTCCCCGGCCTGTCCCTGGCACAAGGGCTGACCCTCGCCCGCCGGATCGTGGACCGCACCGGATGAGGGCGCCGTACCGGATGACGGAGCCGGTCAACCCGCCGCCCGGAGCGGCCGACAGGTGGCGGCAGCCGTGATGTCACTGTCCCTGATCGACGGGATCCTCCCGGCCGTACTCCTGGCCCTGGGGGTGGCGGCGCTCCTGTGGCTGGCACTGGCCGGAAGGAGGCTGGGTCTGCCCACCTTTCTGGTCTGTTGTGTGGTCGCAGCGGGAAGCACGGCAGCGCTGTCTGTGCTCGCCGAAGGTATATTCCACTGGTGGAATGCTTCCCTGCCGCGGATGCTCTACGTCTACAGCGCCCTGGCGGTCCTGGGCTTCCAGCTGGCCTTCCGGCTGGTGGCAGCTCCGGGAGCCCCGGCCATCCGCCGTGCCGCCGGAGTCCTGGCGGCGCTTGCCCTGCTCGCCGCGCTGGCCTGCACCGTCAACCTGGCGTACGCACAGTACCCCACAGTGGGCTCCCTCCTGGCCCCGCCGTCGGCCACCGATGATCCGTTTCCCCGGCCGGCCGCCACGGGTGGTCCGGCCGCCTCTGAACGGAGCTGGACACCGCCGTCGGACCTGCCGGGGGAAGGCAGGGTGTACCGCACCGAAATTCCGGCCACGGCGTCCGGATATGCGTCCAACCCGGCGCTGATCTACCTACCCCCGGCCTATCTGGCCGCACCAGGTGCCGTTACCCTGCCTGTGCTGGTCCTGGTCCACGGCCAGCCGGGATCCCCGAACGACTGGCTGGTCAGCGGACGCATCACCGAAATGATGGATGGTTTTGCTGCCCGGAACTCCGGCCTGGCACCGGTTGTTGTGATGCCCGATCTCAGCAATGCAGCGAATCCGGACTGGCCGTTATGCATGGACACGTCCGTCAGCGACTCGGCGGCCTATCTGGCCCGGGATCTTCCGGCCTGGGTGCAGGAGCAACTCGGTGCCGGAACCGCGGCACCGGATCAATGGGCCATCGCCGGCTATTCCTTCGGTGGCACCTGCGCCGTGCAGCTGGCCGCGAACCACCCGGAGACCTACCCAACGTTCCTGGACATCGCCGGCGAAAACGAACCTACTGACGTGGATGGGCATCAGGCACTGCTGGACACCTACTTCGGTGACGAGGCCCGCGCGTTTGCAGCACAGAACGCCGTGGACCGGTTCGGCCGGATGTCATTTCCCGACCTTGCCGGGATCGTCGTCGTCGGCCGGGAGGACAAGGTCTATGCACCGGAAGGCCGGGAGGTCTATGCGGCGGCGCGGGCGGCAGGCGTGGACGTCCAGCTGCAGGAACTGCCGGGCGGCCACTCCTGGCAGGTCTGGCGGGCCGGGCTGGAGAACAACCTGGACTGGCTGTGTTCCCGGCTTGGCATACTTGATCCATGAGCTCCGACCCCGTGCAACAGCCTTCCACCGCCGCAAACAAGCTGCGGCGCCTGCTGCGCACGGTCACCCGCGCGACGTCCCCGCATGTGACCCTGCTGCTCATTCTCGCCGTCGGCCTGCTTCCGGCGCTGGCCCTGACCCTGGTGTCTGCCGAAGTCTACGATTCAGTGACGGACGAGGACGGCATTGCCGGGCTGGACCGGCCGGCACTCGAACAGGCCCTGGAACTGCGCAATCCGGGGCTGGATTCGGCCGTCACCGGTTTCACGAATCTGGCCGGCACCCTCGGCATGCCGATCATTGCCGGGGTCATAGTGCTCGTGATGTGCCTGCGCTGGCGTTCCTGGACGCCGCTGATCCTCACGGCAGCCGCGGCTGCCGGTTCACTGCTGATGACGGTTTCCGGAAAGGCCCTGATCGGGCGCACGCGGCCGGACCTGGCCGACGCCGTTCCGCCCTACGAGTCCTCCGCCTCATTCCCCAGCGGGCACACCCTGAACTCGATAGTTATCGCGGGAATCCTCGCCTACCTGGTGGTCCTGCACGTGCATAAGCGCTGGGCGAAGGCAGCCGCCGTCCTGGTGGCAGCGGCCTTCACCTGTGCCGTGGGCCTGAGCCGGGTCTACCTGGGCCACCACTGGCTGACGGATGTGCTGGTGGCCTGGACGCTCGGCGCGGCCTGGCTGGCCGTGGTGATTACCGCACACCAGCTCCTGAGGAGGCTTCCCGAACATCGAGCAGCTGTTCCAGGATCACCGCGACGCCGTCTTCCATAAAACCCGGCGCGGTGTAACCGGCGGCCCTGCGTGCGGCAGGGTGCCCCGAAGCCATGGCGTAACCCCGTCCGGCCCAGTCCAGCATCGCGATGTCGTTGGGCATGTCACCAAAAGCAACCGTGTCCGCCGCGTTGATCCCCTTCCGGGCGGCGTAGCCGGCCAGGGTCACGGCTTTGTTGAGTCCGGGCCGGGACATCTCCAGCAGCGGCATCCGCGGCGCGGAGTGTGTGGTCTCCACCAGGTCCGCGACGACAGGTGCCACCCGGCGGAGGAACTCGTCCGGGGAGATGTCCTGCGCCCGGGCGAGGAACTTGGCCACGCCCGGCTGGCCTGCGAGGGATTCCTCCAGCGGGCCGGGCACTATCCCGCCCAGGAGCGAAACGGAACCGGCCTCCGCGAAACCTTCCTCCAGGTGGATGCCCTCCACCGTCTCCGCCGCAAAATGCGCCCGTGGAAACAGGTCCCGGATGATCCGGGCGGCTGCAAACATCTGGTCAAGCGGCAGCAGGCTGGTGGACAGGACCTGATCCGCCGCGAGGTCGTAGGTGATGGCGCCGTTGGAGCAGATGACCGTGCCCTCATGGCCAATCCGGTCCCGCAGCGGGTCCAGCCAGCGGGGCGGGCGTCCGGTGACGAAAACGACGTCGATTCCCGCCTCGATGCAGGCCCGGAAAGCCTTCACGGTGCGGTCGCTGATGCTGTTGTCCGCACCAACGATGGTGCCGTCCATGTCACTTGCTACCAGCCGTACCGGCCCCCGCTGTTCCCGCATGCCATCCAGCTTACTTGCGGCGGCGGCGGGAGCGGCCAACTGTGCCGGGCCACCCGCTCCCGCCGGCTGCAGGAACGCTACTCGGCGGGGATTTCGGCGGTGCAGACCATCCTGGCACGCGCCAGAGTGTGGGTGAAGAGCGCGAAGCCCAGGGCTGCCGGGCTGGCATCCGCCGGGACATCCAGTTCCTCCGTATCCACCGCATGGACCACCACGAAGTAGCGGTGCCGGCCGTGTCCTGCCGGCGGAGCAGCGCCCACAAAACCCGCAAAACCGGCGTCGTTGGCCAGCTGCACGGTCCCGGCCGGCATCCCTCCGGTGTTGGCTGCATCGGAGGGCAGGCCGGTGACCGAGGCCGGAATGTTGAAGGCAGCCCAGTGCCAGTAGCCGCTGGCGGTCGGCGCGTCGGGGTCATACATCGTGACGGCAAAGCTGCGGGTCTGCTCCGGGAACCCGGACCAGGTCAGCTCGGGGGAGGCATCCTTGCCGTCAGGCACACCCATTTTGGCGCTGTACTGGGCCGGTGCGAAGGTACCTCCGTCGCTGAATTCCTCGCTGTCGACGGTGAATGCGGGCACCTGCGGGAGTGCCTCGTACGGGTCACGGCTTTCCACTGTTTTCCTTTCGGGATGGTTACTGAGCAGGGGGCCGCCGCTGCGGAGAGCGGCGGAACTTGGGAAGGGCGGAGCCGGGACGGCCGGCTCAGGGAACTTCACTGCGGTAGGGAGGGTTGGCCCCCGCGCGTGAGACGGTGACAGCTGCGGCCCGGGCGGCGAAGGAGAGCAGGTCATGGACGTCGCCGGAGCTGATCCGTGCAAGGTCGCTGCGCCGGGCACCGCCGTCGAGCTCCCGGTCCATCAGGCCCACCAGAAGCGCGGACATAAAGGAATCCCCCGCGCCCACGGTGTCCACCACACTGACCGTGGGTGCCGCTACCTCGTATTCACCGGCCGCGGCCACCGCCCACGGTCCCTTCGACCCCCGGGTAACCACTACCAGGGAGGGTCCTGCCGTCAGCCACTGCCGGGCCGATTCCTCGGCGGACTGGTCCGGATAGAGCCAGCGCAGGTCTTCATCGGAGGCCTTGACGACGTCGGCCAGTGCGACGAATTTCTCCGCCTGTTCCCGGGCGTAGGAGGCATCGGTGATGATGGTCGGCCGGCAGTTCGGATCGTACGTGATGGTGCAGCCGGGCCGGGCCTCTTCCACGGCTCGCAGCACGTGGCTCGAGCCGGGCGAGAGCATGGCCGCAATGGACCCGGTGTGCAGCATGGTGGTGCCGTCCAGCAGGGAGGGCAGATCCAGGCCGGGCAGCGTCCAGTCAAGGTCAAAGGTGTAGCGGGCGCCGCCTGCCGGATCCAGCACGGCCGTGGCCACGCTGGTGGGAAGCTCATCGGCCTCGAAGGCGGTCAGGACGGAATTTGCGCGGAGATGCTCGGCGATCATCGCCCCGTAGGTATCCGATCCGAAGCGGCCCACAAACTGCACCGGCCTGCCCAGCCTGGCCACGCCCACAGCGACATTCAGCGGGCTGCCGCCGGGGTGAAAACGCCGCGGAGCGGTATCGCTGACTACTTCATCAACAAGGGCTTCCCCAATAACTGTAAGCACACTGCCAACCTAACAGAGCCGTCTTTCGGTTTCCTTAAAGGACAGGGATTCCGGCGGCCTCACAGACCACCTGGACGACGGCGTCCCACGCCTTGGTGCCGGGGGTGATCATGGCGAAGTGGTCGCCGGGGATCATCCGCAGCTGTGCAGGTGATCCGCTGGCCCGGGCGGCATCCACCCAGCTGCTGGAGGAGCTCAGCGGCACCGTGGTGTCCTCTTCACCGTGCAGCGCCCAGACCGGAACCGGCAGCGGCAGGGAGTGCATCGGGTCGGCATCCCGGTAGCGCTGTGGATTCGATTCCGGCGGACAGCCCAGGAAATTCCGTACCGCGCCGTCACTGAGTCCCAGTTCGTGGGCCTCGCCCAGGTTCAGGACCCCGGAGGAGCTCACGACGCCGGCCAGTGTGACGGGCGATCCGGTCCGCCCCGCAGCGAGCACGGCCAGATGGCCCCCGGCGGAGTGGCCCTGCAGGACCACCCGGGAGAGGTCGACGTCGTACTCCCGTGCAGCCGGCGCGAGGGCGTCGATTCCGGCGCAGACGTCCTCGAAGGTCTCCGGCCAGCCGCCGCCGTTCCCGGCCCGGCGGTATTCCAGGTTCCAGGCAGCAAACCCGCGGGCCGCCAAATCCACGGCCAGCGGCCGGCCAAGCTCCGCATCGTAGGCCGAACGCCAATAACCGCCGTGGATGATGACCACCACTGCACGCGGTGCGGCACCGCCCTCCGGAAGGGTGAGTTCGGCGTACTGGTCCGGGTGCGGACCATAGGGAATGCGCACTGCGGATGCCGCCATGACCATTCATCTCCTCGCTGGGGCTTAATCTGGGATGGAGCCTATCGGCACCTTGGGGAATTGCCCTGCCATAAGCTGTCGGCAGGCAGGGGAAAGGAAACAGCTTTTGAGCGCGTGGGACACACTGGATGAGCGGCTGCGGCCCGTGGTCCAGGCCAGCACCGATGAATACGCCCGGGTCCGCCCGGGGTTGGAGGCGGTCACCGCAGAGATGGAAGCCAATCTCCGCGCTGTCTTTGACGACAGTCCGGTGAAACCGCTGTTTGTCGCCTCACGCACCAAGACCGTGGAGTCCTTCCGGGATAAGGCCTCCCGGATGCTGCCGCCGGAACACCCCGGGGAGCTGCCCTCCCTGCTGTTCCCGGATCCGCTGCGCAACCTGACCGATCTGGTGGGCCTGCGCATCATCATGACGCTGCCGCACGAAGTGGATGAAGCCGCGAACCTGATCAAGCGCCAGCGCGCGGAGTTTGACTGCCGCGGCGACCGCGAGAAGGACATTGGCTCCATTGAGTCCGGCACCTACGGCTATTCCAGCCGGCACCTGATCCTGCGGACCATCCAGAATGACACCGTGCGGGAATTCCACAAACTACTGGACCCGGACCGGCCCAACGGCAGCTACCTGTTCGAAGTGCAGATCCGTACCGTGCTGGCCCACGCCTGGTCCGAGATCGAGCACGATATTCGCTTCAAGGCCGGCGATCCCCGCGCCTGGAGCCCGTACTTTGACCGCCAGTTCACCGCCACCGCCGCCATGCTGGAGACGGTCGAAACGGCCTTCGCCGAGCTGCACGAACGCTACGAGACCGTCACCGGATTCTGGGACGAGGAAGGCCAGGGCAGCGCCCCGTTGACCCCCAACCGGATCCGGGACATTTGGATGACCCTGCTGCCGCACGTGAACCGCAAGTCCGGCGATGACTGGGGCTGGGCCGCGGAAATGCTCTCCGCACACGGCATGAAGACCACCATGGACCTGGCCGGGCTGCTGCAGGCCGACGCCATCACCAAGGTCCGCGCGGCCCTGGACCACCGGTACTCCCCCGGGCCGGACCGTCTGCTCGATGACCTGCTGCTCTGGCGTTTCGGCAAGAAGCACATCGATCTGACGGCCGAGCCGGAGGACGCGCCGGCCAAACCCCGCCGGGAGTCACTGGGCCGCCGCTACCGGTTGATGCAGCTGTACCGGGCGCGGGAAGCGGAACTGGGAAACTCCTAGCGCTCCAGCCGCTGCCGGATGACTGGACGGGAAGCCTTGCCCGGCACCGCCCCGCGCGCATAGTTTTGCCCCGTGACACTTTCAGCCCAGTCCGCACGGCGGATGCGCGGACAATCGCAGCTGCTGGGCGGTTCGGACCTGGCTCCAGCGGACGTCGTGCGCCGTACTGTCGCACTGCAGGGCCAGGACCTGCCCGCCGTGCTCCGGGCCATTGCCATCCGCTCGCGTCCCGGCACCACGGTCCAGGATGTCCGGGATGCGTTTGACCGCGGCGAGCTGGTGCGCAGCTGGCCGATGCGCGGCACCCTCTTTGCCACCACCCCGGAACATCTCGCGACACTGCTGTCCTTCACCGCGGAGCGGACCCGCAACATGGCTGCCCGGCGCCGGGCCGAGCTCGGCCTCGACGAAGCAGTGCTTTCGCGCGGCCGGGAAACCCTCCGGGAGGCCCTGGGCCTGCGGTCGATGCGCCGGGCCGAGGTTATGGAGCTGTGGTCAGGTGCGGGCATCGAGACGGCTGACGGCCGCGGATACCACCTGCTGATGCACCTCTCGGTCGAAGGTCTGGCGCACTGGGGACCGTTTTCTCCGTCCGGTACCGAGCAACTGCTTACCCTCACGTCGCCCGGCGCCGCTGCTGACCCTGCCGGCGCCGAACTCTCAGCTGTGTTGCGCGGCTTTGTGCTGGCGCGCGGTCCGGTGACCGAGGCGGATGTGGCGTGGTGGACCAAGCTGCCCAAAACCGTGGTGCGTAAGGCTGCAGCCGGGGTCGAGGACCTGGTCCAGGTGGAAGTCGACGGCACGCCGGCGTGGATCATCGGCGATCCGGAGATCCCGGGTCCGTCCGGTGTAACCCTGGTGCCGGCATTCGACGAATGGATCCTTGGTTATGCGGACCGTTCATTGGTCGCCGGCCCGGCCATGCTGGCGGCAATTGTCCCGGGTGGCAACGGAGTCTTCCGCCCGGCAATCCTGGACGACGGCGTGGTGGTGGGTACCTGGCGGCTCCCCCGCACCTCGCGGGCCACCCCGGAACCGGTCATCGATCTGGTGGAACGGATCTCCCCGGCCAAACAGAAGGCCGTGGCGCAGGCCGTCGCCGACTGGCCGCACGGCTGACGCGGGCCTTCCGGGTCAGGCCGAAGCCCGCCGCACCAGGCGGACGGGCGGCAGGGCCGGGTCCGGCTCCCCACTGGCCCCCGCCCCGTTCTCCGGCAGGTCCTGCGCCACATCCACCGATGCCACCGCCATCCGCGCAAACCGCTGCCCCAGGGAGCGGGCATCCACCGACACGGTGGTCAGCGGCGGCACTGCCAGCGACGCCAGCGGAATGTCTTCGGCCCCAATCACCGCGAGGTCCCGTGGTGCCGTCCGGCCGTTTGCCGCCAGGCCGGCCAGCAGCGCGAAGGCGTGTTCGTCGTCGAACGCGCAGGCCGCGGTCACCGGCTCCGGCCCATCGAGCCAACGGGCGACGACGTCGGCGGCCTCCCCTGCGTCCAGGCCCAGCCGAGCGACCACCGGGGGCGGAAGCCGAAGCCGCGCGCACGCGTCCGCGATGGCGGCCAGCCGGACGTCCACCCGCCAGGCGTAACCGGACTCCGGCGGCACCGCCACGCCGATCCGCTGATGGCCGGCGTCGGCCAGGTGCTGTACCTGCCGCGCACCGATGCCGAGGTCCGGCGCCAGGGGATCATCCTGGGCCTGGTGCAGGGACGCAACCCGGATACCGGCGTCCGCAAGGGCGGCCAGTTCCGGCTCCGGGAGCGGAGTGACGAGGATCAGAGCCGCCGGGGCCAGCGAATGCACCAGCGAGACGGCTCCGCCCTGCCGGGGCAGCCGGTGCGCCACCAGCCGCAGCCCCTGCCGTTCGACTTCCTCGGAAGCGGCGTCAATCAGAATCGCCAGCGCCCGGCCCAGCGGTTCGGGCGGCAGCAGCATCAGGACCAGGTCGCTGCGGCCGCGGCGCAGGGTGCGGGCAGCGGTCGACGGCGCGTAGCCCAGGTCCCGCGCGGCGGCCAGCACCCGGTCCCGCGTGGCCGCCGAGATGCCCTGCCCGGTACGTCCATTCAGCACGTAGCTGACGGTGGCACGGGAGACCCCTGCCGCCTGCGCGACGTCGGTGGACGTGACCCTGCGGTTCATTGACGTCCCTTTCGCCTTTGCCGCTGGCAGCCCGTCCAAACACGACGGCGTCAGCCCTTATCCATTGGAGATTTCTCCGGTAGTCTGACGATACAGGCAACTTACACGTGTAACCATCGTGGCGAGCTGCCGGTACCGGCGGCCGCAGATTACGGCCGCTGCCCCGATCGAAAGGACCGGTTCGTGGCCAATTCGCCCATCACCGCCCAGAACACCGTCCAGCAGTGGCTCGACCACCCCGCCGGCGGCCCCGCCATCCGCGGTTTCCTCGCGCAGGCTGGAAGCGACGAGAACACGCTCGGCCCCGCCCTGACCATGAAGCTGCAGCAGCTCGTTGACCTCAGCCAGGGCAAGTTTCCGCAGGCTGCCGTGGATGAACTCGTGAAGCAGGCCAACGGCGGCGTGATGCCCGAGATCGCCGAAACCGTCCTCCCGACCGTTGAGGGCCGCTTCGCAGGCCGCACCGTGATCGTCACCGGCGCCGGTTCCGGCATCGGCCGCGCCACTGCCGGCCGCATTGCCCGCGAAGGCGGCCGCGTGATTGCCGTCGACATCGCCGAAGGCCGCATCAAGGAACTCGCCGAAGAACTGGGCGAAGCCATTGTTCCGGTTGCAGGCGACCTGACCGACGCCGCTGCCATCGACCGCATCATGGCCGCTTCCGGCTCCAAGATTGACGGCCTGGCCAACGTGGCCGGCATCAATGACGACTTCTCCCCGCTGCATGAGGTCTCCGATGCCATGTGGCAGAAGATCTTCGCCGTCAACGTGGAGGGCGTGATGCGCCTGACCCGCGCGGTGCTGCCGACCATGCTCGAAGCACGTAAGGGTTCGATCGTGAACATCACCTCCGAAGCCGGCCTGCGTGGCTCCGCCTCGGGCGTGGCGTACACGGCCTCGAAGCACGCCGTCGTAGGCATCACCCGCAGCACCGCGTTCATGTATGCCAAGGAAGGCATACGTGTAAACGCCGTAGCTCCGGGCGGCGTCGCGACCGGCATTCCGATGGGCGGCAAGACCAGCGAGTACGGCGAGGCCCGCCTCGGCCCGGCCCGCGTGAACATTCCGGGCCTGGCCTCGGCGGAGGACCTCGCGGCCTCCATCACGTTCCTGCTCAGCGATGACGGCGTAAACATCAACGGCGCCATCCTGCCCTCCGACGGCGGCTGGTCCGCGGTCTAATCCCCGCTGATCCGCCCGGTTATCCAGGCGCACGACGGCGGCCGGTGCCTTCCCTACGGAAGGTGCCGGCCGCCGTCGTTGTTTTCCGGTCCTGCGATGGTCAGAACCGGTGGACTGCCAGCTCTTCCGCCGCCTCAAAACCATTCCGCACGTAGAAGTTCTTCGACGCCGGCGAGGGCGAAGTGACCACCCGCGCTGCCCCGATCCCCCGCGAATACTCAAGTGCCGCCGTCAGCAGCGCGCTGCCCACACCCGAATTGCGGTGCGGGGGCAGCACGTAGGCGTTGGCCACATAGGTCCAAAGTGATGCCGGTTTGCCCGGCTTCGGCATGCGCTCGAAGATCGACAGGTTCAGCATGCCGATCAGGGGCCCGCCTGCCTCCGCTTCGGCGACGAAGAACGTGCGCGGGTTGGCTGCCAACCAGAGGCTGAACTCCTTGACGAAGCCTGCATCAACCGGGCTGTCCCCGCCCGCCTCGGCCGCCCACACCGCCCGCAGGCGCGCCAAGGCAGGGACATCCAGCGGAGTGGCTTCACGGATCAGTGTTCCTTCACGCATTGCGCCACCCTACAACGACGGCGGCCGGCGCCTCCCCGAAGGAAGGCACCGGCCGCCGTCGTACGTTCTAAAAAGCCCTTAAACGCCCGAAACCGCTGCGGCGAGCTTGTTCAGCGAATCCTCGAGGTCATCCTTGGACACCATCGGGAAGGAAACCTTCTTCAGGGTTTCCTTATCGGTGACGTGGGACCAGTCGTAGGTCAGGGTGACCTCGGTGGAGTCGGCGCCCTCGGCCTGCAGTTCCCAGACCCACTGCCAGCCCTTGGGCTCGGTGCCGGCCGGGGCGGTCTGCCAGGCCAGCAGCTTGTTGTGGTCGTACCCCGTGACGTGGTTTTCCGTCTGGTAGTCGCCCATTTTTTCGTTGTGCATGTTCATTTTGAAGACCTGGCCGGAAGCCGTAATGCGGTCGGTCTTCTCGTCCGAGACCACCATGCCGGAGCCGTCCAGCTCGTGGTGGCGCTCGGGGTTGGACAACAGGTTGAAGATGTCGGCTGCCGAGGCGTCGATGACCCGGGAAACTACAAGGCTCGTCTGATCAGTGGTCAATGAACTCTCCTTCGATGGATGGATCGTACTTTTTCCACGGCACCCATTCCCTCACGGGCGGCGCCGAAGCGTATGCGTACCGCGCCTGGCTGGCCGCAAAACCTAGCCGGGCGTGTCCTGCTCTGCTTCCTGCAGGTTCCAGCCGGTGATGTACGGCGGATCCTGCCCTTCGTCGCGGGTGTACTGCCGGGCACGTGCCCGTTCGTCCTGCAGATGCTGCCGGAAGGACGCCTGCGTCGATCCCAACGACGCTACCCGGTCCAGCACATCGATGGCCAATTGGAACCGGTCGATCTGGTTCAGCATGGCCATGTCGAACGGCGTGGTGGTGGTGCCTTCCTCCTTGTAGCCGCGCACGTGCAGGTTGTCGTGGTTGGTACGCCGGTAGGTCAGGCGGTGGATCAGCCAGGGATAGCCGTGATACGCGAAAATCACCGGGCGGTCCTGTGTAAACAGGGTGTCGAAATCCCTGTCGGACAGCCCGTTCGGGTGCTCGCGCGGATCCTGCAGGACCATCAGGTCCACCACATTGATCACCCGGATCCTCAGGTCCGGCAGCTGTTCCTTCAGCAGTGCCGCGGCAGCCACGGTTTCCAGGGTGGGCACGTCGCCGGCACAGGCCATCACGACGTCGGGGTCCGTCCGGGTGCCGGGGCCGGAACCTTCGCTGCCGGCGAAGTCCCAGATCCCGATGCCGCGCTCCACGTGCAGCAGCGCCTGCTCCGGATCCAGCCAGACCGGGGCCGGCTGCTTGCCGGAAACCACCACGTTGACCCGGTCCCGGCTGTCCAGGATGTTCCCGGCCACGGCCAGCAGGGTGTTGGCGTCCGGCGGCAGGTAGACCCGGATAACGTCCGCCTTCTTATTCACCACGTGGTCAATGAAGCCGGGGTCCTGGTGTGAGAACCCGTTGTGGTCCTGCTGCCAGACGTGGCTGGAAAGCAGGTAGTTCAGCGAGGCGACCGGCTGGCGCCAGCTCAAGCTGCGGCTGACCTTCAGCCACTTGGCGTGCTGGTTGAACATGGAATCCACAATGTGCACGAAGGCTTCGTAGCAGTTGAACACGCCGTGCCGCCCGGTCAGCAGGTAGCCCTCCAGCCAGCCCTCGCACAGGTGTTCGCTGAGCACCTCGGCCACTCGGCCGCTGCGGGCCAGATGCTCGTCCAGTTCGTCGATGCGCTGCTGCCAGGCCTTGTCGGTGACGTCGTACACGGCCTGCAGCCGGTTGGAAGCGGTCTCGTCCGGGCCGAAGATCCGGAAGTTGGACGGGTTTTTCCGGATCACTTCGCGCAGGTAACCGCCCAGGTTAAACATCGGGCTGACCCGCTCCGAGCCGGGATGGTCGATTTTCACCGCATGGTCTGCGTACTCCGGCAGGTGCAGGTCCTGCAGCAGGCGCCCACCGTTGGCATACGGCGTCGCACTCATCCGCAGGTCTCCCTCCGGGGCCAACGCGGCGATTCCTTCTACGAGCCGGCCCTCGGCGTCGAACAGTTCCCCGGGACGGTAGGACTGCAGCCACTCCTGCAGCTGGGCCAGATGGCCGGGGTTGTCGTGGATCTCGGACAGCGGTACCTGATGCGCCCGCCAGGTGCCCTCGACCTGCAGTCCGTCGACGACGGCGGGACCGGTCCACCCCTTGGGTGAGCGGAACACAATCATCGGCCAGCGCGGCGCGTGCTGCTCCATTGCACCGGCACCGGGGACATCCGGCGGTGCCGCCGTTTTTTCTCCGGTGCGGTACGGCTCCTGGATGGCGGTGATTTCCGCCAGGCAGGTCTCCAGCACGGCGGCAAAGTCCTCGTGGGCCTGCCGGACGGCATGGGGGTCCTCCACGGTCACTACATAGGGCCGGTAGCCGTAGCCTTCGAGCAGTTTCAGCAGCTGTTCTTCGGGCATCCGGGACAGGATGGTGGGGTTGGCGATCTTGTAGCCGTTCAGGTGCAGGATTGGCAGCACCGCCCCGTCCACCGCCGGGTCAAGGAAGCTGTTGGAATGCCAGCTGGCGGCCAGCGGACCCGTTTCGGCCTCGCCGTCGCCAATCACCGTGGCCGCCACCAGGTCCGGGTTATCGAAGACCGCACCGTACGCGTGGGCCAGGGAGTAGCCCAGTTCCCCGCCCTCGTGGATGGAGCCGGGCGTTTCCGGTGCCGCGTGGCTGGGAATGCCGCCGGGGTAGGAGAACTGCCGGAACAGGGTGCGCAGCCCTTCCTCGTCCCGGCCCACATGGCTGTAGATCTCCGAGTAGGTGCCTTCCAGCCAGGCATTCGCCACATTGGCGGGACCGCCGTGCCCGGGGCCGGTAATAAACAGGACGTTCCGTTTCTGCTCACGGATCAGCCGGTTCAGGTGGGCGTAAATGAAGTTCAGGCCGGGAGTGGTGCCCCAGTGGCCCAGCAGCCGGGCCTTGACGTCGGCTTTCTCCAGTGGGCGGCGCAGCAGCGGATTGTCCCGGAGGTAGATCTGCCCGGCGGACAGGTAGTTCGCGGCCCGCCACCAGGCATCCACCCCGTCCAGGGCACTGTCGGGGTGCGGCTCGGTACCGGGAATGCGGTTCGGCGTGGTGGCGCTGGTGTCAGTCATCTCGGGATCCTTTCCAGCCGGTGTCGCTGTTGGTTGCTAGGCGCCCTCAACCACGACGTCGGACGGTTTCTTGTCCGGGCGCAGGCCGCGCCAGACGGGATGGCGCAGTTTTCCGGTGCCGGTGCGTTCGGAGAAGGTTACTTCGCCCACCAGTGCAGGGCGTACCCACTGGGCGTCGGAGGCATCCGCTGCCGGCACATCGTCCAGCGGCGCGGTCTTGCGGGACATTTTCTTCAGGCGCGGACCGATCAGGGCGAGGTCCTTCTCGCTCAGGCCGGACCCCACGCGTCCGATGTATTTCAGGTCCACACCCTCTGGAATGGCGACCAGGAGGGAGCCGACCTTGTTCTGCCGGTTTCCCTGCCCCGGCCGCCAGCCCACCACAACCACTTCCTGCGTGAGCTGGTTCTTCAGCTTCAACCAGTTCTTGGAGCGCCGGCCCGGGGAATAGGTGCTGGTGCGGCGTTTGGCCATCACCCCTTCCAGCCCAAGTTCCTTGCTGGAAGCCACCGCCTCGTCCATGGACATGTCCAGGACCGGCGGCACCTGGACATGCCCGTCCGGCGTGGCTTCCACCGCTGATTCCAGGATTTCCCGGCGCTGGACATAGCTGAGGTCTGCCAGGGAGTTTCCGTCCAGCCACAGCAGGTCGAAAACCATCAGGTGCACCGGCGTACGTTCGGCCGCAGCCGTGATTTCCCTGGGTTTGGTCAGGTGCATGCGGGGCTGCAGCAACCCGAAGTCCGGCCGGCCCGCCTTGTTGATGGCGACGATTTCGGCGTCCAGTACGGCCCGCTCCCCGTTGAGGTGCGCGCTGAGGTCCTGCAGTTCCGGATAGGCGGCGGTCATGTCGTTCCCGTTGCGCGAGAGCAGCCGGGTTCCCTCGGGAGTGACCGTAACGACGGCGCGCACGCCGTCCCACTTCATCTCGAAAGCCCACTCGTCGTCGTCGTTGATTTCCGCCCGGGTGCCGAGTGTTGCCAGCATCGGCTCAACCGCCGGCACCGACGCAGCGTCCGCATCCCGGGCCGCGGCGGTGGTGTCCACCGGGGAGGTTTTTGCTCCGGCTGTGGCAGTGGCCGTCTGGGCCCGGGCCGCCGCGGCCACACTGCCCTCCGGTGTCTCCGCTGTCTCCGCTTTCGCGGGCGAGGTCCCGGCGGCCGGGGTGGGGTTGTCCTCCGGCTCATTGCCTTTTTCGCCCGGCTTCGGCTGGTTCTTCATGAGGTGGATCAGCCAGTTGTTGTTGGCCTTGTCGCCGCCCGAGCCGGTGTGGATCAGCGCGAAGCGGCGGTCGGCGGCGCCGTCGCGGGCCAGGCCGCCGTCGGGCTGGCCGTGCAGCACCGCAATAACTTCCTTGCCGTCACGCCACTTTTCGCGTTCATACGTGCCGTGGTCCCAGATGGTCACGTCGCCGCCGCCATATTCCCCCTTGGGAATATGTCCCTCAAACTTCCCGTAATCCAGCGGATGATCTTCGGTCTGCACGGCCAGGTTGTTCTTTCCGGAGGTCGACGGCGGCCCTTTCGGCAACGCCCAGGACACCAGCACGCCGTCGTGCTCCAGCCGGAAATCCCAGTGCAGCCGGCGGGCATGGTGTTCCTGGATGACGAAGCTGTTGCCTTCAGAGGGAGTGGAAGGCTCCTCGGGAACCGGTTCCGGTGTCTTCGCGGCGTCGCGCATGCTCCGGTATTTGGTTAGCCGGTCGGCCCCGCCCGCAGACCGGACCTCTTCGGATGCCGCATCCGATTCCTCCGTTGCCTCCTCCAGCGACTCCTCCTCGAAGGCGCCGCTCTCCATGCCGGCCAGCGGGTCGCCGTCCTTGATCCGGTCCAGCACATCCTGGTAATCCAGCTGCGCCAGGTCCGGATCCTCGAGTTCCGCCCAGGTGCGCGGCGCCGCGACCGTTGGGGTAAACCGGCCCCGCAGGGAGTAGGGGCAGATGGTGGTTTTGTTGCCGTTGTTCTGGCTCCAGTCCACCAGCACCTTGCCCTTGCGGAGAGTTTTCTTCATGTCGCTGACCACCAGGTCCGGATGGTCGGCTTCGAGGGCGCGGGCCAGCTCATGGGCCACGGCGTTGATGTCGTCGGAGCTTTGGCTGCCGTCCAGCGCGGCGTAGAGATGGATGCCCTTGGAGCCGCTGGTCACCGGCCGGGCGTCCAGGCCCATGTCCTGCAGAATGGACCGGGCCAGGCGGGCCACTTCGGCGCACTCCGCCAGCCCCACGCCGTCGCCGGGGTCGAGGTCCAGGACCATCCGGTCAGCGTTGCCGATCCTGCCGCGCGGCCCGAACTGCCACTGCGGCACATGGATTTCCAGGGCGGCGGATTGAGCCAGCCAGGTCAGCGTGGCCAGGTCATTCACCACCGGATAAATATTGGTGGAGGTCTTGTGTTCGATCGGGAACCGCTTCACCCAGGACGGTGCGGAGTCCTCGAGATTCTTCTGGAAAAACACCTGGCCGGGGTGCTCAGGCGTGCCCACTCCATGCACCCACCTCTTGCGCGTGGCCGCACGGTTGCGCGAGTGCGGCAGCATGTAGTCCGCCACGGCAGCGTAGTAGGAAATCACGTCTGCCTTGGTGGTCCCCGTTTCCGGATAAAGAACCTTGTCCAGGTTGGTCAAGCGGAGCCGGTGGCCCTCCACGCTGACGGTTTCCTGCTTGCTGCCTCCACCTGTCGCCATGCCCCCTAGTCTTACCGGGATACCGGACAAACGCCAGTATTTCATCAGGGGGCTTATGAATAGGCCGGGTATCCTGGCCGGGCGCCGCAGTTCCAGGCGTTCGACGCCGAACCTTCCGCGGCCCTGACCGTCGGTGCCGGTGCGTGTGTATGTTGGGAAAATGACAGAACGCCAGCAGATCCTGGTCACGGGTGCCACCGGCTATATCGGCGGGCGGCTCGTCCCGCTGCTGCTCGAGGACGGCCACCGTGTCCGGGTCCTGGCCCGCTCCCCCGAAAAGCTCTCCGACGTGCCCTGGGCATCCGACGTCGAAATCGTCCAGGGCGACCTCTCGGACCGGGACTCCGCTGCGTCGGCGTTCACCGGCATAGACACCCTGTATTTCCTGGTGCACTCCATGGCATCCGGCAAGGGTTTCAGCAACCAGGAATCTGCGATTGCCCACCTGGTGGCCGACGCCGCAGCGGAAGCGGGGGTGAAACGGATCGTGTATCTCGGCGGTCTGCATCCCGAAGGTGAGCTGTCGCCCCACATGAAATCCCGGACCGAGGTGGGACGCATCCTCCTTGAAGGCGAGGTGCCGGCGGTGGTGTTCCAGGCCGGCGTCGTGATCGGGTCCGGGTCTGCGTCCTTCGAGATGATCCGGCACCTCACCGAGACACTGCCCGTGATGCCCGCCCCCAGCTGGGTGCGGCGCCGGATCGAACCGATTGCCGTCCGGGATGTGCTGCATTATCTGGTGCGGGCCGTGGACATCCCCGGCGAGGTGAACCGCACCTTCGACATCGGAGCACGCGAAGTCCTCACCTACGCCGAGATCATGAACGGTTACGCCGAAGAGGCCGGGCTGCCCCGGCGCCGCATCTACGCCCTTCCGCTGCCCGCTCCGCGGCTGGCCGGACACTGGGTGTCCCTGGTGACTCCTATTCCGCGTGCCATGGCACTGCCGCTCGTCGAGTCCCTGCAGCACGACGCCGTCGCGAAGGAACATGACATTGACCGGTACGTGCCGCTGCCCGACGGCGGGCTGACGGACTACCGCGGTGCCGTCAGCCGGGCGCTGGGCAAGGAGAAGCGCGGCGAGGTCGAGACCACCTGGGCCAGCGCGTCGGCGTCGTCCGATCTAGCCTCCGATCCCCTGCCCAGCGACCCGGACTGGGCCGGCCAGACGGTATACGTGGATGCCCGGCAGCGCCGTGCACCGGTGGACCCGGCGGCCGTCTGGCAGGTCATCGAGGGGGTGGGCGGCCGGAACGGCTGGTATTCCCTGCCGATGGCCTGGGCGATCCGCGGGGTGCTCGACAAGACCGTGGGCGGAGCGGGCCTCACGCGCGGCCGGCGCAATCCCACCACACTGTTCACCGGTGACGTGGTGGACTGGTGGCGGGTGGAACTGCTGGAGCGCGGCACCCTGCTGCGGCTGCGCGCCGAGATGCGGGTGCCGGGCAAGGCCTGGCTGGAGATGCGGGTGGACCCGGACGGCGACGGCGGAAGCCTCTACCGGCAACGGGCCATTTACTTCCCCAAGGGACTCGGCGGGAAGCTGTACTGGTGGCTGATTGCCCCTTTCCACGGGCTGATCTTTCCCTCCATGGCGAAGAACATCACCCGGCAGGCAGCCCGCCTGGCACCACCTGCGGGACCGGCAGCCGCGGGTTAGGCGACAATTCCGTAACGGCGTCCGAGAGTTCCCAAGGATCTAATATCATCGGTAGGACACTTGCGCCGGACCAGCCGGCCCAACTGCGATCATGCCGGTTTCCGTCATCCACGACGGCCCGGCTTGTACTTTGAGGGGACTTGGCTGTGCAGGACACAAAGAGCCGTAAAGGGCTGATAGCCGCGGCAATTGCCGTGGTGCTCGTTCTGGGCGGCGGCATCGGTGCCGCCTTCGCCACCGGCATCCTCGGCTCGTCCGGGTCCGATTCCTCCGCTTCCTCCGGTCCGTCGGAGTCACCCTCGGTGAAGGCTGCTCCGGTGTCCATCACCACGACGCCGGGTGACGGCGCCGTGGGTGTGAATCCAGCGGTGCTTCCCTCCGTAACCGCCACCAACGCGGTTATTAATCAGGTCATCCTGAAGCCCCAGTCCGGTGGCGACACCGTGCCGGGCATCCTGGCCGCAGACAAAGCCGTCTGGACCGCAGGCGCCCCGTTGGCCTTCAACACCAAGTACCGCTTGGAGGTGGTGCTCACCGACACCGCCGGCAAGGAAACCACCCGCAGGCAGGGATTCGAAACGGTACTGCCCGCCAATGAAGCCAACGCGTTTATGTATCCGCAGAACGCCGCCAGCGTGGGCGTCGGCCAGCCCATCGACATCACCTTCAGCGAACCGGTCACCAACAAGGACGCAGTCGAGCAGGCCATCAAGATCACCAGCACTTCGGGGCAGACCGGCGCCTTCTTCTGGCTCACCGACCAGCACGTCCGCTACCGGCCGGAAACCTTCTGGGCCGCCAACAGTGCCGTCACGGTGGACATGCAGTTGTTCGGCGTGGACTTTGGCAACGGCATGATCGGCAACTTCAACGAAACCCGCACCTTCAACACCCACAACACCCGACTGGCCGTGGTGGACAACTACACGAAGACCATGCAGGTGTTTATGGACGGGCAGCTGGTCCGGACCTTCCCGGTGACCCTCGGCGAACCCACTTGGCCTTCGCCCTCCGGCTACCAGGTGGTGGTCAGCCAGCATGAGAAGCTGCCCTTCCGTGCCGAGTCCATCGGGCTGAAGCCCGGAGACCCGGACTACTACGAACCGTTCGACGCCTCCTGGGCCAGCCGCCTGACCAACAGCGGCGTCTTTGTCCACCAGGCGCTCGACGGCGCACTGGGCGCCCTGGGTCGGATCAACGTTTCGCACGGCTGCGTGGGGATGTCCGCCGAGGGTGCCAAGTACTTCTACGACAACTTCGACGCCGGTGACGTGGTGCAGGTGCTGAACACCGAAGCCGGTCCCGTTCCCATCCACGACGGCTACGGCGACTGGAACATCCCCTGGGACCAGTACGCCGGGCAGCAGCCCTAGGCTTCCACCCGAAGGCCCAGCTGGTCGGCGAGCAGCGGAGCCAGCAGCAAAAGCTGCTCCTCGTCCACGGTGAATCCCTTGAGGCCGGCCAGCCCGGTGATACTCCGGAATGCGGACCCGCGCAGGTCCGCATCCACGGCCGTGCCGCCGCTGCCCAGCAGCAGGGAGTCGATCCGGCAGTTCCGAAAGGCAACCCGGTTCAACCGCGCGCCGTCCAGGTCCAGTTCACCGATGATGCAGTTGGAGAACAACACGTTGGTCAGCGTGCAGCCGCGCAGGTTCAGGAAATCCAGCTTGCCGCCGTCCACCCGGACCGAGTTCCAGGCGCCGCCGTACAGCTCCGCGGAGCCGAGCCGCGGATTGGAGATTTCCACGTCCCGGAAAGTGCTCCTGGCAGCCCGCAGCACCGGGGCATAGAGGTTCTCCAGGGTGGATTCCAGGAACCGGGCAGCGGTGAGATCGGCGTTGTCCAGGGACACCCCGGTGAGGCTGCACTCTGAAAACACCGCTCCGCGCAGCTCAAGTCCCGCGAAGGAATCCCCGTTGTAGGCCACTGCTTCCTGATGGCTGCCGACCGGGACGTCTGCACCCGGGGTCAGGCCCTGCAGGCGGACCGGGTCAAGGACGGGCGGTTTGGTTCCGGCAGTACCGGAGGTCCGGGGCCGCACCATGCCTAGGCTGACCGGCGGCCGAAGAGGAAGTACGCAATGGGTCCGGCGAAGTTGATGCCGCAGGCGGCCATCCACCATCCACGGCTGCCGCGGATGAGGTCCTTCGGACGGCGGCGGAGATCCCGCAGCGCAGCCCCGGCCAGCAGGAACTGGACTCCGGTCAGGACTCCCAGGCCCTTTTTCTGTCCGCTGCTCAGGTCCTTGAGTTTTTTCTTTGCCATCGCCGTACCTCCCGGTGGGTTCTTCCCGCTGGCGGTCGCCGAACGGGTCCGTACCCGATTATCCGCTATTCCCCGCTTCCGCCTGCGACGGGACCCGACTCGCCCAGCGCGGAGTGCCTGCCCAGGCGGTGATAGGTCCGGTTGTGGTAGACCAGCGGGTCCTGGCCGGTACTGCCGGGGATAATCTCCAGGACGGTGGCGGCAATCAGGATGGAGCTGCCCACCGGAACCCTGCCGTCGACCCGGCACAGGAGCGCCACCGGCGCGTCTTCCAGGACCGGCTCCCCGCCGGGCAGGGTCCGGGTCCGCGTGGCGCCGAACCGGTCTGCGCCCTGGCGGGCGAAGAGGGCGGCAAGTGCGGCGTTTTCTGCGCCCAGCAGGTGCACGACGACGGTAGGGGAACCGGCAATCACACCCGCCGTTCCGTGCGTCGACGCCAGGGAAAAGGACAGGATCGGTGGTTCTGCCGACACGGAGGAAACCGAGGACGCGGTCAGGCCCACCGGGCCGCTGCCGCCGTCGGCCGTAATGATGGCGACACCCGCCGGATGAGCCCGGAAGGCGTCCTTGAATGCATCCGTTACATTCCGCTCGCACAGAGCCGTATTCCGCGTCATTAGTGTCCTCTCACGGGCCAACCCATCAAGGGCATCCCTCAACGCTAAAACCTCAACCAATGTTGAGGTCAAATCCGTGGTTAGACGTCGAACGCCCGGGCACCCGTTCCCGAGCCGGAATCCTCGGGATTGACGAACCGGCATTGGGCCAGCGAAAGGCAGCCGCAGCCGATGCAGCCGCCCAGGCGGTCGCGCAGCGCCTCCAGGTGCCGGATGCGGGTATCGAGCTCCTGCTGCCAGGCCGCCGAGAGACGCTGCCAGTCGGCCTGGTCGGGCACTCCGTCCGGGGGAAGTTCGGCAAAGGCTCGGTTGATCACGGCCAGCGGGATCCCGGCCTGCTGAGCGGCGCGGATGACCGCCACCCGGCGCAGCACCGAACGGTCATAGCGGCGCTGGTTTCCCTGCGTCCGCCGGCTGGAGAGCAGTCCCTGGCGTTCGTAGAAGTGCAGCGCGGATACGCTGACCCCGCTGCGTTCGGCCACCTGTCCCACCGACAATTCGGCCCGGGCAGGCCCGGTATCGGGTGTATTGGTTTCCACGGCCCGCCTTTCCTCCACTGCACCATTATCCGCCCGGTGGCCCGGCGGCCAGCGCGGCTGACTGGATGCGCCCCACTGGCGGCCCGGCGCGCGGCATGTGAAGGTGTCCCTATCAGCGCCTGCGGGGAGGCCTCAGGCCATCCGGGAACGGCGCAGCAGCGAAGGAGGCAGCCGTGGAGCCCCCACCCCTGGGCCCGCAGGAGAAACCCGGAACCCTGGTTTTCCTCCCTGGCACGGGCCGGCCCAACCCGCAGCTTGCGGGCCTGGTGCGGGAGCAGGTGCAGCAGGTGCGCGGGCTGTCCGATTACCGGGTACTTCCGGTCGACTGGGCCGCTGCCGCTCCCCTTGACGTCGATATTGTGCCGGCACTGCCTCCGCGGTATTCGGCTGAAGATCCACCCGGAGTGTCCGACGCTTCCCTTGCCCTGGCCCTTTTCGCCATGGATCTGGGCGCTGCAGGTCCGGTGGGACCGGCCGTGCCTGCCTCCGCCGGGCCTGAGGTGCCCGATACCGCGTTCCTGGGGGAGACACTGCAGGATTTGATTCTGGGTGCACTCACTGACGCCGGTGTCCGGCACCGGATCCGGCTGACTGACGCCGGCAGCGGATTCTTCGCCAAGGTCGCCTTCTACCTTCGGCAGGGGGACGCCGCCCGCGCCCGCATCGCGGACGCCCTGCGCAGCACGGACCAGGATGCGCCGGTGGTGATCCTCGGGCACAGCCTCGGCTCCGTTGCAGCCGTCGACCTGCTCAGTTCCCCCGAGGCCGCTGGCCTCCGGGTGGACCTGCTGGTCACCCTCGGGTCCCCCGCTCCGTGGTTTTACCTCCTGGATGCCCTGGCCTACCTCGGGCCCGGCCGCGGCGGTGCGGGACCGGCCCTGCCCTGGCTGAACTTCTGGGACGAGCGTGATCTGCTCTCGTTCTGCGCCGAACGGGTTTTCGCCGGCCGGGAGGTCAACGTGTTCGACCGCAAGGTGGACTCCGCCAAGCCCTTTCCCGAGTCCCACACCGCCTATTTCTCCGATCCGCGGGTGTACCGGCTGCTGTGGCAACATCTGCAGGAGGCACGTGCAGGCAAACCCGGCTCTGGCAACGGAACCGGAATCTAGTGTTCACTGGATGACATGAGAGCGATCTGGAAAGGCGCAATTGCGTTTGGGCTGGTCAATGTGCCGGTCAAGGTTTACGCCGCCACCGAGGACCACGATGTCAGCCTTCACCAGGTGCACGGCAAGGACGGCGGGCGTATCCGCTATCAGCGCCGCTGCGAAATCTGCGGCGAGGTGGTGGAATACAAGGACATTGCCAAGGCCTACGACGACGGCGAGCAGACCGTCGTCCTCACCGACGAGGACCTGGCCTCCCTTCCCGTGGAAAAAAGCCGGGAAATCGACGTCGTGGAATTCGTGCCCAGCGAGCAGGTGGATCCCATCCTGTTTGACCGCACGTACTACCTGGAGCCGGATTCCAAGTCGACAAAGTCCTACGTGCTGCTGCGGCGGACCCTGGAGGACACCGACCGGACGGCGATTGTGCAGTTCTCCCTTCGGCAGAAGAGCCGGCTGGGTGCCCTTCGGGTGCGCGGCGACGTGTTGACCCTGCAGACCCTGTTGTGGGAGGACGAGGTCCGGGACGCCAGTTTCCCCTCGTTGGATGAAAAGGTGCGGATCTCCGCGAAGGAGCTGGAGATGTCCGCGGCCCTCGTCGACTCGTTCAGCGGAGATTTCGATCCATCGGAGTTCACCGACGACTACCAGGAGCAGCTCAAGACCCTCATCGACGCGAAGCTCGAACAGGGTGATTCGCTCGACACGGAGGAGACCTTCGGCGGAGAATCCGAAGAGGATGAGGGCGGCAAGGTGCTGGACCTGATGGAGGCACTGCGCCGCAGCGTAGAGAAAAACCGTGGAAAGAAGAGCGGGTCCGGCGAACCGCCGGCCGGCACCAAGGACGACGGCGCCAAGAAGGCTCCCGCCAAATCCAAGACAGCGGCCTCAAAGAGTCCAGCTAAAACCCGGAAAGGCGCCTGAACATCATGGCCTCTCGCAATTTCTTCACGGACCCCTTCGGACGGCAGACCGTTGTGAAGGTGCCCAACGGACCGCTTATCGGCTGGGCGGCGTTCGGTGCTGCGTCCATGATGGCGCTGACGCCCCGCAACGCTGGACTCTTGAAGACCCTCAGCAAGGGCTGCCTGGTGATCTGGGCCCTGGGGGAAACCTTCCGCGGCGAAAGCCCCTTCCGGCGCAGCATTGGGGCAGCCACTCTGCTGCGGCAGGTCACCGGCGGCGGCGGCACGGCGAAAGCCTCCGGCGCCGCATCCGCACCGAAGGCCTAGTCCTTACTGGCGGTATCCCTCAACTTCACCAACGGGCCGTTCCTGCGCCTCGTCCGGATCCTGCCCTGCCTCGGCCTTGGCACGGCGTTGGCGGAGCAGATCCCAGTACTGGTCGAGCTGCTCTTCCACCCGGCGCAGTTCGGCCGCGTGGTGTTCCGGGTCAGCCTCACGAAGCTTCTGCTCCTGGGCGACGAGTTCGGAGATCCGGTGCTGAATTTCCTGTGCATCCATGCTCCTACGCTAACCGGGGCGGACAGTGGATTCCAGCGCCGGATCCGCACTGGATGCGGCAGGGTCAGCTCCGGGCGGGAACCTAATTGGGAACCGAACCTTCCCCGGGATTGGGGTTGCTGCGGTAGGAGCTCGATTCGCTCTGCCGGCCAAGGAAAATACCGAGCAGGATCATGGCAACCGCCAGAACCGCGTGGAGCCAGTTATCCGCCGTATTGAACGGGACAAAGTTGGCGTCTGAATCCAGCGGGATAAGCAGCCCGTAGATGAAGAGCACGGCGTAAAGAATGCCGCCTCCCAGCAAATAGAGCTTGGCTGTGGAATGCCTCCGCGCCAGGGCAAGCCCGGCAAATCCCAGCAGCATGTGGACCACATTGTGGAGTACCGAGACCTGGAAAATGCCTAGAAGCGCAGCTTCCGAGGCGTAACCCGCGAAATAAAGCTGGCTGTAGCTAGCGGTAATCCCGGGAATGAACCCCAGGACGCCGATGAGCAGGAAAATAATCCCGAAGGCCATTGCCGCTTTTTGTGCGCTGGTCCGGTGTGCGGTGAGGCCGCCGGAACTGTAACTGGGGCTTGCCATGACAACTCCTCTGCTCCGCAGCACCGGAAGACCGGGCCGGGAGGATCGGTGATCAGGACTTTAAACTGTTGCACAATTGGGGCAGGGTGGGAAGCATACTGACTTTCAGCGAGGCGGCTCCCACATCACTTCGTCAGCTTGGCGGGAAGGACAACTTGAAATCTCTATGGCTCGAAACCGCGCCCGTTATACCCACTGATCCCTTCGCCCCCGGTGTCGCCTATGACACCGTGGTGGTCGGTGCCGGGCTCACCGGACTGACCACCGCGGCCTTGCTGGCCCGGAGCGGACAGCGGGTGGCCATTCTGGAAGCACGCACGGTAGGCGCCGTGGCAACAGGCAACACAACCGCCAAGGTCTCACTCCTGCAGGGGACACAGCTGTCCAGCATTACCTCCCACCACAATGCGGAGATCGCCCGCCAGTACGTGGAAGCCAACCGCCAGGGGCAAAGCTGGCTGCTGCGCTTCTGCGATGAGAACGGCATCGGCTACGAGGTGCGGGACGCCTACACCTACGCCACTACCGAGCAGGGACTCAAGAGCCTGCGGAAGGAACACGAGGCCGCACAGGCGGCCGGACTCGACGTCGAGTTCACCACGGACACTGAACTGCCGTTTGAAACCACGGGTGCGCTGCGGCTGCGCGGCCAGGCACAGATCCACCCGATGACGGTGCTCGCCGGCCTGGCCAAGGATTACCGTGCGCACGGCGGCAGCCTCATCGAAGGCGTCCGCGTGACCGGAGCCCGCCATGAGGAAGGTGCCGGCATCAGGGTCATCACCAACCAGGGCGAGGTCACTGCCCGGCATCTGGTGCTGGCCACCGGCATCCCGATCCTCGACCGCGGTGGTTACTTCGCCGTCCTGAAGCCTGAACGTTCCTACGCCGTCGCCCTTCCGGTCACCGGCGCGGTTCCGCAGGGTATGTACCTCTCCGCCGATTCCCCCACCCGCTCCCTGCGGACGGCGGAGTCGGATGGGATCTCCTATCTGCTGGCCGGCGGCAACGGACACACCGTTGGACGCAGGAAGCACACCCAGGAACTGGTTGACGACCTCGTGGGCTGGACGGTGGACAACTTCGCCGTGGGAAGCGCCGCGAGCTTTGCCTGGTCGGCACAGGACTACTCGCCGGCGCGCAGCCTGCCCTATGTGGGGCAGTTGCCGCTGATGGGGGCGAATATCTATGCCGCCACCGGCTACAACAAGTGGGGTATGACCAATGCGGTAGCCGCCTCCCTCGCCTTGAGCGCCGAGATTCTCGGCGGCGAGAATCCCTGGGCCCGCGAGCTGTACAAGCCCCGGGTAGCCCCACTGGATGCTGCCTCCACCCTGCGGGACAACGCCGAAGTCGGACTGTCCATGCTCACAGGTTGGGCGGCCGGACTGGCCACCAGCACCGACGAGGCACCGCCGGAGGGACAGGGCGTGGTGGCCCGGGAAAACGGCAAGCCGGTGGGAATCTGCACGGTGGAAGGCAAGACCAGCCGGGTATCGGCCATCTGCCCGCATATGAAGGGCGTCCTGAACTGGAACGACGCGGAGCAGTCCTGGGACTGCCCGCTGCACGGCTCGCGTTTCGGCGCAGAAGGTGCACTCCTGGAAGGTCCGGCGGTAAAGGACCTGGATCCGGCCTGACCACGGCAGTTAACAGCCATTTAAACGGAAACTGCGGATGCCGGCAAGGCATCCGCAGTTCCTGTTTAAATCCCTCAGTGGTTAGAGGCCGGCCCGGGGGCCGCCGGATTCCGGATCATCCATCGCCGGATCCGCATCGGGTGCCGCAGCCAGCCGTGAGGTGTCCGTGGAGGTCGGGCCCACAGGGGCGGAGCCGGATGCTCCGGTGGCCGCGTTACCGGGGGCGTCGACGTTTCCCCGCCAGGAGCCGGTCTCGGAGCCGCGGCTCTCAATGAATTCCTTGAAGCGGGCGAGGTCCGATTTCACCTGCCGGTCATCGGCGCCGACCACGGAGCCCAGCTTCTCGACGAAGGTTTCCGGATCCCAGTCCAGCTGCACGCTCACCCGCGTCTCGGCGTCGCCCAGGCGGTGGAAGGTCACGACGCCGGCATGGGACTTGCCGTCCGTGCTCTTCCACGCAACGCGCTCGTCCGGATGCTGTTCTGTGATTTCGGTGTCGAATTCCCGCTCGACGCCGGCCACCTTGGTCACCCAGTGGGTGGTGGTGTCCGAAAGCTGTGTGATCGAGACGACCCCGCCCATGAAGTGCGGGAACGACTCGAACTGCGTCCACTGGTTGTAAGCCGTGGTCACTGGTACTGCTACGTTGATCGACTCTTCTACGGTGGTCATGCTGTCCCTCCGGTAGTGCGAATCCTGCGTCTGGCCGGGCACCCCTTGATCAGGAGCCCCGATTTCCTCACCGTACACAGGAGGACAGGGCACTTCAACTGGAAGTAAGGTTGCTTATAGTAGCTTTCCCGTGAGCCGTCCCCTTATGGCCGGGGCCGCGCTGCAGGGTTAGGCTGGGGAACAATCCACCCGCCGAAGCCGCCGGTCCGGACAGTATCCGGAGGCGGAAAACGTGCTGGGTGCATTCAGTACTCATTTTTCGTCAACAGTGGAGGAAAACATGAAGGCATCTGAAGAACTGACCACCAATCTGCAGGCCGTTCTGGTGGACATGATCGAGCTGCACCTGCAGGGCAAGCAGGCCCACTGGAACGTGGTGGGAAAGAACTTCCGCGACATGCACCTGCAGCTTGACGAGATCATCGACGACGCACGCATCTTCGCCGACGAGCTCGCAGAACGGATGCGGGCCCTCCGGGCCGTTCCGGACGGGCGCAGCGTGGCAGTGGCCGAGGGCACCAGCCTGCCGCCGTTCCCCGCCGGCCTCGTGGACACCCGCGACACCGTGACCCACGTGGTCGCCATGCTCGACGCCGTCGTCAAGACGATGCGCGACGTCCATGACCAGGTGGACGAGGAAGATCCGACCACCGCAGACATCCTGCACGGCTTCATCGCCAAGCTGGAGCAGTACGCCTGGATGGTGGATGCGGAAAACATCTCCGCCACGGCCGAGGTGGTCACCCCCGAGGACAGCAACCTGGAACCGACCCGCTAGGTCCCGCTCCTGGGAAGTGCGGCAGTGCCGTTTCCGGCCGCTAGCCGGCCACGGCCTGCCGCACTTCCTCCAACAGGGCTGTCATATGCGCCAAGGCAGCGCCGTCATCCCCTGCAGCGACGGCCTCGGCAACCAGCAGGTGCCCCTGCAGGGCAGCTTCCGTCGGATTCGGCGGCATCAGGCCCTGCCTGGTCCTGCCGGTAAGCACCTCTGCAACCACGTTCTGCAGCGAAGAGAACATCTCGTTGCCACTGGCCTGGAGCAGCAGTGTATGGAATTCGACGTCGGCGTCGAGGAACCTTTCCAGCTCCCCGGCCTCCCCAAGCCTGCGTAATTCTGCCGCCAGTTCCAGGATCCGGGTCCGTTCATCCGGTGCGGCATGCCGGGCAGCGGCGGCTGCGGCAACCGGTTCCACTCCCACCCGCAGTTCGGTCAGCGACCGGAACTGCTCGGTCCGGCCCGGACCCGCCAGACGCCACTGGATGACGCGGGGATCGAACACGTTCCACAGGTCCCGCTCCTGGACCACAATGCCGACGCGGCGCTTGGAATACACCAGGTTCATGGACTCGAGGATCCGCATGCAGTCCCGGACCACGGTGCGGGACACCCCGAACTCGTGCTGCAGTCCCTCCAGTGTCAGCCGGTCGCCCGGCGCAAGTACGCCGGAGACAATATCGGAGCCCAGCGTCTCGATAATCCGGGCATTCAACACTGCGGCCGGCGGTCCCGCCTGTTCAGTCATATCCGTGTCTCCCGCTGGCTTCCGACACATATTCCGTTGGCAGCATATACAGTGCCTCCCACGGGAACGGCACTGTCGGCAGCCGTTCTTTCGATAAAATCCTACTAAACCACGGTTATTGGATGCTTTGGTGATACCTTTACGAAAATTGTTTGGTTAGCAGCCGGAACCGAACCCGCGACAACGACGTCCCCAGGAGATCGACATGGCCCCCAGTGCACAGCACATCGTCATCATGGGTGTGGCGGGTTCCGGCAAGACCACCATTGCCAACCTGCTCTCCAAGCGCCTCGGCTGGATAGCCGCCGAGGCGGACGAGTTCCACCCCGCGGTCAACATCGCCAAAATGACCGCGGGAACTCCGCTGGACGACGACGACCGTTGGCCGTGGCTCTTCGCGATCCGTGACTGGATGGGCACCCAGGCGGACAACGGCCGGTGCACCATAGTCACCTGCTCGGCCCTGAAACGCACCTACCGTGATGTCCTTGCCCAGGCCTCCGGAGATGTCACCTTCGTGCATCTGGACGGAAGCAGCGAAGTGCTCTCCGAGCGGATGAAGACCCGGACCGGGCACTTTATGCCGCCCTCCCTGCTTCCCTCCCAGCTAAGCACCCTGGAGCCCCTTTCGCCGGAGGAAGCGGGCCTCCGCCTTGACATCACCAATAGCCCCGCCGAAATCGTGGCCGCCGTCATGCACCACCTGGGCTTCGACGCCGCCTGACGCGGACGCCGCCCCAGTGGCCCGGCAGCTGCCCAAACCGTGGAAAAATAGTTACCTTCGTTAACTCTCCGGCGCCTGCACCGCCCTCTGGAAGGACTTTCAACCATGATGGGTGGCCACCATGCCGCTAGCGGTGCCGCGGCCTGGGTTGCCGTGGCGTCCACCGCCCCTTACGCCTTCGGCTGGTATCCGGTCACTCCCCTGGGCATTGTCACCGGCGCCCTGCTGACCGCCGGCGCGGCTCTGCTGCCGGACCTCGACCACCACAGCGGAACCATTGCCCACTCACTTCCGCCGGTGACAAAAATCCTCGCCCGGCTGACGGAAGCGGTCAGCGGAGGACACAGGCGCGGAACCCACTCCCTGCTCGGCCTGGCTGTCTTCGTAGCCCTTGCGACGGCGCTGGGCAGGGTGACTGCCGACGTTCCTGTTTTCGGTTCCGTGGCCGTAGGCGCGGGTATCCTGTCCGTCCTACTCATGGGGTTCGCCTTCAAGGCACTGAAAATTGCCGGCGGGCCGGTCCGCAGCTGGTTCCTCGCACTGGCTTTCTCCGGGTTCATAGCCGTGTATGCCCCGGAAAACAACGACTGGCTCCCGGTAGCCGTGGGCCTGGGCGTAGCAGTCCACATTGTGGGCGACCTCCTGACGCATCAAGGCGTGATGATCCTGTGGCCGCTGCGGATTAAGCGGCCGCGTTCCCTGACCCGTTTCCCGGTGGTCAACAAGCTCTGGCGCAGCAGCGGCAGCTTCTCGCTGCCCCTGATCGGTGCCGCAGGGTCCTGGCGCGAATGGGCATTGATGGTGCCGGTGACCATCTACGCAATCTTCGGAGTGACCTTGGACATGCTCACGGTGCTGACGGGCTGGTCTCCCTACACTTAGGCCGTCCCGCGCCCGCCGGCGGCAGCATGCGCGTTCCGCGCCGGGACTAGTGTTGAAGTGTGGAACCGGGTTTTCTGATTGTTGTAGGCGTTGCCGTCATTGTCACCATTACGGCTTTTTCCAAGCGGCTTGGGATAGCCGCCCCGCTCATCCTGGTAGTCGTCGGGCTGGCCCTCTCCTATACCCCGGGTGTGCCGGAATTCTCCGTTCCGCACGACGTGATCCTGATGGGTGTGCTCCCGCCGCTGCTGTATGCCGCGGCGGTCAACGTTCCGGTGGTGGACTTCCGGCGCAATATCGGGGCTATTTCCGCACTGTCGGTCTTCCTTGTCCTGGTCTCGGCTTTTGTGACCGGCCTGCTGCTCTACCTGCTGCTGCCGGACCTGAACTTCGCAGCCGCAGTGGCGCTGGGCGCCGTCGTCAGCCCGCCGGACGCCGTGGCCGCGACCTCCATCGGCAAACGGCTCGGCCTGCCGCCGCGCCTGGTGACGGTGCTCGAGGGCGAAGGACTGGTTAACGATGCCACCGCGCTGGTGCTGCTGCGCTCGGCCGTCGCTGCCTCCGCCGGCGGCCTGTCCAGTATCTGGGCAGGGATCGGCGACTTCGGTTTCGCCGTCGTTGTTGCCATCCTGGTGGGACTGCTCGTCGGCGCGGCCACGGTCTACATCCGCTCGAAACTGCACGATCCGGTGCTGGACACGGCCATTTCCTTTGTTGTTCCCTTCATCGCCTTCATCCCGGCGGAGGAGGCCGGAGCCTCCGGCGTCCTTGCCGTCGTTGTTGCCGGGTTGTACACCGGGCATCGAAGCGCCTCCGCATTCACGGCGCAGGTTCGGATCAATGACAGCATCAACTGGCGGACCATCCAGTTCCTGCTGGAAAACGGCGTGTTCCTGCTGATGGGGCTGGAATTGAGGCACTTGGTTGAAAACGTCGACACCAGCCTCCTGCCGGTCCTTGATGCCGTACTGATCGGTTTGGCAACCACCGCCTTGCTGATCCTTGTCCGGTTCGCCTGGGTCACCCCCCTGATGTACCTGCTCCGGGCCAAAGTGCGGTACCAGGACCGGCGGACCAAGCGGTTCCGGCGGTGGCTGGACGGGGTCAAAGCCGGCGGGCTGACGGATGACCGCCAGCGCAGGCGGCACCTCCGCGCCGAGCTGCTCTACCGACGGCGCCGGGCCGACATCGAGCAGCTGAACCGCGAAGGCCTGGGCTGGCGCGGCGGCATGGTGATTTCCTGGTCCGGCATGCGTGGTGTGGTGACCGTGGCCGCGGCCCAGTCCCTGCCCGAACAGACACCGTACCGGGAGCAGCTGGTACTTATTGCTTTCACCGTCGCGGTGGCAACACTGCTGCTGCAGGGCGGCACCCTGCCGTGGCTGATCCGCGTCCTGGGCGTGCAGGGCAGGGATGTCGCGGCAGACCAGCGGGAGCTTGCCAAGCTGATCGATGAGCTCAGCGGCGCCGGCCTCAGCATCCTGGAACAGCCGGAGCAATGCCTGGGCGTACACCAGGACGTGGATCCCGATGTGGTGGAGCGGGTCCGGCAAAGCTCGTTCCTGCGGAGCGAGCTCGCCTGGGAGCGGGCGCGGGCACTCGGGGAGAACGAGGATCCCACGCCGCAGCTCCAGTACCGGCAGCTGCGGCGCGCCGTCGTCGAAGCCGAACGGAACCAACTGCTGGTCGCCCGCCGGGAGGGACGCTTCACCTCCCGGACGCTCTCTGAGGCACAGCGTCTCCTGGATCTGGAGGAATCCCGGCTGCGGCCGCGGCTGGGGGAACGCTGACCTAGTCCTGGTGGAGCTGGAGGTAGTTGCCGCAGCCGTCGTCGAACACTGCCATTGCTCCGGTCGAGTCTAGGGTCGGCTCACCGAGGAATTCGACGCCGAGCCCCGACAGCCGCTCGTACTCCGCCTGCACATCGGGAACACCGAGCACGAGTACGGGAAGCTGCTGCCCGTAAATCCCTGACCGGTAGGCCTCGGCCACCGGATTGTCGCTGGGCTCCAGCAGCAGTCCGGGACCGCCCGGGTCCTCGGGCGAGCAGACAATGAACAGGTTGTATTCCGGCATGGCCATCAGGGGTTCCAGGCCGAGCGTCCCCGTGTAGAACTCGTAGGCGCGTTCCGGGTCAAGCACATGGATGCCACTCATTTTGATCCGCATCCGCCGCAAGCTACCACCGCCCTCGTCGCGTGTCACCAGAGGGGACCGGTTGGGAGTCACCAGAGGGAACCGGTTGGCAGTCCACCGGGTGGCACCTTAGCGGCTGCGCGACTTCAGCGGCTACGCCGCGGCTTGCCGCCCTTGCTATTGCCCTTGCCCTTGCTCCCTGGGCGCCCGCCGGACTTCACGGCAGGTTTCGCCCCGCTGCGGGTCTGCCGTTCCTTGGTCCGCTTTTTCGCCGAAGACTTCTGCTCGGCCTGGATGGAAGGCTGGCGGGAGCTGTTGGCAGTACGTCCCCGCACCACCCCGATGAACTCTTCGATGTCGGCGGCATCCCGCTCCTGGCGCCAGGCAATGCCGATCCGGGTTGCGGGAACGCCGTTCACCGGCCGCGCTGCAACATCCTTTCGGGAATGCAGGCGGGCTACGGACATGGGCAGGATCACTACGCCGCTGCCTGCCGCAGCAACCTCCAGGGCGACGGCGGCTCCACCCATTTCGTCAATGTCCAGGATCGTCTCGCCGTCGAGGTCCGCCAACTCCACCTCATCAAAGGCCGCCAGAGGGTGCTCCTTGGCAGCGGCAGCCACGGGCTGCTCCTCATACAGTGGAATCAGGTTTACCCCGTCCGGGCGGTTAAAACCTTCGGCAGGTATCCGGACAAATGCCAGATCCGCCCGGCCGGACGCCAGTTCTTCCAAGGCGTCGGGCTCCTCGCACTGGAAAGTCCGCAGTTCCTGATCCTGCCGTTCCCGCCAGCGGGTGATCCATTTGCCCGGTGTCACACCCGGTACGTAGGCCACGGTCAACGGCCGGGATGTGGCCCCCTGAAGGGGTGCTGATGTGTCTGTGGGCATCAAAACACCTTAGCCCACCGGGTGGGCGCGGCGGGCGGATACCCTTGGAACATGACCTCCGAGAAATCCCCCCAATCCATGAAGCCTGCCACGGCAGCCAAGAAACTGGGCATCTACCTGCCCGCAGCGCCGCAGGACTTCCAGGACGGGCCTATTTCACGTGCCCAGTTCGATGAACTGCAGTCCAATCCGCCTGAGTGGCTCGTCGAACTGCGGCGGACCGGTCCGCACCCGCGTCCGGTGGTGGCACAGAAACTCAACGTGTCCATCGGCGGCCTGACCCGCGCCGGCGTGACCGAGCCGCTGACCACCGAGGAAATCAAGGCACTGCTGGCCCAGCCGCCGGCCTGGCTGGTGGAAGAGCGGGCGAGCTTCGCTGCCGTGCGCGCCGAGACCCAGCGGGTCAAGGACGCGGAAGCCAAAAAGGCGCAGGGAGCCTAGCCGCTGCCGGCGCTGGCCGCCGGGCAAAGAGGGACCGTGGAGCACGCTCCACGGTCCCTCTGCCGTTCCGGACACCGGAACCGTCAGCCGCCGGACACAAAAAATGACCCCGGCCATCTGGCCGGGGTCATTCCCAATCTATGTGCGCGAGGGGGGATTTGAACCCCCACGCCCTTTCGGACACTGGCACCTGAAGCCAGCGCGTCTGCCGTTCCGCCACTCGCGCATAAATGGTTTCCCGTGGTAATCCTACGGATAGCCGGACGATTCCGCTGAAGCGGTCTTGTCCGGGAGGATCCGTTGCATTTCCTCGGGAACAGCAGAATCAAGCATACCGGCAATCCGTTGAAACACCTAAACGGCCCCTGATGCTGCTTCCAAACGGCCTCGCTGCACGGGCGTACCAGGCCTCCGCCGGGCCGGTCCCCGCACAATATCCGGCGGCTACCGGCGGCTACCGGGATGCTTCCTGCCGTTCCCCGGCGCTTTAAGGCACACCGGGTGCCGATGCCGCGGTAAGACATTTATCTGCGCTCACCAGTAGTATCGAAGTGGACGTATGTACCTGTGCCCTGCCGGAACCGGTCCCAACCCAGTCCCGGCGGACTGTTCCGCCCGCACCGCGGTGCCGGGGGAAGGTGCTGCAGACGTGGCAACTCAATGGACAGGACACGGAAGGAGACGGACTTGGGCTTACTCGACAATGTCGAACGCGGCATAGAGAAGATTGTTCGCGGTGCCTTCACAACCGGTTCGTCCGGCCGTGTTGAACCCCTGGAACTTGCCATTGCACTCCGCAGGGAACTCGACGAGAACTCGATGGTCCTTGGCCAGGGCAGGACCCTTGCCCCGAACGTTTTTACCGTGCGCCTTTCCAGCCCGGACTTCACACAGGCCCAGAAGTGGGGGGCACCGCTTGCGGAAGAACTCTGCGACGTAGTCATCAAGCATGCCCGGAGCCAGTCCTATACCCTTCAGGGGCCCGTGCGGGTCTCCTTCACTAAGGACTCCTCGCTGAAAGCGGGAGTGCTGGAAGTGGACTCCGCCACCGAGAAGTCCTCGTCCACGCAGCCCCGGGTACCCTCGCCACCGGCACCGAAGCAGGGACCTTCCGGCCGGATGCAGCCCGTCCTCGAAATCGACGGCCAGCGGTACACCCTGAATGCGCCGTCCGTGGTCCTGGGACGCTCCTCCGAAGCGGACATCCCCGTGGATGACACGGGAGTTTCCCGCCGCCATCTGGAGATCCGCACCGAAAACGGTGCCAGCCGTGCCGTCGATCTCGGCTCCACCAACGGCAGCTTCGTCAACGGCCAGAAAGTTCAAGGTGAAGCAGTGCTCACTGACGGATCCACAATTGCCATGGGCCGCACGCGGATCGTGTTCCGGCTGCTGCCCGTCCGGACCGGGGGACGTTAGTGCTCAGCGAATTAACTGAAACACTCCTGCGGTACGGCTTCCTGATCCTCTTGTGGATCATGGTGGTCTCCGTCGTCGGCGCCATCCGCCGCGATCTTGCCGTCGGCAGCCGCAACCGGACCGGAACACCCACGGCCCGCCAGATCCGCAAGGACCCCGGCCTGGAGAAGCGTGCCCCGGCGCCCAGCAGGGCCGCCCCGCGGGAACTGGTGGTTACGGAAGGACCCCTGCGCGGCACCACCATTGACCTGGCTGCCAGCCCGATCCTCCTGGGCCGCGCCCAGGAGGCAACGCTCGTCCTCGAAGACGACTATGCCTCGGGCCGCCACGCACGGCTCTTCCCCCAGGGCAGCCGCTGGTTCATCGAAGACCTCGGTTCCACCAACGGAACCTATCTTGGCGGCAGCCAACTCACACGGGCGCTGCCCGTCGAACCCGGTGTGCCCATCCGCATCGGCAAGACGGTCATCGAATTGAGGCCCTGAAGGTGGCCCTGGTCCTTAGATATGCTGCACGGTCCGACGTCGGAATGGTTCGTTTCAAGAACGACGATTCCGCCTACGTCGGCCGCTACCTTGCCGTCGTAGCCGACGGCATGGGCGGCCATGCCGGAGGCAATGTCGCCTCCGCGTCCACCGTGCTTGACCTGGTCCACCTCGACAGCGACAGCCATGAAGACGAGCCGCTGACCATCTTGGCCGACGAGATCCAGGCAGCTAACTCGCTGCTGTCCGAGCTGGTGACCACCAGCCCCCAGCTCTCCGGCATGGGCACCACGGTCACCGCGCTCCTGCTGCACGACCAGCGGCTGGCACTTGCGCACATTGGCGACTCCCGTGCCTACCGGCTGAAGGACGGCCGGTTCGAGCAGATCAGCATCGACCACACCTTCGTACAGCGGTTGATCGACGAAGGCCGCCTGCAGCCCGAAGAAGCCGAAGTCCATCCGCACAAGAATGTCCTGATGCGCGTGCTCGGTGATGTGGATGCCAGTCCGGAACTGGATCTGGCCTCATTCGAGGTGGAACCGGGGGAACGCTGGCTGTTGTGTTCGGACGGGCTGACCGCAGTCCTGCGGGATTCCGACATTGAGGGTGTCCTCCGCGGCTCCTCGGACCTGCAGGAGTGCGTCGACACCCTCGTGGAGCTGACCCTGGCCGGCGGTTCTCCCGACAATGTCACCGTCGCCGTCATCGAAATCGCCGAAGATGCCAACGCGGGCTCCGGCCCAGCCACTGCGCAGTTCCCTTCCCAGGACACCGGGTCCCGTGACGCCGCGGTCGCCGCTGCAGTACCTCCGGTCGTTGACGACGCACCGGATGCCGCGTCGAGTCCGGAGACGGCCAACGGCACGGATGCCGGTGACGACGCGGACGACGACGAGAGCGAACGCGAACGCGCCGCCCTGATCCGCCAGGATCTCGCTTCCCGCCCCCATGTGTTGGTGGGTGCGGCCGCCCTGGCCACCGAGACCGGCGAGATCCCCATTGTCACCAAGCGCTCCGCCGAGCGCCGCGCTGCCCGCATGCTTACCCACAAGGCGGACACCGGGCAGGCCGCAGAGCAGCAGACCGGAGATTCACCCCGGCCGGCGTGGAAGCGCTGGCTGCTGCCCGCATTCCTGACCGTGGTTGCGCTCCTTCTCGCCGTCGCCGTCTGGCTCGGCTACACCTGGACGCAGACCCGCTACTACGTGGGGTCGTATGACAACCGGGTTGCCATCTTCAACGGGGTTTCCCAGACGCTCGGGCCGATCCACCTTTCGCATGTCACGGACGTCTCCGATATTCCGGTGGACAGCCTCTCCGAATACCACCGCAACCGGGTGGAGGACACCCTCCCGGCGCGGGACCTTGAACACGCCGGGAAGATTGTCACCGAGCTGCGCGATACCGCAAAGGCCGTACTGTGTCCGCCGGCGGACTCGGGTTCGGGGATGGACGACGGCGGCGCATCTCCGAGCGCCGCGGCCAACAGCGCCTGTGGAGGTGTCCAGTAATGTCTGACGTCCTCACCGTGTCCAAGCCGCGCCGAAACATTGAAGCGCTCCTGCTCCTCGTGGCCCTTCTGGTCGGAGTGGGGGCCAATATGATTGTCGGGCTGGATGAAGACCGTGCCTTCGACTCCGATTTCTGGGTCCAGGGCGGCACCCTGATGGCTCTGGTGGTCATCTTCCACCTCGTGCTGCGCTTCCGTGCAAAATATGCCGATCCGGTAATACTTCCAGTGGTCACTGCCCTGAACGGCGTTGGACTGGCTATGATCCACCGGCTGGACATTACCGAAGGTACCAATGCCGCGGACCGGCAGTTGTTGTGGAGTGCCGTGGCCGTGGCCGCCGGCATCGCCGTGCTGTTCGTGATCAAAGACCACCGCATACTCCGCCGGTACACCTATATCTCCCTGATCGTCAGCGCGGTCCTGCTGTTGCTGCCGCTGATGCCGGGCCTGGGCCAGGAGATCAACGGGGCGCGGATCTGGATCAGGGTAGGCTCCAACGCCACCTTCCAGCCCGGTGAAATCGCCAAGATCACCCTGGCTATATTCTTCGCCGGTTATCTTTCCACCAACCGCGACCTCATCCTGCTCGCGGGACGGAAGGTGGGGCCGCTTCAGCTGCCCCGCATGCAGGATCTGGGCCCCATGCTCGCCGCCTGGCTCGTCAGCATCGGCGTCCTGGTGTTCCAACGGGACCTCGGTTCGTCCATCCTGTTCTTCGGCCTGTTTATGGCCATGATCTATGTCGCCACGAGCCGTGTGAGCTGGGTGCTGATCGGCATGGGCCTGCTGGCGGTGGGCGGCTTCGTCGCCCTCCAGTTGTTCAGCCACCTGCAGCTGCGGATCCACGGCTGGCTGAATGCCTTTGATCCCGAGGTGTACAACAGCATCGGCGGCAGCCACCAGGTGGTGCAGGGACTGTTCGGCCTTGCCAGCGGGGGGCTGGTCGGCACGGGACTCGGCCAGGGGCGTCCGGATCTCGTGACCTTTGCGAACAGCGATATGATTATTGCTGCCCTCGGCGAGGAACTGGGTCTCATCGGCATCTTCGCAATTGTGCTGCTCTACGTCCTGCTGGTCTCCCGCGGCTTCCGGGCGGCACTGGGCACCAAGGACGGATTCGGAAAGCTGCTGGCCTGCGGATTGTCGTTCACCATCGCCCTGCAGTGCTTCGTGGTTATCGGCGGCGTGACGCGCCTGATTCCGCTTACCGGCCTGACCACTCCCTTTATGTCCGCGGGCGGATCCTCCCTGCTGGCCAACTGGATCATTGTGGCGCTGCTGCTGATGATCTCGGACGCATCCCGCCGGCCCTCGGCAACCGGGCCGCTGGCCACCGACATGGTTCCAGCCATGTCCGAATACCCGATCGGCGCTTCCACACGCGGGCGGCGTATCCCTAAGGAAGGAGACGAATGAACCAGGCTATCCGTAACAGCTGGGTGGTAGCCCTGGCGATGTTCGTCCTCATTCTGGGTTCACTGACCTACGTGCAGTTCTTTGCCGCCGAGGACTTGAACGCGAACCCGAACAACAACCGGGGCATCTACCGCGATTTCGGCGAACCCCGCGGCTCGATCCTCGTGGACGGCAAGGCAGTCGCCGAATCCGTTCCCTCCAACGACGAGTTCAATTACCAGCGGGTCTACAACAATCCCGAGCTCTATTCCCACCTGACCGGATTCTTCAACCTGAACAGCACCACACAGCTGGAAATGGCAATGAATGCGGAGTTGACCGGCAACAGTTCGCAGCAGTTCTACGACAAGCTGGTGCAGCTCTTCTCCGGCGCCCAGAGCCAAGGTGCGTCGGTGGAACTGACCATCGACCCGGAACTCCAGCAATTGGCGTACGACCTGATTCCCGACGGCCAGAAGGGATCCATCGTGATGCTGGACCCGAAAACGGGGGACATCCTGGCCATGGTCTCGAAGCCTTCCTATGACACCAATCTCCTGGCCGGCCACGACACCGCTCTGCTCGAGACAAACATGGATGCGCTGACCTCCACGCCGGGATTGTCGCCCTACCTCAACCCGGCAACCCAGTCCCTGCTGGCTCCCGGGTCCGTTTTCAAACTCGTGGACACTGCAGCAGCCCTGGAATCGGGCAAGTATGACGCTGACTCCGTGATCCCGAACCCTCCCACGTTCCCCCTGCCCGGGACCAACACTTCCCTCCCGAACTTCACCACGGGTGCCTGCGCGTCCCGGTCCGAGGCGGATTTCGCCTTTGCCCTCGCCTGGTCCTGCAACACGGTCTTCGCTCAGGTGGCGCTGGACCTCGGGCAGGACAACATCGCGGCACAGGCCCAAAAGTTCGGTTTCGACACGCCACTGTCCATCCCCGTCGGCGTCGTGGAGAGCCACTTCCCTGAAAACGAGGACGAGGCCCAGCTGGCCCTTGCTTCCATCGGCCAGGGCAGCGTTACCGCCACACCGCTGGAAGTAGCCATGATTTCCGCGGCGATTGCCAATAACGGCGAGCAGATGACCCCAAATCTGGTCCGCAGCGTCCGTGCCCCCGATCTTTCCGTGATTGACGAGCCGAAGCCCACCAAGCTGAATACCTCCGTCAGTCCGGATACTGCCCGCCAGCTCACCGAGTGGATGGTCGGCGTCGTGAATAACGGCTCGGCCCAGGCCGCCCGGGTTCCCGGCTTCGAGGTGGCAGGCAAGACCGGCACGGCCCAGGTGGACGGCCGGGGCGACAACGCCTGGTTCACCGGCTTCGCACCAGCCAACGATCCGCAGGTAGCCATTTCCGTCGTCATGGAAGACGTGGATCTGGCTACCGGTGCCCAATTGACCACTCCAAGCGCGCAGAAACTCCTAGAGGCGGTGTTGAACAAGTGAGGCCTACATCGGGTATCACCTTAGGCGGCAGGTTCCAGCTGACCGACCGTATTGCCATTGGCGGTATGGGCGAGGTCTGGAAGGCACGGGACTTGGTCCTGGGCCGCATTGTCGCCATCAAGATCCTCAAGGAGGAGTACACCGGCGACCCGGGCTTCCTCAACCGGTTCCGGGCGGAGGCACGGCACACCGCCCTGCTCAACCATCCCGGCATCGCCAACGTTTTCGATTACGGCGAGGAGGACGGCTCGGCCTACCTGGTCATGGAGCTGGTCCCCGGGCAGCCGTTGTCGACCATCATTGAGCGCGACAAGGTGCTTTCTCCGGACCGGACCCTGTCCATCATCGGCCAGGTCGCTACGGCCCTGGCCGTAGCCCACAACCAGGGCCTGGTGCACCGGGACGTCAAGCCGGGCAACCTGCTGATCATGCCCGACGGCAAGGTCAAGATCACCGACTTCGGCATCGCCCGCCTCGCCGACCAGGTGCCCCTTACCGCCACCGGCCAGGTGATGGGAACCGCCCAGTACCTGGCCCCGGAACAGGCCACCGGACAGCAGGCCACCGGATCCAGTGACATCTACGCGCTTGGTGTCATTGGCTACGAGCTCCTTGCCGGCCGCCGTCCGTTCTCCGGCGAATCCCAGATCGCGATTGCGCTGGCACAGGTCAACGACACTCCGCCGCCGCTTCCGGAGTCCATTCCGGAGCCGGTGCGCGCCCTGGTCATGTCCATGCTCGCCAAGGATCCGGCGGACCGCCCGGCCGACGCCGAGTCCCTGGCACTGGCTGTCGCAGCTATCCGCCGGGGCGACATCAACGCCGCGGAGGAAGCTGTCCCCGGCATGCTGCTCTTCGGTTCCTCCACAAGTGCGATTACGGCGCCGGTACCCACCGCCGGTACGTCCGCCACCCGCGTGGTGGACACCGCGCCGTCGACGTCGGCCCTGCCGACCGTCGCCGGTGCCTCCGTAGCCGCAGATGACGCGCGGACGGGCGAGCTCGCCGCATCCCGGGATTGGACCGACGAAGACGAGGCCGACTACGACGGCGCCGACCCGGGTGACGTCGAAGAGGAAAAGCGGCGCAGCCCCTGGACCATTCCGCTGATCGCCCTGCTCGTGCTGATTCTGGCAGGCGTGGTGGCCTTCTTCGTCCTCACCGGTTCCGAAGGTGACGAGGACCCGGCTCCGGCCGCCAGCTCCACGAGCCCGTCCCGCAGCGCCTCACCGTCCAAGACCCCGTCAGCGACTCCTTCGGACGAGGAAATCGTCATCAATTCGGCCGAATATGCCAACCGGCCGGTCAACGAAGTGGCTGCGGAATTGAGCGCCCTCGGGCTGCAGGTCGAACGCCTTCCGGTCTCCGACGCCAATGTCCCGGAGGGACTGGTCATTGAAGTGAATCCCTCGGGACCACTGAACCGCGGCGACGCCGTCACCGTCGTATACTCCTCCGGACCGGCGCTGGTTACTGTCCCGTCCCTGACCGGAAGGTCCGCTCAGGAAGCCAGCCAGCTGCTGACCCAGGCCGGCCTGGTTCCCAACAACGGTGGGGAACGCCCTTCGTCCGGCGCACAGCCGGGCAGGGTCTCCGCCGTTGAACCCGGAGAAGGCACCGCCGTTCCCGAGGGCTCCACGGTCACGTTCTACGTCGCCCCGGCTGCACCCCAGCCCACGCCTGCCCCGTCAACTTCGACGGCCCCTCCGACAACGGGCGACACCGACAACAGTGGTGCCGGCGCAGGCACCGGCACGAGCCAGAACCAGTCCGGCGGCGCAAGCATGACCGGCCCTACGGGCAGCAACTAAAAGACCATGAGCGCAGACTTCCTTCGGGGGCAACCCACCCTCAACACCGACAACGTCCTCAACGGACGGTACGAGGTGGGTGAACTCATCGGCCGCGGCGGGATGGCCGATGTCTACCTTGGCCGCGACATCCGGCTGGGCCGGACCGTCGCCATCAAGGTGCTGCGTCCGGATCTGGCCCGTGACCCGTTGTTCCAGTCACGGTTCCGGCGCGAGGCGCAGGCCGTTGCCGGCCTGAACCATCCCTCCGTCGTGTCCGTGTATGACACCGGGGACCAGGAATCCGCGTCCACCCGTGATGATGTCCGGCTGCCCTACATCGTGATGGAATACGTTCCTGGCCGGACCCTGCGCGACCTGCTCAAGGCGGGCGAGCTCACCACCGAAAAGTCCGTTGACTACCTTATTGGCGTCCTCGCGGCCCTCGACTACAGCCACCGCTCGGGGATTGTCCACCGGGATATCAAGCCTGCCAACGTGATGGTGACTCCCGACGGCTCCGTGAAGGTCATGGATTTCGGCATTGCACGTGCAATGGCGGATTCGGCGGCGACCATGACCCAGACCCAGGCCGTGATCGGCACTGCCCAGTATCTTTCGCCCGAGCAGGCCCGTGGTGAAACCGTAGATGCCCGCAGCGATCTCTATTCCGCTGCCTGCCTGCTGTTCGAACTGCTCACCGGAAGGCCGCCGTTCATTGGGGAAAGCCCCGTGTCCGTCGCCTACCAGCATGTCCGTGAAGAGCCCGTCGCAGCCAGCAGCCTCAATCCCGAAGTCCCGCCGGCCCTGGACGATGTGCTGAAGCGTGGACTGACCAAGGACCGCGACCACCGCTACCAAACGGCCCGGGAGTTCCGGGAAGCCCTGCTGGCAGCGCGCGACGACGGCCCCGCCACCGCTGCCACGCAGGCGATTGCCGTGTCCGGCCCGGCGGAGCCGGCCACGACGGTCCTGCCCTCCTCCCGGGAAGACCAAGCACGCACACGCACCATGGCCAATGTTCCGGCCGGAAGCCCGCTCCTTACGGATGATGACGGCGGACGCCGCGGCGGGGACCGCACTGCCCTGGATATCGGCTCAACCGGTGACCGCGACCCGCAGCAAAAGGCCCGCCGGCGCGCCTGGATCACGGTATTCAGCATCCTGGTGGTGCTCGTGCTCGCCGTGGGCGGATTCGTCGGCTGGAACATGATCAATGCCAAGCCTCCAGCCCCGGTCACCGCCACGGTCCCCGTGGTCGAGGGGAAGACCCAGACCGATGCCATGAACGCCGTCATCGACGCAGGGTTCCAGCCGCCAAGGATCATCGAGGAGTACAGCGAGAACATCAGCAAGGACCTCGCTATCCGGACCACTCCGGCAGCGGGCGCCGACACCGCCCTCGGCGAGGGCATTTCGCTTTACATCTCCAAAGGTCCTTCCAGTGCCGCCATCCCGCAGGATCTCTTCGGGATGACGGAATCCGGGGCGAGGGACGCACTGCGCGAGCTGGGCCTGAAGGGCGGTGCCACGATCAAGGCCAACAGTTCCACGATGGAAGCGGGACGCGTACTTGGTACCGACCCGGCCATCGGCGAGACCGTGCCGATGGGGCAGGAAGTGGACATTGTGGTGTCCAGCGGACTGGTGATTGTCCCCGATGTCCGCAACCTGCCGGAGGATCAGGCGGAAACGACACTGGTCGGTCCCGAGTTCCTCCTCACACCGAAGGTGATCCAGGTCGAGTCCGCCGATCACGCACCCGGAACGGTCATCATGCAGAGCATCCCCGCCGGGACGGCAGTCGCCCCCCGCACATTGGTGGAGCTCTCGGTAGCTAAGGCACCGGCACCCGCTCCGGATCCCGAGGATTCTGCCACTCCCACGCCGACGCCTACGCGCGGCACGCCTCCGGGACGCCGCTAGGCCCGCGCGGGAGTTGCCGGACCGGCGGCGCTGGAGATCAGCGGGCTGAGGGTGGCGGCGTGCGCTGCTGCTCCCGTGAGCCCGGCCGATTCCAGCCAGTTGCCCAGCATCTGGTAACCGCCCTCGGTCAAGACCGATTCCGGATGGAACTGCACCCCGGACAAGGGTGCACCGGCATGCCGCAGCCCCATGATGATTCCGCTGGCGGTACGCGCCGTGACCCGCAGTTCGGCGGGGATGCTGTCTGCGACGGCAGCCAGGGAATGGTAGCGGGTGGCTGTCAGTGGGCTGGGCAGCCCCGCAAAAACGTCGTCTCCCGTGTGCTCCACGAGGGAGGTCTTTCCGTGCATCAGTTCCGGTGCGTGCGTGACCGTGCCGCCGTAGGCCTCGGCCAATGCCTGGTGGCCCAGGCAGATGCCCAGCATGGGGGTTTTGGTTGCTCCGCACCACCGGATCAGGTCCACTGATATCCCGGCCTCGGCGGGTGTGCCCGGCCCCGGGGAGACCAGTACGCCGTCGTGGTCTGCAGCGAGTTCCGCCGCCGCAGCTGTGTCCAGGTCATCGTTGCGGATCACCGTGGTGTCCGCCCCCATTTCCTGGAGATAGCCCACCAGCGTGTAGACAAAGCTGTCGTAGTTATCGACCACCAGGATACGGGTGCTCATGGGGCTAGGAACCGCCAATCGTTGAATCCGTTAGGGAAGGAAGGAAGCTGGTCCGGTCCAGCCAGGGAAAGACGTACTCCATCAGTGCCAACACCGTGGCGGCAATCAGTACCGCGGACAGAAGGATCCGGACCCACAACGGTCCCGGAAGGTGCCGGAACAGCCATCCGTACATTTTACCGGCCTCCGGAAGCATTGGCGGCCACCGCGTCGGCGATCGCGGCGGGGGGCCCGGCAGAGGACGGACGCCACGAATCCATCCGTGCATAGGCGATGATGCGTTCCTGCGAACCGAAACGCGGGTTGCAGCTGGTGAGGGTCAGGAACCGGTCCTGGGGAACCGCGGCGGGCTCGGTGGGGACGCCTGAGAGGACATCCACGCGGTCCGGCAGCACTATCTGGGTGTTGCGGTAGACGTAGTCGTAGTATCCGTCGGCGGTCTGCACATAGATGTGGTCTCCGGGCACCAGGGTGTGGATAGGATCCAGTGCCTTGCCGTGGGTCTGGCGGTGGCCGGCGACGGCAAAGTTGCCGACGGCGCCCGGCATGGCCGTAGCGGGATAGTGTCCCAGTCCCAGGCGGTCAAGGACCGCAGTTCCCACGCCGCTGGTTACCGGGGCGACATAGTCGGGTCCGAACCTCGGCACGTACACGACGGCGAAGGTCGTCCCTTCCCCGCTTATCGGCGCCAAGACGACTGGATCCCCATAGTCCCCGGGGGGTGCCGGCGATGCCGGCACGTCAAACTCCTTGAACAACCCGCTGATGGCTTCCTCCTGGGCCCGGTTTGAATCCAGGTTGGTCCACCAGAGCTGCCACACCACGTAAAGGGCCAGGACCACACCAATGGTGATCAGGAGTTCGCCGGCCACCTGCACGCCGAGCCTCCACTTTCGGCCCGGCCGTGATGCGGGAGCACTGCGCTCCCGGCTGTGCCGCACGGCGGTGGTTGGTGGATCAGCCAACGGACTCCTTTAGCTGGTACCGGTATTCCACGGTCCTGGATCAACCGGAACAGCTTGGCCGTGGCATTCGCTAGGATATTCAGAATAGGGATGACCCTAACAGGTCTGTGCGGGTTCCAGGAGAGTTCTTCACAGCCTTGCCATCCCAGTCCATGACTACAACCACCGGCGCCCGCAGAGCCGGTTCCGCTAGGAGGATCCGTGCCTGAGTCCAAATCCCGTAAGAAGCCTTCACGCCCCGTTACTCAGGGCCAGACAGCGTCTGTCCCCAAAGAGAACCCCGTCTGGTACAAACCGGTAATGTTCGGGCTCATGATCCTGGGACTGCTGTGGATCATCACGTACTACATCACCCAGGGCGAGTATCCGGTGCCTGCCCTCGGAGCCAGCAACATCCTGGTGGGCTTCGGAATCGCGATTGTCGGTTTTCTGATGACAACGCGCTGGCGCTGACCACACCCGCGTTCCCCAACCTGGGCTTCCCCGTGCCGTTTCGGCACCGGGGAAGCCTTTTTTGTTGCCCGCCTGGCGCTATCCCCTGATTTTCCTGTTGTTCACAGGTTGTGCACGGAGTTATCCACAGGTGTGGGTAACTCTGTGGGTTACTTTTGGAACTTCCTTGCAAACAAAGGGAAGCAGGTTATCCACACCTGTGGAATTACATGTGTGTAAGTCTCCACAGCCTCTGGATAACCCTGTGGACTGGGGGCCGGGATCGAAAACTACAACCATGTAGGTTATTAACACTGTGGGTATCCCTGTGGATAACTTTTTCTGCCCGGCAGGGCTCCGCACCCGGGTTAAATGGCGGTGCCCGCCGTCAAGGGACGGCGGGCACGGAGCCTGTGGATCGGCAGGGCCGATCAGCCTGGGATGATCTGCACGGGGGACTGCCAGAGCACCGCCGCCACGATCAGCAGCAGTACCACTCCGGCGAGACCGGCAAGCTGAATGGCGGTACGGTGCTTTCCACGCGGCGTGTAGGCCAGGATGGCTGCGCACGCAGCACCGGTGACGAGTCCTCCTACGTGGGCCTGCCACGCTATCCCTGGGAACACGAACCCCAGGACCAGGTTCACCGCCAGGAGGATCAACAGGGAACGCAGCTCTCCGCGCCGTTGGCGGATCACCACGAACAGGGCGCCGAAGAGTCCAAAAACTGCGCCTGAGGCGCCCACCACCGCTGTGGCCGGCTCCGCCAGGTACATGACACCCACGGAACCACCGAGGGCGGAAATCAGGTACAGCAGCGCAAACCGCGCGCGGCCGAAGAGAGGCTCCAGGCTCCGGCCCAGGAACCACAGGGCATAGAGGTTGAAGGCAATGTGGATGACCCCGCCCTGGGAATGCAGGAACGCGGCAGTCAGCAGGCGCCACGGCTGGTAATCCGCCAGCACCGGCGCGAAGAAGAACGTCCTCGTGAACTCCGGCAGCAACTGCTGCAGCAGGAAGGCGACGGCGCAGATGGCCATGATGGTGATGGTCACCATGGGCTTTTCGGTCCGGGCCACACGGCCGCCGAACGGGGTGCGGTAGGCGGGCTGGGCCTTGCGCTGCTCGTTGAAGCAGTCCACGCACTGGACCCCGACGGCGGCATTCGTCTGGCACTCGGGGCAGGCCGGGCGTCCGCAGCGCTGACAGCGGATATAGCTGACCCGGTCCGGGTGTCGGGGACACACGGGGACCTGCGAAGCCGGCACCTCGGCCGGCACACCATATGACATTGCTGGGACTCCCGGATATTGACGAAAAGCCCCGGCCGGAGACTCCGGCCGGGGCACCTTCGAACAGACTAGAGCTGCTCGACGGTAATGCTGTTGATAACCACGTCTTCGGTCGGCTTGTCGCGTCCGTCGGTGGAGACCGCGTTGAGCTGGTCCACAAGGCCGCGCGACTCGTCATCGGCAACTTCACCGAAAATGGTGTGCTTGCCCTGCAGCCACGTGGTGGGCACGGAGGTGATGAAGAACTGCGAGCCGTTGGTGCCCCGGCCCATCTGGACGCCTGCGTTGGCCATGGCCAGCTTGTACGGTGCGGAGAAATCGAGATCGGGGTTGATCTCGTCGTCGAACTGGTAGCCCGGACCGCCGGTGCCACGGCCGAGCGGGTCACCGCCCTGGATCATGAAGTCCTTGATAATGCGGTGGAAAATCGTCCCGTCGTAGAGCGGGCGGCTGGTCTTTTCGCCCGTTGCCGGATCGGTCCACTCAATTTCGCCGGTGGCCAGGCCCACGAAGTTCTTGACCGTCTTGGGGGCGTGGTTTCCGAACAGGTTGACACGGATGTCACCCATGGAAGTGTGGATGGTTGCTTTTGCTGTAGGAATAGCAGTCATAAGGACATTGTTCCACGGCACCTCCCCGCGTGGGCGGAAACGGCCGTGTTCAGCGCACAGTGAAAACCACGCCCGGCCAGGGCCTCCGATAGCAGAGACCAGCCGGAACACGTAGGCTAAGGCTGAAACGACAACTATCCCAGGAGGTAGTTTTGAAGAAGGACCGCATCACCCATGATCTCGAAGCCAATGTGGCCGCAGGCATCGTGACTGCCCGCGACTGGGCCTCACCCAAGGTGGAGGCCGCCAGAGGCTGGGCCGTTCCGCGCATCGAGAAGGGGATCGAAACCGCATCTCCGAAAATCCAGGACGGCATCAAGCGTGCTGCTGACGAAATTGCCCAGGGAGTAGCCACTGTCACTCCCCGCATCCAGGACGGATTGGAGAAGGTGGGACCGCGCATCAGCCACGCTGTGGATGAAGCCGCTCCCCGTATCCAGAGCACCCTGGACCGTGCCGCTCCGGCACTGAACACCGCCAAGGACCGGGTTGTCGACGATTACATTCCCGCCCTCTCCACGCGCATCGGCGTAGCAGCGGACAACGTTTCGCGCAGCCTGACTGCCGCGAATGTGCCCGTGCAGACAGCCGTTGCCAAGGTGACCGGCAACAAGAAGGCTCTCAAGCGTGCACAGAAGGCCGCCGCACAGGCTGCCAAGGAAGCCCGCAAGAACCAGAAGGGCGGTGGCAAGGGCTGGCTGGTCTTTGGCATCGTCGCTGCCGCAGTGACGGCAGGCGTGGCCGCCTGGCGCGCTTCCCGTCCGGTTGAGGATCCGTGGAAGACTCCGGCGCCGAAGCCTGCGGCCCCCGCTGCCTCGCCCACCCCGGCGACCACGGTTCCGGCAACGGCACCTGCCGGCACCGGCGCATCCTCTGCCGCCTCCGCCAAGCCGGCCACACCCGTGGTTGAGGTCCCTAAGCCGACGACGGCCTCCAAGCCCGCCGCTGCGGACACCGCCAAGCCCGCGGCCTCCGAAACCAAGGAGACTGTCGCCAGCATCAAGGAAGCAGCCGAACGCGCTGCCGCCCGGTCCGGCGAAAAGTCCCCTGAGGCCGGCAAGCACAGCAAGGACACCGCCGGTGACGCCAAGGACGCCGCAAAGCCGTCCGGCGCACAGAACAACAACACCGGCAAGTAGCCACATGTTCCGGCGTCGGCCCTAGGTCCGGCAGCCGGGACGAGTACAGGAGGAGGGTCCCGCTTCGGCGGGGTCCTCCTCCTGTCTTTAAGTCCTGTTTACAGCTTGTCCCCGCCCAGCGCCGGAGGAGCGGGTGGGACCGCCTGCGTCCGTTGCCCGGCCCGGATCCGGCGTTGCCCGGCTACCACCACCGTCAGTCCCGCCAGGATCAGTGTCAGGCCTGCATATGTTCCGGCAGGAAGCTTCTCGTCGAGGAAAACCGCCGCCAGGATGGCCGCACCCGGGATCTCCAGCAGGATGATCATGGACACCACCAGCGGGCTGATCACGGCCAGCAGGTGGTTGAACACCGTGTGGCCCAGGATCTGCGCCACGATGGTGACCCCGAGGATCCCCAGCCATGCCGCCGGCGGGAAACCCACAAGGGGCTGCCGGAAGGCGGCGCAGAGGGCCAGCAGCAATACCGCACACGCTCCGTAGCAGAGGGTGGTGTAGGTGCCGGTGGACATGGATTCCCGTGCTTTCCCTCCGGCTATGGTGTAGACGCCGGCCAGGGCACCGCCGGCTACGGCCAGGACATCACCGATGAGCGCTTCTTCGGACAAGCCCAGATCGAACCCGGAAATGACCAGCACGCCGGCGAACGCCGCCGCGAGCCCGGCCAGCACGGCCGGCGGTACGCTGATGCCCCGCAGCACATTGAACAACGCAATCCACCCGGCCTGCAGGCAGACCAGCGCCGTTGCAGCGGCAACTGACGTCAGCTGCAGCGACGTGATGAAGCAGGCGAAGTGCAGTGCCAGGGCCAACGCGGCGATGGCCGTCCATTTGAAGTCGCGTGCGGTCAGCTGCCCGAACTCCCGACGGCGGCCCAGCACCGCAGGGGTTCCCATCAGCACTGCGCCGAGGGCATTTCGCCAAAACGCTATGGCCAGGGCGGGAGCAGCAGTGGCGGCCATGATGGGCCCGGATGCGGAGACGCCCAGCACGCCAACTACCGCGAGGAAAACATTCACAGGCCAACCCTAGTCCAGCTCCACGGTCCCGATGTCCCGACGTCCCGGCAGCCTGGGCAGCCTCCACCGCGGGCCGGGCGGAAGGGCGGGAAGGGCGGCCGTCGCATCGCTTAACGCAGAAGGTCCCCGCTCCGGAGAGCGGGGACCTTCTGTTTTTTCGGTACTTATTCGGTGGAGGCACGGGGACTCGAACCCCGAACCCCCTGCTTGCAAAGCAGGTGCGCTACCAATTGCGCCATGCCCCCGAAATGAGAACTTATCCAGTATAACCTACCGTTTCCGAAGGTTATAACCAGAGCTACCTCCTGGCAGTCAGTCAACCTTGTCTGTCGACTGCTTCCAAACGGTTTTCTCTGCGGCAGTTTCCTGCCACTTTTTGAAGGCGAAGATTCCCGCAGCCGCCGCTGCCGTAACTGCTAGCAACTTCTTCACGGAATTCTCCTTGCCGTTGTGGTCCACCTTTTTCAAGGTGTTCCGTGGGCGCACCAGGACTTGAACCTGGGACCTCTTCGTTATCAGCGAAGCGCTCTAACCGCCTGAGCTATGCGCCCCGATACCTTCTCGGGCCGAGATAAAACTTTACCCCACCTCTGCCGTGAACCCAAATCCTTCGAGCTTTTCCGCCCCGGCCGGCGGATTTGGAGTGCCGGCCGGGCGGAAAAGATGGAATTCAGATGCGGTGGTTTTGCCCCGCTAGTCGTCCGTCAGGGTGACGCCGATGCCGCCCACGAGGGTGGAGGCGATGTTGTACAGCACTGCGGCAAGCATCGAAAGGGCCGTCAGCAGCAGGACATTCACTACGGCGATGATGGTCGCGAAGGAGACCACCTGTCCCAGCGAAGCGAAGTCTCGGAGGTCGAACCCGCCGGACTCGCTGCCGGCAATTTCTCCCAGCAGGGTGTTGACGCGGTCAAAGATGCCGGTCAGGTCCAGCACGGTCCACAGGACGATGGCGGCCACAACAGTGACCACGCCAAGCGCCACGGAGAGCAGGAAGGCCATCTTCAGGACCGACCAGGGATCGATCTTGCTGACGAGCAGCCTGGCCTTGCGGGCCTTGGCCTTGGGTGCGGGCTTTACCAGCGGCTGGCGGTTACCCGAGGCGCTCTGACCCCCTCCAGGACGCTGGGCGGGTCGGGCGGGGGTCTTCACCCGCGGCCCGCCGCCCGAGGACGACCTGGGGTTTGGGTTGGTCGAGCTCACTCGCTACCTCCATCTTGTGCTGACTGTGCATCGGGCGCAGCCGTTTCGTCTGTAGACAACGGTACTTCATCGCCTGCGGGCTCCACAGATTCGACGCCGGCGGCTGCCGGGGACTCTTCCGAAGCCCCGTCTGCCTGTTCGGCTTCCTCGTCAACGGCCAGGTCCCGCTCGGAATTCCGTGCCACGGCGATGATCCGGTCATTCTTATCCGGCTTGGCGAAGATAACGCCCATGGTGTCGCGTCCCTTGGAAGGCACGCCGGTGACGGAGGAACGGACAACCTTGCCGCCCTGCATAACCACCAGGACTTCGTCCTCTTCCTGGACCACCATGGCGCCGACCAGGTGGCCGCGTTCCTCGGCGAGCTTGCCCACCTTGATGCCCAGTCCGCCACGGCCCTGGACACGGTATTCGTCTGAGCTCGTGCGCTTGGCATAGCCGCCCTCGGTCACCGTAAAGACAAACGAGTCCTCGGTGACGACGTCGGCCGCCAGCAGTTCGTCATCTTCGCGGAACTTCATGCCGGTGACGCCGGAGGTGGCGCGGCCCATGGGTCGCAGGGCGTCGTCGGTGGCGGTGAAGCGCAGCGACTGGCCCATGCGGGAAACCAGCATCAGGTCATCGGTCTCGGACACCAGCTGCGCGGACACCAGTTCGTCGCCGTCGCGCAGGTTGATGGCAATGACGCCGGCCGACCGGTTGGTGTCGTAGTCCGCAAGGCGGGTCTTCTTGACGAGTCCGCGCTTGGTGGCCAGCACCAGGTACGGAGCGGTGTCGTAGTCCGGGAGGGCCAGGACCTGGGCAATGCGCTCGTCCGGCTGGAAGGCCAGGAGATTGGCCACGTGCTGGCCCTTGGCATCCCGGCCCGCTTCGGCCAGTTCATAGGCCTTGGCCCGGTAAACCCGGCCCAGATTGGTGAAGAACAGCAGCCAGTGGTGCGTGGTGGTGACGAAGAAGTGCTCGACGACGTCGTCGCCGCGCAGCTGCGCGCCCTTAATGCCCTTGCCGCCCCGGGCCTGCTGGCGGTAATTGTCGCTGCGGGTGCGCTTGACGTAGCCGCCGCGGGTAATCGTGACCACCATTTCCTCTTCGGGAATGAGGTCTTCCATGCTCATGTCTCCGTCGTAGCCCATGAGGATGTGCGTGCGGCGGTCATCGCCGTACTTGTCGGCGATTTCCTGCAGCTCGTCGCTGACAATCTGCCGCTGGCGCTCTTCGGAGGCCAGGATGACGTTGTATTCGGCAATCTCCGCTTCGAGCTTGGCGTGCTGGTCCTGGATCTTCTGGCGTTCCAGGGCCGCCAGGCGGCGCAGCTGCATATCCAGGATGGCCTGGGACTGGATCTCGTCGATTTCCAGCAGCCCCATCAGGCCGTTCCGGGCGTCCTCGACGGTGGAGGAGCGGCGGATCAGGGCAATGACCTCATCGAGGGCATCCAGTGCCTTGAGCAGGCCGCGCAGGATGTGAGCGGCTTCCTCGGCCTTGCGCAGCCGGTACCGGGTGCGCCGCACAATCACTTCGAGCTGGTGGGTCACCCAGTGCCGGATGAAGGCATCCAGGCTCAGGGTGCGCGGAACGCCGTCCACGATGGCCAGCATGTTGGCCCCGAAGTTGTCCTGCAGCTGAGTGTGCTTGTAGAGGTTGTTCAGGACCACCTTGGCGACGGCGTCGCGCTTGAGCACAATCACCAGGCGCTGGCCGGTGCGGCCGGAGGTTTCATCGCGCATGTCGGCGATGCCGGTGATCTTGCCGTCCTTGACCAGTTCGGCGATCTTGACGGCCAGGTTGTCCGGGTTGGCCTGGTAGGGAAGTTCGGTGACTACCAGGCAGGTGCGGCCCTGGAGTTCCTCCACATTGACCACGGCACGCATGGTGATGGACCCGCGGCCGGTCCGGTAGGCATCCTCGATGCCCTTGTGGCCCAGGATCTGTGCGCCCGTGGGGAAATCGGGGCCCTTGACCCGGCGGATCAGTTCCTCGAGCAGTTCCTCGTTCGGTGCCTCGGGGTTCTGCAGATACCACTGGACGCCGTCGACAACCTCGCGGAGGTTGTGCGGCGGGATGTTGGTGGCCATACCGACGGCGATGCCGGAGGAACCGTTGACCAGGAGGTTCGGGAACCGCGAAGGCAGGATGGTGGGTTCCTGGTTACGGCCGTCGTAGTTGTCCTGGAAGTCGACGGTTTCCTCGTCGATGTCGCGGACCATTTCCATGGCCAGCGGAGCCATCTTGGTTTCCGTGTACCGCGGTGCCGCAGCGCCGTCGTTACCCGGCGAACCGAAGTTACCCTGGCCCAGGGCCAGCGGGTAGCGCATGGTCCAGTCCTGGATCAGGCGGACCAGGGCGTCGTAGATCGCCGAGTCGCCGTGGGGGTGGTACTGGCCCATGACCTCGCCGACCACGCGGGCGCACTTGTTGAAGGAGCGCTCGGGGCGGTAGCCGCCGTCGAACATCGCGTAGAGCACGCGGCGGTGCACGGGCTTGAGCCCATCCCGCACGTCCGGCAGTGCACGTCCAACAATGACCGCCATGGCGTAATCAAGGTAGGACCGCTGCATTTCGGTCTGCAGGTCAATCTGCTCAACCCGATCAGTCAGTGCGGTCCCGGCCAGGGGAGTCTCATCCCCGGTTACCTCGGGAGTCTCATCACTCATAGTTCTGCTTCCGTTTCTAAGTCGCTCAAGTCCATATGCGTTGCTCCCCGGCGTCAGGCGCCGGCTGCCGATCCGCTAGATGTCCAGGAAGCGCACGTCCTTGGCGTTCTGCTGGATGAAGCTGCGGCGGGACTCGACGTCTTCGCCCATCAGCACGGAGAAGACCGAATCCACGGCCGCGGCGTCATCCATGGTGACCTGCAGCAGCGTGCGGTGGTCCGGGTCCATGGTGGTGTCCCAGAGTTCGGTGTAGTCCATCTCGCCCAGGCCCTTGTAGCGCTGGATGCCGTTGTCCTTGGGCAGGCGCTGGTTGTTGGCCAGGCCGCGGGTGATGACCTCGTCCCGCTCACGGTCGCTGTAGACGTAGTCGTGGGCGTGGTTGGACCACTTGATCCGGTACAGCGGCGGCTGGGCCAGATACACATACCCGTTTTCGATCAGCGGCCGCATGTAGCGGAAGAGCAGCGTCAGCAGCAGGGTGGTGATGTGCTGGCCGTCGACGTCGGCATCAGCCATCAGCACGATCTTGTGATAGCGGGCCTTTTCGACGTCGAAGTCCTCACCGATGCCGGCGCCGAATGCCGTGATCATTGCCTGCACTTCGGCGTTGCCGAGTGCGCGGTCCAGCCGGGCACGTTCCACGTTCAGGATCTTGCCGCGCAGCGGCAGGATGGCCTGGGTTTCGGGGTTGCGGCCGCGGACGGCGGAGCCTCCTGCGGAGTCGCCCTCCACAATGTAGATTTCCGACTTCGACGGGTCCTTGGAGGAGCAGTCCTTCAGCTTGCCGGGCATGCCGCCGGATTCCAGCAGCCCCTTGCGGCGCGTGGATTCACGGGCCTTGCGGGCCGCGAGGCGGGCCTGGGAGGCCTGGATGGACTTGCGGATAACGTCGCGTGCCGGGCCGGGATTGCGTTCGAGCCAGTCACCGAGCTGGTCGGTGACCACCCGCTGGACAAAGCCCTTGACCTCGGAGTTGCCGAGCTTGGTTTTGGTCTGGCCTTCGAACTGGGGTTCGGCCAGCTTGACCGAGATGACGGCGGTCAGGCCTTCGCGGATGTCATCGCCGGTGAGGTTGTCATCCTTTTCCTTGATGATGTTCTTCTCACGGGCGTACCGGTTGATCAGCGACGTCATGGCGGCGCGGAAGCCCTCTTCGTGCGTTCCGCCCTCATGGGTGTTGATCGTGTTCGCGTAGGTGTGGACGCTCTCGGAGTACGCGGTGGTCCACTGCATGGCCATCTCGACGGCCATCTTCTTGTCCGAGTCCTCGGTCTCGAAGGCGATCACGTCGTCGTGGACAACTTCGACCTTCTTCGCAGAGTTCAGGTACTTGACGTAGTCGAGCAGCCCGTCCGCGTAGAGGTAGTCCACCGTGCGGTGCTTCGGAGCCGCGTCCTCGTCGGTGGTCTCGGCGATTTCCTCGGTTTCCTCTTCCAGCGTCCGCTCATCGGTGAGCTTGATCCGCAGGCCCTTGTTCAGGAACGCCATCTGCTGGAAGCGGGCACGCAGCGTTTCAAAGTCGAACTCGGTGGTTTCGAAGATCGTGGGGTCCGGGTAGAACGTCTGGGTGGTGCCGGTTTCCTCGGTCGCTTCGCCCTGGCGCAGCTCGCCGACGGGGTGCCCGCCGTTCGCGAAGCTCTGGTGCCAGACAAAGCCCTGCCGGCGGACCTCGGTCTCGACGCGCTCGGAGAGGGCGTTGACTACGGAGATGCCGACGCCGTGCAGGCCACCGGAGACGGCGTAGCCGCCGCCGCCGAACTTGCCGCCGGCGTGCAGGATGGTCATAACAACCTGGACGGTGGGGATGCCTTCGGTGGGGTGGAGGTCCACGGGGATGCCGCGCCCGTTATCGGTGACGCGTACGCCGCCGTCGGCCTGCAGGACTACTTCAATGTGGTCGCAGTAACCGGCGAGTGCCTCGTCGACCGAGTTGTCCACCACTTCGTACACCAGGTGATGCAGGCCGCGGGGACCGGTGGAACCGATGTACATGCCCGGGCGCTTGCGGACTGCCTCAAGGCCTTCCAGAACCGTAATTTCGTTAGCACCGTATTCCACGGGGGTGGCCTTTTCGGGTGCTGCGTGGTCCTCTGGTGTTACCTCTGAGTTGTCCATGTCATTGTCGTTAGCCACAGGTGCTGTCGACTCCTCTTGTTTCGTCAGAAAATGAAGCCTCCCCAGCGGACAGGCATCTCCACTCTCGATTCTACCGCGCCGCGGGCGCCAAACCTGCCCAAAACACCCCCTGACAGGCCAACAATGACGCTTTGAAGCCAATTAAAGCGCCGAGGATAGGGGCCGATACCGGTACCGGGGTTTTCCGGCCGCTAACCGGCTCCTGTACGGGGAGGTTTCCGAGCCTTTTCCTGCAGTTGAGAGGTCACCGTGGTGCCGGTTCCTATCCGTAGGTATCGCGCGGGCCCCTGCCCTTGACGCTGCGCAGTCCCTTGCGCCAGTTCGGAGCCGCAGGACCGATGACTTCGATCTTGGTGACGACGCCGGAACCCAGTTCGGCATCGAACCGGGCAATGAGGGTGTCCCGGAGGAGCCGGAGCTGCGTGGCCCAGGCGGTGGAATCACAGCGGACCTGCACCGTGGTGTCCTGGAACGACTCCGGCTTGCAGTGCGCGCTCACTTCGCTTCCCACGAGTTCTTCCCAGCGTGAAATCACGGAACCGACGGCGACGGGAGAGTTCCAGCCGCGTTCGTTGACGAAGCGGGTAAAGACGTTGCCGAGTCCCTGCGGGTCCCTGCCGACATATTCCCCGGGGATAAAGGGCGCCTGCTGGCGGCGTCCGTTCTTGCGGCGGGAGGCGGGCGTGCGCTGGTTACCGCGGGCAAGGGCTGCCTGGCGCATGCGGTTCAGCTGTTCCCGGGCCGCATCGGGCCGGTCCCCGGGTTCCTCACCCGGACGGACGGGATCAGGAGACGGGCACACTGACGCCTCCCGGAATCACGTTAATGACGCGCCCGGCCAAGGCCTCCGGAATGTCGTCGCCGACGGCAGCGGTCACCAGCACCTGTTCGGCGCCGGCGACAATTCCGGCCAGCCGCTGCCGGCGCTGGACATCCAGCTCCGCAAAGACGTCGTCAAGGATCAGGATCGGTCCGGCCCCCGGAGTGGGGTCGTCGCTGGTCAGCAGATAGTAGGAGCCCAGGCGCAGGGCCAGGGCGAAGGACCAGGTTTCCCCATGGGAGGCATACCCCTTGGCCGGGGCCTGCCCGAGAATCAGTTCCAATTCGTCCCGGTGGGGGCCGACCAGGGAGATTCCGCGGTCAACCTCGCGGCGCCGGTTTGCGGCAAAGGCCTGCAGGAATCGCTCCGTCAGCGCAGGCACGTCCAGGGCATACAGCTCGTCAGGGTCCTGGGCGCCATCCACCGCGCCGTCGTCGTTCACTGTGCCCTGGAGAGTGGAGCGGTAGACCGCCCGGGCAATCTTGGAGCCGTCGGTCAGATCCCGGTAGGCCGACTGGAGGTGCGGCTGCAGCCGCTGCAGCGCTTCAAGCCGTGCGGCCACGAGCTGGGCGCCGGCCACGGCCATGTGCTGGTCCCAGACATCCAGGGTGGCCTCGTGGGCGGAAGTGAAGCGGCCGGCCGCCCGAGCGGATTTCAGCAGTGCGTTCCGCTGCTTCAGCACCCGTTCATAATCCGACCGGGTTGCGACATGCCGCGGGACCAGCGAAACGATCAGCTCATCGAGGAACCGCCGCCGGCTGCCGGGATCTCCCTTGACCAGCGCCAGGTCTTCAGGCGCAAAGAGCACTGTCCGGCACAGGCCGAGAATGTCGCGGGCCCTCACCGGATTGGCCCGGTTGATCCGGGCACGGTTGCCGCGCCCTGGATTTATTTCCAGCTCCACCCCGGTGGCCTGCGGGCCACGCACCAGACGGGCCCGGATCACAGCCTGTTCGGCGTCGAAATTCACCAGCGGCGCATCGGTGCTGACCCGGTGGGAGGAGAGCGTCGCAAGGTAGCCGATTGCTTCGACAATGTTGGTCTTGCCAGTGCCGTTGGGGCCGACGAACACCGTGACGCCTGGTTCCAACCGGATGTCCAGCTGCGGGTAACTGCGGTAGCCGGACAGGGACAGGTGGTCAACGTACATCGGTTCTTGTTCCTCTCCTGTCCGTAAACCTGCCGGGCACTGCCCGGCTGCCCCAATAACGGCCGTCCATCAAAGGCCATTGTCAAGTTGTGTTACGACGGCTTTGTTACGCCGGTTTTTCCCCAATCCGCCCGGCGCAGCGGGAAATTACTGGTTGGGGAGACGCACCGGCATCAGCAGGTAACGGTAATCAGCCTGATCATCTCCGGTGAGCTCTTCCTGGGCGGAAATCACGGCCGGCTTGGGCGGCGTGGTGAAGGAAAAACGCACGTATTTGCTCGGGAATGCGCCCAGGCCTTCGCTCAGGTAGTGCGGGTTGAAGGCCACCGTGATGGGATCCCCCACCAGTGCCGCCTCCAGTGCTTCAGAGGCCTGGGCATCTTCACCGGTGCCGGCGTCCAGGGACACCTGCCCGTCGGTGAAGGCGAGCCGGACCGGGGTATTGCGCTCGGCGACGAGCGAGACGCGGCGCACGGCTTCGACCAGTGCGTGGGTTTCAACGGTCGCGTGGATTGGCGTGTTCTCGGGGAACAAGGACCGGATCTTGGGGTAGTCGCCATCCACCAGCAGGGAGGTGGTCCGGCGTCCGCCGCTTTCAAAACCAATCAGTTCGCTGTCGTCGGACAGGGCGATATTGAGGTCACCGGCGCCGCCGAGGGTCTTGGCTACCTCGTTGAGGGTCTTGGCCTTGACCAGTGCACTGGTGGAAATGCCTGGCGTTGCAGGCTTCCAGGACAGTTCACGCAGGGCCAGCCGGTAGCGGTCGGTGGCCAGGAAAGTGATGAGATCATCCTCGATCTCCATCCGTACACCGGTGAGGATGGGCAGGGTGTCATCCCGGCTGGCGGCAATGATGACCTGGGAAACGGCCTGGGCGAAGGCATCGCCGTCAACGACACCGCTCACTTCGGGAAGTGCCGGCAGTTCCGGGTATTCCGCTTCCGGCATGGTGGCGAGGTTGAACCGGCTGTTGCGGCAGGTCAGGGTTACTTTCGCGCCGTCGGTCTCCACTTCGACCGGTGCGGAGGGAAGGCTTCGGCAGATCTCAGCCAGCAGACGGCCGGATACGAGGATGGTTCCTTCTTCGCTGACGTCGGCAGGAATCTGCAGACGGGCGGAAATCTCGTAGTCGAAGCTGGCCAGGCTCAGTGAACCGTTTTCGGCCTTGATAAGCAGCCCCGAAAGGACCGGAACCGGCGGGCGCGGGGACAGGGAACGTGCTGTCCACGTGACGGCCTCGGCCAGGACATCCCGCTCAACTCGAAACTTCACTGAAGGGTGCCGCCTTTCGCAACGTACTTCTCAGTACAACTGAACTTGTCTTGAACTCGTCTTGAGCCATGTGTGTGCAAACCGATGGAACAGCATCCGCGGAGGGAAGGTCCAGCTCCCGTTTGGTTCCCGGCTGTCATGGACTTTGCCGTGGACACCGAACCGTACGGGTTTGCACGCGAATGACAACCATACTCTGTGACAGCTTAGCCCTGTCCGGTGGATGCCTGCACCGATAACGGGCGGAGCGGGTGCATCGGTCCTGGCTGGTCTCCTCAAAAGAGCTTTTGAAGAGTCTTCAGAGGTGTCGTTCGAGGTGGGCCGTGAGCTTAGTTGTTATTTGGTGGAACCGAATTTCTTAAGATCCGTAGTGTTAATAACTCCTGTGGATACTGTGGATAACCCGGCGCTGCGGTGCATCCCGGCTGTTTAAGCCTGTTGATAACCTGTGGACCCACTGCAGCGGCCGTGTCGGAGCCTGTTGGAAACTTTCTGAGGATTCCCTGTATCCACAGGGAAGTGTGGGTAACCAGGGGTTGTCCACCGGGTTATCCACACCCTTGTCCACAAATGTTAATTTTGAGCCCCTGCGGGCCTCGGGAAAACGGTGCTCAGGCCTCGCGCTGCTGCTGCTTGATCCGGTTGGTCAGCTCGGTGACCTGGTTGTAGATGGCCCGCCGTTCGGCCATGAGTTCCCTGATCTTGCGGTCCGCGTGGATCACCGTCGTGTGGTCGCGGCCGCCCAGTTCCTGGCCGATCTTCGGCAGGGACATATCTGTCAGTTCGCGGCAAAGGTACATGGCGATCTGCCGGGCAGTGACCAGGGTCCGGGTCCGGGACTTGCTGCACAGTTCCTCCAGACTGATCTGGAAGTAGGCTGCCGTCTGCCCGAGGATTGAGGCCGCGGTGATCTCCTGGGCGCCGTCGTCGGTAATCAAGTCCTTGAGTACGATCTCGGCCAGACCCACGTCCACCTGCTGGCGGTTCAGGCTGGCGAACGCGGTGACGCGGATCAGGGCGCCTTCGAGTTCGCGGATGTTGGTGGAGATTTTGGACGCGATGTATTCCAGGACATCGTCAGGGGCACTGAGGCTGTCGCCGATGGCCTTTTTCCGGAGGATCGCGATGCGGGTCTCGAGTTCCGGCGGCTGCACATCGGTGAGCAGGCCCCATTCGAACCGTGACCGCATGCGTTCCTCGAACCCGGAGAGCTGTTTGGGCGGCAGGTCCGAGGTGATGACCACCTGCTTGTTGTGGTTGTGCAGCGCGTTGAACGTGTGGAAGAACTCTTCCTGGGTGGCGTCCTTGTTGGCCAGGAACTGGATGTCGTCAATGAGCAGGATGTCCACATTGCGGTACAGCTGCTTGAAGCTGGCGCCTTCGTCATAGCGGATCGAGTTGATGAAGTCGTTCGTGAACTCCTCGGAGTTCACGTACCTGACCCGGATCCCGGTGTACAGGTGGCGGGCATAGTGCCCGATCGCGTGGAGCAGGTGGGTCTTTCCCAACCCCGAGTCCCCATAGATGAACAAGGGGTTATAGGCCTTGGCGGGAGCTTCCGCCACGGCTACCGCTGCCGCGTGGGCGAACCGGTTGGAGGATCCGATCACGAATGTTTCGAAGACGTACTTGGGGTTGAGCCGGCCGAATTCCTGGCTGGTGCTCGGCGGCGTCGGGGACGGAGCGCTTTCGCCGGTGGGCACGGGACTGGGTGCGGCCGGCTGCTCTTCCGGTTCGGGCTCGGCTTCCGCCACCGGTGTGAGATCCGAATCGATCACGAACGCACACTGGATATCCGCCTGGAACACACCGCGGAGAACCTCGTCGAGAATGTTCTTCAACTGTGTCTGCAGTACTTCGCGGGTGAGTTCGTTGGGTACTGCCACCAGCAAGGTGGTGCCGATGAGTCCCTGCGCCTGTGCAAGCACCACGAATCCACGCTGCCGGGGAGTGACCCTGTCATCCGTCTCCAAGGTCCGGATGACCTTGCGCCAGGAGCTGCCCACATCGTTGATTTCGTCCGTACCCACAAAAACCTCTCATGACGCCTTGCGGCTGTCTAAGAAAACCAAGGACCCCGGCGGGGATCCCTGGTACTTCATCCACAGAGTTATGCACAGATAGTGGATAAAGTACCCGTCGCCAAGCCTAAAGGATGATTTCGCGTGGTGGTAGCTGGAAATCCGCCGAATCCGGGGGCTGTCGGCCGTCTCACAGGACCTGCGGCGGATGGATACCCACAGCAGTTGTCCACAGCTGTTGAAAAATCTGGGTACACAGCCTGAAGAGAGCTGGATCGGCACCCTGTTTCCGGACGGTGGACCACCCGTGGTGCTGAGGCTTCGAAGCCGGGCAGTGCCCCGGTTTGACTGGTGCCCCTTACTCACCTAACGTTGAGTAGTCCTTTGTGTCTGCTATCTGTACTCACACATGCCCTGCAGGGGTTCTGGAAATCAGGGTCCAGGTCCGGGCGAGTACAGACAGACACATGAAAAAAGCGCCGCTTGTTCTTCCCCCTTGTCGCAACAAGTGCCGGCGCGACTCAAGATTGTCTTGGAGTAACTACCGTGAGCAAGCGGACTTTTCAGCCGAATAACCGCCGTCGTGCCAAGAAGCACGGCTTCCGCCTTCGCATGCGTACCCGTGCCGGCCGTGCCATCCTTTCCGCACGCCGTGGCAAGGGCCGTACCGAACTGTCGGCCTAAATAACCTCAAAGTTTGCCGATGCTGCCACTTAGCAGCTCTGTCCCGGATTCCAGGTGGTCCCAATGTTGGCCGTGAGGAACCGGGTAAGGGTATCGGCGGATTTTTCTCGTACTGTACGTTCCGGTGCCCGAAGTGGGCGCCGGAACGTAGTGCTATATGCGGTTCCTACGGGCGACCAGCCGAGCCGCATAGGCTTCATCGTGGCCAAATCCGTCGGGAACGCGGTGACACGCAACCTCGTTAAGAGAAGACTGAGGGAAGCGGCAGCGCAGTCACTGATAGTCCACCCGACCGGACTGGACGTGGTGGTGAGGGCTCTTCCTGCCTCAGCCTCGGCGTCGTGGTCCGTACTCAGCGCCGACTATCACAGCGCTTTGAACGCTTGTATAGCCAAACTTTCGCAGCGTTAGACATGCCAGGCAGGGAGGATGAGCCAGCGATGAGGGACTCCGGATCACATCCGTTGAGGGCCTTGATCGCCGTTGCCCATTTTCTATGGGACCTCCCCCGCCTGATCCTCATCGGCCTGCTGAAGGCATACCGGAAGGCCGTTTCACCGCTGTACGGCCAGGTTTGCCGATTTTTCCCTTCGTGTTCCGCCTATGCCCTCGAAGCAGTTACCGTCCACGGAGCCGTTAAAGGCTCCTGGCTGGCTTTCCGACGGCTGATACGCTGCCATCCCTGGAACGGCGGCGGCGTGGATCACGTACCTGATGGACACCGGATTTGGGACTCAACGAAGGTCCCGAGGATCATTGTGCTGAATCACCCCGTGATTCCAGCTGACGAAGACAGCCGCTCGGCGGCCTGAGGAGTGTAAATGGGTTTCTTCGAGACGATACTGTTCCCCTTTAAGTGGGTAGTGTCATGGATCATGTGGGTCTTCCACGAGGGATTCGTTTTCCTCGGGATGGATGCCGCATCCGGTTGGACGTGGACGCTGTCCATCATCGGCCTGGTGATCGTGATCCGCGCCGCGTTGATTCCGGTCTTCGTCAAGCAGATCAAGGCACAGCGCGGCATGCAGTCACTGCAGCCGGACCTGCGCAAGCTGCAGCAGAAGTACAAGGGCAAGACCGACCAGCTCTCCCGTCAGGCAATGACGCAGGAACAGATGGCCCTGTACAAGAAGCATGGGACCAACCCGTTTGCTGCCTGCCTCCCCATGCTTGTCCAGATGCCGTTCTTCTTCGCCCTGTTCCAGGTGCTGAACGGAATCTCCACATCCAATGCCCGGGGTGAGGGCCAGGGAGCACTTTCCCACAGCGCCATCCAGCAGTTCGATGAGGCGACCATTCTTGGGGCCCCCCTCTCTTCCTCGCTGCTGCACGGCTTCGGGGACGAGGGTCACCTCTCGGTTGTAGTGCTCTCCATCATCATGATTCTGGCCATGACCGCTTCGCAGTTCATCACCCAGAAGCAGATCATGTCCAAGAACATGTCCGAGGAGGCACTCGCCAGCCCCTTCATGCGCCAGCAGAAGATGATGTTGTACGTACTGCCCATCGTCTTCGGCGTAGGCGGCATCAACTTCCCCATTGGCGTCCTCATCTACTGGACAACCACGAACCTGTGGACCATGGGACAGCAGTTCTTCGTGATCCGGCGGATGCCTACCCCGGGATCGCCGGCGGCTAAGGCATTGGCTGAGCGCCGTGCCCGCAAGGGCCTGCCGATGGCGCCGTTGCTCGGAGAGAAGAAGGGCGAAACGCCCGTGGAAGTACCGGCGGTACCGAAAGGCCAGCGCACCCAGCCCCAGCGGAAGAACAGGAAAAGAAGATGAGCACTGAGCACATTGATGATTCCGTAGTCCCCGTTGAGGAGGCTGCGGAACCTGTTCAGGGGCGCACCGGACGGCTGGAGGAAGAGGGAGATGTCGCCGCGGACTATCTCGAGGAGCTCCTGGACATCGCCGACATAGACGGGGATATCGACATCGAGGTCCGCAACGGGCGCACCTACATCTCCATCGTCTCCGAAGAGGGTGACGACACCGCTCTCCAGGCGCTGGTGGGACGTGACGGCGAGGTTCTGGAGGCATTGCAGGAACTCACGAGGCTGTCGGTACTGACGGCCACGGAAAACCGTTCCAGGCTTGTCCTGGACATCACCGGCTACCGTGAAGAGCGCGGCGGGCAGCTGCAGTCCATTGCGGAGGAAGCAGCTGTTCGTGCCAAGGACACCGGCCAGGAAGTGGCTCTGGATCCCATGAGTGCCTATGAGCGCAAGATCGTCCACGACGCCGTGGCTGAACTCGGTCTGGTCAGTGAATCCGAAGGTGAAGGCGCAGACCGTCACATCGTCGTTTCCCTGCCTGCGTCTTAGTTCCCCCAACGCAGTGCAGAGAAGGAATAACAAGTAAGTGGTTGACACAACGCCCGCAGAATTGGACGCCGCCCAGGCGATCTTCGGTGACCGCCTCGACCTGGCACGCAGGTACGTCGAGCACCTGGCGACCTCGGGAATGGAGCGGGGCCTGCTCGGGCCGCGGGAGGTTCCGCGGCTCTGGAGCCGGCACGTACTCAATTGCGCCGTAGTGGCGGAGCTGATCCCCGCGAACGCGACCGTGGCCGACGTCGGCAGCGGAGCAGGCCTGCCGGGTCTATGCCTGGCTATCGCCCGCCCTGACATTGCCATCACGCTCATCGAACCGCTTGAGCGGCGGGTGATCTGGCTGAATGAAGTCATCTCGGACCTCGAGCTGGACAACGTCCGCGTGATCCGGGGGCGGGCTGAGCAGGTAGTCGCCGAGGTCAATGTAGACGTGGCAACGGCGAGGGCGGTCTCCGCGCTCGGCGGACTGGCCGGGTTGACCGTGCCGCTCCTGCACGGGAAGGGACAGGTCCTGGCGATTAAGGGACGCAGCGCCGAGGAAGAAGTGCAGAAGGCAGCGAAGGCGATCCGGAAGCTGGGCGGGCGGGATACCGCCGTGGTGACGGTGGGTGGGGATCTGCTGGAAGAACCGACAACGGTGGTGCGCATAACCGTAGGGTGAGGTGTCTGACATTCGCGTAGCATGCACACACCCGTGATGGTCCCGGGTAATAGCCGGGGAGCGGATAGTCTAGATGGACCAATGCCTTAACGCTTTATGTTGGAAAGTGAGCATGACCAGGTGAGTGTGCGCGATTCCGCCGCAAGAAGAATTCCTCCTTTCGCCGCACTTGGATCGGCCCTGTCCACCTCTTTCGGCAGAAAGCAACCGCAAAAGGTTGTGGCCAAGCGAGCACCCGACGCCGTTTCACGTGAAACGGGGTCTGCTGAGCCGCAGCAACCCGCCCGGACTGAAAGCAGCGCCGTACAAGTGCCGACCCCCCAAGCTATCGAAGGTGGTGTATCCGATGAAGCCGCTCCTGCGTCAACATCGGTAGATGTTATGGACTTGATGGACGAGAGCACCCCCCTGGCCCGGGAACTGGCCAGTGAAAACCGGCGCCGCGATAAGTTGCGTGGGCGCGTACTGCCACGTCCACCGGAAACGCGGGTCATGACGGTGAGCAACCAGAAGGGTGGGGTTGGTAAGACCACCACCACGGTAAACCTTGCTGCTGCGCTGGCCACGGCGGGGCAGAACGTTCTGGTTATCGATATCGACCCGCAGGGAAACGCATCGACCGCCCTCGGCATTGACCATCGCGCAGAGGTCGAGAGTATTTACGACGTGCTGATTGATGACCTCCCGCTGGCTAACGTTATTGCGCCGTGCCCGGACATCAACAACCTCATCTGCGCACCTGCAACCATTCACCTGGCCGGGGCAGAGATCGAACTGGTCTCCCTTGTGGCCCGCGAACAGCGCCTGCGCCGCGCGATCGACGTCTACGCCGCAGAGCGCGAAAAGCAGGGGCTGGAGCGGCTCGATTACATTTTCATTGACTGCCCGCCGAGCCTGGGACTGCTGACCGTTAACGCCTTCGTCGCAGCCAGGGAAGTCCTCATTCCGATCCAGTGCGAGTACTACGCACTCGAAGGTTTGAGCCAGCTGCTCAAGAACATCGAGATGATTCAGAAGCACCTGAACGCGGATCTGGTTGTTTCCACGATTCTGCTGACCATGTACGACGGTAGGACGAACCTCGCGGCCCAGGTCGCGGCCGAGGTACGCGAGCATTTCCCGGAGCAGGTTCTCCGCGCCGTCGTCCCGCGGTCGGTACGCATTTCAGAGGCACCGAGCTACCAGCAGACGGTCATGACATACGACCCCTCCTCGACCGGCGCCCTGTCCTACCTGGAAGCTGCAGCCGAGATAGCCCAGCGCGCCTAGGGACGCCCCGGCGCGGTGCGGCGGCCATCGGTGGTTTCGCGCCTTAGAATACTCTCACAATCAATCCGTGCCGCTTGTTGCTGGCATAAGGGAAGGACTTACCCATGGCCGAGAAGCGTCGTGGTTTAGGCCGCGGTCTGGGAGCTTTGATCCCTAGCAGTGCCGAGCCTGTGGAAACCTCAAGCCCTAACCAGGCCGGCACGGCATCAGGACGCCCGGTTGATTTGTTTTTCGCGGCAGCCGATGAGCCCCGCGCCAGCAGCTCCGGCCCCCGCAAGGGCGCAGGCATTAACAAGGATGCGCTCCGGGGACCTGCGAAGAAGTCCACTACGCGAAGTTCGATGAACCGTTCCTCTGTCGCCAACGCCGACATGCGCACTGGTAAGGACTCGCAGGCGGATTCTCAGGAGAATGCCGCCATCGCTGAAGCCGAAAGTTTGACTGCCGGGCCGTCGGGAACCGGTGCGGATGCTCCGGCCCCCGCCTCCAGGAAGCCCGTGAAGGACGCCGGCAGCAAGGATGAGGAGCAGGCGCAGATCGCCGCCACTGACCCAGCAGCAGGCGGGCCTGAGGCAGAGGAGGCCGCATCTGCGGCATCGGCTGGAGCCAGTGACCAGACGCCGGATGCAGCCACCGTGATCGACGATGTTTCCCGTGAAACATCGCCGGCCGCCCCAGATACGGAAGGCCTCGTTGAGGTTCCCGGGGCCACGTTCGCCGAACTCCCCATCGACTCGATCCATCCCAACCGCAAACAGCCACGGTCCGTCTTCGATGAAGACGATATGGCCGAGCTTGTACACTCGATCCGTGAAATCGGTGTACTGCAGCCAATCGTGGTGCGTCCCTCTCCCGAGTCAGATGCAGAACATCCGTATGAGCTGGTTATGGGTGAACGCCGCTGGCGTGCGTCCCGAGCCGCGGGACTTGATTTCGTTCCCGCGATTATCCGTTCCACCCAGGACGTCGATCTGCTCCGCGATGCCCTCCTGGAGAACCTGCACCGTAGTCAGCTGAATCCGCTGGAAGAGGCGGCTGCCTACCAGCAGCTGCTGGACGATTTCGAGTGCTCGCACGAGGAGCTCGCCGATCGAATTGGACGCTCACGACCGCAGGTAACCAACACTCTGCGGTTGATGAAGCTGCCTCCTTTGGTCCAGCGCCGTCTGGCCGCGGGGGTTCTGTCAGCTGGGCACGCGCGTGCGCTCCTTGGACTCGGCGATCCAGCGGAGATGGAGAAGCTGGCCCAAAAGATCGTGGCCGAGGGTCTTTCCGTGCGGGCCACGGAGGAAATCGTTTCACTGGCTGATGGGATCCGGAAGCCGGCGAAGACGGCTAAGCCGAAGATCGGCGCCCGGCACGAACGTTTGGATTACTTGGCGACCTCGCTTTCCGATCGGTTGGATACAAACGTCAAGATCACCCTGGGTGCCCGGAAGGGCAAGGTCAGCATCGAGTTCGCCAGCGTTGACGATCTGAACCGGATTATGGGCGTCCTCTCGGCACCTGGCGAGTAAATCGGGAAGTCTGTGCTGGAGTGAAGGGCCGGTGTTTCACGTGAAACACCGGCCCTTATTGTCTTCAGGGGTGTCTTGCGCTTTGTTGTCACTGGTGGCAAAGGTCATTCCGGTGACGCTGTCGCGGATGGACTGACGGTCGTTCGTCCCACTTCGGGTCGTAGCCCTCGACTATCACGCCCTAAAGCGACGTTGGCTGTCGGTAGGAGTTGTCTAACCTTAATGGCGGCCCATACGCCGTAAAGGAATTGTGCCGGAGTCGTTCAGTGGAGGCCTGGGATTCGTCCCTCCCGGGGGCGGTCGGCCGATCGGTCGGTCAGAACGGCGCGGCGGCAACTTCCCGTCTCCACCGCTAGTCGCCATAACAACGGCCGCACTCAGGAGCTAGTTTGTTCCCTCTGGCCTAGTCGCGGCCACTTCTCGTCTGCGGCAGAGCTGTAGAGCTTAAGGATGCACTGTTTCACGTGAAACAGTCCACCTCGCAGCATGGGCTGGATACCGCTGGGTGCGTGGGCGTCGAAATCAGAGCTTCTGCCGCTTAGGTACGGTGAGTGCTTGGTGGTTTCACGTGAAACACCGGCGCTGTTGCAGCGCGTACCCTGGTCCTTATGCCGCACCGACGGATGCCACTGCATCGGTTTCGCGTGAACCAGCGCGCCCTGCCCCTCCTTACTCAGGTCCTTACGCCACACCAGCCTGACGATGTCCCGCATCGGTTTCACGTGAAACATCGCCCGCTGCCCATCTTTACCGAGGTACTGATGTCGGCCGGACACCGACGGGTGCTGTGGTGAACACACCGGCACCGCGCGGGTCCAGAGGCCCTTGTGGCTAACGCTCCCCATAACCCCTCCGCCGCAGGGTTTCTACCTAGCCCCCCGGGGTGGCCACCGGTGTACAACAAGCCAGCAATCGGAAACACCGGGTACACAACCGAACCCTACTTAGTTGTCTGCGCTAGGGCGCTAGACTTCGCGCTGTTCGCCGTCGGGAAAGGGTTGAACTGGACGGCCGTTTTATTGATGTGGAGATCCTGTGCGTGGGCGCTGAAGAGTCTCGCGAAGGGAAGGGATTCCCGAGGAGTCCCTGGTCCGTCAAGATGACAGGTTCCCGACCACAGGAAGAGCTGCACTGTTTCACGTGAAACAGCGCAGCTCATAGGTTCGGTATCGTTAGCGACGGTCAAGACGGAGGTGTGTCTTTCCGGTGCTTTGTGCTTGGACCGCCGGCTCGGCAATGGGTCATTCCGCGGGGTTCGCGCTTATGAACCCGCGCATCCATCCCGGTATCCAGTGAATGAGCACGTCCCTGCAGGTCGTGTAGCCAATTAGCTATACCGCGTAGTTATACCGCGATTGCGGAAGAAGCCGCCCTAAAGCCAAACGATTTGGGTCAACTCAAGCGACTAGGGGCGTTCCGGCCGCACACCGTAGCCATCCTGAGTCGGGCTGCGTTGTTGCAGGACTCCTTCCAGTTCGCCGACGTTTCACGTGAAACCCGCACGTCAGCACGTGAGAAGGGTGCGCACAACCGGTGAAGTTGCCGAGGAACGTTCCCATTGGAACTTATGCAGCGGGTTGTTTGCGTCTTCTTGCTGGGTCGCGAGGCACGAAGGCGACTCGAAAGGCCGGCCGGTTTCACGTGAAACACCGTTGGTTTCCGGGCTGAAACACCGCCGACCTCCGGGCGGCGCTTCGCTGCCTGGCATGGGCAAGGGCTGAAGTTGATGGCGAGATAGCGACATAGCGGCGGACGTTGGCGGTTGCGGTCGACGCACTGTCGCGGTGCTGGCGATGCATCGACTGCTTCGTCGAAAATGGTGGGCGGACGCGACAGGCACCGTTATCGTCCACTGTTTCACGTGAAACGGATCCTTCTAGTGCTCTGCCAGGGGAGATAGTGCTCGACGCAGCAAAGACGGCAAGGTTCGACTTCAGTGCAGCTGGGCGCCCGGTGTGTGTAGCTGTTTCACGTGAAACGGTGCTGCGGGTCAGTGCTGTCTCTGGCGCGCTTACGTAGCCACATAGGGGCCCACAGGGCTGTACACGGCCCAGGCCATGCACCAGCCTAAGCGGGAGGAGGGGCGGCTACAGCGTCCTGTCCATCGGGCAGACGGCGCATCCTGCGCAGGGGCGACAGGACAACAGGCAAGAAGGCCATGCAGGCAACCGTTCCTGCCATCCAGAGAGCAGCCTCTGCCCCGTACAGCTGTCCAAGGGAGCCACCTATCACCGCTCCGATTGGCTGCGCTCCCCAGACCAGGAACCGCATGGTGGCATTCATGCGGCCCAACAGGTGGTCCGGGGTCAGCCGCTGCCGGAAGCTTACTTGGGTCACGTTGTAAACGACTATGCCGAACCCGGCCATCGCGAGGCCGGACGCGCCGAGCCAGACCGACCACCCGCCGTCGGCCGCCGGCATCAGGAGGGCAAAGGGCGTCGTTGTGGCGGTGGACAGCCAGATGGCTGGCCCTTCGCCCAACCACAGGGTCAAACGCCTCGTAGCGAGGGCACCGGCCAGACCGCCGATACCCAGTAGTGAGAAGACGATTCCGATCTGCTGGGCACCCAAGCCAATATCACGCGGCAGGAAGAACACAAGCATGGCCATGTAGGCCGCGAAGGCGAGATTGAATAATGCTGTGGAACCGGCGATCGCCCGAAGCAGCGGGTTGCCAAGGACGAAACGCAGGCCCTCAGCGATATCAGCTGCCAACGGCAACCGCGCACCTGCGTCGGGCTTGGGCTGTTGGTAACGCATGCGTCCAACGAACAGCGCGGACAAACCCATGGCGACGGCATCGAATGCCAGGGCAACGGGAGCCGTTAGCCAGGCGATGAGCTGGCCGGCTGCAACCGGGCCGCCCAGCTGGGCGACAGAGTGCACTGTCTCCAGCTTGGCATTTCCCTCGACCAGACGCTCCCTCCCTATGAGCCGAGGGAGATAACTTTGGTAGGCCACGTCGAAGAAGACGCTGAAGACACCCATAACCAGAGCCACAGCGTAGAGCTGCCAGACGGTCAAGACGCCAAGCCACCAGGCGGTCGGAATAGTCAGCAGGACCACTGCCCCGATCAGATCCGAGACGACAAGTATCCGCCGGTACCGCAGCCGATCAACCCAGACGCCGGCGGGCAGGCCGATCAACAGGAACGCAACAGTGCTCATGGCGGAGAGGAGTCCCACTTCGAACTCCGTGGCTGTCAGCGAAACCACCGCTACCAGCGGCAGTGCGAGGCCTGAAATCTGCTGTCCAATCTGGCTCAGTGAAGTGGAATACAGCAGGAAGCGGAAGTCACGATCCTGGAGGACCCCTGCTTGCGCTTGCTCTTCGGCACCATATCCGTCGGTCATGTGGTTGACTCTGGGCAATCGATTGATATTTGTCAATAGCCCCCTCTGGTACTCTGCACCCATGGTGAGCGGCGGCGCCCCTCGGCGGTCAGCGAGTGAGGAAGAGGCGAAAGCCCTTGCCTCGGCGATACGGGTTCGCATTCTGCGTCTCTGCCTCAACGAGGAGCTGACCAACAAGGAGATCGCGACCAGGCTCGACAGCAATCCGGCCACGGTGCTCTTTCACGTCCGCAAGCTCGTGTCGGCAGGTTTCCTGGAACCGCAGGAGGCAAGGTCCGGGCCGAGCGGTGCATATGAGATTCCGTACCGGGCGACGGGCAAGTCGTGGCAGCTGAATCTGGATAGCCGCGATCCCCGGATGCGCAGCGCGATGATTGGCGCTTTTGTCTCCGAGGTCGGGCAGGTTCCCGCATCGGAGCAGGTCACGATATCCCGGTTAGGCATACGCCTGACCGAAGAAGGACACGCAAGGCTCCTCGAACGCGTCCAGAACCTGTTCGACGAATTCGAAGCGGAAAAGCCCCCTGAGGGCAGCACCCACTACTCGCTCTTTCTGGCCGTCCATCCCGAGGGCCGGCCCGGGGCAGAACCTACAAACACCACCGCCACTTAGCCCCACCCGAGCGCCGCGCCGTACCCGCGAACCTGGGACGCATGCAGCACTGGGCGTCGGGGTTGTTTCACGTGAAACGGCTTTTGGTGCCGCCCGCAGGGATCCCGAGGCAGCAAGGAAAGACTGCAGCGGAATTACGGGCGACCTATTCGGCAGCGGCCCCTACACTGAGGCTCATGAAGCGCTCGTTTTCACGCGTGGCCGCCATGGTTCTCGCGTCAAGTTTCCTCGGCGTGCCCGCACAGGCCGAGACCGCCGTGGAAGGGAGTACGGCCATGAGTTGCGTAGCTACCGGAAGTACTGCTGCCACTGTCAGCCGTGTCGAAGCGCCGGGCGGAGATTCCACGGTGGACTGGGCAGGGACCATCCAGGCGGCCATTGACGCTTCCTCGGGCCGGGGCGGGGAGGTGGTCCAGCTGTCCGCAGGCACCTACCTCCTCTCCCGTCCCCTCCTCCTGCGCGACGGCGTGACGCTCAAGGGAGCGGGCAGTGCCACCCGAGTGAAGGCGGGACCGCAGTTTCTTGAGAGCACGGGGCCTTTCGGCGGCCACCCGCTGATCACAACGAACGGTGCCTCGGGGGTGACTATTTCGGACCTGACCGCGGACCACAGCGGCGACACCCTTGACGGAAACATGCCAAACCGGCTCACCGAGTACCTGATCGACGTCCGGTACTCCACCAACGTCGTCGTCGAGGAAGTAACGACGGTTAATCCGTTCACCTATTCCATCGCAGTGGTGGCCAGCTCCGGCTTCTGCATCCGAAACAACACCACCTCGGTTTCCACCAACGGAAGGTACGACCAGCTGGACGGCATCCACATCCTGGACGCCAGCTTCGGCGTTGTGCAGGGCAACACGGTGGACCAGGGACAGGGTGACGACGGCGACGACGGCCTCGTGGCGCACAGTATGGGCGAGCCCGTCCACGATGTCGCCTATCTGGGTAATACGGTGCGCGGCGGCCGCCACGGGTCCGCCATGCAGATCGCCGTCGGTAAGGCCGGTGCCTATAACCTCACAATCGTTGGAAACCGCTTCTGGGGGTCCAGCGGAGGCCTCGTCACCGGCTACTACGGGGGCAAAGGCCCGGTCACCAACGTGGAGGTCCGGGACAACCGCTTCGAGGATAATCCAGGGCTGTCCGTTGATATCTTCGGAAAGCTCACCGGTGTTGTGCTCAGCGGCAACAAGGCCTGCCGCAGCGGAGCCTTCCAGATCAACCCGGGCTTCGGCAGCCGGGTGGATTCCCTCGGGTACAGCTGCTGACCGCCCCGGTTTACGCCGCGGGGGCGTAGTACGCCTCCGGTTCCAAGGGGATCTGTCCGTCGGGAAACAAGGCGTCGGCCTGCGTGCCGTACCCTCTGATCATGGCCTCCTTCGCCGCCAGATGCCGGTCCCAGGTCCCTCGCTGAAGCCGTTGCGCTGTCACGAACTTCTGGTCCACCGGGAAGGACAGGTTGTACGGGAAATCGGCGTAGTACACCGCCTTGTCCGGGAAAAAAGTCCCTACCCGACGCGTGATCAGATGGTCCACATGCCGCCCGATCCCGATCGGGCAGAACAACAGCTCAGCGCCGGTTTGCTGCAGAAGCTCCCGGACCCGCAGACGGAGATTCTCGATCAGAGTGCGGTCCCCCCGCGAGATGCGCCCCAGGGCAATGTCGTACCGGTAGGTGGGATACCGGTGCACAAGTTCGGGGAGCACCTTCTTCACCAGCGCAGCTGCCGGCGCCGCATGCCGTTGGCGGAACAGGGCATCCTCGAGGCCCAGATGAAGGTGGCGCACGCCCAGTTCCTCCAACACTTCCCGGTCTTCGACCTGCCGGGCCTCGAAGAGCGACCCGGCATCCGAGGCGCAGCATTGACTGATGAAGGTCCTCGCCGCGCGGGTATGCGGAGGGCTCGCCGGCTCGGTGAAGAGCGTGGCCACAGTGATGTCACGGGCGCGTGCGCTCTCCTGGAGCAGCGCGCCGCAGGACAGCACCGCGTCGTCGAGGTGCGGGGAGAGGAAAAGCCATGGATTGTTGCCCAGCAGGGAGTGCTGGACGCGGGGCAGGCTGGAGATCACGGGAGGCCTTTCGGATGCGGAACGAGTATGGCAGTCACGTCGGCGGATCAGCCTCCGGTGCGCGCCGACAGCGCGCTGCGGTAGATGGCCGCCTGCCGGTCCGCCTGGACGTCCCAGTCGAACTGCCGGGCGAACGCCTGACCGCGACGGCCTGCTGCCAGCAGCGTGGAACCATCGGGATACCGCTGCACGAGTTCGGCGGCGAGGGCCTGCACATCGAATGGACGCACCATCCAGCCGCAGTCCCGGGGAACCACCTCACGAAGGCCCGGGATGTCGAAAATTATCGCGGGGGTTCCGCCGGCGAGGGCCTCAACCGCCACCAGGCCGAACGTCTCGTGACGGGAGGGTACGACGACGAGGCGGGCAGAGCGCACGAGGTCCCGCTTAGCCTCTCCCGACACCCAGCCGACCAACTCCACCGACTCTGACAACCCGAGCGAGTTGATCAGCTGCTCGATCCTCTCGTGGTCGGGTCCGGTGCCCGCAAGGATGAGCTTCGCCCCGAGTTGCGGGGCCGCCGCTGTCCACGCGGCGAGCAGCAGGTCGATGCCCTTGGGCTTCAGTTCGAGCCGTCCGACGAACAGGACGTTGTCGCCGAGCTCCGGCTCACGGTCGAGCGAGTTCCGGTCGATTCCGTTGCCGACAACCTCCACCCGGGCAGCAGGGTTCAGGAGCGCCAGCTTGTCCGCGGTGCCCTGGGACACCGCAATCATGCGGGAGTGGCTACGGACGCCGAACCGCTCCAACCAGTGCACCGGCACCTTGTACTGCCGGGCCTTGTCACCGGCGTGAAGCCATTGGACCACCCCTATGGTCGGCCGGCCCGACCACAGAGGCGCGGCCATGCTGGAGAACGGGGCGAAAAAGTCCTCGACCACAAGGTCGGCTTCTCCACGTCGTCGGCGTGCCTCGAACGGCAGCCGCGCAACATAGCCCAGGAGGCGGGTGAGCCGGTTGCGTCCCTGCCCGAAGCCGACCGGCACGTAGCGGACTCCGTCCTGGATCCTTTCCTCGGCTCCCGGATAGGTGGTGGTCAGGACGGTCACGCTGAATCCGCCCGCCGCCAGTCGCCGGTTGATTTGGTGCGTACGGACGGAGCCTCCACCGGCTCCCGGCATGAGCGGATCTTCGAACCCCAGATGCAGCACGCGCAGCCGGCCGTGGAGCTCCGGGGGGACCGAAGCCACTGGTGCGGTGACCGTGGAGCGTGGGGGACTAGTCATACCCTTCACCCTTCAACGCCGCGGATCGTGTCCGCGTAGACGGAGAGGGGCACCTCGGCCCCCGGTGCGAACAAATCATCCTCGAACGCGAACAGGAAGATCTCCAGGCCGCAGTCCCCGGCGTACCGGACACCGGACTTCAGCTGATCCCGGAGCGGATCCGAATTGGCAGCGCTGCCGGTCCCCGGCTGGGAGGAGGGGCCCGGGTTTTCGCCCATCACCGGATATCCAGCGCTGCGGGCGACGGCAATGGTCCACCGCGACGCCGACCAGTCCTGGACTCCCGGTGTCTCCTCCAGCGGCAGACCGGCATCCTCTCCCCGGCACGTGTCGGTGGGGGGAGATTCGCTGCGGGCGAGAACTGCCGTGGGGTCGCCAAGGCCCGTGATATCGGCAACGATCCTCGCCTCGGGTACGGCATCCTTGAGGGCAGGCAACTGATCCGGGTAGTAGAGCCCGCGTTCAAGGCTTGCATCCCGGTCACCCGTCCCGTCGAGGAGTGCCTGCACCGCGCTCTCGCGGTCCTCGGGCAGCACGCCCCGTCCAGCCAGGGGCAGGTGGAAATCGCCTTCGAATCCAAGCCCTTGCAGCAGCCCGATCTGCCAGGCAACAGTCCGGGCCACCGAGTCCGTGTACCAGTCGAACCAGGTGGAGGCGTCGTCCGCGGTGAACGCCGATCCTGACCACTCCGTGTCGCCCGGCATCCATCCTGGCATCGGCGTGCTCGCCATGCCGTCGGGAAGGCCGTTGCCCGTTTGTGCGGCATCGCTGTAGGCCCAGAAGCTGTTGCGGCCATTCCGGCTGGTCAGAGGCTCGGCGGGGAAACCCAACTCACCTGCCTCGCTGGTTCCCACGCGGATTGCCGTGACACTGTTTTCCGGCAGCAGCTGCACCACTTCCGTGACATAGGTCTCGAAGGCCCAGCGTGCGTCCGCACTGAACATCAGGTTCGGCGCGGCTGACTCGCTGCTCGCGCCGGTCTGGTCGACGAACCGGCCGTCGGGCAGGTCCCGCACCCATTCCGGGGAATATTGGGTCCCCAGCCCGAGGACGACGTCGAATCCGGCGTCCCGGCAGATCTCCAGCATCGAAAAGACCTGCTGCGTGTACGCCGGTGCTGCTGCAGGTGCTTCCGGATGGTAGAGATCCCACCGCAGATCCACGTGGACCACGCTTATCCCGGCCTGCCGGAGTTCGCGGGACCGCACGGAGTCGCACTGCGAGGCGAGGACTCCGAACCGGGTGCCGCCGTCAGCGGCGTCCGGGCCGTCGCCGCGCTGGACCACGACGATGAAACTCCCGACGGCAATCACCGCCAGGAGAGCGATGACGCTCAGCTGCAGCAGTACCCGGGTTTTCCGTCTCGCGGTCAGGGGGTGGGGCATGGTCCTAACGCTCGGTTTCGTAGGTGGCGGACGGGAAACCGATGTTCTCCGCCGCTCCGCTGCGGCGGGTTTCGTCATCGATCTGCCAAATGACGGTGTTCCCGTTGGTGGGTCCCTCTGCGGAGAACACAGGTTGGGCATTGGTTTCGAGCCACTCCAACATGGCCGGCTGCGCGTAGCCGTAGCCCATGGATGTCGGGTGGTCCTGGGTCAGGACGTAGTTTGCATCGTTCGCCTCCAGGAGCGGTGCCGACGGCCACACACCAAAGCGGGAATCGCTTTCGAAAGCGAGCTCACCTGTGCTGTTGGTCACGCTGACGCGGGCGTCCGCCGGAAGGTTCGCGTTCGCCCAGTTCCGTGCCTGGACGAACCCGTTGTCGACGGTGACCATGGCCCGAAGCCCAAAGACCGCGGTGAGTGCCGTTAAGGCGGCGGCGAAAAGAATGACGGGTGTCCGCCAGCTTGGCCGCCTTTCCACCAGTTCAACCGCGTAGACCGCGGTGCTAAGCACACCTGCGACCAGGACGGGGTAGCCGTACTGCTCCTCGAGGGTGCCGAAGGCTGCGCTGTACAAGCCAAAGAGACCGAACATCAGCGCCACCAGGCCCAGCAGGCGCCGCGCGGCGTTGGCGCTGAAGCACAGCAGAAGCCCGGTCAGCGGGGCGAGGGCCAGGAGGAGGTATGAAGATCCGAACTGGCCGATCTGGTCAAGGACCCGGCCTAGAATCCCCGGTGCGCCCTCGGCGTTGAAGCCCGTGGACTGCTCGAGCCCGATTGCGCGGCGCACCCCGCTGCCCTTAGCCCAGAGCCACGTGTCCAGCAACCCGTTGAAGCCGAGTACCAGGAGGTACACCGTGTAGGGGACCAGGGCGGCCGCCACGACGGTGAGGCTGTCACGCACGGCGAGGGTCCGCCGCCACAGGGCGGCGATGAGGATCGGGGCCACGGCGCCGAGGACGAAGACGTCCTTGGTGAGGACCGCGAATCCCAGGAGCAGACCGGCCACTGCGAGGCGCGGCACCCGGTAGCGGGGGGCGTTGCGCTGCATGAGGGACACGAGGACCAGCAACCCGGCGAGCATCACGGCCATGCCGAAGGTCTCAAGGAACACGCGGCTGTTGTTCCGCAGCACGAACGGCTCCAATGTCAGCACCACCGCGGTGATCCAGGCGGCCGGCGTGTTCGCGACCGCACGGACCAGGAGGAAGGCCAGCCCTACGCTGACTGCGCCCAGCACCGCGTTGAGCCAGCGCAGCTGCAGGACGAGGTCCAGGTTGTCTCCGGAGATGCCGAAGACACTGATCACGGCACCCTCGAGCAGGAAATAGCCGGGCGGGTGGAGCATAAACGGGCCGTCCGGCAGGTTGGGGATTTCGCCGAGGCTGACGGAATACCCCAGGCGGGCGTACAGCATCTCGTCCACCCACAGCTCGAATCCGCGGGCCAGGCCCACGGCCCGGGCTCCGAAGGCAACACAGGCCACCACGATGAAACCGAGCAGCCCGCTCCGGGTCGGCCTGAACCGCTCCGGGGCCCGGAGACCTCGCCGCACCGGCCGGGCCGGCTCCGCCTCCCGTTCTGTCTCGGGGGCGCTTGAACGCCGCTGACCTGCAAGGATACCGAAACCTGTCATGAGAACCACCAGAATCCATAGGGGTGGCACGAGACCGGCCACGAGGAGGAGAAGGGACAGTACTGCACCGGCAAGGAGGCCCTGGAGGGCCAGGCGCCGGGTGGAACGGGGGAGGAGCGGAAAAGCGATGATCGCCAGCACCGCGGCGGAAGCGAGCGATGCTGCGGCGGTGCCGACGGCCACACCCGGAACACCACCGACGCTCCAGCCCACCGCCATCCCAGCCGGCAGGAGCACCGTAGCCGCGATGAGGCCAAGCTGGCAGCGCCGGTAGGCGCGCAGGGCCAAAAGGATGGTCGCGAGGACCGTGAGCACCGCGTACCCGAGGCCGGCTCCCGCCAGCCAGGGAAGCAGGGCGATCGAGGGATGGAACTTTTCGGGGAGGACCAGTTCCACGACCGGTGCCGGTACCGTGGCGATGACCACGCAGGCGGCGATGGCCAACAGGCCGAAGGACCGCAGGGCGGACACGAGGATGGATTCCCGGTCCGCACCGGCCCGGCGCAGCAGGGGAAAGGCGACCAGGACCGTGCCTGCGGCAACATAGATGGGGCCCTTGGCGATGGTGGACAAGGCCTGGAAGCCGGCCGCCGCGTCCGTCCCGCCGTCCAGGAAGGACATCACGACGACGTCGGCCCCGGTCAGGACCGTGACGATGCACAGGGTCAGGGCGATGTCGCCGGTTTCCGACCAGCGCCAGCGGTCCCGGAGAACCTGCGGGCGCCATGTGATGTCCCGGTAAAAGGAGCGCGGCACGGCGAGGATCACCAGCGCGCCAAGTGCGAAGCCAAGGACGGCGCCCGTCGCGCCCCAGGCCAGGGCGATGACCAGCACACTGAAGCCGAGCCGGACCAGCACCTCCGCGATTGAGGCGGCCGCGTACCGGACAAACCTCAACTCGCCCTGCAGCCACCCCAGCGGGGCGGCGACGACAAACAGCACGAAGGCGGTCAGTGCGGCGACCAGCGCCAGGACAGGGGATCCGAAGGCCGAGACAACGGCTCCCGTGGTGCCGGCTGCCACGATGCCCGCGGCCACGGACACCGTCAGCGCGAACGCCAGTCCGTCCCGGCGGCCGGCGCTGCCGGCAGCATTAGTTGCCACTGCGTGTGAGAGGGGCAGGGGCACGAGGGCGGAGGAGACGATGCCGACGATGCCCAACAGCATCTGCGCCGCAGCCAGGTTGCTGTACTCCTGGGAGCTGAGGGCATTGGCCATCAGGAGGGTGCAGATGTAGCTGACGACTCCCACTACGCCTGCGGACACGGAGAGCAGACCGCTGTTGTGGGCGACCTCGGAGGCCGCCGACCGCGTGGAGGCGCGCTCCAACTGCTCGGGCACGGCGGTACTCACAGGTAATGCCGACGCGCTCATGTAGCGCGGCTCCGGAAGCCCTTTGGTACGGGCTGGAGGTCGGTGCCGCCCGCAACCGGTGCTGTCGAGGGACCGGTGAGGATGCCTTCGCGGTCTGCGAGGCTGATATCCGACTCGAAGATACCCATCCGGCGCATCACGCCCATCGCATCGGTCTCATCACACCCGTTGAGGAGGATGGCGGTCTGCGGGCCGTCCGTTATGACTTCGTCCGTGGCCCTCAGGGATGTCGACGGGTCGAAGTTCGCCGGTGTGGCGAAACGGACCAATGCGGACATGTCCGAGCGGGCACGACGGCGCTGGGAACGGATTCCCCGCGTAGCCCGCATTTCCTCGATCAGGACCCCCGCAAGGAGTGCTGCGCTCCGGTCCCAGGTGAAGCGGGCCGCCCAGTCGCGGCACGCGGCCGTGATGGAACGTGCCGATTCCACGTCGCCGGTTTCCTTCAGGGCCGTGATGAGTGTGGCTCCGAAGTCCCGGGGCTCGTCCACCAGCCAGCCGGTCTTCCCATCGACCACGGAGTCCCGGATGCCGGGAACCCGCAGCGCGACGCAGGGCACGCCCCAGGCGTTGGCCTCGATGATGGAACAGCCCCACCCCTCCGCTGCGGAGGTGGATGCGGTGATCCAGGCCCGGCTGAGGAGCCCGTCACGGACTGCATTCGGCTGGTATCCGTGGAAGGTGACATTCGAGAGCAGGCCGAGGTCGGCGGCGATCTTATGCAGCCGCTCCCGCTCTGATCCGTCACCGACGATGTTCACGCGGAGGTTCGGTATCGCTTCCACCACGACGGCGATCTGGCCGAGCAGCAGGTCGAGGCGCTTATGTGGGACCAGCCGGCTGACCACGGTGATGGTGGGGTCCGGGTCCCGGGGTCCTACCTCGTCGGGCAGGTCCATCGTGCCGTTGGGCACCACGAAGATGGGGCCCGAGTAGCCCAGGCGGCGCCGAAGTTCCAGGCGGGTGGACAGGGAAACAGCGGCGATGGAGCGCTGGCCGTAGACCACCCGCGCCACGTCCTTCTCGAGGAAACGCCCGACGGCCGCGAGGGGTGGTGCAAACCTGGTGGCGAACTGGTCCTGGTGGACGTGGTGCACCACCTGCACGACCGGCGTCGCCCGTGGCAGGAAGAGCGGCGAAAAGAACGGGATACCGTTCTGGCAGTCGATCACGCCGTCGAACTTGGTGCCGTTGAGGAGCATCCAAAGCGCCGCCCGGCCGTACAGTCCGAGCGGGCCGCCCGCCCGGATGACCGTGATGCCGTCGATTACGTCCTGCGGTGCCTGGTTGCTGCCGCGCCCGGTCACCCAGGTGACCCTGGCCCCTGCCTTGACCCAGCGGACGGCGATCTGGTGCATGTACTGCTCGGCGCCGCCTGATTGGGGATGCCGGATGTCGCGCCAGTTGAGGACCAGCAGATGTTTCCCGGCGAGGTGTGCGGTCGGGGATTTACGGTGATTTTCCATCAGAGTGCCCGCCCCATCTGGTGGACGGCGTGGAAACTCGCCAGACCGTCCCTGACGGGGCGGAAGGTCGAGGCGGGACTGTCGGTCCAGGCCACGGGGAGTTCGACGATCCGTCCGCCCTGGGACTGCATCCGCTGCAGGAGCTCGACGTCGAAGGCGAATCCCATGGTGCGGCATTCGACCAGTGCCCGCTTAGCGGCGGCGAGGTCGAAGAACTTGAACCCGCACTGCGTGTCCGCGATGCCCTGCACCATGCGCCGTGTCATGAAGCGGAAGGCTCCTCCACCGAGGCGCCGGCCGAGCTGCTGGGGCTGGACGAACTCCGCGCCCGGAGCATGACGCGAAGCGATGACGGCTGCGATGCCCGCTTCCAGGAGCGGCATTGCACTCTCGAGTGTGGAGATGGGGGTGGCAAGGTCGGCGTCGATGAAACCTGCGTAGCGTGCACGGCTGCTCAGCAGGCCGCGGCGGACCGCGGCCCCCTTGCCGGGCTGGGAGCACCCGAGGAGGGCGATGTCCACAGACACCGAGCGCGAGAGCTTCCGCACCACGGCGCTCGTGTCATCGGCGCTTCCGTTGTCGACCACCACGATGCGCGAGGTCCACGGCTGTGCATGGAGGAACTCGGCCGTAGCCTCCAGGGTGCCCGGGATGCGCGCGGCTTCGTTGTAGGCCGGGATGACCACTTCCAGGTCGACGGCGGTGCGGGACTGCGCCCTGGCCGGTGCGCTGCCGAGGTCCGCCAGATGCCTGTGGACGACGGGGCGGTGCACCCGATGCTCGGTGCGCCCGTGTGAGTAACCAGTTTCTGTCCCCATAGGGATGCTCCTCGATAATTGATCCGCCAGCATTCCTGCCCGGTTTCGACACGAGCAATCAATCAGTGACGTTAGTAACGCCCGGGAGGCGGGACACGAGTAGTAGTTACGCAACTTAGGCGTTGAGGCACTTGCCGACCCGGTGTTGACTGCCGGCGGAGAGGACAGAAGGCTAGAAGTCGACTATGCCCTGGTCGAGGAGCTCGGCCCGCAGCGCCGGGGCCACCTTCACCTGATATGCGGGCGTCATGTGGACAAGGTCGCGCTTCGTGGGCGTGGTGCCGACGAAGCTGGGGCACCAGTCCTCCGCGCAGAACCACAGTTCCGGATTGACGAAGGAAGCACCTACGGTGTCGGCGAGTTCCATCTCCGCCGTCGCAAAGGTGCGCCACTGGGGATCGATGGTGCCTGCGCAGTACGAGGGCTGGGCCATTTTCGAGTAGCAGTCCGTGATGTCCGTGTAGAGCGGCGGCGGGGCAAGGAAGACCACACGGTCCACGGAGCCGCTGAACCGCTGAAGCATGGTGTCCATGCTTCCCTGCCACTCCTGCGGGGTCATCGGCCGGTTCCAGAACGCGGGGAAACGCGGCTCGTAGGTGTTGGCAATGAAGACGACGTCCGGCTGCAGCTCCTTGATGGCAGCGATGGCCTGGGACTTCCGACGTTCGCAGGCCTGCACTACTTCGGGTTCGGGGTTCTCGATCAACAGATCGGTGAACGTGCAGCCGAAGGTACCCAGGCTGGTCACGTCCCAGTCGTTGCCAGTTCCGAGCGCTTCCCGGAGTGGTGACACCCAGGTCATGGCGATCGAATCTCCGACGACGACGGCGTGGTGCCGGGCGTCCGGATCACCCCAGGTACACCTCTCGACCACGAGACGCCCGGGGCCGCCGCAGGCCGTGATCTCCTTCGGCGCCTCGAGGCCCGCCATGGCATCGTCCAGGGAGGGGCTCAGGTCCGGCCACTCGGTGCTGCCGAGCGCGGTGCGGATCTGCTCCTGCAGGGCCGCCGTCTCCTTCGACACCCCTGCCGGGAGAACGTTTGCCAGGCGGATTTCCTTCTCCTGCGGGGGAATGAAGGGAACCGCGGCAGCGGTCATCAGGGCGGTAACCGCCGCGGCGACGGCAGCCCGCCGGAACCCGGTGCCGCGTGTCACCTCCGTAACCGCCTGAGTGCGGCCGCCGGACAACCACGCAGATCTGCGGACCGGATCCTCGACAAGGTGGAACGAGAACACGGAGGCCAGGAGCATAGCGGCCACACAGCCGACGTAAAACAGCGGCGACCGCTCGACGAAGACCGCCCCGGCAAAGATGATCACCGGGAAGTGCCACAGGTACAGGGAATAGGAGATGTTCCCCAGGTACCCGCTCACGGGGTTGGTAAGGGGAAGGAGGAACCGGTGTTCGCTGGTCCCGGTTCCGGCGAGGATCACGAGGACGGCGCCGGCTACGGGGAGAAGGGCCCAGGGTGCGGGAAATGCTGATGAGGAATCGATGAGGAAGAGACCTGCCGCCATCGCCGCGAGGCCGAGCCAGGCAATCACCGGCCGCAGCCGGGCCGGAAGGCGCGCGCACAGGGGTGCAGTGAAGGCCAGCGCTGCTCCGGCACCCAGCTCCCAGATGCGGGAGAAGGTCGAAAAGTAGGCACGCGTGGGCAGCGACTGGGTCTCCCACACCGCCCAGGCGAGGGAGGCGAGGGAGACCAGCCCGATGACCATGCCCGCACCGAGCCGCGCGTGGTGCCGGCCGCCGCCCCGCCTGACCACCAGGGTCAGGGCCAGCAGCATCACCGCCGGCCAGGCGAAATAGAACTGCTCCTCCACCGAGAGCGACCAGAAATGCTGGAGGGGGGAGACCGGGCCGTTGGCCCGGAAATAGTTGGTACCGGTGGCCGAGAACCGCCAATTCGCGCTGAAGAGCGCGGCGGCGGCGCCATCCTTGAGCGTCTCCATGAAGCGGCCCTGCCCGAAGATCAGGAAGGAGCACGCCAGCGTCACCGCGATCGCGAGTGTGGATGCCGGGAGGATCCGCTTGATGCGGCGACGGTAGAAGTTCGCAAAGGAGATGGAACCGGTCTTTTCGTATTCGCGCAGGAGGAGTCCCGTGATCAGGAATCCGGAAATCACGAAGAAAATGTCGACACCGATAAAACCGCCGCTCGGCCAGCCAACAAGGTGGTCGAGCACGACGACGACCACCGCGACTGCCCTGAGGCCCTGGACGTCCGGCCGGAGGCGTGCGCCCGGAGCTGCGGGGCGGGCGGGCTCACGGCTCTTCAGGGAAGGGAAAGTGGATCGCATCAGCGCCCTCTGGGTTAGGAACGGCCTCCGGATCCTGCCGCATCGACGGTAATGCTAGCGCAACGGTCCGGGGGTCCAGTGAGGGTCCCGGTGGACAAGCCACCATATCCGCTCAGGCCAAGTAGTTTCATGCTCGATTCCGAGTAGTTTCCGCGCTCCGGCGGGGAAAATCGCTCGCCAAACGCGTATCCGCACACCTACTCGTGCCCATCACTCGGGTATGGGGAAAACGAAGCGGCACCCCTGAATCAGGGGTGCCGCTTCGAACGTGTAGGACCGGGCCTAGAGTCCGGATACCTGACGGTTTGCTTCGGTCTGGGCCGGGTTGAACTTCAACACATCGTCCAGGGCCAAGGTACCCGTGGGCTGGTCTTCCTCTTCCAGCAGGTACAGGCGCTGGATGCCGATCACAATGGAGTCGGCCACCGTCTGGCGGAAGACCGGATCGGCGAGGCGTTCGGCGTCGTGCCTATTGCTGAGGTAGCCCAGATCCAGCCCCACGGAGGGGACTCCCGGAACCTTCAGGGTGTCCCAGGTCCGGGCGTGCACCCCAAGGTTGTCCAGATCGGTGCGCGCGCCGAGTTCCTTCATCAGCAGGACAGCGGCGCGGTGGCCAATGGGGGAGCGTGCCTCGCCCGTGCCGGGCAGTCCCCAGTAGTAGGCCGCCATGCCGGAGGCCGCCTGCTGGTCGAGCCAGTCGCAGTGGATGTCCAGGTTCAGGCTGGGGCTGTTCCACCGCGATCCCGGGTCGCGGACCGAGCCGGCCTGCTGCGGGACCAACTGGGCTCCGAACTCCCGCAGGATGCGTTCAACCCGCTCCGCGATGTCCGTGGTGATCAGCACCTCGGTCAGGGGATTCCCGGTGAGGCGTTCGGCGGTATGCGGGGACTCCCGGGGGGAACGGCCGATGTTTACGGAAATGATGCGGCCGCGGAGCGCGGCGGTGGCGCGGTCCAGCCGCTCGTAGTCACGCAGGGCAAAGGCCTGGCTGGGCGAAATGGCCCGGTTGACCCGGGACATTGCCTGCATGGTGTCGCCGTCGCACACGCCGCTGCCCGGCAGCCCGAGGTTCTGCTGCAGTTCAGCCACGGCGTAGCGGGTGCGTACCCCGAAACTGCCGTCGATGTGGCCGTAGTAGAAGCCCAGGTGGGAGAGGTGGCGCTGCAGTTCGGCGACGTCGTCGCCGCGCAGCTGAGCACCCTCAACATAGTCCAGGGTGCGGTCTCCGAACCGGAACTGTGCTTCCGAGAGAGCGCGCTGGGTGTCCGGACCGGCAACGCCGTCCACGATCAGCCCGCGGCTCTGTTGGAACGCGCGGACCGCAGCGTCGACGTGGTCGTCGAAGACAGTCGGATCGGTTACGGCGTCCGGTGCCAGGTAGGACAAGGTGACGCCGGCACGCAGTAACGCTTCTCGAAGCGTCACTACGCGCCGGCTGCAATCCAGCCTCCGCAGGCTTTCACCATGCACAGTCATGAGTGATTACTTCAGGAAAGCCGCGAATTCCTGCTCAAGGACCTGCTTCGGCTTGGCGCCGATGGAGGTCGCCGCTACCTCGCCGCCCTTGAAGACGTACACGGCGGGAATGGAGGTGATGCCGTACTGGGCGGCGATGGCCGGGTTTTCGTCCACGTTCACCTTCACGACGTCCACCTTGTCGCTGTACTGGGCGGCGATGTCGTCGAGGATGGGGGAAAGCATGCGGCAGGGGCCGCACCATTCAGCCCAGAAATCCACGATAACCGGCTTGTCCGCGGTGAGGACGTCGGTACCGAAAGAAGCGTCGGTTACTGCTTTTGCGTTGCTCATGATGTTGCTCTCCTAGCGGGGAATGGAATTAAAGGGCTGCGTGTTCGGAGACAGCCTCGGACGGCGGCGTGGGAACCTCCGCCGCGGTGGAGACGGATCCGCCCAGATCGGCAAGGTAGTGCTCGACGTCGACGGCTGCCACACAGCCGGAGCCGGAGGCAGTGATTGCCTGCCGGTAGGTCGGGTCAATGACATCGCCGGCGGCGAAAACGCCGGGCAGCGAGGTCTTGGAGGTCCGCCCGAGGACGGCGATGGTGCCTTCCTGCGTAAGTTCCAGCTGGCCGCGCACCAGATCGACGCGGGGATCGTTGCCGATGGCTACGAACACGCCGGTGACGTTCAGCTCGGACTCCGAGCCGTCCTTCGTGTTGCGCAGCACCAGGCCGGTGACCTTATCCTCGCCGCGGATGGCCGCAACTTCCGAATCCCAGGCAAACCGGATCTTCTCGTGGGAGAGGGCCCGCTCCTGCATGATCTTGGAGGCACGCAGGCTGTCCCGGCGGTGCACCACGGTCACGGAAGCGGCGAACTTGGTGAGGAAGAGTGCTTCCTCCAGTGCAGAGTCACCGCCGCCGACGACGGCGATGTCCTGGCCCTTGAAGAAGAAACCGTCGCAGGTGGCACACCAGCTGACGCCGCGCCCGGAGAGCCGCTTCTCATCCGGCAGCCCCAGTTCCCGGTAAGCGGAACCGGTCGAGATGATGATGGCGCGGGCACGGAAGGTTTCTCCGGTGCCGATGGTGACCGTCTTGATGTCGCCGGTGAGGTCAACCTCGGTCACGTCCTCGAAGAGGATTTCGGTGCCGAAGCGGGCAGCCTGCTTTTCGAAGTTGGCCATCAGGTCCGGACCCATGATGCCTTCGGGGAAGCCGGGGAAGTTCTCCACATCGGTGGTGTTCATCAGCTCGCCGCCGGCAGTGACGGAGCCGGCGATCAGGAGCGGCTTCAGGTTGGCACGGGCCGCGTAGACGGCAGCGGTGTATCCGGAGGGGCCGGAGCCGACGATGATGACCTCGCGGACGTCGCCGGCAGCAGCGGCGCCGTCGGTGGTGGCTACGGGGTTTACGGTGCTCACGGGGAGTGTTCCTCTTCCTTGTTGAACTACGGGATCGAGCTACAGCGGAGATCGAATCCCTGGGGTCGATTCCTCTATGGTCCACACGGCACAACCATTACCGGTTCCAGCTTATTCCGGGGGCCTGCTCGGGTCATGCTGATCGCGGCCTGGCGGCCGGTTTGAAGCGGAGGGGTCAGGACACGCCGATTTCGGCGATCCTCAGTCCCCAGGGGTACGCGGCCTGGACGCCGTTGAGGCGCGGCAGCTGCGTGAAGTTGACGATGACGTAACGGGCAGTGGCTGGCTGTCCGTCCACCTTGGGCACCGGAATGCTCGTGGTGGGACCGGTAAAGCCGCTTTGGGCCACCGATGTCGCACCGTTCAGGTCGGGGGTGTCGTTGAGCATGATGGAGAAGCTGCCCCCCGAAGAACCGTTCATCTGGGTGATGTCGACCTCGTTGACCTCAGAGTCGGCACCAAGGTCCACCACCATCGCCAGGCTCGTGGCGAGCCCGCCGAAGGTATCGCTGGCGTAAACGTAGCTGGACCAGTACGAGGAAGGGTTGCCGTCGATCATCTGGGGCAGGGCGCCGTCATTGGCGGAGTCCAGCTGCGGATTACCCGGTACCAGCCGCGTGATGCCCGCTATCTCCGCTGCCGGTGCGGGTTCGGCCGCGCTGGCGCTCGGGGCCGGAGCAGCGTCCTGGGTCGGTTCAGTGGTAGCGCCGGCCTCGGGGTCGGCACCGAACAGTTCCCCCAACTTGCCCAGCTGGGAAACCGCGAGAACCACGGCAACAACGAGCACGAGGCTGAGGACGGCGCCGATGAGGATGCGCCCGGGTTTGCGGTTCGGCTTATCCCCGTCGTCATAGTCCTCATCGGGGTCCCCATATCCGCCGTCGTAGCGGTCGCCGTCGTCGTAGCTGCCGGCGGCAAGGGCGGACTTGGGGAAGGTCGACGCCGAACGGCCGTTGCGCTGCGGCACGGCGGCAGCCTGCGGTTCGTCATCTTCCCACTTGGTGACCTTGGCTGCCGGTGCGGTGGGGGCGGACTGCTTGGGCCGGACTGCGGGCGGTGCAGGAACAGTGGCACCGCCGGAGACTGCTTCGCCCCGGGCATCCGCGGCAGCGGCGCCGGCGACAGCGCCGGCTGCGGCACCCGTGCGGCCGAACTTCGGCAGCCGGGGCTTGTTGGCGCCGGAAAGCAGCGGCCGGCGGGGAGCGGGGTCCTCGTACTCGACGTAGCGGTCATCTTCAACGACTTCCGGTTCCCGGGAGCGCGCTACACCAAAGATTTCGGACCCCAGGGTGTCGGTGAAGAACGGCTCCACGTAGGGGCCATCCCGCTCGATAACCAGGTCCAGCAGATCAGCGGCGTTGGCATTGTTGGTGATCAGGTAGGTGCGGCCGTCGCTGACGCCCAAATCCAGCACCTGGACATTTCCGTGGCGTTCACCGGTGGCGATTTCACGCGCGCTTGCCGAGACCTGGCTGGCGTTCACGGGGGCGGCCAGCAGGATGCTCACGGAACGGTTCAGGACCTGGTCCACACCATCGAGCACCAGATCCTGCTCCGCCGAGGCAAGCACCAGTGCGGTCACCTTGTAACGGCCGCCCAGTACTGAACCGACGTCTACCGACTGTGGCACGTGTTCCTCCAATGAAAACGGCAATCAAAATGAAAACGGCAATCAACATGAACGGCGATGAACTGCGTCATGCTTAAATGTTCTGCTTGAATCTGGATGTTCGTTCATGGACACCGAACGCGGCCGATTGCCGCAGCCCTGAACTGCCTGCTTTGTTCCCATGCTACCTGTGACACCGGCCAATGCCGGAGTCGGCACTTTAGGCAGTCCGGCGGAGTTTGGCAAGGATCGGGCGGAGGAAAGCGTCCAGCTCGGAGACCCGCAACACCCGAAGCAACACGTAGTACACGCCGGCCATCAAGGCACCGCAGACCACCATCACCACGGTGGCGGCGGCCAGGGACTGCCAGGCGAAGCCCTCCACCGTGTATCCGCCCATCAGCCAGAGCGCTGCCGCACCGGCAGCGGCCGCGCCGAGTGCGGCAGCCACGAGACGGATATGGACGTCCACGACGTGCCCGGCGCCGTAGTCGCCCAGGCTGCGCTTAAGGAAGATATGGCTGACCGTGACCGCGCCAATATTTCCAAGCGAGTAGGCGATGGCCAGTCCGAAGATGATCCTGTCCGGCGGCAGGGCCGCCGCGCACGCGGCCAGGGCCAGGCCGAACGCGGACAGGATGATCTGCATGATCAGCGGTGTCTTGGCGTCCTCGTCTGCGTAGAACGCGCGGTTCATGAGGAAGGAGGCACTGAGGAACGGTGCCGTCACGGCGAGCAGTACCAGCACCTGTGCCTGCAGGGTGGCCGAAATGTTGGACCCGCCGCTGAACCAGATACTGATGGGCCCGGCAAGCACAATCAGGACCGCGGAGCAGAACACTGTGGCCACTCCGATGGCCCGCAGCCCCTGCGACAGGGTGGCGCGGACCTCGTCGTAGTTCTTTTCCGTGTACGCGTGGGACATCTGGTTGAACAGCACGGTGGCCAGGGACAGCGTGATGATGGAATGCGGAATGATGTACAGCATCGACGCGGTTTCCAGGTTCAGCTGTCCGGCAATCTCGCGGCCCATAGCCAGGTATTCCGGCCGGGCGTCCGTGGCGATCGTGGCTACGCGGGTGTAGACGAGGTAGGCGCCGTTACCGATCAGCATGGTGAGGATGGTCCACTTGGCCACCCGGCCGGTCTGGCGCAGCCCCACGCCCCGCAGGCCGAAGGAGGGGCGCAGTCCCAGCCCTAGCCGGCGAAGCGGGAACAGCAGGACCGCAGCCTGCAGCACGATGCCGAGCGTGGTGGAGCCGGCCAGGATCAGTGTGGCCTGCGGGGTCCAGTTCTCCGGCGAGAACGACGACGTCTCCTCCCGGCCGATCATCGAGATGAAAACAAGCAGCCCGGCGATGGTCACGATGTTGTTCACCACCGGTGCCCACATATAGGCGCCGAAGCGTCCGTTGGCATTGAGCACCTGCCCAATGAGCGCGTAGGCACCGTAGAAGAAGATCTGCGGGAAGAGCCAGTAGGCGAAGCTGGTGGCCAGCGGCAGCTGGTCAGCTCCCAGGGACAGGACGATGCGCAGGATTACGGGTGCCGCGAGCGTGGCCACAAGGGCAAGGACCGCCAGCACCAGGAGACTGAGGGTCAGGATGCGGGAGACATACTCCGCTCCCCGGTCCGGCTGCCTGCTGGCCTTGATGATCTGCGGGACCAGGACGGCGTTGAAGACGCCGCCGGCCACCATGAGGTAAATGAAGTTCGGCAGCACATTCGCCGAGCTGAAGACATCACTGACCAGCCCGGTACTGCCGATGGCGACAGCCAGCAAAGCGGTGCGGACCAAGCCAAGGAGACGGGATACCAGGGTGCCAGCTGCCATCACGGCGCTGGAACGCGCGGTACTGGGGGCTATATTCTTTTCGGCCATCGTGACCCTATGTTCTCACTTGCAGTCCGGATTGCTTGAACCGGGGACCGGGTCCGGGCGGCGCCGGAGGCAGCGGTCAGAGGTAGCGCGGAAGGATTTCGCGGGCCAGGTCGGCAATGCGCCGCTCATTGGGGAAGGAGAGCCGCCGGCCCAACTCCGCCAGGGGGACCCACGCGACATCCACGGCTTCGTGATCCGGATCATTCTCGATGGTCAGATGCCCGCCGCAGGCTTCCAGGAGGAAATGATGGACCGTCTTGTGCACCCGGTGCCCGCTGACCGTAAACCAGTAGTCGATGCTGCCCAGCGCCGTGAGGATGCGGCCGTCAATACCCGTTTCCTCAGCGATCTCGCGGACGGCGGCGGCCTGGTTGTCCTCGTCGTTCTCGGGATGGCCCTTCGGCAGGCACCACTCCAGCCGTCCGCCGCGGTTCAGGCGCGCGATGATGGCCACCTGCAGCTGCCCGGTTGAGGTATCCACCACAATCCCGCCGGCGGAAACCTCTTCCACGGTGGGGAGGGGGGAATGTACCGTATGCGCACCGGCGCCGCCCATTGACGCTGTCAACGGGGTCCGCTTAGGGGCGCTCGGTACGGGATGGGCCATACTCCCACTGTAACGATCTTTGTCCGGGGATGATGACTGTTGGGCGGGCCGCCGGAGAGGACGCGGGAACGCCCGGCGTGTCCGCGCCCTTGCCGGGACCGGTTGTCGGTCCGGCGCTGTTTTATCTGGCACGCTTAAAGGACTATGGTGCACCTTTTTGATAGTTCGGCCTTGAAGTCCCCGTTACCCGCCGTGATCCCGGAGCTGGGTGCGCGTTTCGAGGACGCCGGGTACGAGCTTTCCCTTGTTGGCGGTCCCGTCCGCGACCTGTTCCTGGGCCGGGTTTCCCCGGACCTGGATTTCACCACCAACGCGCGCCCGGACGACATCATCAAGGTCATCAAGGGCTGGGCCGACACCTACTGGGAGATCGGCCGGGAGTTCGGCACCATCGGCATGCGCAAGGACGGCTTCCAGGTGGAGGTCACCACGTACCGGGCCGACGCCTACGACCCCGACTCCCGCAAGCCCGCCGTCGCCTTTGGCGACAAGCTCGAAGACGATCTGTTCCGCCGCGACTTCACCATGAACGCGATGGCCCTCCGGCTGCCGTCCATGGAACTGGTGGACCCCTTCGGTGGAGCCCGCGACCTGCACGACGGCATGGTGCGCACCCCCGGTGCGCCATCGACGTCGTTCTCCGACGATCCGCTGCGCATGATGCGCGCCGCCCGCTTCGCCTCCCAGCTGGGTGTGGAAGTGGCCCCGGATGTTTTCGAAGCGATGCGGGAGATGGCCGGGCGGATCGGGATTATCTCCGCCGAACGGGTCCGGGACGAATTGACCAAACTGATCTGCGGCAAGGCCCCGTGGACAGGCGTGGACCTGCTGGTGGAAAGCGGATTGGCCGACCATGTCCTGCCCGAGGTGGCCGCCCTGCGGCTCGAAGTGGACGAGCACCACCGGCACAAGGACGTTTACCAGCATTCACTGACGGTCCTGCGCCAGGCCTGCGCACTGGAAACCGGTACCGACGGTCCCGTTCCGGGACCGGACTTCGTGCTGCGGTTCGCGGCCCTGATGCACGACGTCGGAAAGCCATCCACGCGCCGCTTCGAGCCGGGCGGCTCGGTGAGTTTCCTGCACCACGACGCGGTGGGGGCCAAGCTCACTGCCAAGCGGATGAAGAACCTGCGGTTCGACAACGACACCATCAAGGCGGTCGCCCGCCTGGTGGAACTGCATATGCGTTTCTACGGCTACGGTGACGCAGGCTGGACGGATTCGGCGGTGCGCCGCTACGTGAACGATGCCGGTCCGCTGCTGCAGCGGCTGCACCGCCTGACGCGGTCCGATGTCACCACACGCAACCGGCGCAAGGCCGAGCGCCTGGCTTTCGCCTATGACGACTTGGAACAGCGGATCGCCGCGCTCGCCGAGCAGGAGGAGCTGGCCTCGATCCGGCCGGACCTGGACGGCGAACAGATCATGGCCCTGCTGCAGATCCGGCCCGGCCCGGTGGTGGGCCGTGCGTACCGGTTCCTGCTGGAGGAACGGATGGAGAACGGTCCCCGCACCGAAGCCGAGGCAGCGGAACTGCTTCGCGGCTGGTGGGCTGAACAACCGGAAAACCAGGTTGCCGGCCCCGCAACACCTGATACAACGGAAAAGGAACCCCTCGGGGAACCGGGCGAACCACGGACGAACAAGGACGGCAAATGAGCAACGGGGAAAACTTCGGACCGGCAGTTCCGGACCTGACGCCGTCCGGAACCCGGCTGCCCCGGCTCTGGCTCCTGCGCCACGGTGAAACGGAATGGTCCCGCGAGGGCAACTACACCGGCCTGACCGACATACCCCTGACGGCCGAAGGTGAGGCACAGGCCGCGGCCGCGGGGGCGAAGATCGGACCGGTGACGTTTGACCGGGTCTTCACCTCCCCGCTGATCCGTGCCCGCCGCACCGCGGAACTGGTGGGCTACCCCGACGCCGAAGTGCTTCCGCATGCGCACGAGTGGGATTACGGGGATAACGAGGGCCGCAACAGCCGGCAGGTCCGCGAGGAGAATCCGGGCTACCTGATCTGGAAGGACGGCGTGCCCAACGGGGAGACCCTGGCGCAGGTGGCCGAGCGGGCGGACCGCATCATCTCAGCCGTCCAGGCCGGAAGCGGCACGGCCATGGACCGGAACCCGGAGGCAATGCCGGTGGAGAAGGTCCTCCTGGTGGCCCACGGACATTTCCTGCGCATCCTGGCCGCCCGCTGGCTGGGTCTGGCCCCCGAGATGGGCCGGCATTTCGCGCTGAGCACCGCTGCGGTCTGCACCCTCGGGTGGGACAAGCGCACCCCCGCCGTCGTCGGCTGGAACCTCTAATACGCAGAGGGCACGCGTGCCTAACGCACCGGCAATAAAAAATTCCGGTGAATTTACAAAAAGTGCTTGGCACGGACCTGGGTTTTGTTGTACCTTTCTTTTGCGGGCACTTCATGGCCCGCAAAAGACCGAACCGGACGTGCAGGCTTAGTTGAGCTTATTGGGCTTACCGAGCTGCAGCCTGCATCAGCGTCCAGTACCCCGCGTACCGCGAACAGGAGGTGGAGATTGATGAACACTAATGGAATTCACATCGTAGTGACCGGTGGCAAAACCGGCGGCAATCTCCGGCGATCCTTCCGGACCCCACGGGTGCCATCCTCGGTCCTCTCCGGCGGGCATATAGCCTCCACCGGGGTTACCGCGGCTGCTTCCTGGCCGGCCGCTTCAGCCTAAACGCCGCCGCCCGGCAGGCCGTCTGCCGTCTGCGCCACCGGCGCGAGCACCACGCACCTTCATCCGGCACCACACTCCGTTCCGGCACCCCTGTTTCGAAGGGGGCTGGACGGCTGCATGTGGTTCAGGTTTGGTGCGGGTCAATCGCCGGCATTCCCTTTGAAAGATATCGCGGCGTCATGGTCGGGTATTTTCCCGCAAATCGCCTGAACGTCTCTTTGATGTCTTTTATTGGTTTCTAGCGTCATTTCGACGCATCTTTTATCTGTTTATTGTTTTGCGCCTTTGTGGTGCTTCCCTGTCGGAGATTCCCATGTCTGAATTCCCCCTGCCCAATACCGTCATGCCCAAAAGCAACCAATTCACCCCACGAGCAGCATTCGCCCCACGCACAGCGAAGGGGGTGTACCCAATGCTCAAGCGACTACGGAGCTCCTACCTCCGTTCCAGCGCCGTCCGTGATGCCCGGATGGACGCGGCCCTGTGTGGCCCCGAAGGCCATCTGCTCCTGCATTACTTCCATTCCGTCAAGTGATCTCAGTCTCAAACAGCTCGGAACCAGGCGGATCCAGCCGCACTGCCCGGCACCTCCAAGCGAGGTGCCGGGCAGTGCTGTGCCGGGCCTTCCGCGGCGGGGGCCGGACGTGTTCTGGGTGACAGGAAACAAAGCCCAGCCGCGTGACGTTATAAAGTCGATAGAGAAAATACCTGTAAGGAAGGGAGCGAAGTGCCCCAGGTCAACCGTGTGGCCATGCTCTCCCTCCATACCTCCCCCCTCGAGCAGCCTGGCTGCGGCGATGCCGGCGGCATGAATGTGTATGTCCGCTCCGTTGCCCTGGAACTGGCACGGGCCGGGACCGAGGTCGAGATCTTTACGCGCGCCACGGACCCCCTGCAGAGCGCCGACGTCGAGCTGGCTCCCGGGGTGAAGGTCCGCCACGTGACCGCCGGCCCTGTCTGCAAGGTTCCCAAGGAACGGCTGCCCTACCTGGACCTGGCGTATGCGGTGGCCGAAGCGCAGCCATTCCTGCTCGACGGCGGATTCGACGTTGTGCACTCCCACTACTGGGTATCCGGAACGGCGGGATTATCCGTTGCCCAGCAATGGGACCTGCCACTGGTGCACACCATGCACACCATGGCCCGCGTCAAGAACCTCCAGGCCCAGCCGGGGGAGGAACCCGAGCCGCAGATCCGCATTGACGGCGAGCAGCAGGTAGTTCACGGTGCCACCCGGCTGATCGCCAACACCAGCACCGAGGCAGCGGAACTCGAAGCACTCTACGGCGCCGATCCCGCAGCCGTCGACGTGGTGGCACCCGGCGTGGATCTGAACGTCTTTTCGCCACGGGGGAGGCCGGGGGTGCAGGCGGGCCGGGGGTTCCTCCCCGGAGTTTTCCATGTGGTCTTTGCCGGCCGGATCCAGCGTCTGAAGGGCCCCCAGATCCTGGTTGAGGCGGCCGCCGAGCTGCGGCGCCGCCGCCCGGACATTCCCCTCCGTGTGAGCATCCTGGGTGCCGGCAGCGGATCCTCCGTACTTGACCTGGCACCGATGATCCGCCGGCTGGGCCTGCAGGACACCGTGTCCCTGCGTCCGCCGGTCGAACCGCACCAGCTAGCCGACTGGTTCCGTGCCGCCGACGTCGTGGCCGTGCCTTCGTTCAGCGAATCGTTTGGACTGGTTGCCCTCGAGGCCCAGGCCTGCGGCACCCCCGTCCTTGCCGCCAACGTGGGCGGGCTTCCCAAAGCCGTGCGTAACGGCAGGAGCGGCATCCTCGTCGACGGCCACGCTCCCAGCCGGTGGGCCGCCGAACTGGAGGCCCTCTACGACGGCACCGAACGCCGTCGGACGCTCGGTGAAGGGGCAGCGGTCCACGCCCAGGCGTTTGGCTGGCGGCGGACGGCCATGCTGACGGCGGAAAGCTACCGGGAGGCGGCGGACCTGTTCGCGCGCCGTGCGGTCCGTAAATAACCGCAGGGCCTAAGTTGCCCCACGGCAGCGCCGGCGGGACCTTCAGGGGCCACCCGCACCCGACCTGCTGATAGTTTGGCTTCCATCCAAGCACCAATGGCCGTCGAGGCGACCCGTTGACGGCGCAGCGGAAGGAACAGACGATATGCCTACCAGTGCGGACGTGCCCTCAGACCTCGAGATTTCCCGTGCGGCCCGCTTGCTGCCCATTACCGAGATAGCCCGGCGGGTAGCCATTCCGGACGGTGCACTGGAACCGTACGGGCGCTACAAAGCCAAGGTTGATCCGGCGCTCCTGCCGGAGGGTGCGGCCCGCGGCCGGGTGGTCCTCGTGACCGCCATGAGTCCGACCCCCGCGGGTGAAGGCAAATCCACCGTGACGGTTGGACTGGCGGACGCCCTGCAGCGGGCCGGGGAAACGGTGATGATAGCCCTGCGCGAACCATCCATGGGGCCGGTGCTGGGCATGAAGGGCGGCGCCACGGGGGGAGGCTATTCCCAAGTGGTGCCGATGGAAGACATCAACCTGCACTTCACCGGCGATTTCCACGCCATCACCGCGGCGAACAATGCGCTGGCCGCCCTGGTGGACAACCACATTTACCAGGGCAACCAGCTGGGACTGGATCCGCGGCGCATCACCTTCAAGCGGGTCCTGGACATGAATGACCGGGCCCTGCGGGACATTGTGATCGGCCTCGGCGGTCCGGCGCAGGGCGTGCCGCGGCAGGACGGCTTCGATATCACCGTGGCCTCGGAAGTGATGGCCATCTTCTGCCTCGCCCGGGACCTTGCGGACCTCTCCGAACGCCTGTCCCGGATCACCGTGGGCTACACCTATGACCGCCGGCCCGTCACCGTCGCCGACCTTGGCGCCGAGGGCGCCATGACACTGCTGCTGCGCGACGCCCTCAAACCCAACCTGGTGCAGACCCTGGCCGGAACCCCGGCACTCGTCCACGGCGGCCCGTTCGCCAACATCGCACACGGCTGTAATTCAGTCATCGCCACCGCGACCGCCCGCCGGCTGGCCGGCATCGTTGTGACGGAAGCCGGGTTTGGTGCTGACCTCGGCGCGGAAAAGTACCTGGACATCAAGTCCCGGGTGGCGGATGTCGCCCCCGACGCCGTCGTGGTGGTCGCTACCGTCCGGGCCCTGAAAATGCACGGCGGCGTTCCCAGGGACGACCTCACCGCGGAGAATATTCCGGCACTGCGGGCCGGTGCCGCGAACCTGCAGCGGCACCTGGCAAACATCCGCCGGTTCGGGATCAACCCGGTGGTGGCGGTCAACCGCTTCAGGACAGACACCGACGCCGAACTGCGTTGGCTTCTGGACTGGTGCGCCGAGCAGGGCGTCAGTGCCGCCCTTGCCGACGTGTGGGCGCAGGGCGGCGGCGGCCCGGGCGGCGACGACCTGGCGGCGGCGGTGCTCCGGGCCTTGGACCAGCCGGCGGATTTCCGGTTCCTGTATCCGGACGGAATGCCGGTGGAAGAGAAAATCCGTACCGTGGCCCGGGAAATCTACGGAGCCGCCGACGTCGAATTCGCGGCGCCGGCCCGGCGGCGGCTGCAGGAAATCCAAGCGCGGAACCTGGAGCACCTGCCGGTCTGCATGGCGAAGACGCCCTACTCCTTCTCCGATGATCCTGCGGTCCTTGGGGCCCCGTCCGGCTTTACGCTCCACGTCCGGGACCTGACCCTCAAGACCGGTGCCGGCTTCGTGGTCGCGCTGACCGGCGCAGTCATGACCATGCCGGGGCTGCCCCGGAATCCGGCAGCGCTGCGGATGGGTGTGTCTGCGGATGGAACACCCAGCGGGCTCATCTAAGGCCGGTGCCGGGTCCGGAAACAGCAATGCCCCTGTTCCCGGAAGGGGGACAGGGGCATTGGCTCAGGGCTTTTAGCGCTCAACCTCGCCGCGGATGAACTGCTCCACCTTTTCCTTGGCGATGTCGTCGTTGTACTGCTCCGGCGGCGACTTCATGAAGTAGCTCGAGGCCGAAAGGATGGGCCCACCGACCCCGCGGTCAAGGGCGATCTTGGCGGCACGGACGGCATCGATGATGACGCCTGCGGAGTTGGGGGAGTCCCAGACCTCCAGTTTGTACTCCAGGGACACCGGAGCGTCGCCGAAGTTGCGTCCCTCGAGCCGGACGAACGCCCACTTGCGGTCATCGAGCCAGGCGACGTAGTCCGACGGGCCGATGTGCACGTCGTCGGCCTTAAGCGCGGCGGAGGTGTTGGAGGTGACGGCCTGCGTCTTGGAGATCTTCTTCGATTCCAGGCGCTCGCGCTCGAGCATGTTCTTGAAGTCCATGTTGCCGCCGACGTTCAGCTGGTACGTGCGGTCCAGGATGACCCCGCGGTCCTCGAACAGTTTGGCCATAACGCGGTGCGTGATGGTGGCGCCGATCTGGCTCTTGATGTCGTCGCCCACGATCGGCACGCCGGCCGCGGTGAACTTGTCCGCCCATTCCTTGGTGCCGGCAATGAAGACGGGCAGGGCATTGACGAAGGCCACGCCGGCATCAATGGCGCACTGGGCGTAGAACTTCGCGGCCTGCTCGGATCCCACGGGCAGGTAGCAGACCATAACGTCCACTGCGTTGTCCCGCAGGGCGGCGACAATGTCCACCGGAGACGCGTCGGATTCCGTGATCGTTTCCCGGTAGTACTTACCGAGCCCGTCGAGGGTGTGGCCGCGCTGTACCGTGATGCCGGTCTGCGGCACGTCGGCAATCTTGATGGTGTTGTTTTCGCTTGCGCCAATCGCGTCAGCGAGGTCGAGTCCGACCTTCTTGCTGTCGACGTCGAAAGCGGCCACGAACTGCACGTCATTGACGTGGTAATCGCCAAACTTTACGTGCATCAGGCCAGGGACGGTTTCGTTGGGGTCGGCGCTTCGGTAGTACTGGACACCCTGTACCAGCGAAGCTGCACAGTTTCCAACACCGACAATTGCGACCCGAATGGGGTTCTCGGACACGGTTCTCCTTTGAAGAAAATGTTGAACGCTGCGCCCCCGGCGCAGACAACCTCCCCAGTCTACGTGCTTGGAGTCACATCTCCGGCGCTGTTATCACCTGCCGGTGTTTCCCGGGACCAGGTCCGGTGCATCCGTCCGGCGCCGCAGGGGCCCGCAGCGCACGGGGCCCTGGTGGATACTGAACCTATGCAGCCCAACCCCAGGCGCGGTCCACAGCGGATTGTGGTGCCGTCCCGCAACGATCCGTTCCTCCGCAGGTTCACCGAAGGCATCGGCGGGCCGCTGGGCATCCACACCGCGCCGGGGATAGTCACGCCGGGATTCTTCACCGTGGAGCGGGTGCTGATCCTGCTCACGACCGCCGCTGCCCTGCTGGGGGTGCTGGTGAAGACGCCGTGCCGTGCCGGCGGGTGGAGCACACCGGACCATTTTTATGCCGCCTGTTATTCGGATTGGCCGGAACTCTTCCGCACCCGGGGGCTGGGGGAGGGGATCTTCCCGTTCCTGACCGAGGGTGCCCTTTTCGAGTATCCGGTCCTGCTGGGGCTGCTGGCCGGAGCCACCGCCCTGGTGGTGCCCGGCGCCGGTGCCACTGATGCCCGGGCGCTCAGCTACTTTGACGTCAACGCGGTCCTGGCTGCGGCGGCGTGGATTGCCACGGTCATCGCCACGATGCGCCTGGCCGGCCGCCGGCCCTGGGACGCGGCCATGGTGGCGGTGGCTCCGGCGGCCATCCTGTCGATGTTCATCAACTGGGACATTTTTGCCGTGATGCTGGCCACGGCCGGCATGCTGGCTTTTGCCCGGAACCGTCCGGTGGCCGCAGGGGTGTTGATCGGTCTGGGGACCGCATTGAAGCTCTATCCCGTGCTGATTCTGGGCGCAGTGCTGGTGCTTGCACTGCGGACGCTGCGGCTGCGCCCGGCGGTGCTGGCCTTCGCGGCTGCGGCCGGCACCTGGCTGTTGGTGAACCTGCCGTTCCTGCTCCGGGACTACGAATCCTGGCGCTTCTTCCTGACCTTCACCGGGGACCGTCCGGCCGGGTACTCCTCCATCTGGTTCGCGTGGAACCTGACCGTGGAAAGGGCCGGTGGAACCGGCGTCGGCGCGGAGTTCATCAACGTTGCGGCATACCTGCTTTTCGCGCTTGCATGCGCAGGAATCGCCGTGCTGGCACTGCGGGCCGGGCGCCGGCCGCGCCTGGCGCAGCTGGCCTTCCTGATCGTGGCGGCATTCATCCTGACCAACAAGGTCTATTCCCCGCAGTTTGTCCTGTGGCTGATTCCCCTGGTTGCCCTTGCCCGGCCGCGGTGGCTCGATTTCCTCATCTGGCAGTTCTTCGAGGTGATGCACTGGTGGGCCGTCTGGATGTACCTGGCGAAAGAGACTTCGGGCGGTGCGGCGGAGCACAACCTCGATTCGCCCTACTACGTGCTGGCCATCCTGGGCCACGTTCTGGCCACGATGTGGCTGATGTACCGGGTGGTTGCCGACATCCTCGAACCCGACGGCGATCCGGTGCGCCGCGGCGGCGTCGACGATCCCCAGGGCGGCCCGTTTAACGCTGCGCCCGACCGCTGGCTCCTGCGGCGGGGAGGGCCGGTTCGGGTACCCTTGGAAACGCATGCGGCCCCGGCGAAAGAAGCACAGTGACCCCCGTTCCATACCGTTCCGAGCAGCTCAGCCACGAGGAGTTCGAGGCGCTTGCCGCCGCGCACCCCGATGTGGTGATTCCGCTGGAACAGACCCCCTATTGGGCGGATTTTGAGCGGAAACTCGGCCGAAGCCCCTACGGCATCTGGGCCTATTACGACGGCGGCACCCTGGTGGCCACGGCGAGTTACCTCCGGTCCGAACGGCGGCTCCGACCGTCCCTCGTCGTCGTCAACGGCCCCACCTGGTTCACCACCCGCACGCACAACGCCGAAGCCCGGCTGGTCTCCACCGTGCAGGAACAGTTCCGGGCCGATCCCGCGGTGGACCCGCTCTACATCCGCATGCAGATCGAGCATCCCCAGCCGCCCGTCACAGGCCCGCTGGAACACGGCTGGTACGAACGCGAAATCGTGGTGGACCTGACCCCGGACACCGATGAAATCTTTGCCTCGTTCCGCTCCAACGCCCGGAACCTGATCCGCAAGGCGGAGAAGCTCGGCGTCAAGGTCAGCACCATTGAGCGGGACCGCTGGGCGGAAGTGTTCCGTATGGAGCTGTTCCCGATCATGCAGGAAACCGCCTCCCGCGACGGCTTCTCGAGCTTCGAGTCCACCTTCTACGAAACACTGCTCACCGAACTCGGCGACCACCTGCGCCTCATGGTGGCCTACATGGACGGGCAGGCCGTGTCCTGGCTGATCACCACCGAGTACCGGGGCTACTCGGTCTATTACTTCGCGGCCAGCTCGCACAGTGCCCGTAAGACCAACGCGCCCTACCTGCTGCTGTGGGAGGCCTTCAAGGTCCTCAAGGAAGCCGGCAACACCGCCTGCGGCCTCACGGGCATTGTCAGCGACAACTACCCCAGCCTGATCAACGTCACCACGTTCAAGCGGAACTTCTCCAAGACCGTGGTCACCATTCCCACCACCTACGACATTCCCCTGCATCCGCTGCGGTACGCACTGGTGGCCAACGCCCTGAAAATGCGCCGTGAGGCGCCCGGGAAGCTGCGCGGCCTCCCGGCCTCCGCCAAGGGACTTGCAGGCCGCATCGCCGGCCGGAAGGGGAACAAGGCAGACTCGTGAGCGATGTCAGTGTGGTCGGGGCCGGACCCAACGGACTCGCAGCGGCGGTCGTTATGGCCCGCGCCGGCCTCACGGTCCGGGTGTTCGAAACCGAATCCACGGTGGGCGGCGGCAGCCGCACCAAGGAACTGATGGAACCCGGCCACCTGCACGACATCTGCTCGGCCGTGCATCCCATGGCCCTGGCCTCCCCGTTCTTCCGCAGCTTCGGCCTGGACCGGCGGATCGAGCTTGCGGTGCCGGAGATTTCCTATGCATCGCCGCTCGACGGCGGACGTGCGGCACTGGCGTACAAGGACCTGGACCGGACCGTGGACGGGCTGGGACGCGACGGTGCCGCCTACCGGCGGCTGATGGAACCGCTGGTGAAGCGCAGCGAGGCCGTCACTGAACTGCTGATGGGCTCCCTGCTGAGCATTCCCCGGGATCCGGTTGCGCTGGCGAGCTTCGGCCTGGCGGCCCTGGACCAGGGCACACCCCTGTGGAACCGGCGTTTCGTGGAGGACGCCGCCCCGGCCCTGCTCTCCGGCGTCGCGGCGCACCCCGTCGGCAGAATGCCGTCGCTGCCCTCCGCGGGCGGCGGGCTGATGCTGGGAACCCTGGCCCACTCCGTGGGCTGGCCCATCCCGGTAGGCGGCTCGCAGGCCATCGCCGAGGCGCTGGCCGATGACCTGCGGGAGCACGGCGGTGAGATCTCCACCGGGCACCGGATCACTTCCCTGGACGAGGTGGCGGACTCCCGGGCCGTGATCCTGGATGTGTCCCCGTCGGTACTGCTGGAACTGGGCGGGGACCGGCTTCCGCCGCGTTATGCCAAGGCCCTGGAGCGGTTCCGCTACGGGAACGCTGCGTGCAAGGTGGACTTCATCCTCTCCGGTCCGGTGCCCTGGACCAACCCGGAGATGGCGCGCACGGGAACCGCCCACCTGGGCGGCACCCGGGGCGAACTGGCTGCGGCCGAGGACGACGTCGCCTCCGGCCGGCACCCGCGCCGCCCGTACGTGCTGTTGTCCCAACCGAGCGCTTTCGACGCCAGCCGTGCCCCCGCCGGCCGCCACGTTCTCTGGTCCTACTGCCATGTGCCCGCCGGTTCCACGGTGGACATGACCGAAGCGGTGACCGCCCAGATTGAGCGGTTCGCCCCCGGTTTCCGTGATGTCATTGTCGATTCGCGGGTGACGACGGCGGCTGATCTGGCGCAGTACAACGCCAACTACGTGGGCGGGGACTTCGGCGGCGGGGCAGTGACGCTGGCCCAGATGCTGATCCGTCCGGTCCTGTCTCCAAAACCGTGGCGGACGGCCGTGCCCGGGGTCTACCTCAGTTCCGCGTCCACCCCGCCGGGACCGGGGGTCCACGGCATGGGCGGACTGCATGCGGCAAAGCTGGCACTCAAGGACGTGTTCGGGCTGCCGGTGCCCGACCTCGCACCCGAACCGGGCTAGGCCCAGTCCCGCGGGTGCAGCGGGAACAATCCCGGGAAGGACCCCTGAACAACAGAGAGCCGGGCCTTGCGCGTGGTGGCCGGTCATGGGGAACTGGTAACAGGAGGTTCCCATGACCGAGCATTTGAACAACCACCACCGGGACACGCTGGACAAGATCCTGCGTCATCCTTCCAGCAGCAACGTCGAATGGAAGGACGTCCTGTCACTGCTGGAAGCAGTGGCCGACACTACCCGGGAGCACAACGGCAAGTACGAGGTCACCCTGGCCGGGCAGACGGATGTCCTTAGGGTGCCGAAAGGCAAGGACATAGACGAGCAGACCGTGGTGGACCTGCGGAAAATGCTGCGCCGTGCCGGCTACGAGCCGGATAAAAAGTAGTCCTACTCGACGGTCAGCTCGCCCATCCGGGACCATTCTTCGCCGTCAATGACGGTGTTGATGATCTTCGGGGTTTCCACCAGCGCCGGAACCATGTCCTTCATGGCCTGCTGGAAGTGGCCGCTCTGGACATGCGCGGCGGCGGCGTCGTCCTTGAACGCCTCCACGAGCACAAACTCGTTCGGGTTTTCCAGGCTGCGGGACCAGTCGAACCAGAGGTTGCCGGGCTCGGCGCGGGTGGCGGCGGTGAAGCCGGCGGTCAGTTCCGGCCAGCGCTCGGTCCACTCGGGCTTGACGAGGAACTTGACGGTAATGAAGATCATTTGGTCCTGCTTTCTTGAGATTTTCCTTGAAATTCCAGGGCTTTTCATCGTATGCCCGGCCGGCGGCTTCCGGCCAACGGGGAGCCAGCCGCGGGGAATGGGAGGATGGGTACGTGGCGCATCTCGACGTATCCAACATTGACTATTTCCTCTCCGACGGCCGGCAGCTGCTCAACGGCGTCAGCTTCAAGGTCGGCGACGGGCATAAAACGGCCCTGATCGGCCCCAACGGCACCGGGAAGACCACCCTGCTGCGGATCATCGCCGAGGATCTCAAACCTGACGAGGGCACGGTTTCGCGGTCCGGCAATATGGGCATCATGCGCCAGTTCGTCGGGCAGGTCCGTGATGACAGCACGGTCCGCGACCTGCTCGTTTCGGCCGCGCCGCCGGCCCTCGCTGCCGCGGCCCGCGAAGTGGACGCAGCCGAGCTCGCCATGATGGAGCACGACGACGAGCCCACCCAGATGCGCTACGCCACCGCCATCACCGAATGGGGCGACGTCGGCGGCTACGAACAGGAAACCGTCTGGGATGAGGTGACCATGGCCGCGCTCGGACTGCCCTTCGACCGGGCGCAGTACCGCAGGGCCGCAACGCTTTCCGGCGGCGAGCAGAAACGGCTGGTCCTGGAGGCACTCTTCGCCGGGCCGGACGAGCTCCTGCTCCTGGACGAACCGGACAACTACCTGGACGTCCCCGGCAAACGCTGGCTCGAGGGAAAGCTGGCCGAGTCCAGGAAATCCGTGCTGTTTGTCAGCCACGACCGCGAACTGCTGGACAACGCCGCCACCCGGATCGTGACCCTGGAGCCGGGTATCAACGGAGCTTCGGCCTGGATCCACGGCGGAAGCTTCAGCAGCTACGTGAAGGCCCGCGAGGACCGCAACGCCCGGTTCGAGGAACTGCGCCGGCGCTGGGACGAGGAGCATCTCAAGCTCAAGGAACTCGTCAACATGTACAAGAACAAGGCCGCGTTCCGCTCCGACATGGCCAACCGGTACCACGCGGCGCAGACCCGGCTGGCCAAATTCCTCGAGGCCGGACCGCCCGAAGCCCTTCCCCTTGAGCAGAACGTTAAGATGCGGCTGCGCGGCGGGCGGACGGCCAAGCGCGCTGTCGTCGCACAGAAGCTGGAACTGACTGGGTTGATGAAGCCGTTCAGCACCGAGATCTGGTTCGGGGACCGGGTGGGTGTGCTTGGCTCCAACGGATCCGGAAAGTCCCATTTCCTGCGCCTGCTGGCCCTGGGCGGCAGCGACCCGGATAAGGAACACGAGCCCGTCTCGGAAGTGGAAATCGCGGCGGTGCCGCATGCCGGCTCGGTGAAACTGGGGGCACGGATCCGGCCGGGGTTCTTCGCGCAGACCATGATGCGCCCCGACCTCGCTGAACGGACCCTGCTGGACATCCTGCACCGCGGCGACGAACACCGGTCCGGGCTGGGCCGCGAAGCCGCCGCCGGAGTGCTGGACCGCTACGGCCTGGCTGCGTCCTCGGAACAGAAGTTCGAGTCGCTTTCCGGCGGTCAGCAGGCACGCATGCAGATCCTGCTCCTGGAGCTCTCCGGCGCGACCCTGCTGCTGCTGGACGAGCCTACCGACAACCTGGACCTGCACTCGGCCGAGGCCCTGGAAAAGGCCATCGACGCTTTTGAAGGGACGGTCCTGGCCGTCACCCATGACCGCTGGTTTGCCCGCAGCTTCGACCGTTTCCTGGTGTTCGGTTCCGACGGCAGGGTTTACGAGTCCGAAACCCCGGTGTGGGACGAAAAACGCGTGGAGCGGGTCCGGTAGGGGACAATATTGGGCGTGGAGGAAACCAGCGAATCAGCCCTGAATAAAGCACTCATCGCCGTCTTCGTGATTTTTGGTCTCAACGGCCTGGTCTTCGCCAGCTGGGCGGCACGGATTCCGGCCGCGGCGCAGGACCTGGGTATTGGTGCCGCCGGTGTCGGCCTGCTCCTGTTGTTCTCGGCCATTGGATCCGTCGTGGCGCTGCCACTGGCCGGTTCGGTGGCCCAGCGGATCGGCACGGCCGGTGCGGTACGCGCAGGCGGCCTGACGACGTCGGCCGCTTCGCTCGCCATCGCCGCGGGCCTGAGTCTCGGGTCGATTCCCCTGACCGGCGCGGGCCTGCTGGTGTTCGGGGTGGGGATTGCCGGCTGGGACGTTGCCATGAACCTGGAGGGTGCCGACGTGGAGCGCCGGGTGGGCCGGACGGTGATGCCCAAATTCCATGGCGCGTTCAGTGGCGGGGCGTTTGTGGGCGCCATGATTGGTGCCGTGCTGTCCGCCGCCGGCGTTTCGCTGTCCCTGCACCTGCTGGGCATCCTGACCGTGGTCTGCGTGGCGGTGCTGATCGTGCCGCGGAACTTCCTCCAGCTGCCGCACCCGGCTGCTGCCGGCACTGGCGCCGATGCGTCGTCAAAGCCGTCCCGGTTCGGCGCCTGGCGGGAGGGGCGCACGGTGCTGATCGGCGTCGTCGTCCTGGGCGCCGCCCTCACCGAAGGCGCGGCCAATGACTGGGTGGCCAAGGCGACGGTGGATGGGCTGGGCACCAGCGAATCAACCGGAGCCGTGATGTTCGGGGTGTTCGTTGCCGCCATGACCCTCACCCGCTGGTTTGGTGCCCGCCTGATTGACCGGCTGGGACGCGTTCCGGCGCTGCGGATATGCATGAGCGCCTCCCTCGCCGGACTGCTGCTCTTCGTGTTCGCCCCGAACCTGGTGCTGGCCGCTGCAGGGGCCGTGCTGTGGGGGATCGGTGCGGCGCTGGGCTTTCCGATGGGAATGTCCGCCGCCGGAGAGGACCCCGTGCATGCCGCGGGCCGGGTCTCCGTGGTTTCCACCATTGGCTACATGGCCTTCTTCGTAGGCCCGCCGGTGCTCGGCTTCCTGGGCGAGAGCTGGGGGATCCGCAATGCGCTGCTGGTGGTGGGTGCCGCCATGCTGGTTTCGATTGTCTTTGCGCCGGCCGCCGCCGAACGGAAAGCCGTACCCGAATCGGCTTAATACTGCGGACCAATGGTGTCCGCATGAGAGGGGCGGAGCTCCCGTTCCCGGTCCTACCCTCGACGCATGTCCTTTTCACCACAGTCGTCAACTTCCACGCCGTTGATCTCTGCCGAGGGTCTGACCAAGGTCTACTCCTCGAAATCCGGTCCCGTGCATGCCCTGGACGGACTGGACATCGCTGTCCCTGAAGGAACAGTGACCGCTTTGCTGGGCCCGAACGGCGCCGGGAAAACCACCGCCGTCAAGGTCCTCACCACCCTGATCCGGCCCGATTCGGGCACCGCCGTCATCGACGGCATCAACGTGCTCGGCGATCCCAAGGCAGTCCGGCGCGTCATTGGCGTGTCCGGCCAGTACTCCGCGGTGGATGAGAACCTCACCGGGATTGAGAACCTGGACATGGTGGGGCATTTGTACCACCTGCCTGCCCGGCGCGCGAAGGAACGGGCAGTCGAACTGATCGATATGTTCGAGCTCTCCGACGCCGGCAACCGGCCGGTCAAGGGCTACTCCGGCGGTATGCGCCGCCGGCTGGACCTCGCCGGCGCCCTGGTGAACCAACCACGGGTCCTCTTCCTGGACGAACCCACGACCGGACTGGACCCGCGCTCCCGGATTGCGCTCTGGGGTGTCATCACCGACCTGGTGGCCCGTGGAACCACGCTGCTGCTGACCACCCAGTACCTGGAGGAAGCGGACCAGCTGGCCGACAAGGTGGCCGTGATTGACGAGGGGAAGGTCATTGCCGAAGGCACTTCGGATGACCTGAAGGCGCAGATCGGCGGGCACCGGGTAGCGGTGGCCCTGCACCGCCAGGAGGACGCGGACGAAGCGCTGTCCATCCTGGGCAGGCATGGATCCGGGGATCCCCACCTTTCCGGCGACGGCAGGACACTCGAGGTCGCCGTCGTCGACGGTCCCGCAGCGCTCCAGCGCATCCTGTCCGAACTCGAAGCCGGCAGCATCGAACTGCACGACGCCGGCATCCGCCGCCCCACCCTGGACGACGTCTTCCTGCAGCTCACCGGCAAGCCGGCCGAAGAGGACGCCGAAACGGAAAAAGAGGAGGCACACCGATGAGCGCGGCAGTATCAGCAACCGGTATCCGGACCAGCTCGCCGAGCCTTCCGGCCCGGTGGGCCGGTGACGGCTGGACAGTCACCAAGCGCAACCTGATCAAAATCAAGCGCTCACCGGACATGATCATTTTCGCCGTGCTGCAGCCGATCATGTTCGTGCTGCTGTTCAGCCAGGTCTACGGCGGATCCATTGCGGTGGCAGGCACCGACTATACGCAGTTCCTGATGGCGGGAATCTTCGCCCAGACGGTGGTTTTCGGATCCACCTTCTCCGGCTCAGCCATGGCACAGGACCTGAAGGAGGGCATCATCGACCGGTTCCGGACGCTGCCGATGAGCCCCTCCGCGGTGCTGATTGGCCGGACCAACGCCGACCTGGCGCTGAACGGGATTTCCATGCTCATCATGATGGGCACCGGACTGCTGGTGGGCTGGCGGGTGGACAGCACCCCCGGACGGTTCCTGGCCGCCCTTGCACTGCTGCTGCTCTTCTCCTATGCGTTCAGCTGGGTCATGGCCCTGTTGGGGATGACGGTGCGTTCGCCGGAGACCATCAACAACGCATCCTTCATGATCCTGTTTCCCATCACCTTCATTTCCAATGCGTTTGTGCAGAGCTCCAACCTCCCCGGACCGCTGCAGACCTTTGCGGACTGGAACCCGGTGTCGGCGCTCGTGCAGGCCGTACGCGAGCTGTTCGGCAACCTCGGCAGCGCGCCCGTCCCGGACACCTGGCCGATGCAGAACGCCGTTGCCACGGTGCTGATCGGCTCGGCCGTGATGCTCGTGGTCTTTGTTCCCCTGGCAGTTCGCAAGTTCGAGTCGATCAGCTCCCGGTAGAGGGGGCGGTGCCGTCACACCGTTGGAAATGGAGAGTCCGCATGATTGAGGCCCGAAACCTCGCGAAGGTGTTCGGTGGCAAGACCGCCGTCGACGGCATTACCTTTACGGTCCAGCCGGGCAAGGTCACCGGGTTCCTGGGACCCAACGGCGCCGGCAAGTCCACCACCATGCGCATGATCATGGGCCTGGACCATCCCTCCGCCGGCACCGTGGCGGTCAATGGGGCGCCGTACGCCAGCCATAAGGCGCCCCTGCGGGAAGTGGGCGCCCTGCTGGAGGCCAAGGCCGTCCATCCCCGGCGGACCGCCTACAACCACCTGCGTGCGCTCGCCGCCACCCACGGCATCCCCAACGCGCGCATTAACCAGGTCATCGAATTGACCGGCCTGGGTGCGGTGGCGAAAAAGCGCGTGGGGAGTTTCTCCATGGGCATGGGCCAGCGGCTGGGCATCGCTGCGGCCCTGCTGGGGGATCCCAGGACGTTGATCTTTGACGAACCGGTCAACGGCCTGGACCCGGAGGGTGTGCAGTGGGTACGCCACCTGGCCCGCGGTCTCGCCGCAGAGGGGCGAACGGTGTTTATCTCCTCGCACCTGATGAGCGAGATGGCCGTTACCGCTGACCATCTGATTGTGATTGGCCGGGGGAGGATCCTGGCGGACGCACCCATGGACCAGGTACTTGCGGGCAGCAGCCGGGAACGCATCCTGGTGCGCACCGACGACGCCGACACCCTCGCCGCGGCCCTTGGCTCAGACGGTGTGGAGATCCGCCGGCCGGCAGCGGGGCGGCTCGAAGTCCTCGGCGTATCCGCACGTGGCATTGCCGAGGCCGCGCTGGCGCAGCGGATCCTGGTTACTGAACTGACCCCGCAGCAGACATCGCTTGAGGACGCGTACATGGAGTTGACCCGCGGTGAGGTCGAATACCGGTCGCAGGGCGTTGGGCAGGACGGTCAGGGAAGCCCCTGATCATCCCTGAGGGGGACCCTGATTCATCCCTTGGACCGGTCCCGCAGCGCTCCGCGCCGCCTATGGTGGAGGTAGACCCCCCAGATTTTGCTTCCCAACCGTGAGGATCACCCATGATCGAGGCATATGGCCTTTCGAAGCGCTATGGCGACAAAACCGCCGTAAACGACGTTTCCTTTACCGTCCAGCCGGGGAAGGTGACGGGTTTCCTGGGCCCCAACGGAGCCGGTAAATCGACCACCATGCGCATGATCGTGGGTTTGGATAATCCGACCTCCGGCCGGGTGCTGGTTAACGGCCAGCCCTACTCCCGGCTCAAGGCGCCGCTCCGCGAGGTGGGCGCGTTGCTCGACGCGAAGGCCGTGCACACCAAGCGCAGTGCCTACAACCATCTGCGGGCCATGGCAGCCACCCACGGCATTCCCACCAAGCGGGTCAACGAGGTCATTGAACTGACCGGGCTGACCCCGGTGGCGAAGAAGCGGGTTGGCGGCTTCTCCCTCGGCATGGGGCAGCGGCTGGGGATCGCCTCGGCCCTGCTGGGCGACCCGCACACCGTCATCCTGGACGAGCCGGTCAACGGACTCGACCCGGAAGGCGTCCTCTGGGTCCGGCATCTGGCCCGGGGACTCGCCTCCGAAGGCCGCACCGTTTTCCTTTCCTCGCACCTGATGAGTGAAATGGCGCAGACGGCCGACCACCTGATCGTGATCGGCCGCGGGCAGATCATCGCGGATGCACCGATCAGTGAAATCATTGGCGGCCACAAAAAGGTCCGCGTACTGGTCCGCACGGACAGCCCGCGCGAACTGCTCCAGGCACTGACCGGCCCGGGAGTCACCGGCGTCGAGCAGGAATCCGGGCTGCTGGAAATCACCGGCGCGGAACCGCGCACGATCGCCGAGACCGCACTTGAGCGGCAGATCCTGGTGTACGAACTGACGCCCCTGCAGGTATCCCTCGAGGACGCCTACATGGAGCTGACCCGAGACGACGTCGAATACCGGTCCCAGGACCTGCCGCAGGAGCTTGCCGCTGCGGGAACTGCCTCCGGGAAGGGGAAGTAGAACCGTGAGTACCGCTACAACATCCAAGAATTCAGCGCCAGTGCCCTCGGCCCCCGCCGGTCCCGGCGTGAGTTTCCTTCGGGTCCTGAAATCCGAGTGGATCAAGATCACCACGGTCCCATCCACCGTCATCCTCCTGGCCATCACCGTGGTGGTGATGGTGGGGCTTGCGGCCCTGGCTGCCTGGGGCACCGCCCAGCTAGTCACTGAATTCGGCGCCACCGGAAGTCCGGAGGCAGCGCAGGCCGGGCCCCCCGCGGCCGACAGCCTGGTCCCGGAGATCCCCGCCAGCGGACTTTTCTTCGGCCAGCTGCTCATTGCATCCCTCGCCGTGGTGCTGATCGCCTCCGAGTGGGGCACCGGCATGATCCGTTCCACCTTCAGCGCCGTTCCGAAGCGCATTCCCGCGCTGCTCGCGAAGAACCTGCTCATTGCCCTGATTTCCTTCGTGGTTGGTGCCGGTGCGGCCTTCATCTCCTTCCTGATTGCCCGGCCGATCCTAGCCAGCGCAGACCTCGACCTGTCCCTGAGCGACGACGGCGTGCTGGCCAGCGTCCTCAACACCGGAACGTGCCTGGCGCTTATCGCCGTGTTTGCCATGGCGATCGGCACCCTGCTGCGGAACACCGCCGGCGGAGTCGTGACTGCCATCGGCATCATCTTTGTCCTCCCGCTGGTAGTGGCCATCGTCGAGAACCTGGCGGACTGGATTCCCGATGCCGCACGGTTCCTGCCGAGCAATGCGGGAACCCAGCTGGTCACCGCCGGTCCCATCGCGGACGGCGCCCTGACCCAGCTGCAGGGTGGACTGGTCCTCGCCGCATGGGCAGGGGTCCTGCTGATCGCCTCCCTGGTCATCACCAAGAAGCGGGACGTGTAGGGCACTGTTACTTCGGTGTGGGTGGTGGCGGAAGAACGGCCGCCGCCGCCCCCACCGGACTGAGCAACACCTCCTCCACAACCCCCGGCAGTTGACCTGCCGGGGGTTTCTTACGCCCGCAAACGGACGCGGTTACGCCGGGAGGGCGGGCTCTGGTTGAATCGGAGCATGTCGAACGCATTGGCCCACGTAAAAGATCTCGGCGCGTTTGTCAGCGCCTCACCCTCCAGCTTCCATGCGGCGCGCGAAGGGGCGCGCCGCCTCACGGAGGCAGGATTCACCGAAGTACTCGAAACCGGTGACTTCCCCCGGTCGCCCGGAAAGTTCTTCGTGGTCCGCGACGGGGCGTTCATCGCCTGGGTCACCCCGGAGGCCGCAGGCCCGGCCACTGGTTTCTCGATCCTCGGCACCCACACCGATTCGCCGTCCTTCAAACTCAAGCCCCGTCCCACCACCGGCCGGCTCGGCTGGCTCCAGGCCGGCGTGGAGGTGTACGGCGGTCCGCTGCTGAACTCGTGGCTGGACCGGGAGCTGCAGCTGGCCGGGCGGATGGTCACCCTGGACGGCGAAGAACACCTCGTGGAAACCGGTCCCCTGATGCGGTTCCCGCAGCTGGCCATCCACCTCGACCGGGCCGTGAATGAGGGCCTGAAGCTGGACAAGCAGCAGCATATGAACCCGGTCTGGGGACTGGGCGATCCTTCCACATCGGACTTGATGGAACTGCTGGCCGCGAAGGCGGGCCTGGCACCGGAGGAAATCGGCGGGTACGACATCGTTGCCGCCGACACCCAGGCACCCCAGGTCTTCGGCGCCGAGGGTGAATTCTTTGCCTCCGGCCGGCTGGACAATCTCTCCTCCGTCCACGCCGGCGTCGTCGCGCTCATCGCGGCCGACGTTGCCCCGGCGGCGCCGGTGGCCGTCCTCGCCGCGTTCGACCACGAAGAAGTGGGCAGCGGCAGCCGGTCCGGAGCGGCCGGACCGTTCCTTGAGGACGTCCTGCTGCGGATCGGCGACGGCCTCGGGGCGACGACGGCAGACCGTGCCCGGGCACTGGCCGCCTCTTTCTGCATCTCCGCCGACGTCGGCCATGCCGTCCACCCCAACTACGCGGAACGCCACGACCCCGCCAACCACCCGGTGCTCAACGGCGGCCCGCTGCTGAAGATCAATGCCAACCAGCGGTACACCACCGATGCGCCCGGCATGGCCCGGTGGGCGCGTCTCTGCGCCGCTGCCGGGGTGCCGTACCAGGAGTTCGTCTCCCACAACTCGGTTCCCTGCGGCTCCACCATCGGCCCCCTGACGGCCACCCGGCTGGGCATCCGGACAGTGGATGTCGGGATACCCGTGCTGTCCATGCACTCGGCCCGGGAAATGGCGGGTGTGCAGGATCCCCAACGCCTGGCCGCCGTGGCCGAGCTGTTCTTCGCGGGCGGAGGGGCCTGACCGGGGGCCGGCTCCTGCGGATCCCGGCGTGTCAATCCCGGTCCGGGAAATCGGATAGGATAAGAAAGTCTGTGCTGTCGGCTTAGGTCGGCAGATTCCTCCCGCTGCGGATCAGCCGCACGCCGAGGAGGAGACAACGCAAAAGAACCTCCTGTTACGGAAATGCCGTGACCGTATAGCCCAAAGGAGGTGGGTTCACAAATGCGTGCTTATGAACTGATGGTAATCATCGACCCCGAGGTCGAAGAGCGTACCGTCGAGCCTTCGCTCGACAAGTTCCTCAATGTTGTCCGCAACGATGGTGGAACCATCGACAAGGTAGACATCTGGGGCCGTCGTCGACTGGCCTACGAAATCCAGAAAAAGACTGAAGGCATCTACGCGGTGGTTAACTTCACCGGTACGCCTGCAGCAGCAGCCGAGCTTGATCGCCAGCTGAGCCTGAACGAGACCATCATGCGCACCAAGATCATCCGCCCGGAAGAGCAGAAGATCTCCAAGAAGGATGCCAAGAAGGCCGCTAAGGCTGAAGCTGCAAAGGTTTCCGCAGAGTAATTTCTGCAAACCAAACCGATATCAGGAGGCAACATGGCAGGCGAGACAACTATTACCGTCGTCGGCAACCTAACGAATGATCCGGAACTCCGGTTCACTCCGTCCGGTTCGGCAGTGGCTAACTTCACCATTGCCTCGACTCCGCGGACCTTCGACCGCACGTCAAATGACTGGAAAGACGGCGAAACGCTGTTCCTCCGGGCATCTGTCTGGCGCGAAGCCGCTGAAAACGTGGCCGAATCCCTGACCAAGGGGACGCGTGTTGTTTGCCAGGGCCGCCTGAAGTCGCGTTCGTACGAAACCAAAGAGGGCGAAAAGCGCACCGTAATGGAGCTTGAGGTCGACGAAATCGGCCCCTCGCTGCGTTATGCCTCTGCCAAGGTCACCCGCACCCAGCGCTCCGGCGGTGGCGGCGGCGGCTTCGGCGGCAACAACGGCGGCAGCGGTGGCGGCGGCGGCTTCGGCGGCAACTCCAACCCCGGTTGGGGTGGCGGCCAGCAGCAGACGCAGTCCGCACCGGCTGACGATCCCTGGGGCGCCCCTGCGGGCGGCAACTCCGGTGGATGGGGCAGCGGTCCGGATTCGAACGATCCGCCCTTCTAAACCTCTTCATCCGAAGAGCGGCAACCCCCTTTGAGGGAGAAGCGGCCCTTCACCCGGCGCCCTCGGGCGCCATCCTCAGACGGCAACCGCCGTCGAGCCCATCCCGTGGAAAATGTATCCACGGGCTCCACTAGACATAAGGAGCTCCACGATGGCTAAGGCTGAACTTCGCAAGCCCAAACCAAAGTCCAATCCCTTGAAGGCCGCTGACATCACTGTCATCGACTACAAGGACGTAGCATTGCTGCGCAAGTTCATTTCCGACCGCGGAAAGATCCGCGCTCGTCGCGTAACTGGCGTGTCCGTGCAGGAACAGCGCAAGATCGCGCAGGCAATCAAGAATGCCCGCGAAGTTGCTCTCCTGCCTTACTCCGGCGCTGGCCGCGGCTAAAGGAAAGGAACCTAATTCATGGCAAAGCTCATTCTGACCCACGAAGTAACCGGTCTCGGCGCTGCCGGCGACGTCATCGAGGTTAAGGACGGTTACGCACGTAACTACCTCCTGCCCCGCGGCTTCGCTCTGACCTGGACCAAGGGTGGCGAGAAGCAGGTTGAGTCCATCAAGGCTGCCCGCGCTGCCCGCGAGCACGCTTCCCTGGAAGATGCTCAGAAGCAGGCTGCTGTTCTCTCCGCCAAGCCGGTCAAGCTGACCGTCAAGGCCGGCGAGTCCGGACGCCTCTTCGGTACCGTCAAGCCCGGCGACGTTGCTGCCGCTGTCGAAGCTGCCGGTCTCGGCACCATCGACAAGCGCAAGGTTGAACTGCCGACTCACATCAAGTCGGTTGGTTCCTTCCAGGCCAACGTCCGCCTGCACAACGATGTTGCAGCAGTCATCGACCTCGACGTCGTTGCCGGCTAGCGTCTAACGCAGACGAACGCAGAACACCCTCCAGCCTTCGGGCCGGGGGGTGTTTTTGCGTTCCTGGGCAGTTGACGGGGCGGCCAGGGCCGCTGCCGAGGAAGGCTGGGGAAGGAAATCCGGGACTCTTCCTGCACTGTTGTGGATATCTGAGCCGATGGGTGTGGATTTCGGCACACCTAGGCCTCTTTTTCACTGCTGTCAACCTCAGGTCCGCCGTCCGGCGCGGCGGAAAAATAGTCTGTTTACACAGGTGTGGACAAGCGTTTGCCCTAGTCAGAGCCATGTTTCTCGAAAAAATGAATATTTATCCACATGCTTATACCCAACCTGTGCACAAGACACGCCGCGTTATGCACAGACTATCCACAGGACCTGTGGATAACTCGTTTGTCGGCAGGGCGCCGGGGGCATACGGTTGCGGTGAATCCCTTCTTCAGACGCATGTCCGCCGGGCCGATCTGCCAGCACCGCCGCCGTCCTTCCGGCCGGAAGTCAGTGCGGGCTGATAGAGATAAGCCATCCCTCCGGCAGGGCAGGGATCGAACGTCTTCGCCTCCATGGAAAGGGTCACAGTGTCGCTCACGCATACGGACTCCCCGGCATCAACATCAAGTCCGGACTTCGCGAGGACACCGCCCCAGGACCTTGTAGCCGAACAGTCGGTACTCGGCGGCATGATGCTTTCCAAAGACGCCATCGCGGACTGCGTCGAGGTCCTGCGCGGCCTGGACTTCTACCGTCCGGCACATGAGGCCATCTACGAGGCCATCATCGATCTCTACGGCCGCGGCGAGCCCGCCGACGCCGTCACCGTCTCCGATGAACTGACCAAGCGCGGCGAAATCGGCCGCATCGGTGGCCCCGCTTACCTGCACACCCTGATTCAGTCCGTACCGACTGCCGCCAACGCCGGTTTTTACGCCGAGATCGTGCGCGAGCGGGCCGTGCTGCGCCGCCTCGTGGGTGCAGGCACCAAGATTGTCCAGTTGGGTTATTCCAACGAGGGCATGGAAGTGGACGACATCGTCAACGCCGCCCAGGCGGAGATCTACGCCGTCGCTGAGCGCCGCACCGCGGAGGACTACGTTCCGCTGAAGGACATCATCGAGGGAACGGTGGACGAGATCGAGTCTGCCGGGCACCGGGGTGAGGGTATGACGGGCGTGCCCACCGGCTTCTACGAGCTGGACGAGCTGACCCAGGGCCTGCATCCAGGCCAGATGATTGTCATCGCCGCGCGTCCCGCCGTCGGTAAGTCCACCTTCGCGTTGGACTTTGCCCGTTCCGCAGCCATCAAGAACAACATGACCACCGTTTTCTTCTCCTTGGAAATGGGCCGCAACGAAATCGCCATGCGCCTGCTTTCCGCGGAGGCGACCATCGGCCTCCAGGACCTGCGCAAGGGCACCATCAAGGATGAGCAGTGGGGCAAGATCGCCACCACGATGGGACGGATGAATGACGCGCCGCTGTTCATCGACGACAGCCCGAACATGTCCCTGATGGAAATCCGCGCCAAGTGCCGGCGCCTGAAGCAGCGCCACGACCTCAAGCTGGTGGTCCTTGACTACCTGCAGCTGATGTCGTCCGGCAAAAAGGTGGAGTCCCGCCAGCAGGAAGTATCCGAGTTCTCCCGTGCCCTGAAGCTGCTCGCCAAGGAACTCGAAGTGCCGGTTATCGCCCTGTCACAGCTGAACCGTGGTTCCGAACAGCGCACCGACAAGAAGCCGATGGTCTCCGACCTTCGTGAATCCGGATCCATCGAGCAGGATGCGGACATGGTGATCCTGCTGCACCGTGAGGACATCTACGACAAGGAATCACCGCGTGCCGGTGAGGCCGACGTCATAGTGGCCAAGCACCGTAACGGTCCGACCAAAACCATAGTGGTCGGGTTCCAGGGCCACTACTCACGCTTCTCGAACATGGCAGTTGAGGGCGGCAGCGGCTTCTAGCCCGCCCCCGCACCCCCCCGCCTCCACCCGTTTCCCCCACAGCCGCAGGAGATCCCGCCGTGCCCAAGTCAAAGCCCCGTAAGAAGGCCGTCTCCAAGAAGAAGCAGGCCCGCCGCGCCGAGCATGAGGTCAATGCGCTGCTGCGCGGCGAGACCGCCTATTTCAGCGACGACGCAGAAGCACTGCTCACGGCCCGCGGCTGGATCAGCGAGCGGGACCAGCCGGGCGGACCGGACCAGGGCGACGCCTGGTACTGGATGCCCTCCCAGCTTCCCGCCTACCTGGAGGAAGGCGAACCGGTACCCACGTCCATTTACCCGTCCTCCGAGGACACTTTCGTCAGCCAGCTGGCGACGCCGGACGGCTCCGTGCCGCCGGTCGCACAGACGGAATACGCCTCCCTGGCGGAGCTCGAAGCGGACCTGGACCGGCTGCAGGCCTACCGGGTGCCGGAGGGTGACTGGACGGTCCTGGGCGGGGGACCCTCAGCCGAGGAGACCCCCGGTGATCTCATCGATTCCATCACCGAGGAATGGGAGCTCATCGCCGAGCTCATCCACTTCCCGTACAGCGGTGACGACGGTCCGCGTTCCTTCGCGGCAGTCGAGCAGGCAGTCCAGGACGGCCGGCTCACCGAGTACGCCTACCGGTCCGTGCTGGCCGGGCGCAAAGACGCCCTGCAGTAGCAGCATCGTGGCAGTTCAGTAGCGCAGCAGCAGCGCGGCGTGCCTAGCCCCGGTTGTTCGCCCCGGGTCCGCCGGCTGGCTGGCCGTGGGCGTCGTGGCTGGAGGCAAGCTGCCAGGGCACGCTGGCGACCATGATGGACGGCTCAAAGTGCAGCCGGGCCTTGATGCGCAGGGCGGTCTGGTTATGCACCAGCTGTTCCCACCAGCGGCCCACCACGTACTCGGGGATGTAGACCACGAACAGTTCCCGCGGCGCATTGCGGCGGGCATCGCGGAGGTAGGACAGCACGGGGGAAATGGTCTCGCGGTAGGGCGAGGAAAGCACCGTGAGGGGCACCGGAATCTGCAGCCGCTCCCAATCATCCAGGGTGCGCTGGGTGTCTTCCGGATCCAGGTCCACGATGATGGCGTTCAGGCTTGAGGGGCGGGACGCGCGTGCATAGGCAATAGCCCGCAGGGCGGGCTTGTGGACCTGCGAAATCAGGATCACGGCATTGACGCGGGACGGCAGCGCGAGCCCGTGCTCGCCGTCGTCGAGCGCCAGTTCACGGGCGACCGTGTCGTAGTGGGCCCGGATGCTGTACATAATCACGTACAGCACGGCCATGGCCAGCAGGGCGATCCACGCGCCGTGGGTGAACTTGGTGACAATCACGATGAGCAGCACCAGCGCGGTCATACCGAAACCGATGGCATTAATGGCCCTTGAGCGCTGCATCCGGTGCCGTGCATCCTTGTCCCGCTCGGTGCGCAGCTTGCCGGTCCAGTGCCGGAGCATACCCAGCTGGCTGGCGGTGAAGGAGACGAACACTCCCACAATGTAGAGCTGGATCAGCTGGGTGACGTCCGCATCGAAGGCCACGATGAGCACCAGCGCGCCCAGGCCGAGGGCGATGATGCCGTTGCTGAAGGCCAGCCGGTCCCCACGCGTGCGCATCTGCCGGGGCAGGAACCCGTCCTTGGCCAGGATCGAGGCAAGCACCGGGAAACCGTTGAAAGCGGTGTTGGAGGCGAACACCAGGATGAGCCCCGTGGAAGCGACCACCAGGTAGAACGCGATGCTGCCGCCGCCGAAGATGGTTTCCGCCAGCTGGCTGATGACCGGATGCTGCACGTACTGCTCACCGACCGGGGAACCGTTGGCCGTGAGCTGCGTGGCCGGGTCCTGTGCCACATGGACCTTGGTGAGGTTGGCCATGGCGATGATTCCGCTGATCATGGCCGCGGAAATCACGCCCAGGAGCAGCAGGGTGGTGGCGGCATTGGCGCTCTTGGGTTTGCGGAAGGTCGGTACGCCGTTGCTGATCGCCTCGACGCCGGTGAGTGCGGCTGCGCCTGAGGAGAAGGCGCGCAGCAGCAGCAGGGCGCCGGCCAGGCCGACGAGCCCTTCGTCGTAAGCGGATTCCCGCACCAGTTCGAAGGAGGCAGAGGGGGCCTGCTGGAGGTCTCCGCTGAGGAACTGGACGAAGCCGGTGAGGCACATGCCCAGTACGGAAGCCATGAAGATGTAGGTGGGTACGGCAAACAAGGCGCCGGCTTCCCGGATGCCGCGCAGGTTCACCAGGACCAGGACGGCCACCCCGATGACGGCGATGGTGGCCTGGGTGCCGTGCAGTGCCGGGATGGCCGTCACCAGGTAGGACGCCGCCGAGGACATCGACACCGCCACAGTGAGCACATAATCCACCAGCAGTGCGGAGGCAACGGTCAGGCCGGCGGGCTTGCCCAGGTTGGTGCTGGCAATTTCGTAGTCGCCGCCGCCGGAGGGATAGGCGCGTACATTCTGCCGGTAGGATGCCACCACCGTGAGCAGCACAACAATGACGGCCAGACCCACCCAGGGGGAGAGGGTCACCGCAGCGACGCCGGCCAGTGCCAGGGTAAGCAGGATTTCGTCGGGTGCGTAGGCAGCCGACGACAGGGCGTCCGAGGCAAAAACAGGGAGCGCAATCCGCTTGGGGAGAAGGGTGTGCGAGAGCCGTTCGTTGCCGTAAGGACGCCCGACCAGAATGCGCCTGAGCGCATTGAAGAATGTGAGCACGAGGACCAACGTTAGACCTGTGCCGCATCCACTGTCCAGAAGCGGAGACCGCGGACCTCACCCGGCTGCGGCGGATGTCGGGAACCCTGCCGTGGAGTACGGTTCTGATTATGGTTTCTGAGGGAAGTACCGGCTCCGTAAGCCATCGGCGTGCCCCCAATATCCGCGACGTTGCGGCCGCGGCAGGGGTTTCCCACCAGACCGTGTCACGCGTGATCAATGGGCACTCCAATCTGCGCGAGAGCACCCGCCAGCGGGTGCTTGACGCCATGGAGGAGCTGCAGTTCCGCCCCAACCGTGCGGCCAGGGCTTTGGTCACCAAGGAATCCCGGATTATCGGCGCCCTGGTTGCCTCGGGAGTGGAGTACGGTCCGACGGCGAGCCTGCAGGCAGTGCAGACGGCTGCCAACGCGGCGGGTTACGTAGTGGACCCCGCCTACATCGACAAAGCGGACCACCGGTCCATCGAAGCGGCGCTGGACCGGCTGATGAGCCATGCCGTGGAGGGCCTTGTGGTGCTGGCTCCCCAGGCCCGCACGCTGGAGGTCATCGAGAAGCTGTCCATCCGGATCCCGTTTGTCACCGTGCATTCCCTGCACGGCGAGGACCACCGCATGTCCGTGGATCAGCTGGCCGGCGCACGGCTGGCGACACGCCACCTCCTGGAACTTGGCCACCGGCGGGTGGTGCACGTGCCCGGGCCGGGGGAATGGGTGGAAACCGAGGCCCGGCGGCAGGGCTACCTGGAGGAGATGGCGGAATGGGGACTGGAGCCGGCAATCCTCTCCGCGGGGGAGTGGACGGCGGATTCCGGCTACCGGGTGGGGCTCGAGCTGAGGCAGCAGCGCACGTTCAGCGCCGTCGTCTGCGGTAACGACCACATTGCCCTCGGCATCGTGCATGCCTATGCGGACGCCGGACTGCGGGTTCCCGAGGACCTCAGCGTGGTGGGATTCGACGATGTCCCTGAAGCCGCGCATTTTCTGCCGCCCCTGACCACCATCCGCCAGGATTTCCCGGAGCTGGGCCGCCGCTGCATTGCCGTGCTGCTGGCGGAGCTGCGTGGGGAAGGCCCGGTCACCCTCGGGGACGTGGCCCCGCGTTTCATCCGCCGCGGGTCCACGGCGGCTCCCGCTGCGGAGCACGACCGGATCTGACCGGCGCACGGCGGCTGCCGCTGCGGAGCACGCCCGGATCTGACCGGCGCACCCGTAACCAAAACGTGACCTCTGGGTGTGGCCTGCGCCACATTTGGTTGGTAGCCTGACTGGAAATATCAATGTGACCGTTCACATACGCCCGGATGGCGGTGGCGGTCCAGATGACAACCAGATGACAATGAGGTCACCGTGAGCCAGCCCGGCAGTGCGCCCACCTACGTGGTGGGCATCGATTACGGCACTCTTTCCGGCCGTGCGGTCGTTGTGCGGGTGCAGGACGGCGCCGAAATGGGTTCCGCGGTCCATGCCTACCGGCACGGGGTCATGGATACGGTCCTGGCAGCCACCGGGGAACCGCTGCCGCCCGAGTGGGCCCTGCAGGTTCCGGCCGACTACAGGGAGGTCCTGCAGCAGGCCGTGCCCGCCGCGGTCCGGGCCGCCGGCGTCGCGCCGGAGTCCATCATCGGAGTGGGAACAGATTTCACGGCCTGCACCATGGTCCCCACCACAGCGGACGGAACACCGCTGAACGAACTGCCCGGGCTCGAAGACCGGCCGCATGCGTATGTGAAGCTTTGGCGCCACCATGCCGCCCAGGCGCAGGCGGACCGGATTAACCGCCTGGCGGAAGACCGCGGGGAAGCCTGGCTGCCGCGGTACGGCGGATTGATTTCGAGTGAATGGGAATTCGCCAAGGGCCTGGAGCTGCTCGAAGACGATCCCGAGCTGTACGGCCTGATGGAGCATTGGGTGGAGGCCGCCGACTGGATTGTCTGGCAGCTCACCGGCAGGTACGTGCGCAACGCCTGTTCGGCCGGCTATAAGGGAATCCTGCAGGACGGGGTCTACCCCGACCGCGGTTTCCTGGCCGCACTGAACCCCGGTTTTGCCGGCTTTGTAGAGGAAAAGCTGGAACACCCGATCGGAAGCCTGGGCTCGGCGGCGGGAACCCTGAGCGCCGAGGCCGCAGCCTGGACCGGGCTGCCGGAAGGCATCCCAGTTGCCGTGGGCAACGTGGACGCCCATGTCTGCGCCCCGGCCGCCGGAGCAGCGTCTCCGGGACAGATGGTGGCGATCATGGGGACCTCCACCTGCCACGTCATGAGCGCGGACGTCCTGCGGGAGGTCCCGGGGATGTGCGGCGTGGTCGACGGCGGAATTGTGGACGGCCTCTATGGGTACGAAGCCGGCCAATCGGGTGTGGGTGACATCTTCGGCTGGTTCACCAAACACTTCGTTCCGCCGGAGGTGACGGAAGAAGCCGCCGCACGCGGACTCAGCGTCCATGAACTGCTGACGGAGCAGGCGGGCCGGGAAGAGGTGGGCGCCCACGGGCTCCTGGCCCTGGACTGGCAGTCGGGCAACCGGTCGGTGCTCGTGGACCACGAACTTTCCGGGCTGCTGGTAGGGCTTACCCTCGCCACCCGCCCGCATGAGGTCTACCGGGCGCTGTTCGAAGCCACCGCCTTCGGCACCCGCACCATCATTGAAACCTTTGCCGCCTCCGGCGTCCCGGTCACGGAGTTCATCGCGGCCGGCGGGCTGGTCAAGAACCGGTTCCTGATGCAGGTCTATGCCGATGTCCTGGACATGCCGATCTCCGTGATCGGCAGCGACCAGGGTCCGGCGCTGGGCTCCGCGATCCACGCGGCGGTCGCGGCCGGCGCCTACCCCAACGTCCGTGCGGCCGCTGCGGCCATGGGCCGGGTTGAGCACAATGCCTACCTTCCGGATCCCGCACGTGCCCAGACCTACAGCCGGTTGTACGCGGAATACGTAACCCTGCACGACTACTTCGGGCGCGGCGGCAACGACGTCATGCACCGGCTGAAAGCCCTGCGGCGTTCGGCCCGCAAGGTCCGCGAGGTGTCCGCATGAGCGTGACGGCTTCCGTCGAGGAACGGATACAGCAGATCCGGACCGAAGTCGCCGGCCTGCACGCCGAACTGGTCCGGTATGGCCTGGTTGCCTGGACTGCCGGAAACATTTCCGGGCGGGTCCCGGGCACCGAGTTCTTCGTCATCAAACCCAGCGGAGTGGGCTACGACGACCTCACCGCCGGGAACATGATCCTGTGCACCCTGGACGGCAGCCCCGTTCCCGGCACCCCCGGTGCCGGACTGGCACCTTCCAGCGACACCGCCGCGCACGCCTACGTCTACCGGCACATGCCCGACGTCGGGGGAGTGGTCCACACGCACTCCCCCTACGCCACGGCCTGGGCCGCCCGGGGAGAATCCGTGCCCTGCGTCCTGACGGCCATGGCCGACGAATTCGGCGGCGAGATCCCCGTGGGTCCCTTCGCCGTCATCGGGGACGACTCCATCGGACGGGGCATTGTGTCCACCCTGGCGGGCCACCGGTCCCGTGCCGTCCTTATGCGCAACCACGGCCCGTTCACCGTGGGCCGGGATGCCCGCGACGCGGTCAAGGCCGCGGTCATGCTCGAGGACGTCGCGCGCACGGTCCACCTCTCCCGGCAGCTCGGCGAGCCGGTGCCCCTGGACCCCGCCGACATCGACTCCCTTTTCCACCGGTACCAGAACGTGTACGGCCAGCCGGCCGGCCCTGCACCTGCTCCGCCGGCCGCCCCGCCACAACCCGCCGCTTCAACACCGGCCCCAACAACCTCCAGGAGCGCATAACCGTGAGCCCGCTAGACACGTCCCTCGAGCCCTACGAGGTCTGGTTCCTTACCGGCAGCCAAAACCTCTACGGCGAAGACACGCTCCGCCAGGTCGCCGAGCAGTCCCAGGCCATTGTCGGCATGCTGGAATCCGCCGGCCTGCCGGTCCGGATCATCTGGAAGCCGACCCTGACCGACGCCGCGTCCATCCGCTCCGCCGCGCTCGCAGCCAACGCCGAAACCCGCACCATCGGCGTCATCGCCTGGATGCACACCTTCAGCCCCGCCAAGATGTGGATCAGCGGCCTGGACGCACTGCGCAAGCCGCTGCTGCACCTGCACACCCAGATCAACGTTGCCCTGCCGTGGAGCGACATTGATTTCGACTTCATGAACCTGAACCAGGCCGCCCATGGCGACCGGGAGTTCGGCTACATCGCCACCCGGCTCGACGTTCCGCGCAAAACCGTCGTCGGGCATGTCTCGGCACCGGCGGTCATCGGGCAGATCGCGTCCTGGCAGCGGGCCTGCGCGGGACGGGCGGCCATCCAGGACCTGCGGATCGCCCGCTTTGGCGACAACATGCGCAATGTCGCGGTTACCGAAGGGGACAAGACCGAGGCGGAACTGCAGTTCGGCGTCTCGGTCAACAGCTGGGGGGTCAACGACCTCGTAGCCGTGGTGGACGCCCAGACCGACGACGCCGTGGACAAGCTCGTCGCCGAATACGAGGAACTTTACGACGTCGCACCTGAACTCCGGCGCGGCGGTGAGCGGCATGAATCGCTCCGGTACGGCGCCCGCCAGGAGCTTGGCCTCCTGCAGTTCATGGAAGAAGGCGGCTTTGGTGCCTTCACCACGAACTTCGAGGATCTAGGCGGGCTTCGGCAGCTTCCCGGTCTCGCGGTGCAGCGGTTGATGTCGCACGGCTACGGCTTCGGCGCCGAAGGTGACTGGAAAACGGCCATGCTGGTCCGTGCCGCGAAGGTCATGGGGGCAGGGCTTCCCGGCGGCGCTTCCCTGATGGAGGACTACACCTACCACTTGGTTCCCGGCGAGGAGAAAATCCTCGGGGCGCACATGCTGGAAATCTGCCCCACCCTCACCACGCAGAAGCCGGCACTCGAAATCCATCCGCTGGGTATCGGGGACCGGGAAGACCCCGTCCGGCTGGTCTTCGACACGGACCCGGGCCCCGGCGTCGTCGTCGCCATGTCCGACATGCGCGACCGGTTCCGGCTCACCGCCAACACTGTGGAGGTGGTGCCGCCGGACGCGCCCCTGCCGAACCTGCCGGTCGCCCGCGCCGTCTGGCGTCCGGATCCGGACCTCCCGACGTCGGCCGCGGCCTGGCTCACGGCCGGCGCCGCCCACCACACGGTCCTCAGCACGGCGATCGGCGCGGACGTCGTCACGGACTTCGCCGGGATGACCGGCGTCGAACTGCTGCTCATCGACGCCGACACCAAGCTGCGGGAGTTCCAGCGGGAAGTGCGCTGGAACTCCGCCTATTACCGGCTGGCCTCCAAGCTTTGACCCCAACTACCCACTCCACCAGACCAGGCACCACGAAAGGCAGAACCATGGCACTGACCCTGAAACAAACCCTCATCGGGGGAGTATCCCTGACGCTCGCGCTGAGCCTCAGCGCCTGCGCAGGCAACCGCGGCGGGGGTGAATCCGCCGAAGGCTCCAACGAGGGAGCCAAGATCGGCGTCGCCATGCCGACGCAGCAGTCCGAACGCTGGATCGCCGACGGCGAGAACGTCAAGTCGCAGCTCGAGGAACTCGGCTACGAAGTGGACCTGCAGTACGCCAACGACGACATTCCCACCCAGGTTTCGCAGATCGAAAACATGATCAACGGCGGGGCCGAGGCACTCGTGATCGCTTCCATCGACGGCACAACGCTGACCGGCGTGCTGGAGACGGCGGAATCCCAGGACATTCCCGTCATCGCCTATGACCGGCTCATCAACGAGTCCGACACCGTGGACTACTACACGACCTTCGACAACTACGAGGTTGGCGTACAGCAGGGCACCTCACTGCTCACCGGCCTGGGAATCCTGGACGAAAACGGCGAGGAAACCGGCGAGAAGGGCCCGTTCAACGTGGAACTGTTCGCCGGCAGCCCCGATGACAACAACGCCACCTTCTTCTGGGAAGGCGCGATGGACACCCTGCAGCCCTACCTGGACAACCAGACCCTGAAGGTCCCCAGCGGCCAGACCGGGTTTGAGCAGGCCGCCATCCTCCGCTGGCTGCCGGACACCGCGCAGGACCGCATGGAGGACCTACTGACGGTGGGCGGCGGCCAGCAGATCGACGGCGTGCTGTCGCCCTACGACGGACTGTCCATCGGCATCATCTCCGCGCTCCGCTCCGGCGGTTACAGCGGGGAGAACCTGCCTGTCATCACCGGACAGGACGCCGAAGTCGGGTCCGTGCAGTCCATCATGGCCGACGAGCAGTACTCCACGATCTTCAAGGACGTGCGCGAACTTGGCGAACGTGCCGTCCTGATGGTCGACGCGCTGATGAAGGGTGAGGAACCGGAGGTCAACGATGAGGAGACCTACGACAACGGAGTGAAGGTTGTTCCCTCCTACCTGCTCGAATCGGAGATCGTCACCAAGGACAACTACGAAGAGGTCCTTGTCGAGAGCGGCTACTACGAGGCCTCGGAACTCGAATAACGGTCCCGGGCGGGCGGCACACCGCTGCCCGCCCGGGTAAACCAGCATCCAGTCCAGGCACAGAGAGGTCCGAGTGAGCGACTACATTCTCCAGATGATGGGGATCACTAAATCCTTCCCCGGGGTCAAGGCGTTGCAGGACGTCACCCTGGCCGTTACCCGCGGGGAGGTCCATGCGGTCTGCGGCGAGAACGGGGCCGGCAAGTCCACCCTCATGAAAGTCCTCTCGGGCGTCTACCCGCACGGGACCTACGAGGGGGAGATCCTGCTGGACGGCGAGGCCGTTTCCTTCCGGGACATCAAGGACAGCGAACGCAGCGGGATCGTGATCATCCATCAGGAACTGGCACTCTCGCCCTACCTCTCGGTGGCCGAGAACATTTTCCTGGGCAATGAGCGCTCGGCCCGGGGATTCATCAACTGGAACGAAACCAACGTCCGTGCCGCCGAACTGCTCCGGCGGGTGGGGCTGGACATCAATCCGGTGACCCCGGCGGGGGACATCGGCGTGGGAAAGCAGCAGCTGGTGGAGATCGCCAAGGCGCTGTCCAAGGACGTCAAGCTGCTGATCCTGGATGAACCGACCGCCGCGCTGAACGATGAAGACTCCGCGCATCTGCTGGGCCTGGTCCGCGGCCTCCGCGAGGACGGCATCACCTGCATCATCATCAGCCACAAGCTCAATGAGATCCGGGCGATTGCCGACTCCGTCACCATCCTCCGGGACGGGCAGACCATCGAAACCCTCAGCCTGCACGGCGACGCCGTCACTGAGGAGCGGATCATCAAGGGCATGGTGGGCCGCGAGCTCACGAACCGCTATCCCGACCGGACGCCGGAGATCGGCGAGGAGGTGCTTCGCGTGGAGGACTGGACGGTCCACCACCCCCGCGAGCATGCACGGACGGTGATCCACAATGCGCAGCTTTCCGTCCGCGCCGGCGAAATCGTGGGAATCGCAGGACTGATGGGCGCCGGGCGCACCGAACTGGCCATGAGCATTTTCGGCCGGAGCTACGGATCCAACATCAGCGGGAAGCTGTACAAGAACGGCACGGAAATCACCGCTCGTACCGTGCCGGAAGCCATCCGGCACGGCATCGCCTACGCCACGGAGGACCGCAAGCGGTACGGGCTGAACCTCATCGAGGACATCAAACGGAACATCTCGGCATCCGCCCTGACCAAGCTGGCCACCAGGGGATGGGTCGACGGCGGCCGCGAAACCGTGGTGGCGCAGGACTACAAGCGCAGCATGAACATCAAGGCACCCTCCGTGGCAGCGGTGGCCGGCAAGCTGTCCGGCGGAAACCAGCAGAAGGTGGTGCTGTCCAAATGGATGTTCGCCGACCCGGATGTCCTGATCCTCGACGAACCCACCCGCGGCATCGATGTGGGGGCCAAATACGAGATCTACACGATCATCAACCGGCTGGCCGCAGAGGGCAAAGCCGTGGTGGTCATCTCCTCGGAACTTCCGGAACTGCTGGGGATCTGTGACCGGATCTACACCCTGGCACAGGGCCGGATCACAGCGGAGGTCCCCATCGCCGAAGCCACTCCCGAACGACTTATGCAGTACATGACCCAGGAAAAGGAATAACAATGGTTTCCACTCTCGCCGGCGAGGATCCGGCTCTCGGCACCAGGAGCCCCAAGACATCTCCGTTGGGGGACGCCGGACGGTTCCTGGCCGGCAGGCTGCGCCAGATCGGCATTTTCCTGGCACTGCTGGTCATCGTGACCCTGTTCCAGGTGCTGACCGGCGGCGCGCTTCTCCAGCCGGACAACGTGTCCAATATCATCGTGCAGAACAGCTACATCCTGCTGCTGGCCATCGGCATGGTCATGATCATCGTTGCCGGGCACATCGACCTGTCGGTCGGATCCGTGGCGGCTTTTGTCGGTGCCATGTCCGGGATCATGATCCGTGACTGGGGCATGCCCTGGTGGGCGGCCCTGGTGGCGTCCCTGGCGGTGGGTGCCCTGGTGGGTGCCTGGCAGGGGTTCTGGGTTGCCTACGTCGGCATCCCGGCCTTCATTGTCACGCTGGCCGGCATGCTCGTTTTCCGCGGATTGACGCAGATCATCCTGGGCAACCAGCGGATCACCGGATTCCCGGAGGAATACCGCCAGCTGGGCGGCGGATCCCTGTTCCCCGGCCTGTTTCCGCCGGAAACCAACCTCCTGGACTGGACCACCGTCGGGCTGGGCGTGCTGGCCACCGCACTGCTGGTGATCAGCCAGCTGCGCGGCCGGGCTGCCCGGACCAAGCTGAACCTCGATGACGAGCCCCGGGCCTGGTTCTTCACCCGGTTGGCCTTCAGCGCCGCCATTTTGCTCGGACTCACCTATCTGCTGGCCAGCTCACGGGGCGGCACGCCGATCGTCCTGGTGGTGCTGGGCATCCTGGTGATTGCCTACAGCGCCGTGATGAACCGTTCCGTTTTTGGCCGGCATGTCTACGCCAGGGGCGGCAACCTCCAGGCGGCGCACCTGTCCGGCGTAAACACCAAACGGGTGGACTTCCTCCTGTTCGTCAACATGGGCGTGCTGGCTGCCCTGGCCGGGCTGATCTTCACCGGCCGCCTGAACTCGGCCGGCCCCGGGGCAGGAAACCTGTTCGAACTCGATGCCATAGCCGCCGCATTCATTGGCGGCGCAGCCGTTACTGGCGGCGTGGGCACCATTGTGGGGGCGATCACCGGCGGCCTGATCATGGGCGTCCTGAACAACGGAATGTCGCTGTTGGGTGTGGGAATCGACTATCAGCAGTTCATCAAGGGATTGGTCCTGCTGCTGGCCGTCGGCTTTGACGTCTTCAACAAGCGGAAGGCATCCAACGCGTTGAAATAGCGTCCTCCAGAAGCCGTCGGCGGCGGACGTCCCTTACGGGGCGTCCGCCGCCTCTTTTGTGGCTTTCTTTTGTGGCTTTCCCCACGCCCAGAAAATGATGCCCGCCACATAAAAAGCCGCCAAAGCACCCCAAAACACCTTGTGACGAAGTCTACAAAATGAGGGTTGGATTGTAAGGGATCCGCTTATTTACGCGGATCTGCAGAACGTAACGATTTGAGCAGCGTTGATATCGATTTGATCTCGGTAAAAGCCTCCCCTACGTTGGTTAAGGCCCTGATCGAGGGCTGGACCGCCTGACTGAATCGAAGTCGGCGGCGGCCGGCACCAACCTGGTGCGGCCTCAAACCAGTAAGCCTGATGCCGCGCGTCCACTGTGCGTCGCCGCTGCGCGGCATCGACGAAGACCTCTATCACAATGGGGAAGGCGACGGCGTGAGGAAGCCCGGGGACGGGACGAGCGCAGGTGGAACCCGTGGGAGCAAAAGACTTATGAAGAACCAGAAGATCCGTCGTATCGTACGCCGCGGCCTGGCCACCGCCGCCATCACTGGTGCTGGCGCTGCCGGCCTTGTCGGCATGGCCGCTCCGGCCAACGCAGCCTCCATGGACTGGGACGCCCTTGCACAGTGCGAAAGCAGCGGAAACTGGGGGATCAACAACGGCAACGGCTTCTCCGGCGGGCTGCAGTTCACGCCGAGCACCTGGGCCGGCTTCGGCGGCACCGAGTACGCAGCCAACGCTGCCGATGCGACTCGGGAGCAGCAGATTGCCGTAGCCGAGCGGGTCCTGGCCGAACAGGGCCCCGGCGCCTGGCCTGCCTGCACCGCCAAGCTGGGCATGACCGGCGCTACTGCGAACCCGCAGGCTGCCCAGCCTGCTCCGGCCGCAGAGCCGGCCCCCGTAGTTGAGCAGGCCCCGGTTGCCGAGCCTGCTCCGGTTGAGCCGGCCCCGGTTGTCGAGGCTGCTCCGGTGGAGACCTACACCGAGCCCGCTCCGGTTCAGACCTACGTCGAGCCTGCCCCGGTTGCTCCGGCACCGGCCAGCGTCCCGGTTGAGGCCGTGGCTCCGGTTCAGACCCCGGCTCCGGCACTGTCCGGTGAGACCTACCTGATCCAGGAAGGCGACACCCTCTCCGAGATCGCCGAGAAGCTGGGCATCGAGGGCGGCTGGCAGGCCCTGTACAACGCCAACCTGGATACCGTTATCCACCCGGACCTGATCTTCACCGGTCAGACCCTGCAGCTGCCTGCCTAATCTCAGGCACTGCAATCCGCTTCCGGGCGGGTAGCTAAGCAGAACGGGCACTTCCGCGATTGCGGAAGTGCCCGTTCCGCTTTAACTGTGGTGGTCCAGGCGCCGGCTCACCCGCCGGCGATCGACTGCAGAACCAGCAGTTCGGCACGGTCCGGCAGCACCGTGGACGCACCATCCAGGTCCCGGATATCTTCGCCGTCCAGGTACAGGTTCACATAGCGGCGCACTCGACCGGTCTCGTCGCAGATGCGGCGGTACAGCCCCGGAAAATCCACCTGCAGCAGCGTCAGGACATCCGCGACCGTGACGTCCCCCGCCGTCCCATGTCCGCTTCCGGGACGAAGGGCCAACAGCCGCTGTCCGTCCGCGGCGTCGGCCAGTGCCGCTGGCAGCACCAGCCCGACGGCGGCCGTACGGCCGGGTGCGTCAAAGCGCGACGGCGCGGACACAGAGTACATCCGGAAGGTTGGCCGCCACCAGGGAAAAGGTTTCACCCTCGTCGGAGCTGGCGTAGACCTCGCCGCCACGGGTGCCGAAATAGATTCCGGCGGGATCGGCGTCGTCCACATCGGCGGCGTCGCGGAGCACCGCGTTGAAGTCATACTCCGGCAGGCCGGCGTCGAACCGTTCCCAGCTGCCGCCGGCGTCGATGCTGCGGTACACGGCAGGGCGGCCCTGCGGTGGATTGCGTTCTCCCGCCGAGCCCATCGGAATGGTCCAGATGGTGTCCGGGCGGGTGGGATGGGCGAGCATCACGAAGCCGAAGTCCGCAGGCAGGCCGTCCGCGATGGAAATCCACTCGCCGCCGGCGTCGTCGCTGCGGTACACCCCGCCATGGTTCTGGGCGTACAACCGCTGCGGGTTCCCGGCGTCGCGGGCCACCTTGTGTACGCACTGCCCGAATTCCGGATACTTCTCCGGCATGAAGTCCGCAATGATGCCGGAGTTGAAGGCGCCCCAGGTGTCCCCGCGGTCGTCGGACCGGTACACGCCGCCGCTGCTGATCGCCACGTGCACGGACTCGTCGCTCGGGCTTGGCAGGACAGTATGGGCGGCCGGCCCGCCGTAGCCGGCACCCCACTGGGTGCGGTGCGGGTGGTCCCACAGCCCACGCACCAGCTCGAAGTGCTTGCCCCCGTCCTCGGACCGGAACACGGAAATCGGCTCACAGCCGGCCCAGATGACGCCGGGCCGGTCCGCGCTGTCCGGGGCCAGCTGCCAGATGCGTTCCAGTGAGGCGCCGGTGTCCTCCGGGAAGGCAATGGCCGCCTGCTCGGGTTCCTGCCAGGTTTTGCCCAGATCATCAGAGATGGCGACATTCGTCCCCCACCACTCGGAGCGCACCCCGGCCAGCAGGCGCGGCGTCCCGCTGCGGGTGTCGAATGCCAGGGACGGGACCTCTGTCATGGCGAATTCCGGTCCGCGCACCTCCCAGTTCCGGCGGTCGGAGCTCGTCGCCAGCCACAGTCCCTTGCGGGTTCCGATAGCGACGACGGCCGGGACGCTGGGGCCGGTGGGCACGGTGGAGGGCACAGCGGTGGGCATCGCGTGGGGTACGGCATCCATGCGGTCATTCCAGCACCGAGGGACCGCCGGGACAAGCGTTTTTCAGGATCTGACCCTGGGGGGTGCGCAAAGGACGCGGCGGCTGCATGGAAATTCCAGCCCCGGGTGCGATAGACATGAAAGATGCTGTTGTTGCGGCCGGAAGCCCGGCATCCATGATCTACATCGATCCGCCGATGTGGCCGGCGCACTACACCCTCTTTTCCCACCTGGTGTCCGATGTCAGCCTGGCTGAGCTGCACGCCTTCACCCGGGCTGCCGATGTGACCGTCAGGGCCTTCGACGGTGACCATTACGACGTGCCCCGCGAACGTTATGACGATCTCGTATCCCGCGGTGCGGAGCCGGTCAGTGGCGGGCAGCTGGTCCGCATCCTTATTGCCAGCGGGCTGCGAATCCCGGCACGGGAACGCCCGTCCGCCCTCGCCGCACCACTGCGCCACCGGTGGAAACGGCTGCTCCCCGGCATGCCGGAGCCGGGCGAACTCCTGCTGGAGTGCTGGAACGAACCGCATCGCCGCTACCACGACCGCAGGCATCTGCTGCAGGTCCTCGAATCCCTCGACCTGCTCACCGGAGGCGATGTTCCCCGCCCGGTTGCCCTGGCGGCCTGGTTCCACGACGCGGTCTACACCGGCCGTCCGGGGGCCGACGAGGAAGCGTCCGCCCGGCTGGCGGAGCAGCTGCTGGTGCCTGCGGGTGTGGGCGCCGCAGAGGTGACGGAGTGCGCGCGGCTGGTCCGCCTCACCGCCACCCATGACCCTGATCCCGCGGACCGCAACGGGGCGCTGCTCACGGACGCGGACCTGGCGGTGCTGGCCCGGGAACCGGCCCGCTACGGCTCCTACCTGCAGGCGGTCCGGGCCGAATACGGGCACCTGTCGGAGGCGGACTTTGCGGCCGGACGACGGCGGGTGGTCCAGCAGCTGGCGGCGGCCGATCCGCTCTACCGCACGCCGGCCGGACGCGGGCTCTGGGAGGCGCAGGCCCGCCGCAACCTCGATGCCGAACTGTGCGGTGCGCTGAGCAGCGGACCCATATCCGCTGCACCCCTCGGCGCGGACCAGCCGTGAGACGGCAGGACAAAGCCGCCGGAACGGATGGACCGCCCACTGGACAGTTCACGGGACACCGCCCCGGCAGCAGCGGCTACCGCGGCGTCCTGGTGGGACTCGCTGCCGCCGGTGTGGCGACCTTCGCCCAGCTGTACTCCCTGCAGGGGGTCCTGCCGGAACTGGCAGCGGACCTGGACATTTCCGCTTCGACCGCCGCCCTGACCGTGTCCGCCGCGACCCTGGGACTCGCAGTTGCCGTGATTCCCTGGTCCGCCGCAGCGGACCGTTTTGGGCGGCTGCCCGTTATGCGGATGGCGATTCTGGCCGCAGTGGTGCTTGGCCTGGCCGTTCCCCTGAGCCCCAGCCTGCCGGTACTGCTGGGACTCCGTTTCCTGGAGGGTGCCGCGCTGGGCGGAATCCCGGCGGTGGCCCTGGCATACCTTAGTGAGGAAGTCAGCCGGCTCCATGCCGCCGTCGCCGCCGGAACCTACGTATCGGGCACCACCATCGGGGGTCTTGCCGGCAGGATCCTGGCCGCACCGCTTGCGGAACTGGTGAACTGGCGGCTGGGCGTAGCCGCCGTCAGCCTCCTGGCCGCCGGCGCCGCAGCCGTCTTTATGGTTACCGCGCCGCGTCAGCACGGCTTTGTCCCGGTGCGCCGCTCCGCCCCCGGCCACGGCCTGGCTGCCCGGCTGGCGGCCAATCTCCGCAGTCCCCGGCTGCTGGCCCTGTACCTGCAGGGTTTCCTGCTGATGGGTGGCTTCGTCGCGGTCTACAACTACCTTGGCTTCCGGTTGGGGGAGCCGCCCTTCGGACTGCCCTCGAGCCTGGCGAGCTCCCTGTTCCTTGCCTACCTCGCCGGCACCTGGTCCTCCCGGGCCGCCGGAACCCTGGCCGCCAAGCTCCGCGGCGGGCGGAAACCCGTGCTGCTGCTGTCCATTGGTGCGATGGCGGCAGGCCTGGCCCTGACGCTGGCCGACAATCTTCCGGCCATTGTGTCCGGTCTGCTGGTGTTCACCGCCGGTTTCTTCGCCGCGCATTCCATTGCTTCGGGCTGGACCCCGCAGCTGGCCCTTGAAGGCCGGGCGCAGGCCTCTTCGCTTTACAACCTCTTCTACTACACGGGCTCCAGCCTGCTGGGCTGGGTTGGCGGCTACTACTTCCAGCAGGATGGCTGGCCGTCACTGGTGCTCTTTGTGGGGGTTCTGCTGCTGGCAGCGGCAGCGGTGGCCGTCCTCGTCCTGCGCACCGGCGACGACGGCGGGGAGCGGACGCCGTCGTCGTCGAAAGTGCAGTAGTTACCGTTTCGGCCATCGAAAGTGCAGTACTTACCGGTTTCCAGCGGAAAACCAGTAAGTACTGCACTTTCGATTCCGGAGGTGCCCGAAACGTAGGCTGGAAGGCGTGAAGAGCGAAGCACACCTTTCCTCCCGGACGCTCAGCCGCCGGATCCTGGCCCTGGCCCTGCCGGCGCTGGGTGCACTGATTGCCGAACCTTTGTTCCTGCTGGCCGACTCCGCCATTGTCGGCCACCTCGGGGTGGCCCAGCTGGCCGGCGTCGGCCTGGCCTCCACGGTGCTGCAGACCGCCGTCGGGCTGATGGTTTTCCTGGCCTATTCCACCACCGGCACGGTGGCGCGCTACCTCGGCGGCAACCGGCAGGCCGAGGCGCTCGCCGCCGGACGGGACGGCATTGCCCTGGCGGTCGTGCTGGGCGTGGTGCTTTCCACGGCCGGGTTCCTGCTCGCTCCGCAGCTGTGCAGCGCCATGGGGGCCACCGGCGATGTGCACCGCTACGCCGTGGACTACCTGCGCTTCTCGATGCCGGGCCTGACCGCCATGCTGGTGGTCCTGGCCGCCACGGGAGTGCTGCGCGGGCTGCAGGACACCCGCACCCCGCTGGTGGTGGCCACGGTGGGCTTCGCCGTCAACATTGGGCTGAACTACCTGCTGGTTTACGGGTTCTCCCTTTCCGTGGCGGGATCCGCGCTGGGCACCAGCATTGCCCAGTGCGGCATGGCGGTGTTCTACCTGGCCGCGGTGGCGCGGATGGCCCGCTCGCAGGGGGTTTCCCTGCGGCCCGCCGCGTCCGGGATCCGGGTCACCGCCCACGTGGGGTCGTGGCTGATGCTGCGCACGCTGAGCCTGCGCGCCGCGGTGCTCGCCACCGTCCTGGTCGCCACTGCGCAGGGGCCGGAATCCCTCGCCGCCCACCAGCTGGTGATGACCGTGTTTACCTTCCTTGCCTTCGCGCTGGATGCCCTGGCGATCGCGGCCCAGGCCATGATCGGCAAGGAGCTGGGCGCCGGGGATACGGTGCTGGCCCGCGCCCTGACGCGCCGGATGATCGTGTGGGGGGTGGGGTTCGGCGTCATCACGGGGGCGCTGCTGGCCTTGGTGGCACCGGTGGCAGGAGTGCTCTTTACTAACGACGCCGGGGTGCAGCAGGCGATGACCGCCGGGCTTTGGGTCCTCGCGCTTTCCCAGCCGATCTGCGGGCTGGTGTTCGTGCTGGACGGCGTGCTGATCGGCGCGGGTGACGCCAAATACCTGGCCCTCACCGGGCTGCTGAACCTGGCTGCCTATCTCCCGCTGCTGATCTGGGTGCACTCGGCAGGCCTGTCCGGCACCGGCGGGATTGCCTGGCTGTGGGCGGCCTTCGCGCTTGGCTACATGAGCGCCCGCGCCGTGACGCTGTCGTGGCGTTCCCGGCGGGATGCCTGGATGGTCACCGGTGCCGCGGCCGCAGGCGCGAGCGACTAAGCTTGACGGTGGCCAACCGGCCATCACAACGGCGAAGTGAAAGCGGAGGCTCTGCAGTGGGCGCATCCAATCCCGGGGCAGCTTGGGGACCCATGCTGGTCCGTGCGGTGGTGGCCGCCGTTTACGGCGTGCTGACCGTCTTCTGGCAGGATCCCACCGAGCCGGTCCTGGCATACGCGGGGGGAGCCTTCCTGCTGCTCACCGGCGCCGCACTCTGGCCGATGCTGGCCGCAGCCCGTGGACACGGCAAGGTACGGGCTTTCCTGCTGGTTGAGGCAGTGGTTTATGTCCTGGCCGGTGCGGCCACGCTGGTACTTGCCTCCGCCGAGGCGTTCCGGGTGGCGGCAGCTGCCGCCCTCATCCTCGGTGGAGCCCTGGAAATAGTCCTGTGGGTGCGGAACCGGCGGGACTTCCTCCCGGCCCGCGACTGGCTGATCACCGGTGCGGCTGCGCTCGTGGCAGGTGTCCTGGTGCCGGCGTTCTACGACCTTGGTGTCCGCGCCCTGCTCGGAGTGACCGGTGGCGCGGCGATTGTCACCGCCGTGATCGTGGCCATTTCCGCACTGGGTGCCCGGCACGATTCCCGCACCGCCGCAGTGGAGCAGGCGTAGGCCGTAAACTAGGTAACGCGCGTGGTGCATTTACGCACCGATCCGCGCCACCCCAACACAGCAGGAGGCAATGATAGTGGCGAACAGCTCAACCGGCGGGCCGCAGAAGCGGAACTCCGTAAAGGCACCGCTGATCTTCTCTGCCGTGCTGGCCGTGATTGCCGGTGTTGCCACCATGATCTTCGCCACCGGGGGAGCGGAAAAGGAACTGCGGTTCGACCTCGGCCTCATCGCCGTCGGCATCGCGTTTATCGCCTCACTGCTGGTGTCTTCTCTGCTGCTTATGACGGAGAAGCCGAACCCCGAGCACCTCAGCCAGGGTTCGGGCATCAACCGCAGCTCCGCAAAGATTCCCGGCGGTGCCGGAAGCGTGGGCAGGCCGGCGACGCCGGCCCCGGTCGACGATGAGCCGGGAGCTCCCCGTCCCACCGATCCCACTGCCTGAGCGGTTCAGCTAGCCGAAAATCTCCCTGCCGATGTCCGTCGGCGCGCGAGCGGGCCTACTTTGCAGGTCGGTGGAGATCGTCGGTGCCGGGCCCCAGCAGGAGCTCGGCGGCGTCGGCGGACCGGTCGGTGACCGTGGTCGGCGACTCCAGGTGCACCGCCCCGGAGGGAACCATCCCCGCGCCGCCGAACCTCTCCATCACCCGCCACTGCGCCGCCACGTCCTCCCCGGCATGCCCGGAGGGCAGCTGGTCCCAGAACCCGAACCCGCCGCAGGCGAGCAGCGCTTCCCGGTCATAGAGGACGCAGGCCCCCACCCAGGCGATCCGGTACAGCTGCCATTCGCCGGACGGGATACCCAGTCCGGAAGCAATGTGCGCCAGATTGGCGGCGTTGTGCAGTGTCCAGCGGGAGAACCCTGGCTCGCCGCGGCGGATCCGTTCGGGCTGCACCTGGTTGTCTTCCCATATCTGGAACGGCTGCTGTTCCTCGGGCCGCCGGTCGGACAAATACGACAACCCCTGCACGGCCGCCCCCACGAAGCCGGCGCCGGAGGCCGCCAGCGCGGCCGTCAACCGGACCAGCATGTCCGGTTCCAGCCAGACATCGTCATCCAGGAAGAGGACCAGTGGTGCGCTGGCTTCCCCCAGCAGGAAATGCCGCTGTTCGGCCAGCCCGCGGGCGGGCAGGTGCCGCAGCAGCCGGACGGAGCGTCCCTGTGCCTGGAGGACACGGACCATGGCCTCCGCGGCGGGGTGGTTCCAGGACGGGACATCGGTACTTTGGTCGCTGATGACGACGTCGAAGCGGAGGCCGTCCTGGGCGGCCAGCCCGGCGAGGGTGACCGCAAGTTCGGCCGGCCGGTTACGGGTGGGAATCAACACGTCCAGGTCCGCCGGGTTGCCGGAACCCGGCGGAAGTGCCCAGTCGCCGGACCAGCGCCGGGTCACGGGGGAGCCGCCCCGGCAGGGCCCCCGTCAGTGCCGCCGGCGGGGTTGCGGGGAGGAGGAGCGGTGCCGCCCGCCCGGATCCGGGAGACCAGGGCAGTGGTGGAGTGGTCGGAGACGTAGTCCAGGATCCGCACGCGTCCGCCGCATTCCTCCACCACGGGGGTTTCGGCGAGCATCTGGGCGGAGTAGTCCCCGCCCTTGGCGTAAATGTCCGGCCGCAGTTCGCGGATCAGCGGAATCGGAGTGTCGGTGTCGAAAATGGTCACGTAATTCACGCAGCTGAGCGCGGCAATGATTCCGGCCCGGTCGTGCACCGGGTTAATCGGACGGCCGGGTCCTTTCAACCGCCGGGCGGAGGCGTCGCTGTTCAGGGCCACCACCAGGATGTCCCCGAGCTGCTTGGCCTGGTTCAGGTACCGGGTATGCCCGCGGTGCAGCACGTCGAAGCAGCCGTTGGTCAGGACAATCCGGCGCCCGGCAGACCGTTCGGCGGCCGTCCGGGCCAGGAGCTCGCTCTGGCTAAGCGCCGTGTCGGCAAAGCTGTCCAGGTGTTTTTCCAGGTCGGCGGTGCTGCACACGGAGGTTCCGGGCCGCTGGACCACTATGTCGGCGGCGTTCTGCGCGAGATCGGCGGCGGTGGACAGCGGCAGGCCTGCGGCCCGGGCCAGGGTCAGGCAGGCTACAAAGGTATCGCCGGCGCCCGATGCCTGCTTTTCCGCGGCGGGACGGGCCCAGGTGCGGTGGAATCCGCCGCCGGCGCTGATCAGGGCCGCTCCGTCCCGGTCCAGGGTGACTGCGGCTGCGGCGGTACCGGCAGCGGCCAGCAGGGCCGGAGCCGCGGCACGCACTCCTGCCGCACGGTCCGGCCCCAGGTCCCTGCCCAGCAGCAGGGCGGCTTCGGCGGCATTTGGTGTGACCAGGTCCGGGGCCAGACCGGACCAGGCAGCGGCGTCGTGCGCATCCACCACGGTCAGGCGGCCGCCCCGCAGCGCTATCAGGGCGTCACGGACACGCCCGTGCAACAGGCCGGTGCCGTAGTCGCAGACCACCAGCGCGTCGGCGCCCTCCACCAGCGCGGGGACCGAAGCGGCGAGCAGTTCTTCGGCCGCCGCCGGAAACCGGCCGCCGTCGTCGAGCCGGAACAGCACCTGCTCACCGGCGACTATTCGGTACTTGGTGGCAGTTTCGGCACCGGAATGCTGCACCAGCCCGGCCAGATCCACCCCCGCTCCGGAAAGGATCGTACGCAGCTGCGCGCCGGCCGCGTCGCTGCCGGTCAACCCGCCGAGCCGCACCCGCGCGCCGAGGCACTGCAGGTTCATGGCGGTGTTTCCCGCACCGCCCGCTGCGTAGTTCCGACGCTGGATATCAACCACGGGTGCCGGAGCTTCGCGGCAGAACCGCTCGGTGACCCCGGACCACCAGCCGTCCAGCATGACATCGCCGATGACTGCCACGCGCAGCGAGGCTGCCGCGATCCGGCCCGGCAGCCCCGGCGTCAGGCCGCGCACTTCTCCGGGCTGCGGGAAGTCCGTCATGCCGGGCTTGCCGGCGAAGCGGGGCCGGGGGAGGCCATATGGACCACCTTCACCAGGGAAAACTCGTCCAGGAGTTCCGGGCCGTAGCCGAAGCCGCGGCCGCTCCGGCGCCGTGGCTGCGCCGACCCGCCGGGAGCTCCGCCGAAGACGGCGTTGATCTTAACGGTGCCAACCTCCAGACCCGCGACCGCACGCTGCGCGTGGGCGATGCTGCCCGTCAGAACCGTGGCGGCCAGCCCGTAGTCGCCCTGCGCGGCGAGGCCAAGTCCCTCCTCGAAACTGTCCACCACCTGCACGGCAGCCACCGGGCCGAACGTTTCAGCATCGAAGACGTCCATCCCGGCCGAACAGTTCAGCAGGACGGTTGCCGGGTAGTGGGCGCCGGGTCCTTCCGGCACTACTCCGCCTTCGGCAACCGTGGCGCCGCGTGCCAGCGCCTGGGCTACCTGCCGGTGCACAACATCGCGGAGCCGGGTATCCACCAGCGGAGCCACGGCCCGGTCCACGTTGCGTTGCATCGCCTCGGCGGTGAGTCCGGCGCAGAACGCGTCCGCGATGCTGCGGTGGACGTAGATACGCTCCACCGACGTACAGATCTGGCCGCTGTTGCTGAAGGCCCCGACGGCGGCCTGTCCGGCTGCCCACTGCGGATCCACGTCCCCGTCCACCAGCAGCGGGTCGTTGCCGCCGTTTTCCAGGATGACGTGGGCTCCCGTCAGGGCCGCCGCCCGGGCAATCCGTTCCCCTGTCTCGCTGGAACCGACGTGTGCCAGGACATCCACTCCGGTATCCATGCTCAGATGGGCACCTACGTCTGCCCCGCCGGTGACGGTGGCAAGTACCCCGGCCGGGAAGACCGGGGCCAGGATCTCACCGAGCAGTTTCCCGGTGTGGGGCGACCGCTCGCTGGGCTTGGCGACCACAGTGTTGCCCGCGGCCAGCGCCGCACCGATCAGCCCGGCGGCCACTGCCACCGGATCATTCCACGGGGTAAGCACCACGGCGACACCGCGCGGCCCGGCCACTGTGTAATCGGCGGCCAGGACGCCGCCGCGGAGGCTGTGTCCCCGGTGCACCGGCCCGAGTTCGGCATACTGCTCCAGGGCCGCCACACCGGCGTGCACGCCGGCGAGGGCTTCGGCTTCCGGCCGTCCCGTCTCGCGGGTGTTCACCCCGGCAAGTTCGGCGGCACGCAGTTCCAGGGCGGCAGCGGCGGCACGCAGCAGCCGGCCCCGCTCCGCGGGAGCGGTGCCGGCCCAGCCCGGCAGCGCGTCCCGGGCTGCCGCTACGGCGGCCCGGATTCCGGCGCGGCTGGTCGGTTCCAGGCTGCCGACGACGGTGCCGTCCCGCGGGTCGAGGATGGTGATCAGGTCCGGCGAAACCGCTGTGCCCGGCGCAGTGGGGGAGGCCTTTGGGCGGATGGTGGTGGACATGTGCGCTCCTTGTCGCGTCGTACCGATCCTGTACCCGGATCCCCTGCCTTTCAGACACCCGGAGGAGCACACCGCGACTTGGAAGCGTTTACGGAACGGCGAGTGAGGACAGCGACGTGAGCGGAACCGCTTTCGGCCTTTCCGCGGTGCTGTGCACTGGAACAGAAACTCCCTCTGCCGCTGACCGGAGCAGCGATTCCATGATGTCGAGGACGTGATAGGCGAGCTGGCCGTTGGCACGGTGCTGTTCACCGGCCGGAGTGAGGGCCATGTCGGCCAGGCCATAACCGCGGCCCGCGCCAAGGTAGCCTGCGCTCGCGGGGAGGCTGTCCCACCCGTTGTCCCGGCCCGCAATCGTGCAGATGGACACATCGCCGTCGAAGTAGTTGGGATCAGGGACGGTCAGACTGGCCGCCTCGCCATGTACCTCGATGTTGGAAGCACGGGTATTCACCGCATCGAAGCTCATGATCAGCGTGGACAACGCGCCGGAGTCATGGACCAGCACCCCGGTGACATGGGTATCCACGGAGACAGGTACTGATTCGCCGATGCGCGGACCCGACCCGATGATTCGGTGGGCCCGGGTGTGGCTGGCTGCTCCGATCACCGAACTGACAGGGCCGAGCAGGGTGACCAGGGCCGTGACGTAGTACGGGCCCATGTCCAGGAGCGGGCCCCCACCCGGAACGTAATAGAAGTCCGGGTTGGGATGCCACCGTTCGTGGCCGGGGGTGACCATTGTTGCGACGGCAGAGATAGGGCGGCCGATCAGGCCGTCGTCGACGGCTTTGCGGGCGGTTTGGATCCCCGTGCCGAGCACCGTGTCGGGAGCACATCCCACCCGGACGCCGGCGTGCTGCGCCAGGTCGAGGACGTGCCGGGCCGAGGCCGTATCCGCGGCCAGGGGTTTTTCGCCGTAGACATGCTTTCCCGCAGCAATCGCCTGCGCCGCGACCTCGGCATGCGCGGCAGGGATCGTGAGATTAAGGACCGTGTCTATGTCCGGATTGGCCAGCAGTTCATCGACGGTCATCGCGCGGATGTTTTCGGAGGACTCTGCGACGGCGACTGCGCGGCGGTGGTCCAGGTCGGCGACCGCCTGGAGGCGGATGGACGGCAGGGAGGGAATCGTTGCGAGGTACTGCGACGCAATCGCTCCGCACCCAATCATTCCGACATTCAACGGCTCGCCCACAGCAAACCCCTTTCGATGATCTGACGCACGTTGGCGTCGTCGAGAATCTCCACGCGGTGTCCCGGCGTGGACACGAAGATCCGGCCTTTGCCCCATTGCCTGGTCCAGATGGCGGGGGAGGTTACGGGCCGGTTCCACGGGTCCCATTCGCGGACCGCCTGCGTCGTGGTTGCCAGGACGTCGATGTAGTCGTCCGTGAGCACCCAGTACTGCTCAGTGACGAGGTCGAAGTCCCCTATTCCGGCCGTGATGGGGTGGTTTGCGGCGGCCGGCAGCATATTCACCCGGTACGGCACGTAGTTGTCGGACTGTTCCCCCGTCCGCTCGTCCGGATGCTTGCCGGGGTGGCACGCGAACTGTCCGCCGATCAGGTGGAGGTAGTCGGCTTCGTTGCGGTAGGAATCAGCGATGCCGCCGTGCCAGCCGGCCATCCCGGTGCCGGCTTCTATGGCCGTCCGGAGCCCGTGGAACTCGTCTTTTTCGATGGTGTTCATCGTGTTGCACTGCACGATGAGGTCTACCCGGCCCATGTAGCCGGCGTCCGCATAGACCTTGGGCGATTCCTCAATCCGGATATCGAACCCCTGGTCCTCGAGGAACGGTAGAAACCTTTCCGTCGCTTCCACGGGTTGGTGGCCGTCCCAGCCGCCGCGGACGATGAGGGCCTGTCTGTTTTTCATGGAGTCTCTTTCATGTGGATTGGATTGGCCGCTCAAAGGTGCTGCCACAGCGATTCGGCCCCGGCGCTCTGTTCCACGGCGTGCAGGATTGTCTGGACCTGCAGTGCTTCCGCAAAGGACGGCGACGGCGTGCGGCTGGCGGAGACGGCGTTTACGAGGTCCACGACCTGATGGGTGAACCCGTGCTCGTAGCCCAGGCCATGGCCGGAGGGCCACCAGTTTCCGGTATAGGGGTGCTCCGGTTCGGTCACGTTGATCGTCCTGAACCCGGCCGTTTCCGGCGGTTCCGTGCCGTCGTAGAACTCCAGGGAGTTCATGTTCTCGAAGTCGAAGGCCAGGGATCCCAGGCTTCCGTTGAGCTCCAGGCGCATTGAGTTTTTCCTGCCCAGCGCGAAACGGGTTGCCTCGAAAACACCGAGCGCACCCCCCTCGAACCTGGTGGTGAAAACAGCGGCGTCGTCGACGGTCACCGGCCCTTTCCCGGCGTCGCTGGCCCCCGCGCCGCCAAGGCCCACGAGGGTGCCTCCGATGGGCCGTTCGTGGACAAAGGTCTGCAGGTGCCCCGAAACGCTGACGATCCGCTGTCCGGAGACATACTGGGCCGCGTCGATGCTGTGGGCGCCGATATCGCCCAGGGAACCGGATCCGGACCTGCTTTTGTCCAACCGCCAGGTCAGCGGGGCATTCTCATTCGACAGCCAATCCTGCAGGTACTGGGCACGGATGTGCCGTATGGTGCCGATCCTGCCCTGCTCCACCAGACTCCGGGCAAGCGTGAGGGCGGGGGTGCGGCGGTACGAAAACCCGCACATGGCGAATACCCCGGAAGCTTCGGCGGCCTCCGCGGCGGCTGCCATCCGGTGGGCTTCCTCCACCGTGTTGGCCAGTGGTTTTTCGCAGAGTACGTGTTTGCCTGCCGCCAGGGCGGCGATGGCTATTTCGGCATGGGCGTCACCGGGAGTGCAGATGTCGATGAGGTCGACGTCGTCGCGCTCCACCAGTGCCCGCCAGTCCGTTTCGGTGTCCCGCCACCCCATTTTCTCTGCGGCGGCCTCGACGGCGGATTTGTTCCGGCCCGCGAGTACAGCGAGTTCCGGGCGCATCGGCAGATCGAAGAAGCGCGGGGCGGTGCGCCAGGCATGTGAGTGCATGGCACCCATGAAGGCGTACCCCACCATGCCTACCCGAAGGGAGGGCTTTGACGCTGCAGCCACCGCCCCGGTGTTCCCCCCGCTCACTTGTTGAACCCGGCAGTCAAGCCGCTGACAAGCTGACGGCGGGCAAAGGCGTACAGGGCCACCAGTGGAAGCGTGGACAGCACCACCGCGGCGAGGACCGCCGGCACATTGACGGTGAATTCGTCCTGGAAAGTCCAGAGGGACAGCGGCAACACCCGCATTTCCGGGCTTTGAGTGAGGATGAGCGGGAACAGGAAGCCATTCCACACATTCAAGGCGTTATAGATGGCGATCGTGACTACCGCGGGACGGACCAACGGGAGCGCGAGGCGCCACATCATGGTGAATTCGGAACAGCCGTCCAGCCGCATTGATTCGAACAGTTCCCTCGGCACGTCCCGCAGGAAATTCGACAGGATCAGGACCGAGATTGGAATGGCGAATGCTATCGAGGGAAGGATCAGGGCCAGCAGGGAGTCATAAAGCTGGGCCCTGGTGATCATGAAATAGATCGGGACGATGGTCGCCTGCAGCGGAATGGCCAGCCCGAGGAGGAACAGTTTGTGGGCTGAGGCAATGATCCGGCCGCTTCCCCGGACCACCGCATAGGAGGCCATAAAGGACACGGCGACTGCCGGAACCACGCTGCCCAGCGTCACGATCACACTGTTGGTGAAGTACCGGACGAAGTCCGCCTCCAGGACAGTCCGGTAGTTCGCCAGTGTTGGGTCGGTGGGCGGCGCCAACGGGTTACTCCCGAAAAACCCTGCCTGGTTCTTCAGGCTGGTAATGACCACGTAATAGATGGGGAGGACGATCAATGCCAGCCAAACCCAGCCGCCAAGCCCTCCGAGGAAATTGGGGGTGACCTTGCCGCCCCGGTGTCGCCTGGAGGGCGGCGGAACGGGTTCGTGCGTCTTCGCTGACTCGGTGACCAGTGCCATCAGGATCCTTCCAGTTGGCTGGCGCTGCGGTTCCTGCCGCCGAGCCGCTGCAGGATGAGGGCAAGCCCCAATCCGATAACGACGAGGATGACCCCGAGGGCGCTGGCTGCCCCCATGTCATTGGCCCGGAAGCCCGTGAGGTACATGTGCAGGGGCAGGAGCCGCGTGGAGTATCCCGGGCCGCCGGCCGTGAGGACAAAAATCAGGTCGAAGTACGCCAGCGATCCGAGGACCATGAGGGTCGAGGAAGTGATGATGGTGTACTTCAGCTGGGGCAGCGTGATGTGGAAGAACTGCTGCATGCGCCCCGCCCCGTCGATCTGGGCGGCTTCGTAGAAGGACGCCGGAATCTGGCGTACCCCTCCCTGGTAGATCAGCGTGTGCAGGGGAACAAACTGCCACGCAATAACAAAAACGACGACGAACAGCACCAGATCGGAGCTGCCCAGCCAGTCCTGGGCGAGGACCGGAATGCCCAGTCCCGGCCCGACACCGAAATTGGGGTCAAGCAGGGCCCGGAAAGCGATGGCCACTGCCGCCGACGAGAGCAGGAGGGGGACAAAGTACAGGATGGCCAGCAGGGCCCTGTAACGGTGGTTCCCCGCCGTGAAGACCCCCAGCAGGAGACTGACTGGAACCTGCACGAGCAGGGAATAGACCAGGATCTTCAGGGTGACGATGAGGGCGTTCAGGGTCACGGAATCGGTAAGCGCAGTCCGCCAGCTCTCCAGGCCGCCAAAGGTGATCTCGCCCAACCCGTTCCACCGGGTGAAGCTGAGGAAGACGACGCCGAGGAGGGGAATCACGGCAAACGTCAGGAAGAAGACCAGGGCCGGAACGACCATCCACGCCGAGGGACCCTCGGCCCGGGCACCCCGCACGGGGATGCCCGGCTTGGGCTTCAGCAGGGTACTCATTTGCCCAGGGTTGCGTTCATGTTCTTGGCAAACTGTTCGGGGGTAATCTCGCCCAGGAAGATCTGGTCGAGGTTTGCGAGCATTGCGTCACCCTGGGCGGGGCTCAGCGCCTGGTCCCAGGAGAGCTGGAAACTCGGGGCGTCCTGCGCCAGACCGTAGACAAACTGGACAAAATCCTTGTCCTCCGAGGCTTCCAGCTGTTCTTCAATGCCGTTGACCGCGGGAACGGCCCCCGAATCGATCATGGCCTGGGTGTATTCCTCGCTGAACAGCCCGCCCTTCAGGTACTCGAGTGCCGACTCTTTCTGCCCGTCGGAAGCCTTCGAGGAGATGGACCACATATTTGCCGGGTTGCCGACGATGTTCGCCGGATCGCCCGCGCCACCTTCAACGGCGGGGAAGGGCACGAAACCGACGTCGCCCGATTCGACGAATTCGGGGGCGTCGTTCTTCAGGTTCTGGTAGACCCAGCCGCCGTGCAGCATCATTGCCGCCTTGTCGGTGTAGAGCAGGGCGCTGTCGGCTCCGGCGTCGGCAGCGATGGAGGAGAAGCCGTTAATGAACCCCCCGGCGTCGGTCAGTTCCTGGATTTTCGTGAGTGCTTCGATGACGGCGGGATCGGACCATGCGTTCTCCTTGCCGTCGAGGATCGCCTGGAACACCTCGGGACCGCCGATGCGGTCCACCAGGTAGGACAGCCACATGAGGTTGGGCCACTTGGACTGGCCGGCCAGCGCGAAGGGTGCAATCCCCGCTTCGTTGAACGTCGGCACCAGTGCCATGAGTTCTTCCCAGGTCTCGGGGGGTTCCACTCCGACCTTCTCGAAGACTTCCTTGTTGTAGTACAGGACCACCGGCTGCATGTTGTTGTTCGGCAGGGCGTATGTCTTGCCGTCGATCACGCCGTTTTCCAGCACCGAGGGAATGTAGCGGTCCTTGACCTCCGGGTTGTCCGCCAGGAACTGGTCCAGGTCGGTCACCTGGCCGGCGTCGATATAGGACTTCAAGACGCCGCCGCCCCATCCGTAGATAAAGGTCGGTCCTTCGCCCGCGCCTATTGCAGTGCGGACCTTGGTTTTGTAGGCATCATTTGCGAAGAATTCCTGGTTGATGGTGTTATCCGGGTTGTCTTCGTTCCAGGTCTCGATCGAGGAGCGGAAGATGTCTTCACTGCTCCCCGTGAGTGCCCACATGGTCGGGGCATCGGAGTCCGCGGCGGGATCACTGGGTCCGCTCGATCCACAGGCCGAGAGGCCGACTGCCAAGGTGAGTGCGGAGGCCGTTGCGAGAAGAGAAGTACGTGTTTGCATGTTTATCAGTTCTTCCGTAAGTCGACTCGGCCAGCGGCACTGCCGGCAGAGATGGGCGGTCAACTCCGCGGGTACACGGCCGTTGACCGCCACACTGCGGAAGAGATATCGAAATATTTTCGATAAAAACAACTAACAGGCGTAAAGTTAGCTACATCACATACCGGCGTCAAGGGTTTCTCTTTTCTTTGTTCCTTCAGGGCCCTGCGCCGCTGCTGGAACGCCGGGCCCAGGATGATTCCGCAGAGGGTGGGCTGCCGGGCGGCGGTCGAAGCGAAAGGTTTTCGGATTTTGTCGAATGCAGATACACAGACGAAAGTGACGCTGGCGTCCGTGGCGGAGCTCGCGGGGGTCTCGGTGCCCACCGTGTCGAAGGTGGTCAACAACCGCGGTGATGTGGCACCTGCCACCCGCAGGCGGATCCTGGCTGCCCTGGAGAACGCCGGCTACCAGCCTCCCGGCCAACGCCGCCCGCTGACGCCCTTTGTTCCCCGGACGATTGATGTGGTGGTGGACAGTGTGACCAGCGCTTACTACGCAGAGGTGATGGATGGCATCCTCGAAAGCGCGGAGGGTGAGGGGACCGAGGTGGTGCTCTCCAAGACCTGGCCGACGGGCTATCCACCCGAGGGGCGGGCCGAGCGGATGCGGGGGATGGGCCGGCACGGACTCCTGCTCGTGACCTCCCGGTGGTCGTCCCGGGAAATCAGGGCGGTCCAGGACCAGGGAATTGCCGTTGTGGTGATTGACCCGATTAATCCCCTGGGACCGGAGGTATCCAGCGTCGGTGCCACGAACTGGTCGGGAGGTAAGGCTGCCACGGAGCACCTGCTGGACCTGGGCCACACACGGATCGGCTTCATTGGGGGCCCTGCCAGTGCGGAGTGCAGCCAGGACCGCGAGCACGGCTACATGGCGGCTCTCCTCGAACGGGGTCTTCCCATCTATGAGGACTATGTCCTGGCCGGAGACTTCGACGCCGGCACCGGCAGCCAAGCGCTGGCCCGGCTGCTTGCACTCGAAACCCCGCCCCAGGCCGTGTTTGCCGCTTCCGACAGTATTGCCCTTGGTGTCCTCGCGCACGCGCGCTCGCAGGGAATTTCCGTTCCCCGGGATTTGAGCGTGGTCGGATTCGACGGAACCTATATCGGCGAGCAGGCGGTTCCGAGCCTGACCACCGTGGCCCAGCCCCTCAAGGAGATGGGGCGGACTGCCGTCCGGGCGCTGCTGCGCCAGATGGGAGGGGAGAAGCCCGACTCCACCCGGGTGGAGCTGGCCACGCAGCTGATCGTCCGTTCGTCGACGGCACCGGCTACGTCCCTGACGCAGAGTACGTCTTGACGCAGGCCGGGTCCGCCCGCCGGCCCGGCGGTCAGCGGCCCTCGTAGCCGGTGATGGCGTCCACCTTCGCTGCGGAAGAGCTGGAAGGATCGAACGCATAGCCGAGCCATTCCTTGGCCAGGCGCCGGGCGAGCTCGATGCCAACCACCCGCTGGCCCATGCACAGCACCTGCGCGTTGTTGCTCAACACAGAGCGCTCCACCGAATACGAGTCATGGGCCGTCACGGCCCGGACGCCGGGAACCTTGTTGGCCGAGATGGCGACACCCAGGCCCGTGCCGCAGATCAGCAGCGCACGGTCCGCCTCGCCGCTGGCCACCTTCCGCGCCGCATCCACGGCGACATGGGGATAATCCACGTTCTCGCTGTGGGAGACCCCGACATCCACGACGCTCTCCACCCGTTCGTCTGCCTCGAGGTCCCTGCGCAGCACCTCCTTGTAGTCGAATCCGGCGTCGTCGCCGCCTATGACAATCCGCAGTTTCCTGTTTCCATCCATCACGGTTTCCCTCTGCTTCCCGTAGCTCTTTCTCTCCGGGCCGGTGGTGCCCGGCCCGGTTCCATACCGCTCCGCGATGCCCAGCAGGCCCAGATACCCCTCCACCTGCCACGCCGCACGGCCGACGAACAAGCCATCGACATGCTCGGCCTCCAGCAACTGCCCGGCGTTGTCCAGGTTCACCGAGCCTCCGTAGAGCAGGCCGGAGACCCGGCCGCCGTACCTTTGTGAAAGGGCGGCAAACGCTTCCCGCAGTTCCGCAGCCTGGGGTGGGCGCCCCTTGGCTCCAATGGCCCAGATGGGCTCATAAACGATCAGGACCCGGGCGAGCCGGTGATCATCCAGGCCGTCCAATGCGCTGCGGGCCTGGTCCAGGATGAAGGCAGCGGAACCTCCGGCAGCTTTGACGGATGCAGGTTCCCCGATGCACAGCAGCGGGATCAGCCCATGGTCCAGGACTGCGCCCACCTTCAGGCGCACGGTATCCGCGGTCTCGCCGAAGTGCTCCCGCCGCTCGGAGTGGCCGATTTCGACCAGCCGCGCCCCGGCGTCGGCGAGCTGGGGCACCGACACTTCACCGGTCCACGCCCCGCCGTCCTCCCAGTGGGCGTTCTGCGCCCCGAGCAGGACCCGGCCGTCGTCACCGAGGATTTCCGCCACCGCCGCCAGCGCCTGGACCGGGGGGATGATGAACGGCTGGATGCCGTCGAGGCTGAGCCCGGACAGGCCGGTGAGCAGGCCCCTCGTGTAGTCGCGGGCCTCCGCCAGGGACTTGTTCATTTTCCAGCTGGTGCCCATCCAGAGGGTCACGGCAGTGCCTTGGAAGCAACCGTGCCGGAACGGAAAAAGTCACCCAACGCGTCCATGAGCAGGGAGAAGGACACGGCTCCCGGATCCGGAGTGCCGAGGCTTTTTTCGCCCAGGACGCGGGCCCGCCCGAGGCGGGCAGTCATCTGCGCGGTGGACTCGGCGGCCTCCCGTGCGGCGGCGGCGGCCTTCTTCGTGGCTCCGGCCAGATCTGAAGACCTGCCGAACTCCGCAACCAGCACGTCCCGGAAGGGAAGGGCGGAGTCCACCATCGTTTTGTCGCCCGGTACCGCGCCGCCGATGCGGACTATTGCTTCGATTCCCTCGACGATGGCCCGCACCACCTCCGCCGGTTCGGTGCCGCGGGTGTCGTCGAAGACCCCGCCGGCGGCAGTCAGGGCAGCACCCCAGAGCGCACCGGAGGTACCACCGGCCTCCTCGGCCCAGGCTTCCCCGGCATGGATCAGCACGGTCCGGGCGCCGGCGCCCCGTTCCGCAGCGGCACGTCCGGATGTGGCTGCGCCCCGTGAGCCGTAAGCCATGCCCTGGCCGTGGTCGCCGTCGCCGGCGACGGCATCCAGCCGCCCGAAGTATTCCTCGTTCTCGGCGGCGGCGGATTGGATCAGCTCCAGGGCCTCCGCAATCCGTTCCGCCAGCTCCCGGGATTCGGCGGTGGACTCCGGGATGGGTTCCTCGCCGGGAACGTGCACACCGGTACGTTCGGGTCGTGCGGCTAGGTCGGGTGCTTCCCTGCGGAAGGCCGGGGTATCGGCCGGCGCCAGCCAGTACTTCTCGAGTTCGTCGTCGAGGAAGAGGAGGGTCAGGGACAGTCCCGCCATATCCAGGCTGGTGACATGCTCGCCGACTTCGGGGGCCACCACGGTGAGGCCCCGTGCGGCCAGGCGCTCGGCCACCCGCCCATAGACAACAAAAAGCTCCTCGTACTTGACCGTGCCCAGGCCGTTCAGCAGGACGGCCACCCGTCCCCGGTAGCCGTCCCCGGTGTGTTCAGGTTCCTCGGCCAGGACGCCGTCGAGCAGGAGGTCCGCGATCTCCACGGCGGTGCCCATCGGTACCTCCCGGATGCCCGGTTCCCCGTGGATACCCAGTCCGATCCCCATTTCGCCCACCGGCACGTGGAACAGCGCCCCTGCGGCGCCGGGCAGGGTGCACCCCTTGAACGCCACCCCAAAGGAGCGGGTGGCGTCGTTGGTCTTCCAGGCCAGCCGCTCGGCTTCGTCGAGGTCGGCTCCGGCCTCTATGGCGGCGCCGGCGATCTTGAACACCACCAGATCTCCGGCGATGCCCCGGCGGTCACGATGGTCCCCGGCGGCTGCCGAGGCGACGTCGTCGGACACGCGGATGATCCGCACGTCCACGCCTTCGGCCCGCAGCTTCTCGGCGGCCTGCCCGAAGTGCAGGACGTCGCCGGCGTAATTGCCGAAGCCGAGGATGACGCCGCCTCCGTTTTCAGCCGACCGTGCCACGGAATACACCTGGGAGGCCGAGGGGGAGGAGAAGATGTTGCCGCAGGGCGCGCCGTGGCCCATGCCGGGCCCGATCCATCCGGCGAAGGCAGGGTAGTGGCCGGACCCTCCGCCGATGACCAGGGCAGGCTGGCCCTTCGGGGTTTCGGTCGAGCGCACCACGCCCCCGTGTGCCATGGCCACATGCCGGGGATGGGCGGCAACGTAGCCGCGCAGGGCATCGGCTGCGAAGTCCGCGGGATCGTTCACAAGATAAGTCATGTTCCACCTCTGTCCGGGACCGCCGGCCGACGCAGCGCCTCACGGTGCCGCCCTTTCGGCGGAGCATGGAGTTGTACTGCGGGTTCAGCGGGTGTTCGGGGCAGTGCCGTCCTTGACTACCGCATCGACAGGGCTCGGGCCGAGCACGTTAAGCAGCCCGGCCATGGCCACATAGGCCTTGTTGCGGTAGGCAACAAGGTTGTCCGTCTGCTCAGCCGGGATCTGCAGGAAGCCACCGCCTGACTTGGTTCCGAGCTTCCCTGCATCAACGAGATCCTGCAGGGCCTTAGGGGTGGCGAACCGTTCGGGAAACTCGGTCTGCAGTGAGGCGTAGCAGAACGAGTAGACATCCAGTCCGGCCATGTCCGCGATGGCGAACGGGCCAAAGAACGGCAGGCGGAAGCCGAAGGTGGTGCGCACGAGGGTATCGACGTCCTCCGCCGTGGCGATGCCTTCCTCGACCAGCTGTGCGGCCTCGTGGAACAGTGCGTACTGCAGGCGGTTGAGCACGAATCCGGTGACGTCCTTGACGACGGCGGACCGTTTGCCGGTGAGCGTGACGATTTCCTGCGCCGTCTCCACCGTCTCAGGGCTTGTGCCGGCATGGGGGATAACCTCGACGCCGGGGATAAACGGTGCCGGATTCGAGAAGTGGACGCCGAGAAAACGGCCGGGGTGGTCGACCGCCTCGGCGAGCCTGGCGATGAGGATGGTCGAGGTATTGGACCCGATGACGGCGTCCGGCCGCGCCGCCGCGCTGATCCGGCGCAGGGTGCTGTGCTTGATCTCGATGATCTCCGGGACTGCCTCCGCAATGTAGGAGGCATCCGCGACGGCTTCTTCAATGCCCGGAGCGGCCCACAGGTTCTCCTGCAGGCGCTGCACCGCGTCCGCCGGGAACAATCCGTCCGCAACGAACTGTTCAGCTTCAGTGAGCAGGCGCCCGAGGTTCTTTTCCGCGACCTCCTGCGAAACGTCCGCCAGGGCGACGCGCGCACCCCCGAGGGCCAGCATCTGCGCGATGCCCCCACCCATGTATCCCGAACCCACAACTGCTACTGAGCGCTGAGCCACGATCGCCATCTCCTCTGATGTGCATGCGTCTAGGGACACGGCGCCACCGGAGGTGCGGTTGTGGGACAGGAAAACGGTAGAAGCTACACCGGGATGCCCGTCGTGTTTCCTATAGGATCCACACGCGTCCCGGTGGTGTCAACCATGGTGCGGGAGAGTATAGGTGGGCTCCGCAGGTTAAGCAGGCTTGCTTCCGCCGCTTTCGCCGGGGGTACCGTTTTCCCGGGCGGCACGTTCGCGGACGCCGCGGAGATGGCCGGCCATCGCGGTCCGGGCCGCCCCAGCGTCCCTGCGGCGCATGGCATCCAGAACCCGGGTGTGCTCTTCGATTGCACTGCCGGCATCATCGACGCCGGTTCCGCTGAATAACCGGAACCGGTGCACGTGTCCGCCAAGCGAGGTGTAGGCACCGACTAGGAATTTGTTATCCGTCTGCTCGGCGATCATGCGGTGGAAACGCTCGTCGGCCTCCCAATAGGAACGGTAGTCGGCGAAGTGCGGCCCGTTCGGTGCCTGCCGCAGGTCCTCGATGGTGTGCTCCAAAGCAGCGAGGAATGCCTCATCCGCGCGGATGCAGGCAACTTCCGCGTTGTGCGGCTCCAGCAGCAGCCGGGCGTCCATCAAGTCGAGGAGTTCCTCCCGGTTGAGCCGCGGCGCAGCCCGGTAGCCCCTCAGTGCGGCACGGGTCACCAGGCCCGTGGACTCGAGCCGGGCCAAGGCCTCCCGCACCGGCGTCGGCGACACCCCAAGCTCACGCGCCGTTCCGTCGATGCTGATGGAAGCGCCGGATTCCAGCTTCCCGTCCATGAGGCGCGCGAGGATTTCCTTGTGCACCTGGTCGGTCAGGATGCTGCGCTGGATCCATGCCCCGCCAGCAACGTTCTTCTCCATGCCGCTCCCTTATCCACGCCCGCCGCTTCTGGGTGGACAGCCTGCCAATATCCTATAGGGTGTTGGCCAGCACCCTCCCCGCCAGTTCCCGATTTTGCCGACTTCCAAGGAGAGCAACATGGATTACAGCGCCGGAAACTGGCCGATAGGTGCGGCCCTCCTGAACTTTGCCGGCGTCACCGCGGACGGGCAGGACCGAACCACGGCCGGTCCTGCGGGTTGGAAACAAACCCTCCGTGAGGTCCGTGACGCGGGATTCGACTACGTTGATCTCACCGATTCCTGGGTGCGTCCGGGCGATCTGGATTCCGTGGGCAGGAAACAGCTGCTGGAGACGGCCCGTTCCTACGGCCTGGCGTTCAGTGACATCGCCGTGACGCGCAAGAGCGTCATCACCCCCAACGAGGAGCAGGCGCAGCGCAACCTCGCCTACACGAAGCGGACCATCGATGCTGCGGCGGACCTCGAGGTGTCCATGGTGTGCCTGGGCCTGCATGATCCGCTGACCCAGGCGCAGAAGGATGCGACCTGGTTCTGGCTGGCCCCGGGGGCCGAGGACGAGGACACCCCGGAAAACCGGGAGCGGGCGGCGTCGCGGTTCCGCGAGCTCGGCGAGTACGCCGCCGAGCGGGGAGTGAGTCTTTCCCTGGAAATGTATGAGGGGACCTTCCTCGGCACGGCCGACAGTTCCGTGCAGCTGGTCACCGCCGTGGACCTGCCCAACGTGGGGCTGTGTCCGGATATCGGCAACATCGTCCGCCTGCACCGCGGGGTCGAGGACTGGCGCGGAATGCTGGCCAAGATGCTGCCCCACGCCAACTACTGGCAGCTGAAGAACTACTTCCGGGACTACGACCCCGCCACAGGTTCCTACGCCTCCGCGCCGGCGCCCCTGGCCCTCGGGTTCATCAATTACCGGGAGGCGATCGGCATGGCTCTCGACGCCGGCTTCGACGGTCCCATGTGCGTGGAGCACTACGGCGGTGACGGCCTCACCGTTTCGGCCATGAACCGCGACTACATCCGCGGCATCCTGGCGGCCAAGCTGCCGGAGGACTGACTTTCGCGGCACGGCACCGAACGGCTGGCTGTGCGGAACCATCACCACCCTTGGACCCGGCGGCTGCACCCCCTAGGGTGGCGGGCTACAGGACCGGCGGCAGCGACCGGAGGACAGCAATGACCCAGGCACCCCCCTCAGGACAGCCGTGGCCCGCACCGGGACAGCGGGATGGAGTGGCCCGCGGCGTAGGCCCGCTGGCCCCTCGCTTTGCCGGGGTGGAAAAGATCGCCGTACTCCGCGGCGGCGGCCTCGGTGACCTGATGTTTGCGCTCCCCGCCATCGAGGCACTTGCCGCCGCGTATCCCGCCGCCTCCATCACACTCTTGGGAACGGCCCTGCACGCTGCCCTTTTGATTGACCGGCCAGGACCGGTGCACCGGGTGGAGGTGTTGCCCGCGGCCCCCGGAATCGCCGCCGGACCGGAGGACCCGCGGGTGGTGGAGGAGTTCCTGGCCAGGATGCGGCAGGAGCGCTTTGACCTGGCCGTGCAGGTGCACGGCGGCGGGCGGAATTCGAATCCCTTCCTGCTTGGCTTGGGTGCCCGGCACACCGTGGGGACCCGCACCCCCGACGCCGCGGCGTTGGACCGGAGCATCCCCTACATCTACTACCAGCATGAGGTGTTCCGCGCGCTGGAGGTGGCCGGGCTTGCCGGTGCCGCCCCCGTCAGCCTGGACGCGCAGCTGCCGGTCCTCCCCGCAGAAGCGGCTTTCGTTTCCGCACTGCTGAAGCCGGACGGGAAACTGCTGACCCTGCACCCCGGGGCCACCGATCCGCGGCGGCGGTGGCCGGCGTCGTCCTTCGCAGAGCTGGCGGCACTCGCCGTCGCGCAGGGCTGCCAGGTCGTGGTGGTGGGGAACGACGCAGACCGGGACCTGGCGCAGGAGGTCGCGGACCTGGCACTCGCAGCCGCCGGACCCGGGGCACCCGTCCGCTCGCTGGCCGGTGAACTGGGCATTGGCACGCTCGCGGCCCTGCTGCAGGCCAGCACCGTGATGGTGGGTAATGACAGCGGTCCGCGCCACCTGGCGCAGGCCGTCGGGACGGCAACGGTGGGGATCTACTGGTTCGGCAATGTGGTCAATGCCGGGGCGATTGGCCGCGCCACGCACCGTGTGCACATGGCCTGGGTGTCCGCGTGCCCCGTCTGCAAGGCGGACGTCACGCAGGTGGGCTGGACGGCCGAGCGGTGCGAACACGATGACTCGTTCGTCGCGGGGGTGCAGGTGGGCGATGTGTGGGCCGACGTCGAGGAGCTGCTGGCGGTGCAAAGCGGGGTAGGCCGGGGTAAATGCACCGCGAGTCCTTGAGTGGAGGCATCCCGTCGCGTGAAACTGAGGGGAACGGGTGTATCCACCCGCGTCCGCCGACTAGAGGACAGGACGGACCATGGAACTGGTGCCGAACAATTCACTCAAATGTGCAACTCCGGAGGAAGGGCGCCAGCTGGCCATTAACCTGGCGCTCCAAACGGCCTTTGCGATCCAGCCGGACGGACAGGTGGAGCACATTATCCGCGACGCCTATGCCAACAATCCGGACAGTATTATCGCGGCCTCGCACGTTGTTGCCACGGAGTTCGCTACCGTCGCCGCCGCCAACAATTACTGGAGGTGACGGGCCCAGATCAATATATACGCCACCACGCATATCTCTGGGTAGGGACCGCACCGGCGCCCGCACCGGCGGCGCATCCTGCTTGCCTCCGGCGGTTTCCAAGAATCCTCCAAGATTCCTGCTCGACTATGGAACTGTCAGTGAACCACTTATTCGGAGGTGAAACACCACTATGGGAATGCGGAGCGGAACCAGGAAAGCCGTCGTCTGGGGCGGTAGTGCCCTTGCCGGTATTGGGCTTCTGGTTGCCAGTTTCTTCGCGGGTACTGCTGTAGGGGATAACGATGAGCTTGAGCAGGCCGGCACCACAACGCAGGAACAGGATGCCGGGCAGGGTGAGGGCCGGGTCGACGGCCAGGACCAGGACCAGGACCAGAAAGACCAGGACCAGAAGGATCAGAAGGACCAGGACGAAAAGGACCAGGACCAGGACGCCCAGGGACCCAATGACGGGGACCAGGGTGCCGAGGGAAATGCAGAGGACGGACCCGACGGCCGCCACGATCACGGCGGACCCGACGACGACCGCCACCACGACGGCGGCCACCATGACGATCACGACGGCGGGCCGGATGAGGACCGGGAATCCGCCGACGGAACCGCGGATGGTTCAGACCAGGCGTAGTTGATTAAGGGCCGGGTGCAGAGGCACCCGGCCCTTGGTCAAAAGGGGCCAAAAATGATCAGGAATCGAGAAGCGCCTTCCCCCGGCCGTCGGTAGCGTAGGTCGAACACCAGACAGGACAGCAGCAGGGAAGCATTCGATGAGTGGCGCAGCTTCAGCATCAGCAACTGCGGACAGGGAGCAGGGATCCGGCCGGCCGTTGGACACCTCCCGCCGGTTGGCGGACCTCGCCCGGCTGCGCCGGGTGCGGGACCGGATGGACCGCGAGTTTAACAAGCCGCTGGACGTGGAAGCCCTCGCCCGCGGGGTCCATCTTTCCGCCGGGCATCTCAGCCGCCAGTTTCGGCTGGCATACGGGGAATCGCCGTACTCCTATCTCATGACCCGGCGCATTGAACGTGCCATGACCCTGCTGCGCTGCAGCACCCTCAGTGTCACTGAGGGTGCTTCGCGGTGGGGTGCTCGTCGCTGGGCACCTTCAGTACCCGTTTTACCGAGCTTGTGGGCGTACCTCCGGGACTTACCGGCGGCGGGCCGCACAGCAGGAGCTCGACCTGCCTGGGTGCGTGACCCGCAAAGTGCAACGACCAATCAGGAACGGGCGGTTGCCGCCGCCCCAAAGAGGGTGAGTTCGATGAATATTTCCATCAATGCAGCTTTTCTTCCCCACTCGGACCCCGACGCCTCGCTGGCGTTTTACCGGGATGTGCTCGGCTTCGAGGTCCGCAACGACGTCGGCTACCAGGACATGCGCTGGATTACCGTGGGACCGCCGGACCAGCCCGGGACGTCCATTGTCCTCCAGCCGCCTGCGGCTGACCCGGGCATCACCGACGCCGAGCGCCGGACCATCGGGGAAATGATGGCCAAGGGCACCTACGCCGGGCTGCTGCTGGCAACCGCAGATCTGGACGGGACCTTCGAGCGTGCCGTCGCCGGGGGAGCGGACGTCATCCAGGAACCCATGGAGCAGGACTGGGGAGCCCGCGACTGCGCTTTGCGGGACCCGGCCGGGAACCAGCTGCGCATCCAGGAACTGCGGTAGGTTCCGCCTACTCCCGGCGCGGTTCGGGCACCAGGTCCAGGAGGTGGGTCTCCACATAATCCAGGGCCAGGCGGACGGCGCCGGTGGGGACGAGCATGGTGCCCAGGTTCGAGACGGCAACGCGGGGCGGCTTCGCCACATACCGGTCCAGTTCCTGCGTCATGGCGGGCAGGAGGGCCGTGGCCGACGCCGCCACCGCACCGCCGATCACGATAAGCCGGGGATCAAAGAACGAGGACACCAGGGCCAGTACCCTGGCCATCCGCCGGGCGATCCGGCCCAGGATTTCCTCGGCCACCGGATCCCCGGCCTCGGCAGCCTCGAACACCAGCCGTGCCGAGGCGCGGTTGGTGTCCGGCCCCACGAGTTCGCGGATCCTGCCGCTGTGCCCCTCCTTCAACGCGGCGCTGCCCCAGAGGCGCGCGAGCTTCGCGATGCCGTCCTCGTTGCCGACCCCGGCAACCAGATCCAGGACGCCCATGGCCCCGGTGCCGCCGGATGCGCCGTGCAGCAGCCGGCCGGACTCGATGATGCCGCTGCCCAGGCGTTCGCCGGCCAGGATCACCGCCAGATTGTCCTCACCGGCACCAACGCCGCGCCAGCGTTCGGCGAGGGCTGCCAGTTTGGCGTCATTTTCCACCAGCAGCGGCCAGCCCCGGGCCTCGCTGAAGGTGGAACTCAACCCGAGATCAAACATGGGCGCCACCTCCTGCCCCGGGGCCATAACGCCTGCCCCGGTGACCTGGGCGGCAATGCCCATCCCGGCGCACAGTACCGCCGAAGAGGAAATCCCGGCGTCCGCCAGCGCGGCGTCAACGGCCTCGGTGACTACCCGGCGTCGTTGCTCCGGCTCCCCGCCGTGACGCGGGAACCGCGCCTCTGATTCGCCCACGACGACGCCCGCCAGGTCCGCGGCCAGCACACGGACGGTGGCGATGCCGACGTCGAGCCCCAGGACGTAACCGGCACTTTCGTTGAACTCGAACCGGCGGGCGGGCCGGCCTTTCTGCCGGTCGAGGCGCGGGGAGTCGGTTTCGCGGGCCCAGCCGCGGGCAATCAGGTCGTCGCAGACCGCAATCACCGTGGCCCGGGTCAGGCCGGTGGCGTTGATCAGGTCGGTGCCCGTGACGGACGGGGCGGCACGGAGCACCTCCAGCACGGCGCGCAGGTTGGTGCGGCGCAGCAGCTGCGGGGTGTTTGCGGAGGCGTCCATGGAAGTGGCCTTTTGACGTGTGGCGGTAATAACAGCATAATTATAGGAGAGAATAAATTTAGTTCCTAAATTTACTTGTTTGCATCAAGGAGGCACTCATGACGGTACGCGTCGGAATCAACGGTTTTGGTCGGATCGGCCGCAACTACCTGCGGGCAGCCCTGCAGCACGGTGAAGGCTTTGAGGTTGTTGCGGTCAACGACCTCGGCGATCCCGCCCAGCTGGCCCACCTGCTCAAGTACGACTCGGTAGCCGGACGCCTGGCCGAGAAGGTCACCGTCGAAGAGGGCAACCTGGTTGTCGGCGGCTCCACCATCAAGGTCTTCGCTGAGCGCGATCCGGCCAACCTGCCCTGGGCCGAGCTCGATGTGGACATCGTCATCGAATCCACCGGCTTCTTCACCAACGCCGACGATGCGCGCAAGCACATCACCGCCGGTGCCAAGAAGGTCCTGGTCTCCGCTCCGGCCAAGGGTGACGCGTTCACCGTGGTTATGGGCGTGAACGACGGCGACTATGACGCCGAGAACCACGACGTCATCTCGAACGCCTCCTGCACCACCAACTGCCTGGGCCCGCTGGCCAAGGTCCTCAACGACGCCTTCGGCATCGAAAAGGGCCTCATGACCACCGTGCACGCCTACACGGCGGACCAGAACCTGCAGGACGGCCCGCACAGCGACCTGCGCCGCGCCCGTGCCGCTGCCCTGAACATGGTGCCGACCTCCACCGGTGCCGCAAAGGCCATCGGCCTGGTCCTGCCGGAGCTGAAGGGCAAGCTGGACGGCTTCGCCATCCGCGTTCCCGTCCCCACCGGCTCGGTCACTGACCTGACCGTCACGCTGGAAAAGGAAGCCACGGTCGAAGAGATCAACGCCGCCTACGCCAAGGCCGCACAGGATCCGCGCTGGGCCGGCATCCTCACGTACACCGAGGATCCGATTGTTTCCTCCGACATCGTGGGCGATCCGTCCTCCTGCATCTTCGACTCCGGCCTGACCCGCGTTATGGGCAACCAGGTCAAGATCGTCGGCTGGTACGACAACGAGTGGGGCTACTCCAACCGCCTGGTCGACCTGACCGGACTGGTTGCTTCCAAGCTCTAGTCTCAAGAAGCACGCCCGACGGCGCCGCGCCGGACTCCCTGCGAGTCCGGGCGGCGCCGTCGTCGTTTAATGTGCATGTTGCCCAGAGGGGCAGCCGTCGAAAAGAAATCCGGGGGATCCGTGAACCATTGCCGGTGAGCGGGCATTACAAGGTGTGAAGACAGACAAAGAGATTGTGGAGCGGTCGCGCAGCGGCCCTGCCATATTCGGGGAACTCTATGACCGGCACGCACCGGACATCTACCGGTACGCGGCCCGGCGTGCCGGTGACTTTGCCGCCGAAGACGTGATGGCGGAAACCTTCCTGATCGCCTTTGAACGCAGGGCAGGCTTCGAAGGACCGTCCGAGGCCGTACGGCCCTGGCTCTTCGGCATCGCCACGAATCTGCTGCGCCGGCATCACCGCGCCGAAGCCCGCATGCTGCGGGCGTTGGCCCGGAACGGCGACCGCGGACATGCCGCCGACGGGCTGGACGACGTGGACGCGGAGGTCGACGCCGACGGCGACCGGTCCCGGATCGGTGCGGCACTGCACGCGCTGACCCCGATCGACCGGGAAGCGATCCTGCTCTATGCCTGGGCGGACCTGACCTATGACGGCATCGCCACCGCAACGGGCGTGCCCATCGGCACCGTCCGCTCCCGCATCAACCGCGCCCGGCGTAGGCTCCGGGCCGACCTCGGCTTTGCCCTTTTCGACGAAATGGACAGTGATCATGGACGAACTGCACCTGCTCCGCGCAACGCGTAACACCACCGGAACCGTAACCCCGGCCGTCCTGGCCGCCGGGCGGGAGAAGCTGATGCAAAGGGCGGCGGATGAATCCGCACATCAAACCCCGGCACCGGTGCTGCACCCCGTGCGGCCCTGGCGCCGCACTCTGTTTGCCTCCGCCGCGGCTGTGGCACTCGTCGCGACGCTGGTGGCGGTCGACGTCGTCGGAGCCGATGAACGCCCGGGGGCGACGGCGGAGGCGGACCGGGTGCTCGACGCTGCCGCGACAGCCGCGGTCAACACGTCTGATCCCGTAGTCCAGCCAGGCCAGTACCTGAAGATCAATACCACCGGCGTGATAATGATGTTCGAGCCCAGGCAGACGGGAGAGGCCACTTACCGCTGGCTAGCCAGTATGGACCGGCAGATGTATGTGCCGGCGGATAGGACCGGGGAATGGGTCTGGACCTCGGAGCCCATTGCACCGGTGCAGTTCTTCGGCGAAGGTTCGCGGCAGGCGTCCGAGAGGATGGCGGAAAGGCGGGCCTTCGGAATGCCGATGGACGGCGAAGTATTGCGTGCACCCGGCGGGCAATGGGGTGGCTTCGACTGGCAGGTCCTCAACGATATTTCGCTGAACGAGATGATTAAAAGCGCACCCCTCAACCCGGACGAATTGCTGAACATGATTTATGAGCAAACAAAGGGCAGAGGATGGAACACGGATGCCGAAGCCTTCACGGCGGCCTCAAACATCCTGCGAACAGGTGTGATTCCGGCTAACCTGCGTGCCGCGCTCTACGAAGCTATTGCCCTGATCCCAGGGGTGACCGTGGTGGACCGCGAGGCCACGTTGGACGGGCGGACCGGAGTCTCCCTGGGAATGAAAAGCAGCAATTACCGGACCAGGATGGAAATCATCATCGACCCGGAGTCCGGCCAAATGATCGGCGAGCGGGAGGTGCAGCTCAGGGAGGACAAAGGGGTCCCGGCGGGCACCGTGACTAGGTGGACGGCAATCACAACCTCCGTTGTGGATTCGGCGCCCTAGGCCCGGGGAGACCCTTGCGGAATCTCTCGATAGTCGATAAGTATTGATTGACCTTCAATAGCCGCAGTGCTTCCGCAGGGAGACCATGATGGGAAAAGCAACAATCCTGGTGTTACGCAGCGTCCTCGCGCTGGTGCTGCTGGGCACCCTGTTTGTGCAGGCCGTGATGGTGCCGCTGTTCGGTATTGACCTCGCCGAAGCCGGCGCGGAAGCCGTCCGTGTGCCGGTCCTGGTGATCGTGGTGCTCGGCATCCTGGCGTTCCAGGTCTGCCTGGTCTGCGTCTGGCGGCTGCTGACCATGGTGCGGCGGGGGACCGTCTTCTCCTCCGCGGCCTTCCGCTACGTGGATGTCATCATCGGTGCGCTCTCGGCCGCGGCCCTGCTGCTGTTCGCGCTGGGCACGGTGCTGGCCCCCGGCGAGGAAGTGGCACCGGGCATCGTCCTGCTGATCGGCGGCATGGGCATTACCGTTGCGGCCGGCGCCCTGCTCGTCCTGGTGATGCGCGCACTGCTCGCCTCCGCCGTCGCCACCGCCGCAGAGGCCGCCCGTCTGCGCACCGAGCTCGGCGGGGTGATCTGATGCCCATCATCGTGGACATCGACGTGATGCTCGCTCGGCGGAAAATGCCCGTGGGAACCCTGGCCGAACGGATCGGGATCACCCCGGCGAACCTGGCGGTCCTGAAGAACGGCCGCGCCAAGGCCGTCCGCTTCACCACCCTGGCCGCCCTTTGCGAGGTGCTCGACTGCCAGCCGGGGGACCTCCTCCGGTGGGAGCCGGAGGACGCCGACGCCGATGCCAACGCCGATGCGGGCGCAGGCGCCGACGCAGCGGCGGACGGCGTGCCGGAGTCCGGGCCGGGGCCTTCGGCGGGTTCGCGGGCCGCACAGTAGCGGTCAGTCCTGCCGGTGCTGCTCCAGCGTCTGCCCGATGATGCGGGCACCCTCGGCGAACGACCCGGGGTTGGGGCCGGAATAGTTCAGCCGGAGGTAGGCGCCGGTCTGCTCCGCCGGAAACCATTCGGTGCCGGGGGCCACCCGGACGCCGGCGTTTTCACACTCCCGGGCAAAGCGGGTCACGTCGGTGGCGTCCGGCAGCCGCCCCCAGAGGTTCAGGCCGCCCCGGGGCACTGCGTCCAGCTGGACGAGCGGCGCATACTCCTGCAGCGCGTCCACCAGCAGGTCCCTCCGGGTGCCCAGCTGGCCGCGGAGGGAACGCAGGTGCGTCTGCCACGCCGGCTGGGTAACGACGTCGAGCGCGGCGGCCTGCAGGACGCCGCTGACATACACCGATGAGGCCTGGAAATCCGCCAGCAGGCGCTCTCTGGCCGGGCCGCGGGCAATGATGCCCGCCACCCGCACCGAGGGGGAGACACTCTTCGTGAGGGAGCGCAGGTACACCACGTGTCCGCTGTCATCCCGGGCGGCCAGGGGTTCCGGGGTGCCGGCGATGCCGAAGTCATGGGCCCAGTCATCCTCGATCAGGAAGGCCCCGTACCGTCGCACCGTCTCCAGGATCTGGTCCGCCCGTGTACGGGACCACTGGGCCCCGGTCGGGTTGGCGAAGGTGGGCTGGGCATAGAAGGCCCGGGCACCGGTTGATTCGAAGGCGCGGGCCACCTCAGCGGGGTCCGGGCCGAGGCTGCCGCTGGGCACGGGGATGACCTGCACCCCGGCCTGCGCGGCGGCGAGAATGGCGCCCCAGTAGGTGGGCGATTCCATCAGCAGGGGCTGGCCGGGGCCAACGAGGGCGCGGAACGCCGTACTGAGGCCGCTCTGGCTGCCCGGCAGGATGACGACGTCGGCGGGAGCCGGCGGCGCGACGCCGAACGGTGCGGCTTCACCCAGTTCCGCGGCGAACCAGGCCCGAAGGTCGGGCAGCCCCGCGGCGGGGGAGCGGGAAAGGGCGGCTTCGCTGCGCGCGGCACGGGCGAATGCGGCCCGCACCAGCCGGGAGGGGAGCAGGTCCCGGTCCGGATACCCCGCGTGCAGCGCGATCATGTCGTCGGGGACGGCCCGCAGGGCAGCGGACATCGGCGGGATGCTCCGCGGGGCGCCCAGCGCGGCAGTCTGCCAGGCATAGTCGTGCGGGCGGGTGGCGCTGCGGGCCCGCACAAAGGTTCCGGCGCCGGGACGGCTCTCCACCAGGCCCAGCGAACCCAAGGTGCGCAGCGCCTTTTGCACCGTGACCGGACTGGCGCCGTACTGCGCCACCAGGGTCCGCGTCGACGGCAGCTGCGCCCCCGGGGCGGCGGTCAAAATCCACGTCCGCAGCCCTGCCACGATCCGTTGTGCACTGCTACTATCGGCCATGAAGCCAGATAATAGCGCTACTCTCGATCCTGCGCCGCTGCTATCCCTAAACCGAGCCGGACTCGGCTGGGGGCTGCTGGGTGTGGCGGCCTTCTCGTTCACTGTCCCCTTCACCCGCATTGCGGTGCAGGACGGCGGGATGTCGCCGCTGTTCATCGGTGCGGGCCGGGCAGTCATCGCCGCCCTCCTCTCCGCAGCCGCGCTCGCGGCCACCCGGCAGCGCCTGCCACGGGGTGCGCAGTGGGGACGCCTGGCATTGGTGGCCGGCGGCGTCGTCGCCGGGTTCCCCCTCTTGACCTCCTTTGCCCTGACCACTGCCCCGGCCGGCCACAGCGCGGTGGTCATTGCCGTCCTTCCGGCGGCAACGGCTGTCATCGCTGTCCTGCGGACGCAGGAACGTCCACCCCGGATGTTCTGGCTGATGGCCGGGCTCGGAACCGCTGCGGCCGTTGGGTTTGCCGCGCTGCAGGGCGGGGGACTTGGCGGCCTGCACTTCTCCGATGTCCTCCTGCTTGCCGCCGTTGGTGCGGGGGCGGTCGGCTACGCCGAAGGAGGCCTGCTGGCCCGGGAACTGGGGGCCTGGCAGACCATCTCGTGGGCGCTGGTCCTTGCGTCTCCGCTGATGCTGGCCCTGACCCTGGCGGCGGTGGCCGGCCGGCCACCCACGGGAAGCCTCACCGAGTGGAGCGCCTTCGGCTATCTGGCCGTGGTGAGCATGTTCCTGGGCTTTTTCGCCTGGTACCGCGGGCTGGGAATCGGCCCCATGGCGCAGGTCAGCCAGGTGCAGCTGGTCCAGCCGGTGCTGACCATCTGCTGGGCGGCCCTGATCCTGCGCGAGCAGCTCACCTATGCCACGGCGGTCGGCGGCTTGGCCGTGATCCTGTGTGCCGCCGTCGCGGTCCGGTCCCGGAGCCGGCAGATGCGCGGCTAGGCCGGCGCCGGACTGCGCACCCTGGCCGTAATTGCCCGGCTTACGGCCAGGAGTCTTCCTCCTCGTGGCAGATGACCATTTCCCGGACCTCGCACCCCCTCGGCTGGCCCAGCACAAAGAGGATCGCCGCGGCCACGTTCTCCGGATCGTTCAGCCGCGAATCGTCCTGCGGGCGGTACTGCTCGGTGCGGTCGTCGAAGAACCGGGTCTTCATACCGGCCGGAATCATGGTGGTGACGCCCAGCTGGCCACGGGTCTCGGCCGCTAGGGCACGGCTGAACCCGATCACCCCGAACTTCGAGGCGCAGTACGCCGTGGCATCGGACACCGCCTTGATGCCGAGCGAGGAGGCCACCGTGACCACCCGGCCGTGGCTCTTCCGCAGATGAGGCAGCGCCGCCCGGACCACGGAGACGGTGCCCATCAGGTTCACCCCGATGACCTTCTCCCATTCCTCCGCCGCCACGTCCTCCAGCCGCCCGCAGCGGTCAATGCCGGCGGCGGTCACCACGGCATCCAGTCCGCCCAGGATCTGCGCCGCCTCCTGGACGGCCGCTTCAACGGGGGCCCGGTCCGCCACGTCCACCTGTATGGCCTTCGCCTCCGTGACGGCGCTGATATCGCGGTCCAGCACCACCACGCTGCCGCCCGCCTCGGTCACCGCCTGGACGACGGCGGCACCCAGCCCGGAGGCGCCGCCGGTGACCAGCACCCGGCCGGTGAACACCGCGGGAAGGGGGAGTATTTGGATGAGGGGGTCCGGGACCGGGACAGGACCGGGCACTGGATCCGGAAGGGAAGCCGGCGCGGGGGCCGCTGGGGACAGGCTCATGGGAATTCCTTTCGGCGGAACGGCGTGGCGGTGGAAACCGGGGATGGTGCCGGTCACCCGACCTTCGCCAGTGCGGAGGCCAGGGCCGTGGTGGACCGGGCCGGATGGAACGGGACGGTGACGGTTTCCCCGCCCCAGGAACGGATTAACGCGGCTTCGGGGAGCTGGTCTTCGCGGTAGTCGCCGCCCTTTACCCAGATGTCCGGCCGCAGCCGGTCCAGCACCGCGGTGGGAGTGTCCTCCTCGAAGACCAGCACTCCGTCCACGCATTCCAGGGACTGCAGCAGTTCGGCCCGGTCCCCGGCACCGATGATCGGACGGTGCTCACCCTTGAGCCGCCGGACCGAATCATCCGAGTTCAGGCAGACGATCAGGCAGTCGCCCAGTCCTCTGGCGGCAAGCAGCGTGCGGGCATGTCCGGCGTGCAGCAGGTCGAAGCAGCCGCCGGTGGCCACCACGGTTCCCCCGCGTTCCCGGACCCGCGCCGCCGTTTCCATGGCGTCCGGCGCTCCGGAACCCGGCATCTGCAGCGGTGCCTCCGTTTCGAGGCTGGCCACGCCCCCTGCGGCCAGGAAGGACGCCGCGGCCTGCACCGCGCCTTCGGCGGCAGCCTCCAGCCCGGCGCCGTCGAGCAGCCGGGCGGTGAGGGAAGCGGCGAACCTGTCCCCGGCACCGCAGGTGTCGTCCACGGAAACCTTCGGGGCCGGAAGAACCTGCGCCAGGCCCGTCGCGGGCAGTGCCAGCGCACCCTGTGCCCCCATGGTGAGCACTACGGATTGGCTCTGCCAGCGGGCCAGCAGCCGTTCCGCCGCGTGCAGGGCGGCCGGAACCCCGCCCGGCGCCAGTCCCGCGGCCTGCAGGGCCTCGGCGAGGTTCGGCGTCACGGCAGCGACGCCGGGCACCGGATCCGTACCCGCAGGATGCGGGTCCCAGACCACCGGAATGCGTGCGGCCAGGACCGCCAGCAGCTCCCGGAGCAGCGGGTTGGCGGTCAGGCCCCGTCCGTAGTCGGCCACCACCACCGCATCGGCTCCGGCGACGGCGGCGAGCATCTGTGGAGTAACCCCGGGAACCGGGGCGGGGGAGCAGCCGGAATCGAAGCGGACCACGGCATGGGTGCCGGCCCGGATCCGGGTCTTCACCGGGGTGGGGGCGTTTGACGGACCCTCGACCAGGGGGATGCCGGCCAGCGCTGTGCGCAGCAGCCCGGACGCGTCGTCGTCGGACAACACCGTCACCAGCTGGACCTGCCGCCCGTCCCGTTCCAGCATGCGCGCAACCAGGCCGGCTCCTCCCGCCCGGCGTCCGACGTCGTCCACCTCCACCACGGGCACAGGAGCGTCCGGGGACAGGCGCTGCGCCGAGCCGGAAATGTCTGTGTCCAGCAGGACATCACCCACCACAACTATCGACTTCACGGAGTTCCTCCTGCCTCTGTGCACCGCGCGATCTCGGCGTCGAAGGACCGGCAGAGGGCATGCAGGGCGACCAGGTGGGCCTCCTGCGCGTTCGCCGCCGGCGCGTCGATGGCAATGAAGTCCTGGCACGCCGCCGCGAGCGGATTCGGGGCCCGCCCGGTCAGTGCCCACGTGCGCAGCCCCGCACCGTGCGCGGCCCTCACCGCGGCCAGCAGGTTGGGGCTGGCACCGCTGGTGGAGAAGAGGATCAGGACGTCGCCCGGCCTGCCGTGGCCCTGCACCTGCCGGGCGTAGAGCTGCTCGAATCCGTAGTCATTGGCGATCGCGGTGACCGCGGAGGTTTCCGCATGCAGGGCAAGGGCGGAAAACGGGCGCCGCTCCCCGTCGAACCGGCCTACCAGTTCCGCACTTAGATGCTGCGCTTCCGCGGCGGAACCGCCGTTTCCAGCGCACAGCAGCCGGTGCCCTGCCAGCAGGCGGGCCGCCAGCTCGATGCCCCACTCCGTGAGGTGCCGTGCCTGCCGCTGGACGGAGAGCAGCGCGGGCTGCGCGGCGGCCAGATGGTCCAGCACCGCCTGCTCCGCACCCGCACCCGCACCCGCACCCGCACCCGCGAAGGATGCCGGCGCCGGGGTGATCGGCGATTCGATGCTCACAGTGCCTTCCCTCCCAGCGGCTGCAGCCGGACCGGCCGGGCCGCCGTGCCCAGGGCAAGCTGATACGCCTTCTCCGTATCCAGCGCCACCCGGTCCCAGGAATAGCGGGCGGCGGCGCGCTGCCGGCCCGCAGCACCCAGCCTCCGGGCGTAGCGCGGATTCTGCAGCAGCTCAGAGAGTGCCGCGGCCAGGGCCGCCGGGTCCCGGGGCGGCACATGCAGGCCGGTCTTGCCGTGGACTACGGTATCGATCAGCCCGCCCACCGCGGAGGCCACCACGGGTACCGCGCACGCCATCGCCTCCAGCGGCACGATGCCGAAGGGCTCATACCAAGGCGCGCACACCACGGCATCCGCACTGCGCAGCACAGCCGGCATTTGTTCACGCGGCACCTGTCCGCGCAGCAGCACCCGGTCCTCGACCCCCAGGGACCGGGCAAGATCCAGCAACCTCCGCGCCTCCGGATCCGATTCCAGCCCGGCGCAGTCGCTGGAGCCCCCCACAATCAGCAGTTCGACGTCGTCGAGGCCCTCATCCCGCAGCAGGGCCAGGGCCTGGATGGCCAGGTCCACACCCTTGCGCGGCACCAGGCGCCCGACCGCGGCAATCCGGTGCCGCCGCCGGCGCGGCTCCGCGGGTCCCTCGGACGCGAAGAGGGACAGGTCCACACCGCAGGGGGCAACGGAAATCCGGTTGCCCGGCACTCCGATCGCCTTGAGCTCGAAGACCTCGTCCGAACAGGTGGCCAGCACCCGGTCCGCGCGGCGGCCCACGGAGGGCTCCAGCCAGGTCCGCTCCGGCGGGGAGGTGTCCTCGGCACCCTGGTGCCGTTTCTTCACGGTGCCCAGGGCGTGGAAGGTGTGGACCACCGGCACGCCGCCCTCCGCTGCATTGGCCGCCTCGAGCGCCGCAAGGCCGGACATCCAGAAATGCGAATGCACGACGTCGGGCGGTTCGGCACCCCAGTCGGCCACAACGCCGTCGGCCAGCTGCCCCATGTAGGGCAGCAGGTCATCCTTGGGCAGCGGAAGTGCCGGCCCGGCGGTGACATGGACGACTTCCAGCCCGTCCTGGACCTGCACCCGGTCCGGCAATCCGGGATCATCCCGCCGGGTGTACACCTGGACCGTGTGGCCGCGGGCGGCCAACGCCACGGAGAGTGCGGCCACATGCACGTTCTGCCCGCCGGCATCCACCCCGCCCAGCGCAGCCAGCGGACTTGCGTGTTCGGACACCATTGAAATTCTCACTGTTGTCCCCCTCCTGTCGATGCCGGTGTGGCTCCTGCCGCCGCAGCCAACGGCGCGGCGGAATCCGTCTCTGTGAGCAGGTCTGCGAGGAGTCCGTCCCAGTCGGCCAGGAACCGCTCCAGCCCGTATCGAGCCAGGGCAGCCGCCCGTGCGGCGCGGCCGCAGGTCCGCGCCTGCTCCGGATCCGCCAAGAACATCCGAGCGGCCTGGAGCAGCTCCTCGGGATCGTTGCTGACCACCCCGGCCCCGGGCGGGATGGCCCGGACCGCTTCGGTGGCGGCCAGGGCCAGGACGGGCAGGCCCAGGTGCATGGCCTCGAGCAGGGACAGTCCCAGCGAGGTCCACCGCATCGGGTGCAGATAGGCCCGGCAGCCGGCCAGTTCCCGGTGCAGCCGGGCAACGGGGAGGTCGCCGCGGACCAGCACCCGTCCACTCCCGAGGTGCAGGGAATCCGGCAATAGTTCTGTCCCGAGGCCGAAGACCTCCAGCGGAGCAGCCCGGGCGAAGCCGGGCAGTAAATCCGTTCCGGCCACCCGGCCGCGGCGGACCGGCTCGTTCACGGCCACCCCCAGATGCGGGCGTTCCCCGGTGTAGAGGTAGCCGGGATCGGGGATGCCGTGTTCGATCACCCGCACCGGAGCCGCTCCGTTGTCCCAGAACAGGCGGTTGAACTGCGTGACGTGCACGATCGGGATCTCCGTCTGCCCGGCCAGCGGATGCCGGGTGGAGGGCACGTTGCCGCGCGGGGTGTTGTGCTCCAGGTAGACGGCGGGAAGGTCGCGGCCCGGCCGGCGGCCGAGCAGGCGGGTACAGGCCTCGATTTCCGTGGGGCGCTGCAGCACTACGGCGTCGATCTGCTGTTCCCGCAGCGCCTCCGGCGCCACCTCGACGGCGGACCCGGGCCAGGGCCTGCCGCCGCGCCCCAGCCCCCAGGCATCCCGGGCGGGGGTGGCCGGCAGCAGATACTGGTGGGCGCCGCGGATGAATGCCTCCATCCAGCCGCCGTGGACATGCCACAGCAGGATCTTCATCGGTGCCTCATTTCACGGTGCGTCTGCAGGGATGGAACGCCGGTGACCAGCCGCTGTACCGCGTCCACCACTTGTTGAGGCGTGACGCCGGACAGGCAGGGATGTCCCGGAACCGGACAGGTCCGGGACCGGGTCCCGCCGCAGGGGGCGCCCTGGTTCCCCAGCAGTTCCAGTGGAACCCGGTAGGGCGCCCAGCGGATGGCGGGGACCACCGGGGCGAAGAGGCTGACCACCGGGGTTCCCACTGCGGCGGCGAGATGGGCGGGGCCGGTATTGCCGACCACCACCGCGTCGGCTCCCGCCAGGACGGAGGCCAGCCCCGCCAGATCGGTACGTCCGCCCAGGTCCAGCCCGGCCACGGCGGCGACCGTGGCGGTCAGTTCCTTCTCGCCCGGTCCGCCGGTGACCACTACGCGGTATCCGGCAGCCGTGAGCAGTTCGACGGCGGCGGCATGGTGCAGCGCGGGCCAGGCACGCGCGGGTACCGCCGCACCTGGATGCACCACGACATAGGGTCCGCTGCCCACCAGATGGGAAATGTCCGGCAGCGGACCCAGCCGCAGCCTGCCGTCGTCGCCGGCCGGAAGCCGGAAACCCGCGGCGGCTGCGATCCGCAGTGCCCGTTCCGCCTCCGGCTGGTCTTCCGGGAAGTCCTCCCCGGGTTTCAGCCGGCAGGTCAGCAGGGCCCCGGCGTAATCCGTGGACGCCCCAGTGATGGTGGAGACCCCCGCCTCGCGAAGCAGCAGCGCCAGGGGCAGCGGCGACTGGTGGAAGGACGTAAGGATGACCGCTTCGTCGGCCCGGGCAGCACGGACCACCTCCCGAAGCGCCTGCAGCAGGTCCCGGGACGGTTCCGGTGAGGGGTTCAGGATCCAGGGACAGGACCACTCCAGCACCCGGGACACCCCGGGCAGCAGCCGGCCGGCGGCCGCACCCTGCGGACCACACAGCAGCATTACCTCGACGTCGGGCGCCGCAGCCACGGCCCGGACAGTGGGCCCGGCCAGGAGGACGTCGCCGGCGCCGTCGAGCCGTGCCACCAGCACGCGGCGGGTCATCTGCTGCCCCACAGCAGCTCCACCGCGCCGGCCAGGTCACTGGCCACGAGCGGCGCAGCGGCGGTTTCCTCGGCACGGGTCACCGCTGTGGGAACCAGCACACCGCGCGAACCGGCGGCTGCGGCGGCCCGCATGTCGGCGCCAATGTCTCCGATTACTGCGACCTCGACCGGATCGAGCCCGAGGCGCCTGGCGGCCCGCAGCACCATGCCGGGACGGGGCTTGCGGCAGATACACCCGTATCCGGGGGCGTGCGGGCAGAGTTCCCAGACATCGAAGGGACCCAGCAGGTTCTCGACTGCGGCGTTGACCCTCTCCACCTGGGCAGCGGTCAGCATTCCCCGGCCAATGCCGGACTGGTTGGTGACCACTCCAACGCGGACGCCCTGCCGCCGCAGCCGGTCCAGCACTTCGGCGGCGCCGGGCAAGGGCTGCACCAGGGCCGGGTCAGCGTTGTAGGGCACGTCAACAACCAGCGTGCCGTCCCGGTCGAACAGGACGGCACGCGGCGGTGACGGCAAAAATCCCATACCGCATCTGTTCCCCTCCGGAAGGGGAGCTAAACATCCCGCGGGCCACTTCTTGGACAGGGTGCACTGCCGCACCACCCGTATCCGGCCGCCGGTTGTTCTGGCAGGATGTGCACCCGACCGGAAGGAAGCCGCACCCATGCCCGAACTGGTCCGCCGTCCCGAGCTGCTGGTGCTGCGTGCCCTGAAACTGGGGGATTTGCTGGTGGCGGTTCCGGCCCTGAAGGCCCTCCGCCGGGAATTCCCGGGGCACCGCATCCGCTATGCCGCCCAGGAGTGGCTGCGGCCCGTGCTGCCGCTTACCGGCGCCGTGGATGACCTGCTTCCCCTGCACGGACTCGATGTACCCATTCCGCTCGAACCAGGACAGATAGACATTGCCGTCAACCTGCACGGCAGCGGGCCGGAGAGCTGCAGCCGGCTGGAGGCGGTGCAGCCCGCCCGCCGGATCGGGCACGCCGGGCCCGGCTGGGACGGGCCGCCGTGGAAGGACGGGGTTCACGAACGCGACCGGTGGGCGGACCTGCTGTCCTGGCACGGCATCCCCGCCGATCCGCTGGATTACCGGCTGGACCCGCCGCCGGCCGCCGCCGGGGTACCCGAAGCGGTGGTCATCCACGTGGGTGCCGCGTACGGCAGTCGGCTGTGGCCTGCGGACCGGTTTGCCGACGTCGCCCGGGAACTCTCCGCTGCCGGTGCGCCAGTGCTGTTCACGGGCAGTGCGGGCGAACGCCGGCGGGCGCTCGCCGTCGCCTCCGCCGCCGGATTGCCGACGGAAAGCGTGGTGGCGGGGAAACTGCGCCTGGAGGAGTTCGCCGCAGTGATTGCCCGGTCCCGGCTGGTACTTTCCGCCGATACCGGTGCAGCGCATCTGGCCTCCGCTTACGCCCGGCCGTCGGTGGTCCTCTTCGGCCCGGCGCCGGTCAGCGAATGGGGGCCACCCCCGGGCCCGCACATCGCCCTGACCGACGAGAGCCGGCGCCGTGGGGACACATTTGCCGGGGATCCCGATCCGGCGCTGCTGGCGGTCACAGTGGAGGACGTCCTGTCCGCGGTGGAGAAACTCGAAGCGCTGTAGGACGCGGTGCCGGTGGAGCCGGAGGTCAGGCGGTGGCGGCGTCGGAAGCGGGTGCCGCCACGGGTGCGCCCAGTAGTTCGTGCTGCAGACGCACCAGGATCCGGGCTAAACCGCGGGACACCTGCATCTGCGTCATGCCCAGGCGCTCGCCGATGGCCTGCTGGGACTCCTCGTGGAAGTAGCGTCGGAACAACAGTTCCTTATCCTGGTCGGTCAGTTTCCGCACGGCGCGGCGAAGCATGGCGAGGTTCTCGGCGCGTTCCAGCCGTCCGTCCGCCACGGCCCACTGCTCGGCGCCGGCGGTATCGGCCAAGGCCTCGAGAGACTCAGGGCGGAGACTGCTCTGGCAGTTCCACGCCTCCGAGACGGTTGTGGTGCTGACTCCCAGTGCCTGGGACAGTTCCCGGAGTGAGGGCTCACGCCCGAGCGACTGCAGCAGCTCCGGCTGCAGCCTGGCAATGGCCGTCCGCAGGTCCTGAAGCTGCCGTGGTGGGCGTACCACCCAGGAATGGTCCCGGAGATACCGCTTGAGTTCCCCATGGATGGTCGGGACTGCGAAGGCAGGGAAATGCGGGCCGACTGCAGGATCAAAGCGCTGGACCGCCTTGATCAGTCCCATGTAGGCAACCTGCCGAAGATCAGCCAGCTCGCGCCCCCTGCCGGCATAGGCGGCGGCCGCGGTTTCGGCGATGTCACGGTATTTGAGGACCAGCTCATTGTGCAGTGCCTGCTGCAGGTCGCCCCGCGCCTGGCGGGCCTGTTCAAACGGGAGGAGGGACGGCGAAAAGGGGGAGTGAGGGCTCATCTGCGGGCAGGGTTTTCAGCAGCAGGTCCGGCCCGCTGCTGGACCGCCCGATCAGAACACCAGAGCACTCACCCGTTATCAAGAGTCCGGACCACTTGTTTTGTCACTGCTCCTTGAACTGGCCACGGAGCAGAAGGTATAAGTCCCGCGGACCGTTCGGCTCCGCCGGCTGCTGTGGGCCGGGATCCGTTGGAGCAGGCGGCTGGGGTTTTCCTGCGGCGGGTGCCCTGCGGTGCAGGAGCAGCGCGGCGACGGCGGCTGCGGCCACCAGCGTGCTGGCCAGGGCCACCATAAGGCTGGCGTACATCCACAGGAACATGAGGGTTGGCGGGGTACCCAGCGGTGCTTCCAAAAGACCGGCAATCAGCACCACCCAGAAGGCGGTGCAGCCGGCGAGGACGAGCCAGGCGGTGCGGCGGCTGACGAAGGTGAGCATGGAAACCATGGAAAGATCCCTGGCAGGAGGAGGCGCCGTCTTCTTGACCTACCAACCCTAGGCCCGGGGGAAGGCCCGCCGCCGTTTCTGCTGTCCTTGTGCTCCAATAAGGGGACGTGGGGTTGCCTTGGGACGGATTGTTGAAACGCCACCCCGCCCCGGGTAGCGTCGCCGTCGTAAAACCCGGGCGCGGTGTCCCGGACAACGCCTACCCAGGGGGATCCATGGCACATGCCCGGGCCACACCCGGCCGCCTGCGTCCCGGAGCAGCCGGAATTCTTGTAGCGCTTGCATCGTCGTCCGTGTTCGGGCTCTCCGGTTCCTTCGCGAAGTCGCTGCTGGAGACCGGCTGGACCTCCACCGGCGCCGTTGCTGTCCGGATGCTCGGGGCCGCCCTGGTGCTGGCCATTCCGGCCGCAGTTGCCCTGCATGGGCGCTGGAGCCAGGTGTGGACTAACTGGCGCACCATCGTGGTCTTCGGCTTCATTGGGGTGGCGGGATGCCAGTTCTTCTATTTCAACGCGGTGGAGCGCCTGTCCGTCGGCGTGGCCCTGCTGCTTGAGTTCCTGGCTCCGGTGCTTATGGTGCTCTGGCTGTGGGCGGTGACGCGCCGCCGGCCCGGCCTCCGCACGGTCCTCGGCGCGGTGGCCGCCGTGGCAGGACTCGTGCTGGTCCTGGATCTGGGCGGCAGCATCCGCGTCGACCCGGTGGGCGTGCTGTGGGGTCTCGCGGCAGCCGTCTGCCTGGCGGGCTATTTCTTCATCACCGCCAAACAGAACGATTCCCTTCCGCCCCTGGTGCTTGCCACGGGAGGCATGTTTGTCGGTGGGGCCACCATGGCCGTACTGGGCCTCGCCGGCGTCCTTCCGATGGCTGTGAGCACCGCGGATGTGGAGCTTGGCGGCTGGCAGACGGCCTGGTGGGTTCCGGTGGCCGGCCTGGTGCTTTTCTCCACGGTGCTGGCCTATGTCACCGGCATCATCGCGGCCCGTTCGCTGGGTTCACGGGTGGCTTCTTTCGTTTCCCTGACCGAGGTGCTGTTCGCGGTCCTGTGGGCGTGGCTGCTGCTGGCCGAACTGCCCCGGCCCGTGCAGCTGGCGGGCGGCGTCCTGATCGTCGCCGGCGTCGTGCTGGTCCGCTCCGACGAAACGGCGGGCCTTCCAGGCGAAGCAACGGCCGACGTCGAGCCCTACGCCTAGCCGCCGCTTAACCCTTCAATTCCCGCAACGCCCCGCAGGCCGCAAACACAGGGGACCGGGGACCGGCACCTGCTGGCCTTCCGTCGGCACTGGAGGGGCCTGGAGGAAGGCGGCTTTAATATTCCCGCGAGCTCTGCGAGCGGAGAATTTCGTTGCCGCCGTTCCAGGCCCCGTAGGGGCCCAAGGCCCCAAGCCCGCGCGCCTAGACCCCAGGCGCTTCAGCCACCAGGGGTGCGGAGACCTTGATTTCGCGCTTCAGGATCTTGCCCGTGGGGCCCTTGGGCAGCGCGTCGGTGAGCTCGATTCGGCGCGGATACTTGTACGCGGCCAACCGGTCCTTGGTGAACTGCTGGATGTCTGCGATCAGGGCCTCCCTCGCCGTGTCGTCAGCAGGCACGGCCTCTTCCCGGAGCCCCACCACGGCCACGATTTCCTCGCCGTGCAGCGGGTCGGGGATGCCGATGACCGCTGCTTCGGCCACCGCCGGATGTTCGTAGAGCACCTCTTCGATCTCCCGCGGATAGACGTTGTAGCCGCCGCGCAGGATCATGTCCTTCTTGCGGTCCACGATGTAGATGTTGCCCTCCTCGTCGAAGCGGGCGAGGTCCCCGGTCCGGAACCAGCCGTCCGGGATGGCAGCGGCGGTGGCGTCGTCGTTCTTCCAGTACCCCTTCATCACGCCGTCGCCGCGGACGGAGAGCTCCCCGATGTCGCCCGTCGGCACGTCGTTGCCGTCCGGGTCGAGCATCCGGACTTCCGTTCCGGCCACGGTCTTGCCGATCGAGCCGGGCCGCCGGTTCCCGCCGGGGACGTTGAAGGACACGATCGGCGCGGTTTCGGACAGGCCGTAGCCCTCCAGGAGTTCGATGCCGAAAACCTCCTCGAACTCGTGCAGGACTTCCAGCGGCATGGCGGACCCGCCGGTGATGGCTCCGCGCAGGGAAGAGAGGTTGGTGGTTTTCACTGACGGGTGGCGCAGCATGCCCACGTACATGGTGGGAACGCCTTCGAAGATGGTCACGCCGTCGCGTTCGATGATCTCCAGGGCCTTGCCGGCGTCGAAACGGGGCAGCAGGCTGATGGAGGCCCCGGAAAGGACCGAGGAGTTCAGGGCGGCGGTCTGGCCGAATACGTGGAAGAAGGGCAGTCCGCCGAAGTGGACATCCGTCTCCACGGTGTTCAGCAGGGACTGGGCCACGCGGGCGTTGCTGAGCAGGTTCCGGTGTGTGAGTGCGGCACCCTTGGGCCGTCCCGTGGTTCCGGAGGTGTAGAGGATCACCGCCGTGTCCTGGTCATCCACTTCGGCGACTTCCGTGCTGCTGTCCGCACCGGCCAGCAGCTGCAGGAACGCCCCGGAGTCCACGGACACCACGTCCACGCCGCCGGCTTCCTCAGCCCCGGCGGAGACTTCCGCAGCCACGCCCTCCCAGGCGAAGACGATCCGGGCACCGGAGTCCTGCAGGTGGTAGGCCACCTCGCGGGCCTTCAGCAGCGGATTCATGGGGACGACGACGGCGCCGTGGCGCAGCGCGCCGAAGTAAACGAAAGCCATCTGGGGAATGTTCGGCATCACCAGCGCAACACGGTCTCCGGGTACCACTCCCTTGCTGGCAAGGAGGCCGGCTACCTTGGCGCTCATGGCGTCCAGGGCCGCATAGGACACGACGGTGTCATCCAGTTTTAGGGCTGTACGCTCCGGAAAGCGTGCCGCCGTTTCGGTCAGGATGCTGGCGAGATTATGCATGGGGGAGATCTCCTTTGATCTGTGACGTAGGGGAAGTCTAGCCACTGCCGCTGGACGGGGAAGAACTTTCCGCACCGCGCGGGCTCACAAACCGGCGGTGGAAAACGTCTACCGTATGTGGAAGTGAAACCCTTTGAGCAGATTGTCCGCGAGCACGGTCCGGCCGTGCTGCGGGTCTGCCGTGCCGTCCTGGGCCCGGATGAGGCCGAGGACGCCTGGTCGGAGACGTTCCTCGCCGCGCTCGGCGCCTACCCGGACCTGCCCGACGGCGCCAATGTCCAGGCCTGGCTCGTCACCATCGCCAAGCGGAAGGCCGTGGACCAGCACCGCTCAGCCGCCCGGAACCCGCTGCCCGTGGACCTCATCCCGGAACGGGCGGCGGCCAATCCGCCGGACACCGACGGGCTGTGGGGGGCCTTGAAAACCCTGCCGGTCCGCCAGCGGGAGGCCCTGGCCTATCACCACCTCGCGGGTCTTCCCTACGCCGAAGTGGCCCGGCTGCTCGGCGGCAGCGAGGCCGCCTGCCGGCGGTCCGCCGCAGACGGCATGAAGAAACTACGCACCCTGTACAAGGAGGACCGCAATGGCATCCTGTGAGCCCTCCGGGGGCGGTCTCTCCGCCGCCGGCCTGCTGGACCCCGATCCGCACGAGGACGCGGTCCTGGCCGCGCTGCATGCGCGCCTTGCCGCCGAGGCGGAGCCGGCCGGGCTGCTGGACGTGGCCTACACGGTCATCGACAGTCCCGTGGGCCGGCTCGTCCTCGCGGCAACCGACGCCGGCCTGGTCCGGGTCGCGTTCGAATGTGAAGGGGTGGATACGGTGCTGCAGGACCTGAGTACCCGGATCAGTCCGCGGATCCTGGAAGCCCCCGGACGGCTGGCCCGTCCCGCCGCCCAGCTCCGCGAGTATTTCGACGGCACCCGCTACAGTTTTGACCTGGACCTGGACCTGCGGCTGACCGCCGGTTACCGGCGGACAGTGGTGGAGGCGTTGCAGGGCATTGGCTACGGGCACACCGCCACTTACGCCGGTATTGCCGCGCTGACCGGAAATCCGGGGGCGGTCCGGGCCGTGGGCACCGCCTGCGGACGCAATCCGCTGCCCCTGGTGATTCCGTGCCACCGGGTGCTGCGCTCGGACGGAACCACCGGCGGCTACCGCGGCGGTCCCGCTGCGAAGAAAATCCTCCTCGACCTGGAAGCTGCCGCATGAGTAACTCCCTGTTCCCGCGTGAACGTTCCGAACCCGCCGTCGGCGCGGTACATGTGCCCGGTTGGCTGCCGCCGGAGAAACAGCAGCACATCGTAGCGGCCTGCCGGCAGTGGGCCATCGGGCCGGTTCCCATGCGCGCGGCCGTCCTGCCGGGCGGGCACCCCATGTCCGTGCAGACCGTGTGCCTGGGCTGGCACTGGCAGCCCTACAAATACACGAGGACAGCCGACGACGTCGGCGGCGGACGCGTCGCGGAACTGCCCGACTGGCTGGTGGAACTGGGCCGCGACGCCCTCCGTGAGGCCTACCGGCAACCCGATGGCAGTTACGCCAGGGAGGACTTCCGGCCGGAAAACTACACTCCCGACACCGCGCTGATCAACTACTACGCGGAGGGCGCCCACATGGGCATGCACCAGGACAAGGACGAGAAATCCAGCGCGCCCGTGGTGTCCATCAGCATCGGGGACACCTGTGTTTTCCGGTTCGGCAACACCGAAACCCGGAACCGTCCCTACACCGACCTGGAATTGGAATCCGGAGACCTTTTCGTGTTCGGCGGCCCCTCCCGCTTCGCGTATCATGGCGTCCCGCGGACCTTGGCGGGCACCGCAGACCCGGCGTCGGGGCTGGCCTCGGGCCGGATCAACATCACCCTGCGCATGACCGGACTGGAGTGAGCGAAGACACCGCCGGCCGGCGGCGTTATGTACTGCAGCACCGCACCCCGTTCGCCTGGGAGCCCCTGGCGAATGCGCTGCAGGCGCACGCCGTACCCGGTTTGGAGCGGGTCACCCGGACCGACGGCGGCGCCACCGTGGAACGGCTGCTTGCGGCGGGGTCCGCTCCGGTCGCGGCGGCGGTGCACTTCGGGGATGCCGGGGTGGTCCTCGACCTGCCCGGACTGCCGGAACCGGAGGAAGCGGCCCTGACCGCGATAGTCCGGGCGTGGCTGGACCTGGACGCGGACCCAGCCGTCGTGGATCCGTTCCTCGCCGGGTTCGAACTGCTGGAGCCCCTGGTGCGGCGGCACCCCGGGCTGCGGGTGCCAGGCTCCACGGATGGCTTCGAGACCGGGGTCCAGACTGTCCTGGGGCAACAGGTATCCCTTGCCGCTGCCCGGACATTCGGATCGCGGTTGGTCGCGGCCTTCGGGGAGCCGGGGCCCGCCGGGCTGTCCGCCTTTCCCTCGGCAGAGCGGCTGGCTGCCGTTCCGGCTGCGGACATCCAGTCCGCAGTGCGGATCACGCATGCCCGGGCCCGGACCGTCTCTGCCCTGGCAGGGGCAGTAGCCGGAGGACTGCCGCTGCACGCCGGTGCGGAACCCGGAGCCGTACGGGCCGGGTTGCTGGCCCTGCCTGGAATCGGACCCTGGACGGCCGACTATCTGGCCGTGCGGGTACTGGGGGACCGCGACGCGTATCCGGCTGACGACCTGGTGCTCAAGCGGGCGCTGGGAGTGGGATCCGGACGCGAGGCTGCCCGGCTTTCGCAGCCGTGGCGTCCGTGGCGCTCCTACGCCTTGTTCCATCTGTGGACCTCGGCCGCCTATGCTCCCGCGGTGCCCGCCGGCGCTGCCGGGTAACGTTCCGCCGGCGGCGGCACCGGTTCAGGTGCCCAGCAGCGAAAAGACAAGGGAGAACGCCGCCGGACCGCCCTGGACCAGGGACAGTTTCCCCATCCTCCGGTCGCTGAGCACCAGGACCACAGAGGCGAGCAGCATGCAGGCCGTGGTGAACGTCATCAGGGTCAGCCCGGCCACGGCGTTGCCGGCGAAGAGCAGGACCACTCCCAGCCCGGCACCCACCGCCAGGAAGAGGTTGTAGAACCCCAGGTTGTAGGCCAGCTGGGCCGTGGCGGCAGCATTGGACCCCCGCAGCTGAAAGACCGCGGCGGTTTCGGGTTCCGCCCAGCGCAGCGACTCGAGCATAAAGAAGTAGAAAGCCACCGCGGCGGCCACGACGGCAAAGATGGCTGCGGCTATCAGCACGGGTACTCCTCGAACGTTGCGGCCGCGGAGCCGCCCGGCGCTGACGCGCCGAACCGGATTAAATCCGCAGTGCCGTCAATCGTGACAGCCGGCAATGCCGGCGCTCAAGGGTGAAGGGGGCTTTCGGTTGGCGGAGGGAGCCAAAATCCGGCTAGCCTTGAATGAGCGGAAGAACCAGCCGCTGCCTCCTGCGGCGTTGGACGCCGAAGCCCCCTTGTGGAAGGACACCCCTTGCGCCCAATCCGCCCCGCCCGTTCCCTGGCCACGGTGGTGCTGGCATCGCTTGCCCTTACCTCATGCGGATCCGACTATCCCCTTGGCGATGCCCAGCGGGAGGCGGCCGAGAACAGTACTTCCAACCTCAGCGGAGTGCTCTCCGGCGCCGGATCGAGCGCACAGGGGCCGGCAATGGATTCCTGGATCGCCGGTTTCGGCACGCTGCACCCCAAGGTCCAGCTCCAGTACTCCCCGGACGGCTCAGGTGCCGGACGCAGCGCCCTGCTGGCCGGTGCGGTGAACTTCGCCGGTTCGGACGCCTATCTGCAGGACGAAGAGCTGGAAGATGCCAAAACGGTGTGCGGCCCCGACGGTGCCCTGGACATTCCGGCCTACATTTCCCCGATTGCCGTAGCGTTCAACCTCCCCGGCATCGAATCGCTGAACCTGGATGCCGACACCATTGCCCGGATTTTCCGCGGCGGGATTGAGGCCTGGAACGATCCGGCCATCGCGGCCCTGAACCCGGACGTGCAGCTGCCCTCCACACGGATCACCCCGGTCAGCCGTGCCGATGATTCGGGCACCACGGAGAACTTCACTGAATACCTGCACGAGGTAGTGCCGGAGGCCTGGCCGGACGCCCCGTCCGGAACCTGGCCGGGCGGGCTGCAGGGGGAGAACGCGCAGGGAAGCTCCGGCGTCGTCAGTACCGTGACGCGTACCGAGGGAGCCGTGACCTATGCCGATGACTCGGTGATTGACGATTCCATGGGCACCGCCAACCTGCTGGTCGGCAGCGAATTCGTGCCGATCAGTGCCGAGGCGGCGAGCACCGCCGTCGAGCAATCCACGCGGGTCCCCGGACGGGGAAAGAATGACATTGCGCTCCAGCTGGACCGGCGGACCACCGCGCCCGGCGCCTATCCGCTGGTACTGGTTTCCTACCAGATCTACTGCAGCTCGTACGCCGACGAGGCCCTTGTGGAACGCGTGCGGACCTTCGGCCAGTATGTGGTCAGCAGTGAGGGCCAGCAGACCTCTGCGGACGCGGCAAAGAGCGCACCCATCCCCGAATCCCTGGCCCAAGAGGCCCATGCCGCCTTGGAATCCATCACCGTCCGCGACTAGGCCTGGACCGCTCCGGTACTACCTGCCGGTAGCACTGGAGCTGCGGCTGCCCCTCTTTCGGTGCCCTCTTGCGCCCCCCCGGTGCCGGTGTCACCGTGGATTTACGCAACGCTGAAGGGGGCTGCAGTGGAACCTATCCGAATCGAGCGCTGGTGGCCGTACCTGGACAGCTCCGCCAAGGATTGGCTGAGGAACAACCTCCGCCAGGACGGCCTGCCGCCCAAGGTCCAGGACCGGATCGCCGAGGCCGGCGGACCGGTGATGGACCCCATCCTGGCTGAGCCGGACTGGGCCTTTATCGAACTGGATACCCAGGCCGTCGAGTGACGAAGTACGTGGTTAAAAGGCCGCCCGAGGCCGGGTGCCGGGAGAAGGGGTCTGGTAGATTGACGCCCATCCTTTTGCCTAAGGCGGCTCATCATGACCAAACTCAGCGAAGAGTTCCTTTCCGACCTGCCGGCGTCCCTGCCGCGGCCCGAATATGACCGTTCCCGTCTGACCACCGGCATTGTGCACTTCGGGGTTGGGGGATTCCACCGGGCACACGAGGCGATGTACCTGGACCGGTTGATGAACCAGGGCAAGGCCCTGGACTGGGCCATCTGCGGCGTGGGGGTGCTGCCCTCCGACGCCGCGATGAAGACCGTTATGGATAGCCAGGACTGCCTGTACACCCTGGTCCTGAAGCATCCGGACGGCGTCCGGGAAGCGCGGGTGATCGGGTCCATTGCCCAGTACCTGTACGCACCCGAGGACCCCGAGGCGGTCATTGAAAAAATGGCTGCTCCGGCCACCCGAATCGTCTCCCTGACCATTACCGAGGGCGGCTACAACATCAGCGACACGACGGGCGAGTTCGACGCCGGAGCCCCGGAAATCGCGGCGGATCTGCTGCCCGGCGCTGTTCCCGCTACGGTTTTCGGCCTCGTCACCGAGGCTCTCCGGCGCCGCCGCAGCCGCGGACTTGAACCGTTCACGGTCATGTCCTGCGACAACCTACCGGGCAACGGCGAAGTGGCCAGGAAGGCATTCGGCGAATTTGCACGGTTACTGGACCCGGAACTGGGGGAGTGGGTGCAGGAGTCCGTACCGTTCCCCTCCTCCATGGTGGACCGGATCACTCCCGCAACAACCGATGCGGACCGTACCTCGATTGCCGCGGAATTCGGCGTGGAGGATGCCTGGCCGGTCGTCGCAGAAGACTTTGCCCAGTGGGCACTGGAGGATGATTTTCCGCAGGGCCGCCCCCCGTGGGAGGACGCCGGCGTGAGCATGGCGGCCGATGTGGAGCCGTATGAGCGGATGAAACTGCGCCTGCTGAACTGCGGCCACCAGGGGTTGGCCTATCTGGGCTACCTGGCCGGCTACCGGTACGTGCATGAAGCAGTCCGGGACCCGCAGTTGGCGCAGTTCCTGCTGGAGTACATGGACCGCGAAGCCACCCCCACTCTGCTTCCCGTACCGGGCGTGGACCTGGACGCCTACAAGCTGCGCCTGCTGCAGCGCTTCGGCAACGAACATGTCCGGGATACCCTCGCCCGCCTGTGCGCCGAAAGTTCGGACCGGATTCCGAAGTGGCTGGTGCCGGTAGTCCGGGACAACATTGCGGCCGGCGGCGAGGTTTCCCGTTCCGCCACCATCATTGCCGCCTGGGCGCGGTACGCCGAGGGAGTGGATGAGGCCGGTGTTCCTATCCGCGTGGTGGACAACCACCGCGACGAAGTGATGGCTGTGGCCGCCCGGAACCGGGAAGACCCGCTGGCCTTTGTCTCACAGCAGCATTTCTTCGCCAACCTGGCCCGGGAACCGCGCTTCACAGACCCATACCTTGCCGCACTGGATACCCTGCACAGGAGCGGGGCCAAGGCAGCCATCGCGGAACGGGTGGATTAACCGGTACACCGCCCTGCAGCCTGATGACACCTAGTCGACGAAGTGCGTTGTCACTGTCTGGGAGGTTACGGACTGCACTACGCGCTCAGCGAGCTCCCGGAGTTTCACGTTTCGGTTGCCGGAGGCACGGCTCAGGATCTCGAAGGCTTCGTCCTGGCCGCACTTGTTCTGGGCCATCACGATTCCAACGGCGAGGTCGATGGTGGTCCGGGCCTGCATGGCCGTCCGGAGGTGGTTGGCGGTGCTCCTGTGCCGGGCGATCTGAACGGCTATCCGCAGGGTCACCGCAGCCTCTGCGGCAAATGCATCTGCTGTCCGGATGACCTCGGGAGTGAAGTACCCCGGCTCCCGGGCGTAGAGGTTCAACCCGGCGCCCCCGTCGCTGCCGAGGAGAAGCGGGACGCCGAGGATGGAATAGAACCCGCGGTCACGGATGGCGTTGGTATAGTCCGGCCACCGCGAGTCGGTGCGGACATCTTCGACCAGCACGGTTTTTCCCGTTCGCGAGGCCCGCATGCACGGACCGTCCCCGAAGCCGTACTGGACTTCGTCCAGTGCACGGGCGGCCTCACTGCTGCTGGCTACGGTGGCACCCTGCTTATTCCGCAGCAGGGTGACGCCGGCCAGGACTTCGACGTCGCTGCTGAAAAGCTCCGCGGCATGGGAGACAAAGCCTTCGAGGAAGAACTCCACCGATTCGGTCTGCAGGAGAAGCTGCTGCAGTTCAGCGGCAACGGAGTGCTGCTCGGAGGATAAGTTCATGGGTCGACTCTATCGCCGCCCGTGAGCGTCCCGCCAATGTCGTTCCCTGCGCCGGCATCACGTGGTGTCCGTCAGGCCGGCCTCCTTCTCCCTGCTCCAGTTCCGCGCGTAGACCCCGATGAGCGCCTCCTGGCGAAGCGTGAATCCGAGCCGGTTGAGCAGGCCGTGCGCCTGGTACACCGTAAGGTGCTGCGCGCTGCGGCTGGCTCCGGCCTTGTCTGCCCGGTACAGGTATGTGTCGATGGTCCGCAGCCAGCGGCGGCGCCAGTTCATCACGGCGGATTCGGATGCCGTGGCCATCATCAGCCGGTGCACGGGCATCAGCTGTGCCTGCGCCTGCGCACCCGTTGCCTTCTGGACTCCGGCGGCCCGGGGATCCGAGGCTGTGCAGCTGTGGAGGTGGCTGTCCCAGTAGTACTCCCAGGAGACCCGACGGCGGTCCGGCCAGGTGGACGCCCGCGGCCCCTTCATCATGGCGTACGCGGAATCAAAGAGCAGCAGCGAAGCCAGTGCGGAGCGGTTCTGTGCCTTCCCGAACCGTGCGGTGGCCCAGAGGCAGAGATCCGAAGAAAGCTCGAAGACCTCCTCTGCGAGGGCCAGCCCTTCCACTCCGCCGTAGCGGGCCAGATCAGCCTCCGCCGAAGGCAGCAGGGCGTCCGTCCCCACTGTCCGGTCCAGGACCGGTTCGTTGAACTCATGCACTGCCGCTAGGCTGCGGACCGGATCCCCGGACTGTTCCTGCAGGGCTCCCAACAGGGACTTTAACCGGTCCAGGGTTTCCGAGGGGGCCAGTATCCGCAGCCGGAGCTGCGCATTCGACGGCTGCATTCTCCGGGTGTAGAACCACCGCTTGGTTCCCCACAGCCTCGCCTGCGCAACCAGGGGGGTGACAAGGTCACTAATGATCCGGTCGGCCAGATCGAAGGTGCCGGCATCAACGGTCAGGTTCCACCAGAGGAGGTGGGTAGAAGGGGGAGAAGCCGGGCGAAGTGTGGCTGGCTGGCTCATGGCCATCCTTTCGGTACTGTTCGTGCAGGGCCACCCCACCCGGAACGCCTTTTGGAGCGACTCCCGGGATGGAAGTCTTTCCCACTTGGATGGCCATGTCCACCAGCCGGAAATCCTCTCCGCGAAGACGGTCGGAACCCATGCCGAAGTGCCCGATTCGTAGTAGTATCTCCTGCCGTCCGCACACCCCCCCCGTGGAGGTGAGGCGGTACCGGCCGCCGCCGCTGGCGGAGCACACGGAACCACCCGGGCGCCATGCCGTGTCACATTCCCGCCTTTTGCAAGTTGGCTGATAAATTCATTTGCCGGGCACAATGCGCAATCGTATTAATAACTGCGGGTCCCGGGAAAAGTCCCTGCATAACTTGTTCTTTCTAAAGGTCGGCATGCCCCCTCATTCCCGCCGTTTTCCGCGCATCCCCTGGCAGCGGACGTCCATTCCCGACTTGTCGACCCTTTTCCACCTTGCCCCGTCCGGGCACGTTCTTATATCTCCCCAAGGCGTCATTCTCGAAACAAACTCCACATTTGCCGCGTGGGCTGGAAGGGACCGGCGGGCGTTGGAGGGAACCCTTTTCGTCGACCTTCTGTCACCCGAGGACCTGCTGGAATACCAGCGCTGGAGTGCAGCATTGACTTCCGGACCTGCGGTGAACCTCAGTGTCGACTTCCAGGGACCCGGCAACACCAGGCTGCCGGCCTATATTTCGGCGGCCCGGATCCCCTCCCGCACCGGCACCCTTGATTTGGTCACCGTATTCCCCGTGCCCGGGCGGCGCCGGTATGAACGCGACCTGGTGGAGGCACTCCAGCAGGCGGAGGCCGCCGAAGCCGCCAGGGGTGCTGCCGAACAGCGGGCACTGCAGCGGGAATCCCTGCTGCAGACCATCCTGGACACGGTGGATGTGGGGGTGCTCGTGGTTGATGACGAGGGCAGGGAAATCCTCGCCAACGCCATGATGGAAAACGCCCGGTCATTAATCCCGTCGGATGGGTCCCCCACCTTCGGAGGCGGCACGTGGCCCATCTATGGGCGGGACCGGAAAACCCTGATACCGGACGAGCAGCGTCCCATCAGCCGGGCGATTGCCGGGGAGTCCTTCTCGGAGCAGATCGTCTGGATCGGCACCGGGCAGGGCCAGATGGCCGTCAGCGTAAGTGCGCGGACGGTCCGGGACGGCAGCGGCTTCAGGGGATCGGTCCTGGCCTTCAGCGACGTCACCCAGCTGGTGCGTGCACTGGCGGCCCAGGCCGAATTTGTCGGGAACGTTTCCCATGAACTCCGGACGCCGCTCACCTCCATTCTCGGCTACCTCGACATGGCCCTGGAGGCGGAGGTGCAGCTGCCAAACACCGTCGAATCGGCCCTGCAGACGGCAGTCCGGAACGCCGAACGGCTGCTGCAGCTGGTCACGGACCTGCTTTCAGTAGCGTCCGGCAGCGCTGCGCTGGACCTGCAGGAAACCGGACTCGCCCCCCTGGTCCACGCCGCCGTCGATTCCTTCGGCGCCCGGGCCAGCGTCAACGGGGTGGAATTCAGTGTTGAGGTCCCCGCAGACCTGCGGGCGGTGGTGGACAGCGGCCGGATCAGGGAGGTGCTGGAAAACCTCGTTTCCAACGCGGTCAAGTATTCGCCCGACGGCGGCACGGTGCGGGTGCGCGCCCGGCGGCAGGACGACTCCGTCGTCATCGAGGTGGCCGACCCGGGCATCGGCATGACAGTGGAGGAGCAGGAGCAGGTCTTTACCCGGTTCTTCCGGTCCGGCGGGGCACTGACTGCCGCCATCCCCGGGGCTGGACTCGGGCTGGTGATTACCCGACGGATTGTGGAAGAACACGGGGGAAGCATCGGCTTCAGCAGTGAAGCCGGCCAGGGAACCGTGTTCACCGTGGAGCTTCCGGCCGATGGGCCCGAACGGGGCTTGCAAACTTACTAAGTCTGCTTATTGTTAAGGGGCCAGATCCGGCTTCTGACGAGGAGACGCCCAGTGCGAGCAATGGTGTACCGAGGACCATACAAGGTGAGGGTCGAAGAGAAGGACATCCCGCCGATAGAACATCCCAACGATGCGATCGTGCGGGTCACCCGGGCGGCAATCTGCGGCTCCGACCTGCACCTTTACCACGGCCTGATGCCCGACACCCGGGTCGGGCACACCTTTGGGCACGAGTTCATCGGTGTGGTCGAAGAGGTTGGGCCGTCGGTGCGGAACCTCAAAGCCGGCGACCGCGTGATGGTTCCCGCCAACATCTACTGCGGGTCCTGCTACTTCTGCGCGCGGGGACTGTATTCGAACTGCCATAACGTAAACCCGAACGCCACCGCCGTCGGCAGCCTGTACGGATATTCGCACACCACCGGAGGGTACGACGGCGGCCAGGCGGAATTCGTGCGGGTCCCGTTCGCCGACGTCGGACCCTCCATCATTCCTGACTGGATGGACGAAGAAGACGCACTCATGTGCACTGACGCACTGGCCACCGGCTACTTCGGCGCCCAGTTGGGCGACATTGTCGAGGGCGACACCGTGATTGTCTTCGGCGCCGGACCGGTGGGACTGTACGCCGCGAAGTCCGCCTGGCTGATGGGGGCCGGCCGGGTCATTGTCATTGACCACCTGGACTACCGGCTGGAAAAGGCCAGGACCTTCGCCCATGCCGAGACCTACAACTTCACCGAGTATGACGACATTGTGATGCAGATGAAGAAAATCACCGACCACCTCGGTGCCGATGTCGCGATCGATGCGGTGGGGGCGGAGGCGGACGGCAATTTCCTGCAGCACGTCACCTCCACCAAGCTCAAACTGCAGGGCGGCTCGCCCGTGGCGCTCAATTGGGCCATCGATTCGGTGCGCAAAGCCGGCACCATTTCCGTTATGGGTGCCTACGGGCCGATGTTCAGTGCGGTGAAGTTCGGCGACGCCATGAACAAGGGCCTGACACTGAACATGAACCAGACTCCGATGAAGCGGCAGTGGCCGCGCCTGTTCGAGCACATCCAGGCCGGCTACCTCAAGCCCAGCGAGATCATCACGCACCGGATTCCGCTGGAACACATTGCCGAGGGCTATCACATGTTCTCAGCCAAGCTGGATAACTGCATTAAGCCCGTCATCATCCCCGGATCCTGAAAGGAAGGACGCCGCCATGCCGTACACGCCGCAAAAGCCCGCCCTGACCCCCACCAGCGAGGAACTGCGCGCCCGGATCCCGGGGTGGGGCGCGGATCTTGATCCCAAGGACCGCCCCGCCGTCCCCAAACTGCAGTTCGACCCGACCCTCAGCGGTGCGCACTGGGAATTCCCGGTGCGGCAGGAGGAAAAGTATCCCCGGGAACGGTCGATCGAGCACAAGTTCCTCACTCCCGTGTTCGGGACTTCCTGCCCGCCCAAGGGGCTCTCCGGGGTGATGCGCCGGTACGCCTACCGCCGGTTCAGTGAGGCCCGTGCGGCGCACTGGTTGATCCTGCTGGCAGCTGACCGGGTGGACGCTGTGGAAAGCCACCTGGCGTCCTTCGCCACCCTGCACCCGGACAACCCGGTCACGGAGACCGGCATCCTCAGCGAGTTCTCCCGCCACGGCTACTCCTCCCGGGTTGGCCGGAAGCGGGCGGACGTAAACCACCAGTGGATTGATCCGATCCTCGTCGGCGGTCCGTGGCTGCTGGCCGGTGCCGGGGCGGCCACCGCCGTCGGTGCAGTGGTGCGGCGGCTGCGGAAGTGACTCCGTTCAGAAGTGACTCCGTTCAACAGTGGACCGGGTTCCAGCCCGGAGGAATACTGGAAAGGTCCGGACCGGTTGAAACACTAAACAGGTGAATCGATGGTGACGGGAGATCATGGACGGCAGGGGTGCGGAGCAGTACCGGCGCAGGATGGAGCGGGCCGCGCGGATGAGGGCGGCAGCTGCCGGCGGCGGGCTCGACGAAGCGGACGTTGAGCAGGCGGCCGCTGAGGACGAGCTGCAGCACAAACGCCGGAAGGTCGACGACGCCGCGAAGGCGGATTACCTGGTCCGCGACGCCATGGCGCGGGGCGACTTCGACAACCTCAAATATGCAGGCAAGCCCATTCCGAACCTCGGTGACGGCCACGACCCGGACTGGTGGATCAAGGGGCTGATGCAGCGGGAGAACGTGACCGGGCTGGGACCTCAGGCCATCCTGCTCCGCACCGAAGACGCCGAACTGGACGCCCGGCTGGACACGCGGTGGACCGAAAGGCAGGTCCGGGAAATCGTCGAGGATTTCAATGCGCGGGTCATCGATGCCCGCCGCCAGCTCGAAGGCGGTCCGCCCGTCATCACCCAGCCCCGCGAAGTTGAACGGGAAGTGCAGCGCTGGCGGGACCGGAAGGCGGCGGCCGCCGAGAATGAAGCCGCCGCCGCTCCGGTCCCGGAGCAGCGGCGGCCGTGGTGGAAACGCAGGCGCTAGACCGTGGTGGCGTCGTGCACTTCGCCCACCAGCTCTTCAATGATGTCCTCGAGGAAGAGCACGCCGGTGGTGGTGCCCTTGGCATCGAAGACCCTCGCCACATGCGCGCCGGTACGGCGCATGGTGGCCAGGGCATCTTCCAGCTCGCTGCCCCGGTAAGCCGAGGCCAGCCGGCGGATCCGCTTGGCCGGCACCGGCGCGGCGAATTCGTCCGGCGTGGTGAGGTCCATAACGTCCTTCAGGTGAAGGTAGCCGTCGGGGTCGCCGTCGTCGTTGGTGAGGATGTAGCGCGAGTACCCGTGGACGTCCACGGCCTGCTGCAGGTCCGCCGGGGTGGCGGTCTCGGGCAGCAGCACCATTTGGCTGATCGGAACCTCGACGTCGGCCACGGTTTTTTCCGTGAACTCGAACGCCGCGGTCAGGGTGCCGCTGCGGTCCGAGAGGACCCCGTCGCGGGTGGACTGCTCCACGATGTTCGCAACCTCGTCCAGGGTGTAGGCGCTGGTTGCTTCATCCTTGGGCTCTACCTTGAACAGGCGCAGGACTCCGTTGGCAATGCCGTTCAGGGTCCAGATGACCGGACGGACAATGCGGGACACCATCACCAGGGGCGGAGCGAGCAGCAGTGCGGCGCGGGTGGGGACGGAGAACGAGATGTTCTTCGGCACCATTTCGCCCACCACCACGTGCAGGAACGTCACCACGAGCAGCGCCACCACAAAGGCAATGATGCCGATGGCGTCCGCGGACAGCGGCGTCAGGCCCAGCGGGATCTCCAGCAGGTGGTGGATGGCCGGTTCCGAGACGTTCAGGATGACCAGGGAGCAGACGGTGATGCCGAGCTGGCTGGTGGCCAGCATCAGGGTGGCGTGTTCCATCGCCCACAGCGTGGTTTTCGCGGCCTTGCTTCCAGCTTCGGCCTTGGGCTCAACCTGCGACCGGCGGGCCGAGATGACCGCGAATTCAGCGCCCACGAAGAAGGCGTTGACCACCAGCAGCACTACGAGCCAGATGATTCCGGGCAGGTATTCACTCATGGGTCAGTTCCTTGGTCAGCGAGTCGACAATGCGGTCATGCGCGCTCACCGGAGTTTCCAGTGAACCGGACGGGGTGAAGCGCAGGCGTTCGATGTGGTTTCGGACCACCCGCTCCACGCGGAGGGTGCCACCCTCGATCTCCACTTCGTCGCCCAGTTCCGGCAGACGGTCCAGTTCGTCGGTGACAAATCCGGCGATGGTGTCGTATTCCTCGCCGTCGGGAACCTCGACGCCGGTGCGGTCCAGGAGTTCGTCGGGCCGCAGTGAGGCGTCGAACGTGATGGCGCGGCCCGTGCGGACGACGCCGATTCGTGCCCGGTCGTGTTCGTCCTCGAGTTCGCCGACGATTTCCTCCACGAGGTCTTCGAGGGTGGCAATGCCGGCGGTACCGCCGTGCTCGTCGGAAACGATCGCTACCTGCAGGCCTTGGGCCCGCAGCAGTCCCAGCAGGGTATCGACGCCCATGGACTCGGGTACATGCAGCGGTTCCACCATGAGCTCTGCAGCGGTGACCGACGTCCGTGCAGCCAGCGGAACCGCGAAGGCCTGCTTGAGGTGGAGGACGCCGAGGACATCATCCGAGTCCCGTCCGATCACGGGGAAGCGGGAATAACCGGTTGCCGTAGCAACGGCGACAATCTGCTCGGCAGTATCGGACTCGTGTACCGTCCGCATGCGGACCCGGGGGGTCATAACGTCCGCAGCGGAGTGGTCCGCAAAGCGCAGGGTCCGGTTCAGGAGCACGGCGTGGTCCAGGTCCAGCACGCCTTCCAGGGCGGAGCGGCGGACCAGGGAGCTGAGTTCTTCGGCGCTTCGGGCGCCCGACAGTTCTTCCTTGGGTTCGATGCCGAAGGACCGGATGATCGCGTTCGCGGTGTTGTTGAACAGCAGGATCACTGGCTTGAATACCGTGGTGAAGACGGTCTGGAACGGCACCACCAGCTTCGCGGTGGCCAGCGGGAGGGTCATGGCAAAGTTCTTGGGAACCAGCTCACCGATAATCATCGAGAAGACGGTGGCGAGGAAAATGCCGGCAACGGCGCCGATTCCCGGCACCATCCCCTCGGGGAGGCCCAGGGTGGTGAGCGGGGAGCGCAGCAGGGAGCTGATTGCCGGCTCAAAGGTGTACCCGGTCAGCAGTGTGGTCAGCGTAATGCCGAGCTGGGCGCTGGAAAGATGGGTGGAGGTGATCTTCAGCGCGTTGATGGTGGGATTAAGGCGCTTCTCGCCCTGGTCGCGGCGGGCTTCAAGCTCTGCGCGGTCCAGGTTGACGAGGGAAAACTCGGAGGCGACAAACAGTCCCGTGCCGACGGTGAGGAGCAAACCTACGCCGACCATGAGCCATTCATACATGGGGCTGCCCCTCTCTCGTAATAGCCGGTGCAGCCGGGGTGAACACAGTCTGCAACACGGTCAGGACGGGGAGGGGCATGGGTTTATGTGAGGGAGGGTCATCCATAGTCCAAGAAATAATACAGGACGGACCTGCGGCCCATTCCAAGGTGCGTCCCTGGAAGCAGCCGGTATCCGCGACGAACCGGCTACCAGCTGCCCTGGTCGTGCCTGTACGTCGGTTCATGGTTGGTGGAGGCCGCCACCCGGTGCTGGCGCACCAGACAAAACGGGTCATAGATTTCAATTCCCAGGCGGCCGGTGCCGGGCACAGGCCGGTAAAAACACGTACAGGGAAAATTCACGGGCGCCTTTCCGGGCCCACGGCATCAAGGCCCTCGAAGTTCTCTTAATCCGCAGCGGACGGCCTGCCGGGAGGCGGAAGCCGTCCTACTTTCCTTGATACAACGCCACCCCACCCGGATTCAAAACGGGCCTGCGGGTGCGCCCCCGGCCTCCCGGCCGGCACTGCGCCGGGCGGGAGGGCCGGGGGAGGGGACTAGCTGGTGGCCAGCTCCGGCTCCGGCTCCGAGACGGTTTCCAGCAGGACGGAATCGAGCAGGTCGCCGGCTTCCTCACCGGACGAGGAGCGGGCCAGGGCAAGTTCGGAGACGAGCAGTTGGCGCGCCTTGAGCAGCATCCGCTTCTCCCCGGTGGACAGCGGGTGGGTACGCTCGCGGCACCACAGGTCGCGGACAACTTCAGCGATCAGGTGAAGCTCGCCGGTGGACATCTTGCCTTCATTAGCTTTGAAGCGGCGGGACCAGTTATCCGGTTCCATCCCCACCGGACCGCGCAGCACTGCAAACACGGCCTCCACGCCGTCTTCGTCGATGACACGGCGGACGCCCACGTCTTCGGCGTTGTCCGCCGGAAGCTTGATGGTCAGTTCGGTGGCATGCACGCGGAAGGTCAGCGTTTCACGCTCGACTCCCTTGACGGTCATGGGCGAAATGTCGGTAACGGTAACGGCGCCGTGGTGCGGGTACACCAGGGTCTGCCCGACGGTGAAATTCAAAATGACGTTCCTCTGTTGGTTCCGGAATTGCTTCGGAAGCGGCTCCCAAGACCGCTTGGACCTGTCCAGGCCGGTCACGGGTGAGGTGGCGGCTGGACGGGCGGGCAATAGAGAAGGAGTCAATTTCCAGGCGAGGGGTGCGGATACTGCTCGGATGATTGACGGATTAAGTCATTAACTGTCCGCCCGCGGTGCCCACGCTGTTCAGCTAGCTTATCCTCCCTGCGCAAGTGCCTTTTTCGAGGCGTAAAAACAATGAGGCATTTCACCGGTGGTCCGCGCCGCGGGAGGAGTCTTCCAGGCGCGGTACTGCCTAGGGGGCGGGGCGCAGTTGCTAGGATGGCGCGGTGTCTAACAGGGTCATCATGATGTGCGCGCGGACCGCCGCAGCGGAAGGGCAGGTGGGCCGTGCGGCCTGCACCGCGGCCTTTGCTGCCTCCGCCCTTACGCGCCCGGAACGGTGCGCTCCTTCCTGCTGACGAAAGCCTTGAAAGACATCATGGAACCCCTGACTGAATCAACCATCCGCAAATCCTTCGTTAACGCCAGCCGCTCGGAGGTGGCCGCGATGAACCTCCCCGCCGGTTTCGCGGACCTGGAGTGGGAACACCTGGACCAGCTGGGCTGGCGGGACCACAAAATGCCCCAGCGCGCCTACCTGGTCCTGCCGGTGGACGGGAAAGCTGTCGGTGTGCTGCTGCGCGCTCCGGAGTTGAGTGCGCCCAAGAACCGCCGGGTCATGTGCGCCCTCTGCCAGGACGTCTATTCCGAAGAGCCGGTCTTCCTCTATGTAGCCCGCCGGGCGGGGCAGCGCGGCCGCGACGGCAACACGGTGGGAACACTCATTCACGCGGACTTCACCTGCTCCGCAAACGTCCGTGCGGCGGTTCTGCCTAATCCCATCCATCCCGATCCGGAACTGGTGATTGCCGAGCGGATCTCGGGCCTGCGTGAGCGCAGCGGGCAGTTTATGCGAAACGTCATGGCCCGGTAAGGCGCCTGCCCGGGGAGCTCAGGCGTCGCTGCGGGCGGCGTCGGGGTCCCCGGGCGCCTCCCTGCGTCTCTGCGCCACCAGCTCCTTGGTCCGCACCAGCCGCAGTGCCGTGACCAGCACCAGCCCGCCGAGCATGTTGAAGAGCAGGGTGTAGCCGAACCAGCCGAGCCATTCCAGATACGTGATTTCGGCCCCGGAGACGATGGCACCGAAGATCAGCAGTGAATCCAGGATTGAGTGGAAGAGCTGGAGGCCGGCCAGCAGGAAACCGCCGATTACCGTTGCCACGATCTTGGCCGGATCCGAGGAGGTGCCCTGCTGCATCCGGCTCATGAGGGTGATGGTGCTGCCGCCCAGGACCGCCAGCGCGACGGTCTGGAGCGAAAAGGGCGCCTCCGTGAAGTGGAGTGCCGACGTTGCCACTGTCGGAGACCACTGGGGGAAGGCCTGCATCACAATCCACATGAAGATCCAGCCGCCGGCCAGGTTGGCCAGCAGGGTTCCACCCCAGAGCTTCGCCAGGGCTTTGACGCTGCCTTCCTTGGCCGCGACGGCGGCGACCGGCATCAGGAAGTTCTCGGTAAACAGCTCGCTGTGTGCCAGGAAGAGGGCAATCAGGCCGACGCTGAACGCCAGGCCCGCCAGCAGGTGGTCGCCGGTCTCATGCATAACGGCCAGATACGCCATCACGCCCAGACCAACCTCCATGCCGCCGAATACTCCGGTCACCAGGATCGTCCGGAGGGTACGGTGCAGCCGTTCGGCACCTTCCGTCACGGTGTTATCAAATGACTGCTTGAGTTCGTCCTCCACCGGTGCCGAGGATTCTCCGATTTCCCTGCGGCGTTCCTCGCTCATGACGTCCTTTCAGTGCGGAAATGCTGTGCGCCTACCTATGCAACCATAAGCCTGCTGATGATGCCGCAGGGTCCGCTGCGGCCCCGGCTTCACCCCCTGACTCCCGCCGGCCGAAAATACCGGAGGCAAAACCGCCCTTTGCGCTTACGCTTGTGCCAGCCACCAGAGCCACCAGAGCCAAAGGACGTACCCATGGCAGACGTACTGTCCCGGTTCCCCGCCGGAGCTCTTCCGCGCCTGGCGCACCCGGACGGCGGTCCCATCCGGGCGTTGGTGGTGGACGACGAGGCAGCCCTCGCCGAGCTGGTGGGCATAGGTCTGCGGACGCTGGGCTGGAATGTCATTACCGCCGGTGATGGACCGGGTGCGGTTGCTGCGGCGCGGGAGTTCTGCCCCGACGTCGTTGTGTTGGACGTGACGATGCCGGGCGCTGACGGTCTGGAGGCCCTGCAGAAGATCCGGTCGTTTTCTCCGCAGGTTCCCGCTTTGTTCCTGACCGCCAAGGACGCGGTGGAGGACCGCATCCTGGGTCTGGCCGCCGGAGGGGATGACTACGTAACCAAGCCGTTCAGCATGGAAGAGCTGCGGCTCCGGCTGCACCGGCTGGTGCAGCGTTCCGGAGTTACGGCGTCGGACTCCGCGGAACTGGTGGTTGATGACCTGGTGATGAACCTGGAAAGCCATGAAGTCACCAGAGGCGGGGAGGAGATTGCCCTCTCCAACACCCAGTGGGAGCTGCTCCGGTACCTCATGGAAAACCCCCGGCGGGTGCTGAGCAAGGCCCAGATCCTGAGCCACGTCTGGAACTACGATTTCGGCGGCCAGGCGAACATCGTGGAACTGTACATTTCCTACCTGCGCAAGAAGATCGACGCCGGACGCCCGCCCATGATCCACACGGTCCGGGGTGTCGGTTACGTACTCAAACCGGTGGCCCCGTGAGCGGGAAGGCACGGCACGCAGCTGGGGGGAGAGCCGAACTGCGCAGCCATCCCCTGCGTACCAAGCTGATCCTCGCCACTTTGGCCCTCCTGACGGCCACCTGCGCGGCACTGGGGCTGTTCAGCCATGTCGCCATGAGCCGGTATCTCACCGGAGTGCTCGACGACAGCCTGGAACGTGCCGCGGGGAGGGCAGGGTTCAGCCCGGGCCAGGCCGGTGAACAGAACCAAGCCCCCGGGACGGGTAGGGCACAGGACCCAGCCGGTGCGGACAACGGAACGGGAGCAAAGGGAAACGGCACCCAGTACGGACGGCGCCCGGGTTCGTTCAATGTCGTTGTTGAGGACGGATTGCCTCGTCGATCCAGTCTGGTGCTTGAGGACGGAAGCGCGGAGTTCCTGACTGCGGCAGACCTGGAATTGCTGGCTGCCGCCGACCCCGGCAGCAGCCCCGGCAATATCGACCTGTCCAGCGGGCGTTACCGGGTGGATGCCTTCGCGTCGCCTTCCGGCACGGCGGAGGGGATGTTCGTCACCGGACTCTCGACTGGGCCGCGGGACCGCACCCTTGCGTCGCTGGATATCACCATGGTTGTCCTGTCCCTCGCGGGACTGCTTGTCACCGGGTTCACGGGCACGGTGATCATCCGCCGGTCGCTGCGGCCGCTGGACAAACTTGCTGCCGTCGCAACGTCGGTGTCGAAGCTCCCGCTGGCTTCCGGGGAGGTGGAAATTCCCGTCCGGGTCCCCGAAGCGGCCGCCCGGCCGGGGTCGGAAGTGGGAACCGTGGGGTCAGCCCTGAACGGAATGATCGACCACGTCACCAATGCGCTGCGTGCCCGGCAGGCGAGCGAAACAAAGGTGCGGCAGTTCGTGGCGGATGCCAGCCACGAACTGCGTACTCCGCTGACCGCCATCCGCGGCTATACGGAGTTGGTCCTACTCAGCGAACACGTCAGTCCGCCGGGCCGGGCTGCCCTGGAACGGGTGGACAGTGAATCAAGGCGGATGTCCGCCCTGGTCGAAGACCTGCTGCTGCTTGCCCGCCTGGACGAGGGCCAGCGTGGTGAGCCGGCAGAGGTTGACCTCACCGAGCTGATTATTGAGTCGGTGAGCGATGCGCAGGTCTCCGCCCCGGAGGATCAATGGACACTGACTCTGCCCGAGGAGCCGGTGACTGTGTCCGCCGTTGACGCGGAACTCCGGCAAATCCTGATTAACCTGCTGTCCAACGCCCACCGTCACACACCCCCGGGTACCCGGGTGGACGTCGGACTTCAGTCGGGGTCCGCGTGGGTGACTCTGACGGTGACGGATGACGGCCCGGGCATCGACCCGGACTTCATCGATTCACTATTCTCCCGGTTCAGCAAGGCCGACTTCGCGCGAACCCGCGGTTCGGGCAGCAGCACGGGACTTGGCCTCGCCATTGTCTCCGCCCTCGTCACAGCCAACAGGGGGACGGTCGACGTCGAAAGTAAACCCGGCCGAACCTGTTTCACGGTAGTGCTGCCACTGGCGGGGACCCGCTGAATCACTGCCCGGTCGGGTCGATCCAGTACCGGCGGGCTCCTTTCCGGCTGTCCTCGTAGACTCCGCCGTTTTTCTCGATGACTGCCCGCGAACCGGCGTTATCCTCAGCGCAGGTGACCAGTACCCGTGCAATGCCCAGCGCGCAGGCAATCGGCAGTGCGTCCTGCAGCGCACGCGCGGCATGCCCCTGCCGGCGTGCGGAAGGCCGGACGCTGTAACCAATGTGGCCGCCCTGCTCGAACAGGAAATCGTTCAGGGTGTGCCGGATGGCAAGGGATCCGAGGAACTCATCCCCCTCCACCAGCCACAGATGCGTGCAGTGCACATAGCCCTCCGGCAGCGGTGTATCCGGAAGCCGGTACGCCACCAGGCCCTGCACGAAACTGGAGAAGTCCCCGGCAATTTCCGTGCGGATGCGCTCAAGCGAGGTGTCCCCGTACACGCCGGAACCGTCCATCCGTTCGCCGTCGAATTCTTCGGCCGCGGCCAGCCAGCTGCTCCGGAAGCGGGCATCGGGGGTAATCAGGGTTGCCATTGGGGAATTCTATGGCTATTTGTTTCGGTCGGTTCACGGGAAATCAGCCAAATGGTCAGGATTCCCAGCCCCGGGGATGAAAGACTGCCATTTCATCCGAAAGTCGTTGGGGGGCGGGATAGCTTCGGTGCCATGAACAAAGTCTTGAAATATACAAAAACCTGGGGTGCTCCAACCGCCGCGGCCGTCTTCCTGGCGCTTTGGCTCCTGGGGCAGGGGCACCGCATGTACGGTACCGGTTTCCTGGCCTGGCCCCCGGCCCTTCCGTTGCTCGCTTTGACGTTGGCCATCGGCGTGTCCGCCAAGCATGCCTACGCCGCCCTGCTGGTGCTTTTTGCCCTGCTTGGCGCGCAGATCCTCCGTATAGTCCCCGCTCCCGATTCACATACCTGGCCTATCTACATCGGTGCGGCCGTCGTCCTGTTCTTTGCTGCGCTCACAGGGGACAGATGGAAGCAGGCGGCCGCGGCAGCCGCTGCCCCCTTCTTTTCCGCTGCCATGGCTTTCCTCATGCTTTCGCGCAGCCACTCCTCCGGTCTCGGGTGGCTTCCGATCGATAATGTTTCACGGGTGACTATGCGGGATTACTGGTTCCTCTACTCATCTTTCCTGCTGGTCATCTTGGCCGTCGGATGGCTGGCCGGTTATGCACTGCGCAGCTGGGAAGACCGCCGGACGTTGTCCGACCAGCGCACAGTTGCCGTCGAAGACCTGCGGGCAGCCGAAGTGGATTTGATCGTGGAACAGGAACGCACCCGCATCTCCCGGGACCTGCACGATGTCCTGGCCCACTCGCTGGCCGTGATTGCAGCCCAGGCGGACGGGTCCCGGTATCTGGGCAAGGACCAGCCACAACCCGTGCTTGACGCGCTGGAGAACATCGCTTCGGCTGCCCGGCGCGCCCTGACGGACGCCCAGCGGGTGATCGAGGGGGTGGGCGACGACGGCTCCTCCCTCCCACAGCCGCGGCTGGAGGATATCGGGGAACTTGTGGAGCAGCAGGGCAACAGCCTGCAGGTGGAACGCACGGAATCCGGGGTACCCGTGGACCTGCCGGAGGGACAGCAGATGGCCGTCTTCCGCATTGTGCAGGAGTCCCTGACCAATGCCCTGCGCCACGGCGGAACAGGGACCCGGGTCACCGTCCACCTGGACTGGAGCGGTTCCGGGCTTTCGCTGCAGATAGCGTCCTACGCGGCCCGAAGAGAACTGGTTGCCGAAGCAGCCACCACGGCCCGCACCGGCCGCGGCATCCCCGGGATGCGCGAGCGGGCCCACCTTGCCGGCGGATGGCTCACGGCGGGTCCGGACGGGGACAGCTTCCGGGTCACCGCATTCCTGCCCTACGGCCTGATGTTGAACGCCCCGGGTGCGGAGATCTATGCCGCGGAGCTGGTTGGCGCAGATGAGTGACCCGGCGGCCGACGCCGCACCGATCACCGTGGCCCTGGTGGATGACCAGCCGCTGTTCCGGACCGGTATCCAGATGCTCATCCGTTCGCAGCAGGACCTGGCTTACTGCGGCAGCGCAGGCAATGGACTGGAGGCCGTGGAGCTGGCGGACGCCGCGTCCCCGGACGTGATGCTGATGGACCTGCGCATGCCCGTGGTGGACGGCATCACGGCCACCCGCCGGATCATGGCGGCAGCGGACGAAGCCGGCCGGGAGCGCCCCAAGGTGATAGCCCTGACCACCTTCAACCGGGACCAGGCAGTGGTGGAAGCCATCCGTGCCGGAGCCAGCGGCTACCTGCTCAAGAGCGCCGAACCCGAGTTCCTGCTTTCCGCCGTCCGGACCGTCTATGCCGGCTATTCCGTGGTGGCCCCCGGCTCGGCCCACGATCTCTTTGCGCACCTGACCCGCAGCGCCGATCCACCGGAACCCGATACCGCGGCTATTGCCGAGCTGACCGCACGGGAAAAGGACGTGTTTCTCCTGGTGGCCAAGGGCCTGAGCAATGCGGAGATCGCAGGCAGCGTGTTCCTTTCAGAGGCCACGGTCAAGACCCACATCCGCAGGATCCAGGATCGGCTGGGGCTGGCCACCCGGATAGCCATGGTGGCCTTCGCCTACGAACACCGGCTGCTGGGCTGAAGGGTTCCCGTAGGAAGGAACGCGCCCGTATCCTCCAAGCATGGACCCGGTCCGCGTCTGCTTGGAGATCTTTGCCGGCACCTGCGCCGGCACCTGGCTGCTGTCATTGCTCACGCGGGAGTACTCCTGGACGGACCGCATCTGGTCCGTAGTTCCGTTGGCCTACCTGTGGGTTTTCGCCGCAGCGTCCGACGGCGACCCGCGGGTAACGCTGATGGCGGTGCTGGTGACGTTGTGGGGTGCCCGGCTGACCTTTAACTTTGCCCGCAAGGGCGGGTACGCACCCGGCGGCGAGGACTACCGCTGGGGCATCCTGCGTCGACGCCTGAAGCCGTGGCAGTTCCAGGTCTTCAACCTGCTGTTCATCAGCATCTACCAGAACATCGTCATCTGGGTGATGACGCTTCCGGTCCTGACGGTTTACCGGCACCCCGGCCCGCTTACGGGCTGGGACTGGCTGCTGGCCACCTTGTTTGTGCTTGCGCTGGCGGGGGAGACGCTGGCAGACCAGCAGCAGTGGAACTTCCAGCAGTGGAAAAAGACCCTGCGCACAACGGGGCGGACCCCGGCCACCGGCTTCCTGCAGACTGGGTTGTTCCGCTACTCGCGCCATCCGAACTTTTTCTTCGAACAGGCCCAGTGGTGGCTCTTCTACGGTTTTGCCGTTGCCGCGACGGGCGCCGTGCTGCACTGGACCCTGGCCGGGCCCATCCTGGTGACGCTGCTCTTCGCCGGCTCCACCGTCTTCACCGAGAGCATTTCCCTTACCCGCTACCCCGACTACGCGGACTACCGCAGGCGGACGTCCCGGATCATCCCGCTTCCCCCGCGGCTGCGTCCGCAGCACGCCGGGTGAGGCCACCGCCGTCCTGTCTCCTGCGTCACATTCGGCGGGTTTCGGGAATGGAAGGTTCTTCTACAGGTGTTGAATAGGGCAGGATAGTAAGTAACCTGAAGCCGGCGGCGAGACCGCGGGCCTGGCCAACCACTAGGCACCAACTAAAAGCTTGCGGCGTCCCCCAGCGCCGCGGCACGGAAGGGCTTCGCTTCGGCGGGGCCCTTCCGTGTATCTGAGAAGATAAGACCCATGCCCGGACTGCACCTTCCCAAGCCGCCACGGCGCGCATCATCGGCCGAACCGCGGACGGCCCGCACCCGGGAAGCGCTCGAGGCCGGCCTGTGGGAGCTGCTGCGGGACCACGAGCTGGCGGAGATCAGCGTGGCCGCACTCTGCCGGCAGGCCGGGGTTCACCGCACCACCTTCTATGGACACCACCGCAACATTTTCGACTTTGCCGGATCCGTATATGCCGGGGTTGTGGACCGTCTGGGCACGGTGGAACTGGACCAGCGTGGAACGGGAAGAACGATCGCGGAGATCGGGGACCTGTATGTCGAGTCCATCCGGCAGATCCTGCAGCACACCAAGGCCGAGCAGCGGGTGTACCGGGCACTGTTCCACACCGAGACTTTCCTGGGGATCCTGGCCGACCAGTTGACCGTGCGGATCCTCCTGGCCCTCCACGTCTGGCGGGCGCACGAAGTACACCCCGTCCCGGATCTGGATGCGACAGCCGCCTTCCTCGGCGGTGCCTACGCCTCCTGGTTCGAACAGTGGGTGGTCAGCGACGACGACGACGTCGAGGTGCGGCTGGCGTCGCTGCGCTACCTGTTGCCTGCATGGTGGCCGCGGGACGGCTTCCCGGAGGCCTGACCCCGGTCCAGCCCTGTCTGCCCTGCGCTGTCGCGGGTGGTGCTAGAGCCGGTGCAGGCTGCCCCGGAGCGACTCCAGGTCCGGATATCCGTTAACGGCCATGGTCAGGTCCGCCTCCGCCAGCAGGCTGCGCATCACATGGGTGATCCCCGCCTGCCCGCCCGCCGCCAGTCCGTAGACATAGGGCCGGCCGATGCCCACCGCCGTCGCGCCCAGGGCCAGTGCGCGCAGGGCGTCCGCACCCGACCGCACGCCGGAGTCAAAGAGCACCGGTGCGCCGTTGGCGGCTTCCACCACCCCGGGCAGGCAATCGATCGCGGGGATTCCTCCGTTGGCCTGCCGCCCGCCGTGGTTCGAGCAGTAAATCCCGTCCATGCCGCCGTCGAGCGCCCGCCGCGTGTCCTCCGGAGAACAGATGCCCTTGAGCACAATCGGCAGGGACGTCAGGGAACGGAACCAGGCCAGGTCCTCCCAGGTCATGGTGGGATTGCCGAACAGGGAGGCCCAGAGCATCACGACGGCGGCGGGATCGGTGGACCCCTGCTCGGCCAGGAGCTTGCGGAACCGGTCATCGGAAAGGTAGTTAGCCAGGCACTGACCGGACAGCATCGGCAGATAGGCGGCGCTGAGGTCCCGGGGGCGCCAGCCGTTTACCCAGGTGTCCAGGGTGATGACGATGCCGGAGTAACCTGCGGCTTCGGCACGGTGCGCCAGGGACTCCGCCAGTTCCCGGTCCGCCGGCGGGTAGAGCTGGAAGAAGCCCGGCGTTTCGCCTGCTGCGGCCCGCACCTGTTCAAGCGGTGCAGCGGAAAGGGTGGAGGCCACCATGGGAATGCCCAGTTCCGCGGAGGAGGCGGCGGTGGCGAGGTCGCCGTCGTCGGCCACGGCGCCCAATACCCCCACCGGCGCGAAGAACAGCGGAGAAGGCAGCTGGTGACCTAGCAAATCGATGCCCATGCTGCGCTGTGCCGCACCCACCAGCATGCGCGGCATAATGCCGAGACGCTCAAACGCGGCTACGTTGGCGCGTTGGGTGTGCTCGTTTCCGGCACCTCCGGCCACGTAGCCGAGGATCCGCGGGTCCATCCGGCTCTCCGCCAGTGCCTCCATGGCGGCGAAGTCCATAGGCAGTTCGGGTTGGACGCCGCCGGCACCGTTCAGATAAATGCCCAGCTGATAATCGCCGTAGTTCGTGCTCATTGAGGCTCCGCCTTCTCTTTCCGGCCGCTTTGCCGGGTTTCTGCTGTGTCCCGGATGCTACTCCCGCAGGGGCGGTACATCCTGCCGACCCGCTGCCAACCGGTCCAGCCGCCGTTCCAGTCCGGCCCGGACGGCGGGCCATTCCCGGGACAGGATTGAGTACACCGCAGTGTCCCGCCAACTGCCGTCTGCACGGAGCTTGTCCCGGCGGCGGATCCCCTCGAATACCGCACCGATTCCACTGATCGCCGCGCGGGAACGGTCGTTTCGGGAGTCCGCCTGGAGGGTGATCCTTCCAAAGCCGGCCGCGAAGGCGTAGCCAAGCAGGAGCAGCTTTGTTTCTGCATTGACTGCTGAGCCCCAAACGGCGGGAGCGTACGCGGTCCAGCCCAGCTGGGCCGCTTCCCCGGGCAGGTCCAGATCGGCCAGGCTGCTGGTTCCCACTACAGGGCCGGCACCGTTCCCGTTCAGCAGGCGCACCGCGAACGGCAGCTCATCCCATCGGTAGTGGGCCTGCGCCCACGCCGTGAAGCCCTCAAGATCAGGGTGCAGCCCGGCCGGACCGCCGCCGTATCCGCCGGCGAAGACCTCGGGCACCGCGATGGCCCGGTGCAGGTCCGGCAGCAGTCCGGGGGTCAGCGGCTCGAGCCGGACATACCGGCCGGAAAGAACCGTGGGAAGGGGCCGTAGGGCGCTCATGCCCGCCAGTCTGGCATACCTGCCGGGCAGCAAAAAAAGATCCCGACCCGGGTTTCCGGATCAGGATCTTTTTCTTTGGTTGCGGGGGCAAGATTTGAACTTGCGACCTCTGGGTTATGAGCCCAGCGAGCTACCGAACTGCTCCACCCCGCGGCGTGGTTATGACTTTACCGCAGATTGGGCGTGCGGCGTAATCCAGTGGCCCCGCTCACACTGCACACTGCAGGCTTCGCTACGCTGGGCCGGGTGAGCCTGCCGAAAACTGATACCGCCGTCACTTATCCAGCCGGAGTCCTCACCGGGACCGGAACCGTTCTCCATATCGAAACCCGGCCCGACGGACGGCTGGCCGTCCTGCTGGATTCCACCCCCGTACACCCTGTCGATGCGGCCTGGCCCGACCAGGGGCCGGACCGGGCAACCCTGACGACGCCGGCCGGCACCGAGGTGCCCCTGCTTGACTGCGTCGTGGGCGCCACTGACGGGTCCATCCTGTTCCTGGGCCGGGACATCCCGGTCAGGAAGGGCACCGAGGGTTGGGTCTTCGTGGTGGTTCATGTAGTGCCGGGGGACACCGGCATTACCCAAGGAGATCGTGTAGGGCTTCGGGTGGACGGCGAACACCGCGCCGGGCTTTCGGCCGGGCACACTGCCTGCCACCTGGCGTCGTTGGCCCTGAACCGGCAGCTGGCCGGGGCCTGGAAAAAAGAGGTGCAGGCAGACGCAGCGGGGAACCCGAACTTCGACGCCCTGGCGGTTGAGACAACAACGATTCTGCCCGGCGGATCCCGGGACGTTTACCGGTTGGGGAAGTCTCTGCGGCGCAAGGGCTTCCTGCCGGATGCGCTGCTGACGGATCTGGCAGCCGTGGAAAAAGGCGTGAATGCAACGTTGGCTGAGTGGGTGGCATCCGACGCGGAGGTCCGCATCGAACGCGAATCGGACCTTCTCACCGGTATGCGCCGCTGGGTCTGCGACCTGCCGGGCGGCCCGGTCAGTATTCCCTGCGGCGGCACCCATCTGACCTCGCTGGCCTCGGTTTCGGAAATTGAAGTGCGGTTGAGCTGCGAACCCGGCGAGGCAGCCGCGGAAGTGGTCATGGATACCATTTGCACCCGCGCCGCGGAGGCTTAATCTGCAAATGATTGCAGGTCCGCAGCGCGGGCATTGGCATTTCCCTATTCCGGAGCATTCGCCTCCCGCCCTGCGCCGAGGAGTGCTTTTACGCCAATTGATCCAGTAGCCGGGGACAGCCCTTGTCCACTGGAATGGATGAACGTAGTGTTCCGCGCACGTGAACGAAACCGCTGTCTCAAATGAGCAAAGGTGACCAGATGAGATTTCGACACAGCAGGGGGAATCACTGCAACCGTCATTCCCGGCTTCGAACGGGGCTGGCGTCGGCGGCAGCAGTGGCCTTGGCGCTGACCGGCTGCAGCGGGTCCGAGGCGGAGGGCAGGGACGAGATTGTCGTAGCCATTGTCTCCAATCCGCAGATGCAGGATGCAATCTCGCTTCAGGATGAATTCAAGGCACAGTATCCGGATATTGACGTCAGCTTTGTTTCCCTCCCCGAAAACGAGGCACGGGCGAAGATCACTGCCTCTGTTGCCACGCAGGGCGGGGAATTCGACGTCGTGATGATCTCCAATTACGAAACGCCGATGTGGGCGGAAAACGGATGGATCACTAATCTGCAGGATTACGCCGATTCGACCGAAGGGTACGACCCCGACGATTTCGTTCCTACTATCCGGGACGCATTGAGTTACGAGGGGGATCTCTACTCCGTTCCGTTCTACGGCGAATCCTCCTTCCTTGTCTACCGCCAGGACCTGTTTGATCAAGCCGGCCTGACTATGCCGGAAGCCCCCACCTGGGAGGACATCCGCGGCTTCGCCGAAGCGCTCAACGATCCGGAAAACAACATGTCCGGAGTCTGCCTGCGGGGCCTGGCAGGCTGGGGTGAGGTCATGGCACCGCTGGGCACCATGATCAATACCTACGGCGGCCGCTGGTTCGATGAGGACTGGAACGCCCGCCTGGACGAGCCGGTAGTCGAAGAAGCCGTCACCGATTATGTGGACCTGGTGCAGAGCTACGGGCAGGCCGGTGCCGCCACCAGCGGATACGGGGACTGCCTGACCCTCTACAGCCAGGGCAACACGGCCATGTGGTACGACGCCACGGCCATGGTTTCCGCCATTGAGGACCCGGCATCGTCCCTCGTCGTCGGCAAAAGCGGGTATGCGCCGGCCCCTGTCAAGGAGACGGAGTCCTCCGGCTGGCTCTACAGCTGGTCCCTGGCCATCCCCTCCACCAGCGACTCCAAGGACGCCGCCTGGGACTTCGTCTCGTGGATGACCAACAAGGAATACATCCGGCTGGTCGGCGAAGAGATCGGCTGGGAACGGGTGCCGCCGGGAAGCCGGCTCTCCACATATGAGATCCCTGACTACGCCGAGGTGGCCGAGGCCTATGCCGAGCCCACCCTGGAAGCCATGGCCGGGGCGTCCCAGGAAAGCAGCATGGTCCGCGGTGTGCCCTACACCGGACTCCAATTTGTGGGTATCCCGGAGTTCCAGGACCTGGGCACGCGCGTGGCGCAGCAGATTTCGGCGGCCGTCGCCGGACAGCAGACAGTCCAAGAAGCGCTGGAGCAATCCCAGGGCTACGCCGAAACGGTGGCGGAAAGCTACCAGGACGGAGCGGGTTAATGTCCACCTTGGTTGAGCGGCAACAGGTCCGCGCCAGGAAGGCCGCGACGGAAAGGGAGGGCGGGGGAATGTCCTCCGCTGAGGGATGGCGGCGGCGCCTGCCGCTGCTGCCGGCCCTCATTTTCACCCTGATCGTGACGCAGGTGCCCTTCCTCTTCACTATCTGGTACTCCCTGCAGAACTGGAACCTGCTGCGGACGGAGGGAAACCAGTTTGTGGGGCTGGAGAACTACATCGACATCTTCTCCGACTCCACGTTCCGCGGGGCGGCGCTGAACAGTGTCCTCTTCACCGTGGCCTGTGTGTTCATTGCGATGCTGCTGGGGATCATCTTCGCCCTCTTGCTGGACCGAAGCTTCGCGGGGCGGGGAGTGGTGCGGACCCTGCTGATCACACCGTTCCTGATCATGCCGGTGGCCAGCTCCCTGCTGTGGTCCATTTCCATCCTGAATCCCAGCTATGGCCTGCTTAACTGGGTCATTGGCCTGGTGGGGATCCCCCCGGTGGACTGGACGTCGCAGCATCCCATCGTCTCCATCGTGATGGCCCTGGTGTGGCAGTGGACCCCGTTCATGATGCTGCTGGTCCTGTCCGGACTGCAGGCCCAGTCCAAGGACGTGCTGGAGGCGGCCCAGGTGGACGGCGCCGGCTGGTGGCGGACCTTCATCTCGGTCACGCTTCCGCAGCTGCGCCGTTACATCGAACTCGGCATCCTGCTCGGCGCGATCTACGTGGTCAACACCTTCGACCAGATTTACCTCATGACCGCCGGCGGACCTGGGACGGCCAGCGCGAACCTGCCGTTCTACATCTACCAGCGGGCTTTCCTGGGCTTCGATATCGGCCAGGCCGCCGCCATGGGCGTAGTGGTCGTCATCGCGACCATCATTGTGGCCACCCTGGCCCTTCGCCTGATCTTCAAGAGCTTCGACGTAAAGGAATAACGACGTGGCTACCCAAACCGCTGCACCTACTCCTCCCGCTGGGAAGGAGACCCGCGCCGGCGCAGACCCGGTCCGGAAACCTGCCCGCCGGTTCAACGCCGGTCCTCTCCTCACCACAGTCACCTGGGTGCTCGCACTGGTTTTCTTCTCGCCGGTGCTCTGGATGGTGCTAACGTCCTTCAAGCAGGAATCCGCTGCGGCATCCGATCCGCCGGTGTTCTTTTTCGCCCCCACGCTGGATCAATACCGGGCGGTGCTGGACAGCGGTGCCGGAAGCTACTTCGCCAACTCCGCGATTGCCACGGGCGTCTCCACCATCCTCGTCATCCTCCTGGCCGTTCCGGCGTCCTATGCCCTAAGCATCCGCCCGGTGAAGAAAACCTCCGATGTGCTGTTCTTCTTTATCTCCACCCGCATGCTGCCCGTGGTCGCGGTGATCATGCCGATCTACGTGATTGCCGGGCAGCTGAAGGTCTTGGACAACGTGTGGACCCTGGTGGTGTTGTACACCTCCATGAACCTGCCCATCGCCGTGTGGATGATGCGCTCGTTTTTCCTGGAGGTTCCCGGCGAGGTGCTGGAGGCGGCCCAGATGGACGGAGCCGGATTGATGAAGACCCTCTGGCGGGTCCTGATGCCCATGGTGGCACCCGGGCTGGCCGCGACTGCTCTGATCTGCGTAATTTTTGCCTGGAACGAGTTTTTCTTCGCCCTGATCCTCACGGCCGGGCAATCGGCCACGGTGCCGGTTTTCCTCGTCGCGCAGATGACCAGCGAAGGCCTGTTCCTGGCGCAGCTCTCAGCGGCGTCCGTACTGGCCTCGCTGCCGGTGGTGATCGCCGGCTGGGTGGCGCAGAAGCAACTCGTCCGCGGACTGTCCATGGGGGCGGTCAAGTAAACGGCACGCTGTGACCGGGCCGCGCCGGCCCGGTCACAGCGCCGAGTTCTGCTCCTGCACTGTGGCGTTGGAGGAGACCTCGAAGGTCCGCTCGGGCGGCTCAACGTTGGCGGGATCCATCCACATAAACTCCCAGACATGTCCGTCCGGGTCGGTGGCCGAACCGCTGTACATCCCCGGCATCCTTTCCTCGGCCGGTGCATAGACTGCGCCTCCTCCCGCCGTGCAGGCGGCCAGGAAACGGTCGACTTCGTCCCTGCTGTCGCAGCTGATGCCGTTCAGGACTTCCTTGCCCGCTGATGCGAGATGCGGGGTGTCCCCTTCGGGCAGGAACTCCTGGTAATAGTCCTGCTGCAGCAGCATCACCACGATGCTGTCCGAGACGACAATGGCGGTGGTGCGTTCGTCGCTGAACTGCGGGTTCTTGGTGAAGCCGAGGCCGAGGTAGAAGTTCTCAGCTGCCGGCAGGTCCGCAACCGGGAGATTGGGGAAAATCATGCGTTCCATGACTGCTCCTTCCAGGAGGCCCATGGGTGCGCTTCATGGCGGAGAACCCATGGAGGATACGGGTAACGCGCTGTGCCTTCACGTTGCCACCGCTCGCCCCTGCTGGCAACGGGTCGCCGTCATGATGCCCCCTCCATGCCCGGCCGCGCAGCAATAACTGCTAATCTTCCAGCTGCGAAGGCGGGCCGGTATCACCGGCTATCTACCTGGCATCACCAAACCTAGGGAGAAGCCAATGAGCACCAATCCGGACGCCATTTACCTGGCCCAGGCCATCGCCCTGGCCACCGGGAACGTGGCCAACGGCGGCGGCCCGTTCGGCGCCGTCATCGTCACGGCAGAAGGCGCCGCGTTTGAAGGCGTCAACCGTGTAACCGCAAACAATGACCCCACCGCGCACGCCGAGGTCACGGCCATCCGCAACGCATGCGCCACCCTGGGCACCTTCGACCTCACCGGTGCGGTGCTCTACACCAGCTGCGAACCGTGCCCCATGTGCCTGGCGTCCTCGCTGTGGGCGAGGGTGGACCGCGTGGTGTTCGCTGCTGACCGGCACGACGCCGCCAGCGCGGGGTTCGACGACGCGGCCTTCTACGAGTACTTCGAAACGCCGCGGGAGCAACGGTCCATGCAGGTCTCGCAGCTGGCCGTGGACGGCGCACCCGCCATGGCTCCGTTCAATGCCTGGACTGCGGCTGCGGAACGGGTCGACTACTAGGGGCGGTGGGCTCCCTGACCGGTTCCTAGAACCGGCGTTCCAAAGCGGCGCCGATGGTCTTGGAATAGCAGGTGGACCCGTCGGACATGATGTACGGGCCGAAGTTCGGCACCACCCGGTAGCCGCCGTTCTCATAAAAGCGTTGTCCATCGGGTTGGGCGGACCCGGCCTCCGCCGTGAGAACGGCGAATCCCATCTGCTTGGCCCGTGCCTCGAGCGCCCCGAGGATTGCCGTCGCCACCCCGGAACCGCGTGCGTACGGCAGGACATACACCCGCTTGATTTCCGCCGTCGTCGTATCCAGCCGCCGCAGCCCGCCGCAACCCAGCGGTTGGCCGGTGCTGCGCTCGTAGGCGATGAGGAAGACGGCCGCGTCGGCGGCCCGGGGTGGACTGGGATCGTGCTCCACGGTGCCGTAGCGGGCGTCGAGTTCGGCCTGCTGGGCTTCACGGAGGTCGGCACCTACGGGATTGCTCCACGGCACTTCGCGGATCCGCAGGTGCGGTGTTGAGTAGGGACGGAATCCGGAAAAGGGTCTCAAATCCGACATGCTGCCTCCAGCGGCCAAGGGTATGCCTTCCACGCTAGGAGGCCGGGGTTTCGGCTGTGTTTCGCCTGTGTGCCCACCTGGCAAAAGGAATGTTCCGGACATGCGAACCGTGCGAGAATAGTGGCGATGTCAACTGTCGATTCTTCCCCCGCCAAGAACCCCGCCAAAAAGTCCGAGCTGCGCCGCGTCCGCTCGGTTCCCACCGCCACCGGGCCCCAGGTCCGCCCCGCCACGGAGGGTTGGGAACAGGCCAAGGAGCCCGACGGCCGCCCGCTGCTGCAGTTCAAGTCGCCCCGCGTGTCCCAGCCGCCGGCCCATCTGGCCGATATGACGCTGGCCGAACGCCAGGAGAAAGTGAAGTCGCTGGGCCTTCCCGCGTTCCGCGCGAAGCAGCTCTCCGTGCACTATTTCCAGCACTACACCACTGATCCGGAAGCCATGAGCGATCTCCCCAAGGAGCGCCGCGGGGAGTTGGTGGGCGAGATGTTCCCCACGCTGCTCACCGAGATCAAGCGCCTGACCACGGACAACGGCGACACCATCAAATTCCTGTGGCGCCTCTTCGACGGCTCCCTCGTGGAGTCCGTGCTGATGCGCTACCCCGGCCGGATCACCCTGTGTGTCTCCAGCCAGTGCGGCTGCGGCATGAACTGCCCGTTCTGCGCCACCGGCCAGGCCGGCCTGACCCGCAACATGTCCACCGCGGAAATCCTGGACCAGATTGTCCAGGCCAACCGGGTGATCAAGGAAGGCGGGCTCGGCGGCAAGCGGAGCGACGGCGGCCACGACGCCGAGCGCGTCACCAACATTGTCTTTATGGGCATGGGCGAGCCGCTGGCCAACTACAAGCGCGTGATGAACGCCGTCCACCGGATGGCCGCCGAGGTTCCCGAGGGCCTGGGCATGAGCGCCCGTAACATCACTGTCTCCACCGTTGGCCTGGTGCCGGCCATCAAGAAGCTTGCCGAGGAGAACATTCCGGTGACCTTCGCGCTGAGCCTGCATGCCCCGGACGACGAGCTGCGCGACGAGCTGATCCCGGTCAACAGCCGCTGGAAGGTGGACGAGGCCCTGGATGCCGCGTACAACTACTACCGCGTCACCGGCCGCCGCGTCTCCATCGAGTACGCGCTGATCAAGGACATGAATGACCATGCCTGGCGCGCGGATCTGCTGGCCAAGAAGCTCAATGCCCGCGGCCGGGGCTGGGTGCATGTGAACCCGATCCCGTTGAACCCGACCCCGGGGTCCATCTGGACGTCGCCGGAGCCGGAGGTTATGCAGGAGTTCATTAACCACCTGATCGACGCCGGTATCCCCACCACCATCCGCGATACCCGCGGCAAGGAAATCGACGGCGCCTGCGGCCAGCTCGCTGCGGCGGACTAACCGTTTTTCGCCCGCCCCTGCGGCGGGCAGCACCGAAGCGTTAACCACGACGGCGGGAGGCCGGGCTGCGTGCCCGGCTCCCGCCGTCGTCGTTTAAGGTCTTCCTACTTCAGGTGGTCCACCAGGGTGTCCGCGATGCCCGTGTACCTGGCCGGGGTCAGCGCCTGCAGGCGCGCTTCCGCATCCGCCGGGAGACCGAGGCCGGCAATGAATTCCTTCATCCGGTCCGCGTCCACGCGGTGGCCGCGGGTGAGGTCCTTGAGCCGTTCGTACGGGTTCTCCATGCCTTCCGTGCCGGCAACAGCTTCGGCCCGCATGACCATCTGGATGGCTTCACCAAGCACCTCCCAGTTGGAGTCCAGGTCCTGCGCGAGGACCTTCTCGGCGACGTGCAGGCGCTCCAGGCCCTTGGCCACGTTGGAGATGGCCAGCATGGAGTGCCCGAACGCGACGCCGATGTTCCGCTGCGAGGAGGAATCGGTGAGGTCGCGCTGCCAGCGGGAAGTCACCAGGGTGGAGGCCAGGGTATCCAGCAGTCCGTTGGAAATCTCCAGGTTTGCTTCGGCGTTCTCAAAGCGGATGGGGTTGACCTTGTGCGGCATGGTGGAGGAGCCGGTGGCACCTTCCACCGGAACCTGGGCGAAGTAGCCGATGGAGATGTAGCTCCACACATCCGTGCAGAAGTTGTGCAGGATGCGGTTGAAGCGGGCAATGTCGGCGTACAGCTCGGCCTGCCAGTCGTGGGATTCGATCTGCGTGGTCAGCGGGTTCCAGGTCAGGCCGAGGCCCTCCACGAAGCTGCGTGCCACCTGCTGCCAGTCGGCCTGCGGGGCTGCGGCGTAATGGGCGGCGTAGGTGCCGGTGGCGCCGTTGATCTTGCCCAGGAATTCCGTGTTGCGGATGCGGCGCAGCTGGCGGCCGAGGCGGTGGACGGTGACGGCCAGTTCCTTGCCCAGGGTGGTCGGGGTGGCCGGCTGGCCGTGCGTCCGGGAGAGCATCGGGACCGCACGGGTGTCCTCGGCCATGGCGGCGATCTGCTGCACCAGGTCCTGTGCCGCCGGAAGCCAGACGTTTTCCACTGCGCCCTTGATGCCGAGCGCGTAGGAGAGGTTGTTGATGTCCTCGGAAGTGCAGCCGAAATGCACGAGGCTGGTCAGGTTTTCAACGCCGATGGCCGGCAGCCGGTCGGCAATGTAGTACTCGACGGCCTTCACATCGTGCACGGTGCGCTTTTCGATCTCGCCCAGTTCGGCCACGGCGTTGCCGTCGAAGCCCGTGACGATTTCCCGCAGCTGGTTCTGCTGGGTTTCGCTGAGCGGGGCGGTGCCGGGCAGGACCGCGTTGGAGGTCAGGTGGATCAGCCATTCCACCTCGACGTGGGTCCGGTCCCGGTTCAGGGCCGCTTCGGAAAGGTAATCCACCAACGGGGCGGTGGCGCTGCGGTAGCGGCCGTCCAGCGGGCCCAAGGCAATAGCGGGGGTCACGGAGGCAAGGGAGACACGGGGTTCGGATTCGGCCATGCGGCAATTCTTTCATGCCTGCGGGTGGCAACCGGTGAGTGACTTCCCCTCCACAGGGGGTTACGTCAGGGAAGGGCAGGATTGTTTCTCCTGATGGGCTCCGGCGGCCCTCGATTGGGGACGGTTGTCCGGCTAATTTGAGCGGGACGGCGGGACCGGGACGGCGGGGGCGGGACGGCGGGGGCGGGGCCGGGGCATACGTCGCGGAAGGAGGAATCGATGGACCAAGTGGCTTCGGCCGCATATACGGCGGAGATGGAACGGCTGCTTCTGGAGTTTTCGGCGGAAATCGATGAATTGGAGTACGAGGTTGCCGAGTCCGCCAACGTCCGGTGGGAGTCGCAGGCTGCAGACGCTTTCCGGCATGGCTTGGCGGGAACAGTGCGGCCCCTGCCCGGGATAGCTCATCAGTTGCGTGCTGCCGCCGGGCAACTGCGGCACGATCCGCTCGCCTTGGCCGCAGGAAGCTGATCGAAAGTGGCAGCCATAGGTGGATTCGACCGCGGTACGGACCGGCAGCCGTACGGTGTCAGGGGAGGATCCGCCGGGCTGTTGGTTCAATACGAGGACTTGGCCCGGGCAGCGGACCGGCTGGCCGGGACCACCGCCCGCCTGCGGAACCTTGAGCAGCGGGTCACTGACCTATGGCTGGCGGGCAGTGCGTGGGGCGGCGGTTCTCCGACCGCTGACCGGGTCAGCCTGACTCTGCAGGAAGCAGCCCACGTACTGAGGAACTGTGCGGCGGGAGTGGATAAAGTCGCGGACGGCGTGCGGGAAAGCGCACGTGCCTACGCCGAAGCCGAGGGGCGGATCCAGGCGCGGCTGCCTTCTGGCGGCCTCTTTCCCCTGATTCCCTGGATCACATCAGGGTTGTTGCCCCGGGCTGAAGGATTTCCCACCCTTGCCCAGGTGGAACAGGGTCTGGCCACAACTCCGGCCATTGAGCTGGTGGCGCGGGGAGGCCTGTTTCTTCTGGGTGGTCCAACGCAGGGGGTGCTGCGGCCAATCGTTGTCACGCCTCTTCCCGGGGAGCCGGAGGAGGTCCCACTCGATGGAACTGCTGCCGGTATTTTGAAACGTTCGGAGGTCCTGAAGCGGGAGAACGATCCAGGCGTGATTGAGGTGCTCGCGGTGGATGGGGGTGCCAACGGGACGTTTGTCGTCACCCTTCCCGGTACGCAGGGAACCGGTATGGGAGGCCGGAATCCGTTCGATTCTGCGGGCAATCTGGAAGGGCGGGTCGAGGAGAGCAGATTCATCTCCGCTGCTGTGGCGGAGGCGCTGCGGCATGCAGGAGCGGAAGCAGGAGCTTCGGTGATCTTGTCCGGTTACAGCCAGGGCGGGGAACACGCTGCGCATGTTGCTGCCAATCTGACAGAGGAGGGGGAGTACGAACCCGCGTTCGTACTGACGGCGGGCAGCGCCACAGGCTCGGCCGACTTGCCGCCCGGACTGCCGGCACTGCATCTGGAGCATGTGCAGGACTGGGTGCCAGGAATCGATGCTTCTGCGAACCCCGATACTCCGGACCGGGTCACCATGACGCTGACCAATCCGGTGGCCACGCCCGAGGGGGAGGATGCAGGGCTGGGTCCCGCGCACCGGTTGGACAATTATCTTGCTGGTGCTGCGCTCGCGGATGTCAGCGATGACGCTTCGCTGCAGAGTTCGTTGGGATCGCTGGCTGCTGCTGTTGGTGCTGGAAGTGTGGCGACCAGATTCTTGTACCGTTTGGAGCGGGAGCAGTCGCCGGTGGGTTCAGTTCGAACGTCTTCGCCGACGTCTTCGCGGGCCGTTTCGAGGGGGCCTGTGCGGGCGCCTGTACCGACACTGCAACCTGCGCCTGTACCGACAGTGCCGCCTGGGCCTGTACCGACAGTGCCGCCTGGGCCTGTACCGACAGTGCCGCCTGGGCCTGTACCGACAGTGCCGCCGGCACCTCCGCGGGGCGGGCCGCAAGGTCCGGTGCCGGTGCCCCGCCCGCCAGTGCCGGGCCCGCTCGGGCGGGGCGGGCCGCAAGGGTAGCAATACCAGACGATGCGGGCCGCAAGGGTGGCAATGCCGGACGGGGCGGGCCGCAAGGGCGGCAATGCCGGACGGGGCGGGCCGCAAGGGTAGCGAAGCCGAACGATGCGGGTCGCAAGGGTGGCAATACCGGACCATGCGGGTTCAGCAGCTGCTGCCTTGCGTTGCCAGTATCGGAGCTTGTCTGTGCTCCGGACGTCCGCCCAAGGGTTTAGAGAGAATGAGAATTCCTCCACAACACACCCCGCTGGTATGTCTCCCTGACGTTTTGCACACAGCCGCGGACCACCGGTTTGGGGCGTCGCGCAGGCTGCTGGAATGAGCCCATGGAACAGGCCACCACTGCCCGTGCAACCCACCAAGCCCGTACAACCCACCCAGCAGTTCCTCGCCGCAGCGGAAAAACTGACCGAGCAGTTGACGGAAACACTGACCAAGCAGTTCCCGGAAACACTGAGAGCCCTAATCAGCCGTCCGGCGCGCGGACAGCGGAACCGGAGCCGAATCCGGATACGCCTTTGGTGTTGCAGGGCGTGTTCTGTGTTGCGCCCAGCGACGCCCCGGCTGCCGGTACCGTGCTGCCGGCCGGGCTTATGGGCATGCTCTCCCTCCAGGCGCCCGGGGAGTTGGATCAGGAAGCGGTCCTGCAGACCCTGGAACGTCTTCACGCACTGGTCTGCTGGGCGCAGGCGCAGCAGGCCCTCACGCTGTTCCGGCTGCAGGAACTTACCGCCGGGAACCTAAGCCGGTGTCCGCATCCGGATCTCGCGGCACAGAGCCCGGCTGCGGCAGATGCGAACGCCCCGGCTGCAGACCGGAACCGGAACCAGGATGCGAACTGGGTACTCCGCACCACTGCCGCGGAGGTCGGGGCGCTGCTGAGCGTGACGGGTCTTGCCGCGCAGAGGCTGGTTTCGGATGCCGATCTGCTTTGCAGCAGGTGTCCCGACACGCTGGCGGAGTTGGAACACGGTGTTCTTGATTACCGCAGGGCTCGGACGGTTGTGGAGCAGACCGCCGGGCTGCGGCTTGAGGACTCGAAGCGGCTGGAAGCGGTGCTGCTGCCGTTGGCGCCCGGGAAGACTGGGCCGCAGTTCGACCGGGCGGCCCGCAGGATGCGTGAGCGTATGTTTCCGGCAACCATTCCCGAACGTCACCGCGCTGCTGAGGGGGAGCGCCGGGTTTGGCTGGAGGACCTGCCGGACGGGATCAGTGTCCTTTCCGGGTTCCTTCCTGCCGCTGCCGCGCACGGGATTTTCAACGGATTGACTGCCTGTGCCCGTGGGGAACAGAAGGCGGGGGATCCACGGACCCTGGACCAACTGCGTGCGGACGTCTTCGTCTCGGCCCTGACCGGTCAGCCAACCCGCTCCATCGCGGAAACGGATACTGAACCGGGCGGGAGTCCGGGCCGCTTGGGCAACTCGCCGCAGGATCCGCTGACGGGGCGAGGGGTGCGGGCGGAGGTGATGGTGCTGGTGTCGGCCGAATCCTTACTGGGCCTTTCGGACACACCGGCGGAGTTGAACGGTTACGGTCCGGTCGGTGCCGATGCAGCCCGCGAGCTGCTGCTGAACACAGGTCGCTGGACGGGATTGTTGCAGGATGCAGATGGAGAAATCCTGTCTGTCGGACGGCAGCGTCGGATTCCGCCGGATCTCAAGCGCTGGCTGCAGGCACGCGACGGAACCTGCCGGTTTCCGGGATGCAGCGTGGCGGCAGGGAACTGCGAAATCGACCATACCCGGGCGTGGGGAGATGGTGGACGGACCGACCACGGGAACCTGGCTCACCTGTGCAAGAAGCATCACCGGTTCAAGACGGTCGGGCTGTGGAAGGCCCGGCAGCCGGTGCCGGGCGTGGTCGAGTGGACCTCCCCGATGGGACGGGTCTACCGCACGCACGCACTGCTGCACGGCCGCGACTTCACTGGAACAGACCCCACGACTTATGCCGTGGCCAGGTCTGGTCAACCAGGAAGTGGCCAGCCGGGAATAAGCGAGGCAGGAAGTGGCCAGCCGGGAAGTAGTCAACCAGGAAGTGGCCAGCCGGGAAGTAGTCAACCAGGAAGTGGCCAGCCGGGAAGTAGCCAACCAGGAAGTGGCCAACCGGGGACTATGGGAGTGTCTGCGGAACCAACGGAGGCGTTACCGCCGTTTTGACGCTATGCCGTCTGGTTCGGCAGATGCCCCGCGAGACCCGTACCGCAGGCCTTTGCTCCTTCGTTTTGACGCTGCGCCGTCTGCGTCGGCACATCCCCCGCCAGACCCTTACCGCAGGCCTTTGCTCCGCCGACGACTTCCGGTCACGGTCTCCAGCACGAGGGAAATGAGGCTGATGACAACAGCGCCCAGAATGGCAGTCCAGAAGAAGGAATCGACCTCGAAACGGATGGGGGTGTAGCTGCTGAGCCACGAGGTGAGTTCGAGCATGGCGGCATTGATGACAATGCGGAACAACCCCAGCGTCAGGATGGCCAAAGGAAGGGTGATGCCCTGGGCAATCGGCCGGACCAGCGCATTCACGGCACCGAAAATCAAGCCGATGAAGAGATAGGCGAGCCCAGTATCGATCATCGGATCTCCGCTGAGGCTCCCCGTGGGTGCACTCACCGTGAGCCCGGGCAAAAGCCAACTGGCAACCCAGAGGGCCACAGCATTCAGGACTATCCGCAGCAGGAGGAAAATCATGCCCTCATGCTGGCAGAAAAGAGGCCGTTAGTGTTAACGCCATGACCACTACCGAGAATGACACCGACGCAGCTGAAGTTCCCGCATCCGGCATTGTCCCCAGGCCCGTCATTGGGAAGCTGCCCAAGTACACGGCAGGCAAGCCGCCGGTGGTTGTAGAAGGACTTCAAAGTTACAAGCTCTCCTCCAACGAGAACCCGTTCCCTCCGCTGCCGGCCGTGCTGGAAGCGATAAACGAGCACGCAACGGTCAACCGGTACCCGGACCCGCTTTCCACGGCCCTCCGCAACGAGCTGTCTGCGTTCCTGGACGTGCCCGCTGAAGATATCGTGACGGGCGGCGGCAGCCTGGGTGCGTTGAACCAGCTGCTCAGCACCTTTGCCGGCCAGAACCCGGACGGAACCGCCGACGAGGTCATCTACCCCTGGCGGTCCTTTGAGGCGTACCCCATCAGTGTGGGCCTCGCGGGTGCCGAGAGTGTCCAGGTGCCCCTTAAGTCGGACGGCACACACGACCTGGACGCCATGGCCGCGGCCATCACCGAGCGGACCAAAGTAATTCTGCTGTGCACCCCGAACAACCCGACCGGTCCGGTACTCACCACCCTGCAGGTGGAAAACTTCCTCCGGCAGGTCCCGGAAAACGTCATCGTGGTAATCGATGAGGCATATGAGGACTTCGTCCGGGACGACGACGCCGTCAACGGCATCGACATGTACCGCAGCCACGCCAACGTCGTAGTGCTGCGGACCTTCTCCAAGGGCGCCGGCCTGGCGGGACTGCGCGTCGGCTATTCGGTCTCGCACGCTCCCATTACCCAGCACCTCCGCGTGTCAGCGGTCCCCTTCGCGGTCTCGACCATCGCCGAACAGGCGGCGGTTGCGTCGCTGCGCCATCACGACCAACTTGTGGAGAGAATACAAGGACTCGTGGCGGAACGGACCCGGGTGGTGGACGGCCTGACGGCGCTGGGATGGTCCATTCCCGCGGCGCAGGGCAACTTCGTATGGCTCGCGCTTGGAGAGAATACCCGCGAGTTTGCAGCCTTGGCGGAGGCGAAGGCCCTGGCGGTACGGGCCTTCGGAAACGAGGGTGTGAGAGTGACCATTGGCGAGGAAGAAGCAAACACCCGGTTCCTGGCTCTATGTGCGACTTATACAAAAGGCCCACGGGTTTCCTAGCGTGTCTTAGGTAGGGCCGAAAGCCGTGCCATCGTTAGGCTGTGGGAAGTAACTTCCACATATATGCAAACCCGGGAATGTATTCCTGATGAGGCATATTTCTAGCGCGGTGCGGCTTTCGGCTGTCCAGGCGAGGAGTAGGCATGGACGTAGGAAACCTGCCGGCCAGCGAGTTCGACGCGGCCGGACTGGAGCACTCCCTCATGGGTGCTCCCGAAGACAACCCTGTCCCGGACATGGTCCAGCTGCTCACCATCGACGGTGAGCTTCTGCAGGATGACGAGTACAGCAGCTACGTCAAGGACCTGAGCCCCGAGGAACTCCGCGGGTTCTACCGGGACATGTTCCTGGTCCGCAGGTTCGATGAAGAAGCCACCGCCCTTCAGCGCCAGGGCGAACTCGTGATGTGGGTTCCCCTCACCGGCCAGGAAGGCGCCCAGATCGGCTCGGGCCGGGCCCTGCTCCCACAGGACTACGTTTTCCCCACCTACCGCGAGCACGGCGTCGCCTATACCCGCGGCCTGGAACTTGCCCAGCTGCTGCGCCGCTTCCGCGGCATCTCACACGGTGGCTGGGATCCCCGCGAGGTGAACTTCCATCTCTACACCCTGGTACTGGCCGCGCAGGTGCCGCACGCCGTCGGCTATGCCATGGGCATGGCCCGCGACCGGCTGGTGGATCCCAAGCTTCCCGAAGCCGCCACGGTTGCCTACTTCGGCGACGGTGCAAGCTCTGAAGGCGACGTCCATGAAGGCATGGTCTTCGCTGCGTCCTACAACGCCCCGGTGGTGTTCTTCTGCCAGAACAACCACTGGGCCATCTCCGTCCCCACCGAAGTGCAGTCCCGGATCCCGCTGGCCAACCGCGCCCAGGGCTACGGCTTCCCCGGCGTCCGCGTGGACGGCAATGACGTCCTCGCTGTCCATGCCGTGACGCGCTGGGCGCTCGAACACGCCCGTTCCGGCGGCGGGCCCGTGCTGATCGAGGCATTCACCTACCGGATGAGCGCGCATACGACGGCGGACGACCCCACCAAATACCGGCTGAGCGCTGACGAGGAAGCCTGGCTGGACCGGGATCCGCTGCTCCGGATGGAAAAATACCTGCGCCGCCAGGGACTGGCGGATGATGCGTTCTTTGAGGAGCTCCGCGAGGAAGGCCGCACCATGGCCGTCCGGCTCCGGGACAACGTGCAGCAGATGGAGGCACCGGGCTTCGAGGACGCCTTTGCCGATGTGTACGCCGAAGCGCACCCGCTGATCCGCGAGGAACTGGACGCCCACCGCCGGTACGAAGCCGGTTTCGCCGACGCCGACGCCGACACCGACACCGACACCGACGCCGACGCTGCAGCTCCGCACGACACCGCCACCTCCTCGACCGCTTCCCGGGAGCACACCGCATGAGCACCACCATGACCATGACCATGGCCAAGGCCATTAACGCCGGCCTTCGCGCGGCCCTGGAGTCCCACCCGAATTCCCTCCTGATGGGCGAGGACATCGGCTCCCTCGGCGGCGTCTACCGGGTCACGGAAGGCTTGAAGGCCGACTTCGGCGCGGACCGCGTTATGGACACACCGCTGGCGGAATCCGGGATTATCGGCACGGCCATCGGTTTGGCCCTGCGGGGCTACCTGCCCGTCTGCGAGATCCAGTTCGACGGCTTCGTCTTCCCGGGCTTCAACCAGATCACCACGCAGCTGGCCAAGATGCACTCCCGCAGCGACGGTGCGCTGAGCGCTCCCGTGGTTATCCGGATCCCCTACGGCGGCGGCATCGGCTCGATTGAGCACCACTCCGAATCGCCCGAGGCCCTCTTTGCCCACACCGCGGGGCTGCGCATCATCACGCCGTCGAACCCTCAGGACGCCTACTGGATGATCCAGCAGGCAGTGGCGTGCAAGGACCCCGTGATCGTCTTCGAACCCAAGCGCCGATACTGGCTCAAGGGCGACGTCGATACCACCGCACCAACGTCCGATCCGTTCTCTGCCCACGTGGTCCGCGAGGGAACCGACGCAACCATCGTGGCCTACGGGCCCCTGGTCCCGGTGGCGCTGGCAGCGGCCGCAGCGGCGGAAGAGGACGGACGGTCCGTGGAAGTGGTGGACCTGCGGTCCATTTCGCCGATCGATTTCGACACCGTCACCGACTCCGTCCGGAAAACCGGACGCCTGATCGTCACCCATGAGGCGCCCACGTTTGGCGGCATCGGCGGCGAAATTGCTGCCCGCGTGGCCGAACGTGCCTTCCTCTCCCTGGAGGCACCGGTGCTGCGTGTGGGCGGATTCCACATGCCGTATCCGGTGGCGAAGGTCGAAGAGCACTATCTGCCGGATATCGACCGGCTGCTCGAAGCCCTGGACCGTTCCTTCGCCTACTGACGCTCCTCCTCCTGAGCCTGTTCGCCCGCCCGTGTATCTAAAGCGCCCCAGTACCTAAAGAAGAGAAGCCATGACTGAAAAGACATTCCGCCTGCCGGACGTGGGCGAAGGCCTGACCGAAGCCGACATTGTGCAGTGGAAGGTTTCACCGGGCGACACGGTTGCCGTCAACGACGTGATCGTGGAAATCGAAACGGCGAAATCGCTGGTCGAGCTTCCTTCGCCGTATGCCGGCACGGTGTCTTCGCTGCTGGTTGCCGAAGGGGAAACGGTCGACGTCGGGACGGCCATCATCAGCGTGACGGTCGACGGCGGCGCCGGCGCGCCGAAGGCGGAAGAAGCCAAGGCGCCCCCGGAAACGGAAACCCAGGCAGCCGCCCCGGAAACGGAAACCCAGGCGCCCGCCGCGGAAGCAGAAGCTCCTGCCGCCTCGTTAACCGGTACCGGCCCCAAACCGGATGCAGTGCGCCGCCGCCTGCGCCGGCCCGCCGTGGCCGATGCCCAGGTGTCCGCGAAACCGGAACGCATCGTCAAACCGGCACCCGTCCCGGCACCTGCGGCAGAACCAGCCCCGGAACCCGTCAGGCCCACCTCCCCGGAAACCGCGCCCGCCCCGGCGTCGTCCGGAACCGCCGCTGTCTCCGACCGGGTCAACCGGCTGATCCAGCGCGTGCTGGCCAAGCCCCCGGTGCGGAAGGCCGCAAAGGACCTGGGCATCAACCTCGCGGACGTCACCGCCACCGGAGCCAGCGGCGAAGTGACCAAGCAGGACCTGATCAGCTACCAGGCACAGCGCGAGGCCGAGCGTGATTCGGCCGGGGAATTCTGGGCGCCGGGCGCCGGAGCGGAGGACTCGCGCATTGAACGCATCCCGGTCAGGGGAGTGCGCCGCGCCACGGCAAAGGCCATGGTTGAAAGCGCCTTCAGCGCACCGCACGTCAGCATCTTCGTGGACGTGGATGCTTCCCGGACCATGGAGTTCGTGAAACGGCTGAAGACGTCGAAGGACTTTGACGGCATCAAGGTTTCCCCGCTGCTGATCCTCGCGAAGGCCGTCATCTGGGCGGCGGCACGGAACCCCTCCGTCAACGCCACCTGGGCCGGGGACGAGATCCTGGTCAAGCACTTCATGAACCTCGGCATTGCGGCAGCCACCCCGCGCGGGTTGATGGTGCCCAACATCAAGGACGCCCACGAGCTCTCGCTGAAGGAACTGGCGATCGCCCTCAACACCCTGGCGGCAACCGCACGGGAGGGCCGGACGCCCCCGGCTGACATGCGGGGCGGCACGCTGACGGTCACGAATATCGGTTCGCTCGGCATCGACACGGGCACCCCGATCATCAATCCCGGCGAAGTAGCCATCGTCGCGTTTGGCACCATCAAGCAGAAGCCCTGGGTGGTCAACGGCGAGGTTGTGCCGCGCTGGATCACGACGCTCGGTGGTTCCTTCGACCACCGCGTGGTCGACGGCGACCTGTCGGCACGCTTCATGGCCGACGTTGCCGCCATCCTGGAAGAACCGGCGCTGCTGCTGGACTGACGCCTGCTCAGCGCACCTTGACGGCGCCGACGGCGGCACGCAGGACCGGTGCGAGCCGGCGCACGCCTTCGGAAATGTCCTCGGGGGAGACGGAGCTGAAAGCCAGGCGCAGTTTGTTGGACTGCTGCTCGCCGGGGGTGAAGGCCGCACCCGGGATGAACACCGTGCCGGCATCGATGGCTTCGTACAGCAGGGGATAAGTGTCCACGCCCTCGGGGAGCGTCACCCAGACGAAGAATCCACCGTCCGGCCGGGTCCACGTGACGCCCTCCGGCAGCTGTTCTTCCAGCGCCGCCAGCATCGCGGCGCACCGCTCGGCATAGCGGCTGCGGGAATTTCTTATGTGGCCCCTCCAGTCGTAGTCCCGCAGATAGGCCGAAACCAGCATCTGGGTCAACGGCGAGGGGCAGAGGACAACGGCCTCGCAGGCGAGGTAGAAACGCCGGTACAGGTGGCGGGGAACCAGCGCCCAGCCCAGCCGGACCCCGGGGGCGAAAATCTTGGAAAACGAGCCCAGATACAGCACGTCATGCGGGTTTTCCGCCCGCATCGGTGCCAGCGGTTCGCCGTCGAACCGCAGCAGCCCGTAGGGATTGTCCTCGAGGACCAGGATGTTGTTCCGCCGGCAGAGGCCAACAACTTCCTGCCGCCGTCCGGCGGTGAGCGTAATACCGCTTGGATTGTTGAAACTTGGAATGGTGTAGAGCAGCTTGATGGTTTTGCCTTCGGCACGCACTTCGCGGATCCGCCGCTCGAGCGCTTCCGGAACCAGGCCGCCGTCGTCCATTGGAACGGTGCGCACGTCCACCTCGTAGGCCTCGAAGGCATTCAGTGCACCCACATATGTAGGGTCCTCGCAGAGGATGACATCGCCGGGATCGCAGAAAACCTTGGCGGCAACATCCTGCGCGGACTGCGACCCGGTGGTGATGACGATGTCCGCGGGATCGGCGTCGAGGATTCCCTCCGCAGCCATGACCTCGCATGCCTGTCTCCGCAGCTCTTCCATGCCCTGCCCGCCGCCGTACTGCAGTGCCTCCAGTCCGTGTTCCGCAATGATCTGCTGGGCAGTGCGGCCCAGTTCCGCCAGGGGGAGTGAACGCAGGTCGGGGCTGCCTCCGGCCAGGGAAATCAGGCCGGGACGGATGGAAATATCGAAGACGTCCCGCACGGCGGACTGTTTGATGTGGAAGGCGCGGTTGGAGAACAGGACTTCATGACGGTGTGAACCTGCAGCACGCTCCAGCGCGGCCATGGTGTTCACCGGTAGTTCTACGGCAAATTCCTCCGGGGTCATGGCAGCCATGCTAGCCCGCACCTTCGCCGCCTGGCACCGGCTGTCCAGTACGTCTAAGGGCAGTACCGGTTCCTAGATCCACCCGGCCTTATGCGCCTTGATTCCCGCCTGGAACCGGCTCTCGGCGCCCAGTTCCTCCAGCATCCAGGCAATATGGCGGCGGCACGTCCGTACGCTGATTCCCACCCGGCGGGCAATGGCCTCATCCGAATAGCCGGACGCCAGTGCCGTGAGGACAGAGCGCTGTGTGCTCGTGAGGCCTTCGCCGCCGGGATTGTCGGACAGGTATGGTTCCGCAAGGCCCCAGGCGAACTCGAAGAGGAGCCCGAAGATCCGGATCAGGTTCGGATCCCGGACCACCAGGCCCGCCACATCGCCGGGATACAGCTCGCGGGCAACCACTGCCACTTTTTCATCAAAAATCAGGGTCCGCAGCGGCATGTACGGAAGGGTGCGGAACTGCCCCCCGGCCGCGGTGATGGTCTCGACAGCCTTGCGGGTGGGCACGTGGTCCCGGGTGCTGGCGTGGTACAGGGTCTGCCGCCGGACGCCGCTGCGCAGGAGGTCAAGGTCCTTCTGCACGCTTTCCTCATGGATGTCGGCATTGGCGCCATGCCCCGGACGTGCGATGAGGACCCGGTCGGTGGCGCTTCGCCCGTACTCGATCAGCACCCGCTGGACCTTTTCCTGGTCCTCCACCACTTCCACCGAGGCATCGGCGGCCAGACGCTTACGTGCTTCGGTGTAGGCCGGCGTCAATGCGGCCATCTCCCTCCGGCGGGCATAGATCCTGCCCCGCAGCTCCAGGAGGGCACGTTCATCCGGATCAACCAGTTCGGCGAGGGCCACATCCGGGGACACCGCGATGTAGCTCGGGCAGTCGTCGGACTGCTTGAGCAGGAGGCAGCGCGTAGTCAATTCCCCAATTGCGGTATCGATGGCCCGGCTCGTGTACCCCAGCGCCTCGGAAGCCTCTCCGGCCGTCCACCCCGGACGGCTTACGGCAAAACGGTAAACGTCGAGCGAAACCTGAGACAGCACGGCGAATCCTTTCAAAAGCATCAGCTGAAGCACCCACCGCTACACTACCCAGCGGGTCCTGTTTCCGGTCCGCGTGTGGCAAATGTGTTTTGTGTCTGCAACACACTTTGGATTGCAGGTCATGACAGGTTAATGCCAACTTCGCCGGTAGGGCACCGCTCCCGTGCAAATCTCCTGCGCCGGGCCGATTTCACCTCGGCTCCGGCCACAGCCCGGTACCTCCGGGTCCACATCCGGACATGTCAGGAACCGGGCACCGGAGGCTATTTACAGGCCCTGCGACGGCGGGGGAAGCTTTCGGAGTCAAATCAAGGCGCCGGCTGAGCAACAGCCTGAGACCCAAGGGGGATAGCAATCATGAAGAGCTGGGATTGGTTCTAACTGAGGGCCCCCACGGGGCCAAAGATACGTAGACAAAACAATGCAAGGCCGCCGGCGGCGGTAACCATACCCCGAGGGGAAAGACGCATATGAGCCAGCTAGCTGCAGTTCGACCAGCCTCACGGACGCAACCGGGCACTCATTGGTGGTCGCTCTCCATTCATACAGGGGGCTTCGATGTAGCGGACGGCATCGTCGGAGAACTGGTTACCCCGCTGGCAGCTCAGGCACAGGTCCTGGGGGCGCAGCGCTGGTACTACACCCGCTGCTCGGACCCCGCCCACGCACACGTGAAACTGCGGGTGCTGGCCACGACGAACACGCTGGACCGGCTGCAGTCACTGTTGGTGGCCCTGCAGGACCAGTCGAGCGGTGTCATCGGGCACCTCGAGACCAGCCAACAGATCACCGAACCCGCCACGGACCGGCTCAGCCCCGGTGGCGCGGAACCCCAGGACCCCCGGGTCGAGGCGGATCTCGCCAAGTATGGCGGGGTGGAAGGACTTTCCCTCGCTGAAGAGGTTTTTGAACTCTCCTCCGATTTGGCCACTTGGGCCACTGCACGTTTCCCCAAGGTCCAGAACCGCTGGGCGCTTGGCTCGCTCCTGCTGTTCGATGCGGCCAGGAGCATGATGAAGGGACCGCGCGCCTCGGCCTGGCCGGACCGCCGCCGACTCTCCTGGGACTACTACTGGGACAGCCACCTGCGCAGCTGCACGGCAGGGTTCGGGCCGCGGGCAGCCGGGGTGCGGCAGGCCATGACAGTCCAGGTGGGCGCCAAGGTGATGCCCACCCACCGGCTAATGGCGGCGACCGCAGCAGAATCTGCCGTGGAAAACTGGCGGCGCCGTTGGTTCCGCGGAATCGATACCTATCTGTACCGGGCCGACAAAGCGCGGCTCAGCCGAAGCGCCCAGCATTTGACGGTCTACCAGGCGCATATGCTTTTGAACCGCCTGGGTCTTAGCCTTCGCGAGGAAGCCGCCATGGGACTGTATGCACGGACCTGGAGTCCGGAACGGGAATCGGTTCTGCTCGATAAGCGCTGACGGCGCACTAATGGGAAGGGGGCCCATCCGGTGGCCGATCACGAAGAAGTAGTCGTAACCGACGCGTTGGAACTCGGCTCGGTCCTGGGCTGTTCGGAAGACGTCCTGGCCGACCTGAAAACCAGCGGCGTCCTGGCACCCTACGGCGAAGCTTGGAACGTAGGACCCGCCCGCGAGTACCTGCGGGACGCAGCCTGGGCGGACGAGGTTTGGTACTAGCGGGGAACGCGAAGGCGGGAACGCAAAGCCGGGAACGCAAAGCCGGGAACGCGAAGACGCGAGACGCAAAGCCACGAAACGCAGAAGAGGGACGGACCGGTAACGGTCCGTCCCTCTTTTCTGCCGGCACTGATGCCAGTATTCCTGCCGGCACTCCTGCCGGCGGTTGCCTAGGCTACGGAGACCGAGGCTTCCGCAAGGACGCGGACTGCTTCGCCAAGCTGGGCAACGGTGTCAGGGTCCTCCTGCGGGTGGATACCGGCGTAACGCGTCACGGATCCACCGATGGCCAGGCGGACTTCCTCGACCACGCGGGCACCGGCAATGCCGACCGACTTACGGGCATCGTCCTGCGCCCAGACGCCGCCGTACTGGCCGAAGGCGGAACCGATAACGGCGGTCGGCATCCCGGAAATGGCACCGGCGCCGAAGGGGCGGGACAGCCAGTCGATGGCGTTCTTGAGGACGGCCGGCATGGTGCCGTTGTATTCGGGGCTGATCAGCAGCAGGCCGTCTGAGGCAGCGGCCGCGTCGCGCAGTGTCTGGGCGGCCTCGGGGACCTGCCCTTCCACATCAATGTCCTCGTTGTAGAACGGAATGTCGCCCAACCCGTCAAAGACCTTCACCTCGACGCCCTCCGGAGCTCCAGCTGCGGCGGCTTCGGCGAGCTGGCGGTTAATGGAACCGGCGCGGAGGCTGCCGACGAGGGTCAGGATGGTGGTGCTCAAAATTGGAACTCCTGTCTTGGTCGTGCCGCTTGAAGGGCACGAGCACGGATTCTTCTTAGTGGCTTAAGCGGACTACAGTCCGATTTTATTCCCCGCGGGGCTAGACTTTCCGGCATGACCGGGAGAGGACCATCACAGACGGGCCTGCGGGACGACGCCGCCCGGAACCACCGCCGCCTGATGGAAGCCGCCATGGAACTCGTGGCCGCCGGTGGTGCCGATGCCCTGACGATGGATGCCCTTGCCGGCCGTGCCCGGGTGGGCAAGGGAACTGTTTTCCGCCGCTTCGGATCACGCGCCGGGCTGATGCAGGAGCTCCTGGACCACGCGGAGCAGGATTTCCGGAAGGCCTACCTTTCCGGGCCGCCCCCGCTGGGGCCGGGAGCCCCGCCTCGGGACCGGCTGCAGGCCTTCGGCATGGCCCGGCTCGCATCGCTGGAGGTAAACGGCGAACTGGCCCGGGCGGCCGACGTCGACCCCCGGAGCCGCTACCAGCACCCGTCGCACATCCTTACCCGCCAACACCTGGCCGGGCTGCTCCGCCAGCCCGGTTCCGTCCCCGATCCGGAACTCGCCGCCTACCAGCTGACGGCCTTTCTGGATGCCGGCCTGCTTCTCCACCTGCACGGAGCCGAAGGCATGAGCCTGCCGCGCTTGAGGAAGGGCTGGGAGGAACTGGTGGACGGGGTGATGCGGGTTCAGGGCACCTGAGCATGCGGAAAAGGAACTGCCCGGCCCGCTTGCGGGCGGACCGGGCAGACGCGGCAGCTCTGTAATGGCTACAAGGTCACCAGGTCCGGCCAATCCGTGGCCAGTTCGAGTCCGTGCGCGGCTGACACGGAGGAATGGGTGACACGGCCGCCGGCAATATTGAGCCCTTGCGCCAGGTCCGGGTATTTCTCAAAGGCATCGGCCACCCCCAGATTGGCCAGTGCCACCGCGTAGGGCAGCGTCACATTGGTCAAGGCGTAAGTGGACGTATTGGGGACCGCCCCGGGCATGTTGGCCACGCAGTAGAAGAGCGAACCGTGCACACGGAAAGTGGGATCTTCGTGCGTGGTCGGATGGCTGTCTTCAAAGCAGCCGCCCTGGTCCACCGCAATGTCCACCAGCACGCTTCCCGGTTTCATCCGCGAGACCATGTCATTGGTTACGAGCTTCGGTGCGCGGGCGCCTGGAACCAGCACCGAGCCGATCACGAGGTCCGCATCCACGATGGCCCGGTCAATCTCGAACGCGTTGGAAGCCACTGTCTTGATCCGGCCGGCGTACAGCTCGTCGAGTTCCCTCAGCCGGTCAATGTTGATGTCCATGACCGTGACGTCGGCATGGGCGCCGACGGCGGCAGCCGCGGCGTTGGTCCCGGCGACACCGGCTCCCAGCACCACCACCTTCGCAGGCCGAACGCCCGGGACGCCGCCGAGCAGCAGGCCGGGTCCGCCGGCGGGCGCCATCAGGGACTGCGCCCCCACCTGGACCGACAGCCGGCCGGCAACCTCGGACATGGGTGCCAGCAGGGGGAGGGTGCGGCCGCGCTGAACGGTTTCATAGGCAATGGCGGTGACGCCGCGTTCCAGCAGTGCTGCGGTCAGTTCCGGCTCTGCGGCCAGGTGCAGGTATGTGAAAAGGATCAGGCCCGGACGGAAATGCCGGTATTCAGCGGCAACGGGTTCCTTCACCTTGAGGATCATCGCGGCCTGGGACCAGACGTCGTCGGCTGAGTCCAGGATCTGCGCGCCGGCCGCCGCGTATTCCGCGTCGGTAATGTTTGATCCGGTGCCGGCACCACTTTGTACCAGCACCTGATGGCCGTGGGTACGCAGTTCATGCACGCCCGAAGCGGTTATTGCTACTCGGAATTCATTGTTCTTGATTTCCTTGGGGATACCGATGATCACAGTAGTGCTCCGTCAGTAGGTTCAGGCGGCGGGGTTTCCGCCGACACAGCCCCAGCATAGATGCCAGCCACACCGGCTGGCAGGCCCCGTCGGAGCAACTTTCCCGGCGGGCTGGCGGGTGTCAGGCGCCCGGGGAGTCCGCGGAGTTCCCGACGGCGTCGCCTGCCGCCCTGGCAGCCCTGGCGGCCTGCTGGGATTCAAGCCAGGACTGCACGTCTTCCATCCGGATGCGGCGGTGCGAACCCCGGTATTGAACCGGGATGATCCCGGCATCCGTCAGGTTCCGCAGGTAGGTGTGGGAGATGCCGGCGGCGGCAGCCGCCTGGGAAGTGGTCAGCAGCGGCACGGGCCCGGCGGGAAGCGGCGGGTCCATCGGCGCGGGCGCCGCCGAGGAGAGCGTCACCGGGTTGCCCTCCGCGAGGCGGGAGAGCAGGTCCAGCACCGCGTCCCGGGCGCCCTCGGGCAGGCGCAGAGCCGTGCCGTCCACGAAGACGGTGACGTCACCGGCGGCCAGCGCACGCTTCAATGCAAGGGTGTCTTTGTCCGGCAGTGCCGGTGCGGTCCTGGAACTCTCACTCATGCCCTCATCTTGCCAAAGTAATCGGCCATGGCGCACGGAAACGCGGGGCGGCACGGGTAAAGATGCCTGGGCCACCGCCGGAACGGTGCAGCACAGGCATGGTGGAATAGGGCTGTCGTGGAGAAAAGCCGGCCCGGACCGGAAACGGTTCGACGTTACTCGAGGGAGAGTTCATGGGTACCCACAGCACCAGGTCGATCAGAGGCGCGGTCCTGCAGACCATTGGCGCCCCGCGGCCATATGCGGATTCCCGGCCGGTGGTGGTCCAGGATCTCCAGCTGGACCCGCCGGGGCCGGGCGAAATCCTGGTGCGCATCGAGGCCGCGAGCCTGTGCCATTCTGACCTGTCGGTGGTGAACGGCAGCCGGGTCCGGCCGCTGCCCATGCTGCTTGGGCATGAGGCTGCGGGAAAGGTGGAGGAACTGGGTGAGGGCGTGGCGGACCTCGCCGTCGGCCAGCGCGTGGTGATGGCTTTCCTGCCCCGCTGCGGGGAATGTGCCGGCTGCCGCACCGGGGGCAAGATGCCCTGCATCCCCGGATCCGCTGCCAACAATGCCGGGACGCTGCTCGGGGGCGGGATACGCCTGCACGGTGCCGACGGCGAAGAAGTGCGGCACCATCTGGGGGTCTCCGGCTTCGCCACGCACGCCGTCGTCAACCGCAGATCCGTGGTGCCGGTGGATGACGACATACCCCCGGACGTGGCCGCCCTGCTGGGCTGCGCCGTGCTGACCGGAGGCGGTGCGGTGCTGAACCCTGCACGCCCCGGCAAGGATGACGACGTCGCCATTGTTGGGTTGGGCGGCGTCGGGATGGCCGCGTTGCTGACGGCCCTGTCCCTGGACGTGCGCAGCGTGATCGGCATCGATGCGCTGCCGGAGAAGCTGGCCCGTGCACGGGAACTCGGCGCCGATGCGGTCTACACCCCGCAGGAAGCCCTCGACGCCGGCATCCGGCCCGCGCTCGTGATCGAAGCGGCAGGGCATCCCCGCGCGTTCGAAACCGCCGTGCGGATTACCGCCCCGGGCGGCACCACGGTCACTGTTGGGCTGCCAGCACCAGACCAGACCGCCGAAATTGCGCCGCTGACGCTCACCGCAGAGGCCCGCACCATCATCGGCAGCTACCTGGGGTCGGCCGTTCCTGACCGGGACATTCCCGTCTACGCCCAGTTGTGGCGGGCGGGGAAGCTGCCGGTGGAGGAATTAGTGTCCGCCACCATCGCCCTGGAAGACATCAATGCGGCCATGGACACCCTGGCGGACGGACAGGCCATCCGCCAGGTGATCCGCTTCGACAGTGGTGCTAGTCAATGAGTTCGTACGCAGGCAACGTCAGGAAATCGGTGTAGTCCTTGGAGAGGCTGATCTCCCCGATGATGCGGCTGGCCGGCTCAAAGTAGCCGGTGAACATGTCCGCGGACACCTCCCCGCGCAGCCGCTCCGTTTCCTCGGCCAGGATCCGGCTGACCAGCTCCTCCGTGACGGTCTCGCCGGTGTCTTCGAGCACCACGTTGTTCCGCACCTGCTGCCAGACCTGCGACCGGGAAATCTCCGCCGTGGCGGCGTCCTCCATCAGGTTCCGGATGGCCACGGCGCCGTTGCCGGAGAGCCAGATGGCCACGTAGTAGATGGCCACGTACAGGTTGGACCGCAGCCCGGCCTCCGTGATGGACCCTTCGGCAGTGCTGACATCGAGCAGGTCGGTGGCAGTGACGGAGACGTCTTCACGCTGCCGGTCAACCTGGTTCGGCTTGTCGCCCAGGACGTCGTCGAAGACCTCCCGGCAGACGGGCACCAGATCGGGGTGGGCCACCCAGGAACCGTCAAAACCGTCGCCGGCCTCACGGGTTTTGTCATCCTTCACTTTCGCCAGGGCGGCTGCCGTCACCTCGGGCTCGCGCCGGTTGGGGATGAAGGCCGCCATGCCGCCCATGGCAAAGGCCCCGCGCCGGTGGCAGGTCTTCACGAGCAGTTCGGTGTAGGCGCGCATGAAGGGTGCGGTCATGGAGACATCGGCCCGGTCCGGCAGCAGGTAGTCCTTCCCGGCGTCGCGGAAGACCTTGATCATGCTGAACAGGTAATCCCAGCGCCCGGCGTTCAGCCCCGAGGCATGGTCCCGCAGTTCGTAGAGGATTTCCTCCATTTCGAACGCGGCCGGAATGGTCTCGATCAGGACGGTGGCACGGACGGAACCCTGGGGCACACCCACGTAGTCCTCGGCGAAGGTGAAGACATCGTTCCAGAGGCGGGCTTCCAGATGGCTTTCCATCTTGGGCAGGTAGTAATACGGTCCCTGCCCGTTGTCCAGCAGCTGCCGGGCGTTGGCGAAGAAGTGCAGGCCGAAGTCCACCAGTGCGCCCACGGCAGGTTCGCCGTCGATCACCACGTGCTTTTCCGGCAGGTGCCAGCCGCGCGGACGCATAACGACGACGGCGAGCGGCGTATCCGTGCGCAGTGAGTATTCCTTGCCCTCGGGGGAGGTGAAGGACAGCTCGCTGCGTGCCGCACGGTAAAGGTTCACCTGTGAATCCACCACGTTGTGCCAGGTGGGGGTGCAGGCATCCTCAAGGTCCGCCAACCAGACCTTGGCGCCGGAGTTCAGCGCGTTGATGGCCATTTTGGCGGGCGAGGCAGGGCCGGTCATTTCCACCCGGCGGTCCTGCAGGGCGGCGGGCGCTTCGGCCACCTTCCAGTCCCCGCTGCGGATATCGGTGGTCTCGGGGAGGAAATCCAACCGGCCGGTGGATGCGGCCTCCTGCCGGCGGACGGAACGGGCAGCAAGGCGTTCGTCCCGGACGCTCCGGAAGCGGCGGTGGAGTTCCTCGATGAATTCCAGCGCCGCCGGCGTCAGGATGTGCTCCGATCCTTCGGCGGGCGAGAGGTCTGTTACTTCAATGGCCATAATGATTCTCCCTGTGGGCAATCCGGGTGGACAGTCAAGGGTGATCCCCAAAAGTGATCCCCGAAACCTTTTCCGTATCGGAGATATTATTGTCAGCCCAGTGGAACAACAAGGGCGTTAGCGCCACTCCGTCATAGCTGCCGACAGGCGCTCGCGGGCACGGGCCAGCCGCCCCCGCACCGCCTGCGGAGTGATGCGCAGGGCGGCACCGATCTCCGCATAGCTTTGGCCATGGACTTCGCGCAGCAGCCAGCAGGCGCGCTGGTCCGCGGGGAGCAGTGCGAGGGCCCGCCGGAGGGCGTCCAGTTCCGCCGCGACCTCTGCCGTGTGGTGCGGATCCGATCCCTGGACCGGCTGCCGGTCCGGTCCGTCCGTGCCGGCGGCCGCGTCGGCCAGGGGATCGGCGCCGGGGAGGTCCTGGGGGTGGGCGGAACGGTGCCGCAGCACATCCAGGCAGCGGTTGGTGGCCGTCCGGTACACCCAGCTGCCGAAGGCGTCCTCCCGCTTCAGGTCCGGGAGCTGCCGCCATCCGGCGGTAAGCGTGTCCTGGACGACGTCCTCGGCCTCCCCACGGTCCCGAAGCATGCGGTACGCCAGCCGGAACAGCCGCCGCTGGTACATGGCCACGAGGTACTCGAAGGCGGGCAGGTCCCCTTCCCGGGCGAGTGCAACCAGCGCAGCCTCCGGGGACTGCCTGTCTGCGGAACAGCTGCGCTGGGGATCGCTGCCGTTCGGTGCCGCCGGTGCAAGCCCTGCCATGGTGTCCCTGTCCCGTCCGGAAGCGACCGGACCTAGAGCACTCCTTCGCCGCATTTTCCTTCGGCACATTTTCCCAGAGCCGCAGACCCGGCGGAATAACCCGGCCCCGGTCCAGGGGGAAGATGCCCGAACTTATGGTTTCACCGTGACGATTCCGGGCAGCGTCCGTCTTTAAGTCTGTAAGGGACGTGCGCGGTGAAGCCGCAATGAATGCAGGAGATGATTTCCCATGGCAGATCCATCAGAGACAGCGGGGGCTACGTCCGCTACGGCCCGTTCGCAGGGCGGCCAGAGTATGCAGGGCGGCCAAAGCATGCAGGGCGGCCCGAGCAAGCAGAGCGTAGAGGGCTCGGGCCAGGGGTCGCCGTCGGCCGACACCCGGCAAAGGGGCGGGCCGCTGCAGACGCCCAGGGGCGATACCACCATTGAGGAAACCGTGGTGCAGAAGCTGGCCGGAATGGCCACCCGGGAGGTTCCGGGCGTGCACGCGATGGGCAATGCGGCCAGACGGGCGTTCAGCTCCATGACTGAACGGATTCCGGGTTCGCAGACCAATGTCAGCAACGGCGTCACGGTGGAAAAGGGTGAACGGCAGGCCGCCATCGACGTGAGCATCGTGGTGGAGTACGGCTATTCCGTGGTGGAGGTGAGCCAGGGCATCCGGCGTAACGTCATCCGGTCCGTGGAGAACGCCACCGGGCTGGAAGTGCTGGAAGTGAATGTGAATGTCACCGACGTCCATCTGCCGGATGAGAGCGATGACCAGGACGACCAGTCGGACTCCAGGCCGTCCAAGTCCCTGGAGTAAAGGCACTTCTAGAACCAAAAGGAGGACTCCATGTCCGCAACGCGGTGGTGTCTGGTAATCGGGCTGGCGCTGGGAATCGTACTGGCCTTTGGTGGGTGGCTGGCTTTCCTCATCACGGTCCTGTTCGGCCTGATCGGCCTGCTGGTGGGGCTGGTGGCGGACGGGAAGGTTGACGTTCAGGGAATGCTCGGTAAAGCGTCAAGCCGATGAGCATTTCCCCGGCACCGCTGCCTTCCGCGGCCGACGTTAATGACCGCGGCGAAACGGTCCTGGCCCGCCGGGTGCTGGAGAAAACAGCAAGCCAGGTGGCCCGGGATGAAACGTTTGCGGGCGGAAGCTCGGGAGGATTCCTGGGCATCGGCACGCGGGCCGACCTCTCGGCGCGCCCGGATGCCACAGTGGAACTGGCCGGCAACGCCGCAAGCCTCAAGGTCACCGTCGGCCTTCCCTATCCGATGCCGCTGCGGCAGGCCACCGAACAGCTGCGCCGGCGCATCACCGAGCGGGTGACGGCCCTGACCGGGGTGCAGGTGAAGCAGGTGGACATTACCGTGTCCTGGCTGAAGCCGCCGCAGCGGGAGAAACGCGGCCGGAGGAAGCTGCAATGACCGCGAAAACCCCGCCGCCGGTGTCCATGCGGCGCCGGCCCAGCCGGTCCGTTCCCGCGGCCATTTCCGCAGTCCTTCTGCTCGCCCTGGGTGTCGGGCTGGTGTGGGGCGCCATCGCGCGCCTGGTGCAGGGAAGCTGGCCCCCGTTCGTCACCGAACCGCTGCGTTGGCTCGGTGAGACCGGCTGGAACAGCACCCGGGGCTGGACCGGCGCCGTGGTGCTGCTGCTGATTGGGCTGGTGTTGCTGTTGTGCGCAATGATCCCGGGTGAGTTCTCCACGCTGCCGCTGCGGGCGAAGCCGGTGAATATGCCGGGGCTGCCCGGGGCAGGGGAATCCGGCGGCGTCCCGTCGGTCCGGGGCGGGGAAACCGTGGTGATGAGCCGGCGTGCGGTTGCCCGGCTGGCGGCATCCACCTGTAACCACATTGACGGGGTGGCGTCGGCCTCGGCGACGGCTTCCGCACGCAAGGTCCATCTGGAGGTGTCCACGGCCCTGCATGGCACCTCGGACCTTGAACACTGGGTGGTGGACGGGGTGCGCTCGCGCCTCGCAGCCACCGGACTGGATCCGGTGCCGGTAGTCACCGCCACGATCCGGATGCGGGATTGACGACGCCGGACGGCCGGCAGCGGGCGATGAACAGGAAACGGAGCGGCAATGAGGCACTATTCAGGAAGAGCCAACCGGACCTGGCTGATTATCCTCGGGCTCCTTTTCCTTGCCGCCGGGGCGCTGGCGCTGCTCATTGCCGCCGGGTGGCTGGGCCGTTTGATCAGCGGCAGCCCCGCACAGTCGGACCGGGTGTTGTCCGATTCTTCGGGCCTTTTGGCGGGGGACTACGCGCCGTGGGCGGTGCTGCTGGCGGGGGTGATCCTCGGCATCCTGGGACTCTGGTGGCTCGTGGTCCAGATCCCGCGGACCCGGGCGGCAGGAGTGTTCCGGCTGCAGGAAGACCCGGTGCACGGCATCACCGTGTGCGATCCCCAGGTGCTGGCGGCGGCCGTCAGCCATGAGACGGAAAGGCTGCCCGGAGTAGTGGGCTCATCCGTGCGGCTGCGCGGCACCGCCGACGATCCGGACCTGGCCATGAAGGTGACGGTCAATTCCGATGCCGACGTACAGGGGGTGATTACCCGGATCCAGCAGGATGTGGTGCCGCACCTGGTGTCCACCCTGGAGGTGCCCCTGAATACCTTCGGCCTGGAAATCGATGCCAGCAGCAAGGCAGGCGCTCCGGGTGGAGGCGCTGCGGTCAGCTCCCGGGGAACGGTTGTCTATTAACGGTTGTCTATCAGAGCAGCCGTTACGGTTGCCCTGCCGCCAGCTCGGCACGCTCGCGGGCGGTCTCGGCCCGGTACGCCGCAACCCGGGCCTGATGCAGCGGGGTGCGCCGCAGGACGGCATAGACGATGCCGAGCAGGGCGAACCAGATGGGGGTTACCAGCAGCGCCTGCAGGGTGTCCGCATTGGTGGTCAGCGTCCACAGGATGAACGCGAAGAATGCCAGGACCACGTAGGCCATAACGACGCCGCCGGGCAGCCTGAAGGTCGAAGCCTCGTGCAGCTGCGGACGGCGCTTCCGGTACACCAGGTAACTGACGAGGATGATGGACCAGACGAACATGAAGCACAGCGCGGAAATGGTGCTCACGAGGGTGAAGGCGGCGCTGACGGACTCGCCGGCGTACAACAGCACGACGCCGGCCAGCAGGAAGGTGCAGGAGAAGAACAGGGCGTTCTGCGGAACCTTCCGCCGGGAAAGGCGGCCGAACGGGCAGGGGGCATCGCCGTCGTGCGCCAGGCCGAAAACCATACGCGACGTGGAATATATCCCGGAGTTGGCTGATGAAGCGGCGGAGGTCAGCACCACGAAGTTCACGATTGCCGCGGCGGTGCCGAGCCCGGCCAGGGTGAACATGCCAACGAAGGGACTCTCATCGGCGCTGAATTCGTCCCAGGGGATAACGGCCATAAGCACCACCAGTGCGCCTACGTAGAAGAGCAGGACGCGGATGGGAATCGAGTTCACCGCCCGGGGGAGGTTCTTTTCCGGGTCCTTGGTCTCGGCTGCAGCGGTGCCCACCAGTTCAATGCCAACGAAGGCGAACACGGCAATCTGGAATCCGGCCACAAAGCCCATGGGACCGGTGGGGAAGAAGCCGCCGTGTTCCCAGAGGTTGCTGAAGCCGGCCGTGACCCCGTCGCCGTGCGTGAATCCGGTCAGGACCATCACCAGGCCCACCACGATGAGGGTCAGGATGGCAACGATCTTGATCAGGGCGAACCAGAATTCGGTTTCGCCGAAAGCTTTGACGGTGGGCAGGTTCAGCGCCAGCAGGAGCAGGATGCAGGCGAGTGCCGGTATCCAGAGGGGCGCGTTGGGCCACCAGAAGGTGACGTAGTGGGCAATCGCCACCACATCCGCAATGCCTGTGACCACCCAGCAGAACCAGTAGGTCCAGCCGGTGAAGAAACCGGCCCACGGGCCCAGCAGGTCCGCCGAAAAGTCGGTAAAGGACTTATAGCTGAGGTTGGAGAGCAGCAGTTCGCCCATGGCCCGCATAACGAAGAAGAGCATAAAACCGATGACCGCGTAGACGAAGATCACCGACGGTCCGGCCGCGGAGATGGTCTTGCCGGACCCCATGAACAGTCCGGTGCCGATGGCGCCGCCAATGGCCAGCAGCTGGATGTGCCGGCTGGAGAGGGAGCGGGCGAGGTGGGGTTCCTCCGCGGCGTTTTGCGGCGCGGGAGCAGTGCCGCCTGGTGGACGGGTTCTGCGCTCAGACATCGAATTCCTTCATATAGGCACCTGCCGGCAGCTCCGCCGCACCCGCCTATTCCGCCCCGGAAGGCAGTACCGTTGGCGCTGCCGCCGACATTTCAGTTTGGAAGCCGCCGACGGGCGCCGTCAAATTTCACCGGTGTGACGTTGCACGTCACACCCGCCACAGGGCTTTCCTTCTTCCGCCCCGAGGGAGCCCCGCGGCCGGGCGTGTCAGGGGGTTGAGGCGGTACCGGGTGCAGGCTAAAGTTGGCCCTGTCACACCAGCAGTGCCCAATTGAATATGCCTTTATCAGCCGTGGCGGGAGAGTCCCGCCGGATGCGCATCAGCATCCGCCGGGCGCCGTAGGAGCAAACCCTCCCCGGGAATCTCTCAGGCCCCCGTACCGCCACAGCGAGGCAACTCTGGAAAGCAGTGCCGGGCGGCGCCCGGAACTCACCGACGGTGCAAGCGGAAGTACACCCGCGGAAACTCTCAGGTCCAATACAGAGCGGGGAGGAGCCGTCCATTTGTGGGCGTACCCCCGTCTGCCTTTCCTGGAGCCCCTCATGCCTGTAGAACCGTCCTCCGCCGCCCCCGCCGCAGCATCCTTCGTGGACCGGCACATTGGTGCCCGCGCCACTGCCGCCGAGACCATGCTCAAGGCCGTCGGCTACGACTCCCTGGATGGACTGGTGGACATGGCCGTCCCCGCCGCCATCCGCCAGAACTTCCCGCTGGTCCTGGACCCGGCGAAGAGCGAAGAAGAAACCCTCGCCGCCCTCCGCAGGATTGCCGGAAAAAACAAGACGGCCGTGCAGATGATCGGCCAGGGCTACTACGGCACGCATACCCCGCCCGTGATCCTGCGCAATGTCGTGGAGGATCCGGCCTGGTATACCGCCTACACCCCGTACCAGCCCGAGATTTCCCAGGGCCGGCTGGAAGCGCTGCTGAACTTCCAGACCATGGTCCAGGACCTCACCGCGCTGCCCATCGCCAACGCCTCCCTGCTGGACGAAGCCACCGCCGTCGCCGAGGCCGTGCTGCTGATGCGCCGGTCCAACAAGTCCAAAGGCAACGGCGCCATTGTGCTGGACGCCGAATTGTTCCCGCAGACCATCGCCGTCGTGAAGGGCCGCGCGAAGGCGCTCGGCTTTGAGGTCATCACGGCCGACCTTGCCGGAGGCCTCCCGGACGGCGAGCTGGCCGGCGTCGTCCTGCAGCAGCCCGGCGCCTCCGGCGTGGTCCGCGACCAGACGCAGCTCATTGCCGACGCCAAGGAACGCGGCGCGCTGGTCACCGTGGCTGCCGATCTGCTGGCCCTGACCCTCATCACCCCTCCGGGCGAGCAGGGCGCGGACATCGCCGTCGGCTCCGTGCAGCGCTTCGGGGTTCCGCTGTTCTACGGCGGCCCGCATGCCGCGTACATGGCGGTCCGCAAGGGCCTGGAACGGTCGCTGCCCGGACGCCTCGTGGGCGTCTCGAAGGATTCGGCCGGCACGCCCGCCTACCGCCTGGCCCTGCAAACCCGTGAGCAGCACATCCGCCGGGAAAAGGCGACCTCCAACATCTGCACCGCCCAGGCGCTGCTGGCCATCGTGGCCTCCATGTATGCCGTTTACCACGGCCCCGAAGGCCTGACGGCGATTGCCCGCCGCGTCCACGATTCCGCCCGGACGCTGGCCACCGCACTGCAGGGCGCCGGCGTCGAGCTGCTGCACGACGCCTTCTTCGACACCGTGACAGCCCGCGTGCCCGGCCGCGCCGCGGAGGTCATTGCCGCCGCGGAGGAGAAGGGCATCAACCTGCGCCGCATCGACGCGGACACGGTGGGTATCTCCGCCGATGAAACGACGACGCCGGCCGTACTCGCCGACGTCGCCGCCGCGTTTAGTGCCGCTCCGGCGGAAGCTGCGGATGGCTTCGAGCTGCCCGCGGATCTCCTGCGCACCTCGGAGTTCATGACGCATCCGGTGTTCTCCTCCTACCGCTCCGAAACCCAGATGCTGCGTTACCTGCGCCGCCTCTCCGACCGCGACCTGGCCCTGGACCGCACCATGATCCCGCTGGGCTCGTGCACCATGAAGCTCAACGCGACCGCCGAAATGCAGGCGATGACCTGGCCGGAGTTCGCCTCCATCCACCCGTTCGCCCCGGATTCCCAGACCGAAGGCTGGCGGGAACTGATCGCGGACCTGGAAGAGAAGCTCGCGGTCATCACCGGCTACGACACCGTCTCCATCCAGCCCAACGCCGGCTCCCAGGGCGAACTGGCCGGACTGCTGGCCATCCGCGGCTACCACCACTCCCGCGGCGATGAGCAGCGCACCGTCTGCCTGATCCCGGCGTCCGCGCACGGCACCAACGCCGCCTCCGCCGTCCTGGCCGGCATGAAGGTGGTGGTTGTGGCAACAGCTGACGACGGCGCCATCGACCATGCGGACCTGCGCGCCAAGATCGACGCGCACCGCGACAACCTCGCCGCGATCATGATCACCTACCCCTCCACCCACGGTGTGTTCGACGACGACGTCCGCGACGTCTGCGACGCCGTCCACGAGGCCGGCGGCCAGGTCTACATTGACGGCGCCAACCTCAACGCCCTGGTCGGTCTGGCGCAGCCGGGCGAATTCGGCGGCGACGTGTCCCACCTGAACCTGCACAAGACCTTCTGCATCCCGCACGGCGGCGGCGGTCCCGGCGTTGGCCCCGTGGCGGCCAAGGCGCACCTGGCGCCGTTTATGCCCGGTGACGCCGCCACCTGGACCGGCGGCGAGGACATTCCGGTCTCCGCGTCCCGCTTCGGTTCCGCCGGCGTGCTGCCCATCTCCTGGGCCTATGTCAGCCTGATGGGCGGCGAGGGGATGACCAGTGCCACCAAGCACGCCCTGCTGGCCGCGAACTACGTGGCTGCCCGCCTGAACGAATACTTCCCGGTGCTGTACACGGGCAAGGGCGGACTGGTGGCTCACGAGTGCATCCTGGACCTGCGCGGGCTCACCGCGAAGACCGGCGTCACCGCCGAGGACGTGGCCAAGCGCCTGGTGGATTACGGCTTCCATGCGCCCACGCTGTCCTTCCCGGTGGCCGGCACCCTGATGGTGGAACCCACTGAGTCCGAGGACCTGGGCGAGATCGACCGGTTCATTGATGCGATGATCGCCATCCGCGCGGAAATCGACCAGGTTGCGGCCGGGGACTTTTCCCTCGAGGGCAGCCCGCTGCGCAACGCCCCGCACACCGCCGTCGTCGTGGCCGCCAACGAGTGGAACCGCGCCTACCCGCGTGAACAGGCCGCGTTCCCGCTGCGGAGCCTGCGCCAGGATAAGTACTTCCCGCCGGTCGGCCGCATTGACGGTGCAGCCGGCGACCGGAACCTGATCTGCTCCTGCCCGCCCATCGAAGACTTCGAAAACTAGAGGGACCATTCCTATGACTGAGAAGTACACCGCCCTCTACGAGGCACATAAACAGCTGGGTGCCTCCTTCACCGACTTCGGCGGCTGGCAGATGCCCCTCAAGTACAGCTCCGAACTGGCCGAGCATCGGGCCGTCCGCAGTGCCGCCGGACTGTTCGACCTCTCCCACATGGGCGAGGTGGAGGTCGCCGGTCCCGACGCCGCAGCGTTCCTGGACTACGCCCTGGTCGGGAAGCTCTCCGCCGTGAAGGAGGGACGTGCGAAGTATTCGCTGATCACCAACAACGACGGCGGGATCATCGATGACCTGATCAGCTACCGCCTCGCCGACGATGCCTACCTGGTGGTGCCCAACGCGGGTAACGCGGATACCGTGGCGGCCGAACTGGCGGCCCGGGCCGAGGGTTTCGACGTCACGGTGAACAACATTTCAGCGGAAACCTCGCTGGTGGCCGTGCAGGGACCTGCGGCCGAAGCGATCCTGCTGGACCTGGTCGCCGCCGGCCAGCAGGACGTGGTCACGGGCATGAAGTACTACGCGGCCGCCACCGTTGGCGTCCGGGCGGGGGAGCGGACGCTGGACCTGCTCGTGGCCCGCACCGGGTACACCGGTGAAGACGGTTTCGAGATCTACGTTCCCAACGACGGTGCCGCGGCCCTCTGGACCGCGTTGCTCGCCGCGGGGGAGGGCCGTGGGTTGATTCCCGCTGGTCTGGCCTGCCGTGATTCGCTCCGCCTGGAAGCGGGCATGCCCCTGTACGGCAACGAACTCACCTTGGACACGGACCCCTACGCTGCAGGTCTGGGACCCGTCGTCGCGCTTTCCAAGGAGGGCAACTTTGTGGGCCGTTCCGCTCTCGAAGCCCGCAAGGAAGCCGGCCCCGCCCGGAAGCTGGTGGGGCTGAAGGGCTCCGGCCGCCGCTCCGCCCGCTCCCACTACCCGGTGCTCAGCGACAGCGAAACAGTCATCGGCGAAGTCACCTCCGGCGCTCCCAGCCCCACCCTCGGCTATCCCATCGCCCTCGCCTACGTCGATACGGACTTCACGGCCCCCGGCACGGAACTCTCTGTCGACCTCCGCGGCAAACAGGAGCAGTTCACGGTTGTGGAACTTCCGTTCTACAAGCGCAGTAAGCAGTAAACGGAGCGCCGCGCTGCCCGACCCGGCGAATGCCGCCCCGCCAGCGCACGCGCCTAGACTTTGAATTAGTGAACGAACCCGACGAACAGCTTCCGAGAGGCCCAAGATGAGCAAAGTAAACGCAGGACTCCGTTATTCCGCCGAACACGAGTGGGTAGACTCTTCGAGCCCCGTCCGCGTCGGCATTTCCGCCGTTGCAGCGGACGCTCTTGGCGACGTCGTCTACGTTGACCTGCCCGCCGTCGGCGACACGGTCACGGCAGGCGAAACCTGCGGCGAGGTCGAGTCCACGAAGTCCGTCTCGGATCTGTACGCTCCGGTGTCGGGGGAAATCGTGGAAATCAACCAGGAGGCCATCGACAACCCGGCCCTGCTGAACGAGGACCCGTACGGCGCCGGCTGGCTCTTCACCGTCAATGCCACGGCCGAAGGCGCGCTGCTTAGCGCCGAGGAATACGCGGAGAAGAACGGCGGCGACTTGTGAGCGATTACCTCAACGATCCCCTGGCGGTAGTAGACCCGGAGGTCGCGGAGCAGATCGATAACGAGCTCCGCCGGCAGCAGCAGGGCCTGGAAATGATCGCCTCGGAGAACCACACTGCGGTTTCCGTCATGGAAGCCCAGGGGTCGGTACTGACCAACAAGTACGCCGAAGGCTACCCGGGACGCCGCTACTACGGCGGCTGCGAATTCGTGGATGTGATTGAGCAGCTGGCGATTGACCGGGCCAAGTCCCTCTTCGGCGCGAATTTCGCCAACGTACAGCCGCACTCCGGCGCGCAGGCCAACGCCTCCGTCATGCATGCCCTAATCCGGCCCGGAGACACCATCCTCGGACTGTCCCTGGCACACGGCGGACACCTGACCCACGGCATGAAGATCAACTTCTCCGGCCGGCTCTACAACGTGGTGCCCTACAACGTGTCCGAAGACGACCACCGCGTGGACATGGCGGAAGTGGAAGCCCTGGCCAAGGAGCACCAGCCGAAACTGATCGTGGCCGGTTGGTCCGCCTACGCCCGGCAGCTGGACTTCGCCGAATTCCGCCGCATCGCCGATGAAGTGGGTGCCTACCTGATGGTGGACATGGCCCACTTCGCCGGCCTGGTGGCTGCCGGGCTGCACCCCAGCCCGGTCCCGCACGCCCACGTGGTCACCACCACCACGCACAAGACCCTCGCGGGTCCGCGCGGCGGCATCATCCTCTCCAACGACGCCGACATTGCCAAGAAGATCAACTCGGCAGTGTTCCCGGGCCAGCAGGGCGGTCCGCTGGAACACGTGATCGCCGGCAAGGCGACCGCGTTCAAGATCGCTGCCACCCCCGAGTTCCGGGAGCGCCAGGAACGGACGCTTGCGGGCGCGCGGATCCTCGCCGAACGCCTGCTGGCCGACGACGTCGCCGCGGCCGGTATCTCGGTGGTCTCCGGCGGCACCGACGTGCACCTGGTGCTCGTTGACCTGCGCAATGCGGCCCTCAACGGCCAGGAAGCCGAAGACCGGCTGGCGAAGATCGACATTACGGTGAACCGCAATGCGGTCCCGTTCGATCCCCGTCCGCCCATGGTGACGTCCGGCCTGCGGATCGGCACCCCGGCCCTGGCCACGCGTGGCTTCGGCGAAGCTGCGTTCCGGGAAGTCGCAGACATCATTGCCCAGGCACTCATCGCCGATGAGGACTCCGACCTGGCACCCCTGCGCGGGCGCGTCACCGCCCTCGCGCAGGCCCATCCGCTGTACCCGGAGGTGGCGGACCTCTCCGCTGCCCCCGCTGCGGCACACCGTTAGGAAGCACTACCTTGGCTGTCGGCGTTTTTGACCTCTTTACCGTGGGCATCGGCCCTTCGAGCTCCCATACGGTGGGCCCGATGCGTGCCGCTGCGGTCTTCGCGGCTGAATTGGTCGACGCCGGCAGCCTGCCCGACGTCGCAGGCCTCCGGGTTGACCTGTACGGTTCCCTCGCGGCAACGGGCCGCGGCCACGGCACTATGACCGCGGTGTTGCTGGGCCTGGAGGGGTTCGCGCCCGAGCTGATCCTGCCCGAACAGGTGGAGCAGCGGCTGGCCGACATTGAGGCTTCGCGGAAACTGCAGCTGTGCGCCGAGGTGCCGGGCGCCGTGGCCTGCCCGCTGGAATACGGCGAGGCGGACATCGTGCTGCACCCGCTCACCGTGCTGCCGCGGCACACCAACGGCATGAAGTTCGCCGCAATGTCCGCCGACGGTTCCGTGCTGCACGAAGCGACCTTCTTCTCCGTAGGCGGCGGCTTCATTGTCCGCGATGGTGAAGAACGGGCGGATGCCCTGGAACTGGAGGCCAGCAAGTCCGACCTCCCGTATCCCTTCCGCACCGCCGTAGAGCTCCTGCAGCACTGCACCAGCAGCGGACTGAGCATCAGCGAAGTGATGCTGGCTAACGAGCTGGTATCCCGGGCGGAGGCAGACATCCGCTCCGGCCTGCTGCATATCCGCGACGTTATGGAGGAATGCAAGAATTCCGCCATCCGCCGCACCGGCCTGCTGCCCGGCGGGCTGAAGGTCCGCCGCCGGGCACCGGCCTGGCACACCCGGCTGCGTGCCGAGGATCCGGACCGGGACCCGAAATTCTGGCAGGAATGGGTGAACCTGGTGGCCCTGGCGGTCAACGAGGAAAACGCTTCCGGCGGACGGGTGGTCACCGCGCCCACCAACGGTGCGGCGGGCATCATTCCCGCCGTGATGTTCTACGCCACGCATTACGGCCCGGGGATGGAGAACGCCACCCCCGAACAGCGCGACGACGTCGTGGTCCGTTTCCTGCTTGCCGCCGGCGCCGTGGGCGTGCTCTACAAGGAGCAGGCCTCCATTTCCGGCGCGGAGGTGGGCTGCCAGGGCGAGGTGGGATCGGCGTCGTCCATGGCCGCCGCCGGACTGGCGGAAATCCTGGGCGGCACCCCGGAACAGGTGGAAAACGCCGCCGAGATCGCTATGGAACACAACTTGGGGCTGACCTGCGATCCGATCGGCGGGCTGGTGCAGGTGCCCTGCATTGAGCGCAACGCCATCGGTGCCGCGAAGGCCGTGAACGCAGCCAAGATGGCGCTCTGGGGCGACGGCGAGCACCGGGTTTCACTGGATGAAGTGATTGTGACAATGCGGGAAACCGGCCGCGATATGAGTTCCAAGTACAAGGAAACCGCACTCGGCGGCCTGGCCGTCAATGTGGTGGAGTGCTGACGATCCGTCTCACGTACGGCATGTGATTTGTGCAATACCCCTGTTTTGGGTAAAGCTTTGTTGTCGCTTTTGACAGCAGCCTTATCGAAAACAGGGGTTAGAAACAATGAACGCAGCACGGGCAGTTTCCATGGCACCGGCATCGGAGGACGGTGGGTTGCTGGGCACCATTGACTCCGCGGTCAACTCCTTTTTCGAACCGATTACCACCGTGTTCTCCGGAATCGTGTTCTTTCCGGTCACCATCGGCGACTTCAGTTTCCCGATCGTCGTCGCCTGGCTGATTCTCGCCGGCATTGTTTTTACGTTCTACTTCGGCTTCATCCAGCTTCGCGGGCTCAAGGTCGCCGTGCAGGTGGTCCGCGGCAAATTCTCCTCCAAGGATGATCCGGGTGAAGTGCCGCACTTCCAAGCGCTCACCTCCGCCCTGTCCGGCACCGTCGGCCTGGGCAACATTGCCGGCGTCGGTGCGGCCATGGCCCTCGGCGGTCCCGGTGCGACCTTCTGGATGATCCTGGCCGGGCTGCTCGGTATGGCCTCGAAGTTCGCCGAATGCACGCTCGGCGTGAAGTACCGCGAAGTTCATGAAGATGGTTCCATCAGCGGCGGTCCGTTCAAGTACCTGCCGGTCGCCTTCGCCCGCTTCGGCACCTGGCCGGCCAAAATCCTCACGGGCATCTTCGCCGTGGCGATCCTGATCTTCGGCATTGCCGGCGGCAGCATGTTCCAGGCCAACCAGACCTTCGCGCAGATCCAGAATGTCACCGGCGGCGACGACGGCCTTCTCGGCAGCGCCGGCGCGGCCCTGATCTTCGGCCTGGTCCTGGCTGCCCTGGTGGCCGTGGTGATCCTGGGCGGCATCAAGTCGATCGGTGCCACCACCTCCAAGCTGGTGCCCGCCATGGCCGGCATCTACGTCGTGGCCTGCCTGTTCGTTATCATCGTCAACTTCCAGAACGTACCGGCAGCCTTCGGCGCCATCATCGAGGGCGCCTTCCGCCCCGAGGGCTTCGCCGGCGGCATCATCGGTGTCATGATCGTCGGTTTCCAGCGTGCGTCCTTCTCGAACGAGGCAGGCGTCGGCTCCGCGGCCATCGCCCACTCGGCCGTCAAGACCCGCCGGCCGGTCAGCGAAGGCTTCGTGGCGCTCTTCGAACCGCTCGTGGACACCGTGCTTATCTGCACCATGACCGCCCTGGCCATCATCATGGCGTCCACCCCCAGCCTGCAGGCCGGTATCGACCAGGTCCAGGGCGGCGGAGCCGCGCCCGACGGCGTCATCCTCACCTCCGATGCCTTCGCCACCGTGCTCCCGTGGTTCCCGATCGTGCTCGCCATCGCCGTGGCACTCTTCGCCTACTCCACCCTGATCACCTGGTCCTACTACGGCCTGAAGTCCTGGGAATACCTCTTCGGCCGTGGCAAGCGCCGGGAGATCGTCTACAAGGTCATCTTCCTGGTCTTCACCGTGGCCGGCTGCGTCCTGTCCTTCAGCCAGGTCATCAGCTTCGCTGACGCGGCACTGTTCGTCTGCGCGTTCGTGAACCTGCTCGGCGTGTACATGCTGCTGCCCGTCATCAAGAAGGAAATGAAGGAGTACCTGGCGGACCGCAAGAGCGGCAAGCTGGAAATGCTCGGCATTGACAACGACGACATCAAGGAAGCCGCCGCCACGGCGTAACACCCCGGAACGCCTCAGCCGCGGCCGCCGAAGGGCATGCCGGATGCCGTGACCACGAGCGAGCGGACGTTCGCCGAAGCCGGGGCCTGAGCCATAAACAGCACGGCGGCCGCGGCCTCCTCCACCGGGAACACGGGTTCCACGGCCCGGGTGCCGTTCGCCTGCAGGGCGCCCTGGCCGCCCCCGATCCCGCTGAGCAGTTCGGTGTCGGCATTGCCGATGTCGATCTGGCCGCAAGTGATGCCGAACGGCCGGCCGTCCAGGTCAATGGCCTTGGACAGGCCGGTCACGGCGTGCTTGGTGGCCGTATATGCGGCCGACAGCGGCCGCGGCGTGTGCGCCGAGACGGAACCGTTGTTGATGATCCTCCCGCCCTGCGGGGATTGAGCCTTCATGTGCCGTACGGCCGCCGCGGAACACAGCATGGTGCCGGTGATGTTGACTGCCAGCGTCCTGTCCCAGTCCTCGAGGCTCAGCTCGTCGACGCTGCCGGTGGGGCCGAGGGTGCCGGCATTGTTGAACAAAACATCCACCCGCCCAAACGAGCCAGCGGTGGCTGCGAAGAGCCGCTCGACGTCGTCGGGCACCGTGACATCCGAAGGCAGTACGAGCGCCTCTTCTCCGGCTCCGGCGGCGGTGTCCCGCAGTTCCGCCTCCCGGCGTCCGGCCAGGACCACCCGGAAGCCGGCGGCCAGGAACGCCCGCGCCGTCGCCCGGCCGATCCCCGAGCCGGCTCCGGTGATGACTGCGACGCGGGGCGCAAATGGGTCGGCCGATTGGGTGTGGGTATCCATGACCCGATTCTGCCTTGCCGCCTGCACCTGTGGCACGGGTTTCCCGAACAGGTCCGCCTACGCGGATTCCGCGCCATCGCCCGGCCCCGCCCGCGGATTGTCCGAGACCTCTGGCGGGCCGTCCGCCGCCGCCCTACGATACCAAGCACAGGTCGTTCTGGCAGGGCAGTACCCTTCGGCGGATCGGGATAGTTCCATGTCGACAATGAAATACACCGCGGAACCGGACGGAACCTTCGTCGCACCCCGGGTGGTCCCCGTATCCAGGGGACGCATCGTCGTCAACTGGCTCACGTCCACGGACCACAAAACCATCGGGTACATGTACCTGATCGCGTCCTTTGTCTTTTTCTCCCTGGCAGGCGTGATGGCACTGCTCATCCGTGCCGAACTGTTTGAGCCCGGCATGCAGATCCTGCAGACCCGGGAGCAGTACAACCAGCTCTTCACCATGCACGGCACGGCCATGCTGCTGATGTTCGCCACCCCTCTCTTCGCCGGCTTCGCGAACGTGATTATGCCGCTGCAGATCGGGGCGCCCGACGTCGCGTTCCCGCGCCTGAATGCCCTCGCGTTCTGGTTCTTCCTGTTCGGCTCGCTGATAGCACTGTCCGGGTTCATCACCCCGCAGGGCACCGCGTCCTTTGGCTGGACCGCCTACACACCGTTGTCCAACGTTGCGTTCAGCCCCGGCCTGGGCGGTGATCTGTGGGTCTTCGGACTGGCATTGTCCGGTTTCGGCACCATTCTGGGGTCGGTCAACTTCATCACCACCATCATTTGCCTGCGGGCTCCGGGCATGACCATGTGGCGGATGCCGATCTTCACCTGGAACACCCTGGTGACGGCGATTCTGGTCCTGATGGCCTTCCCGCCCCTGGCGGCAGCACTCTTCGCCCTGGGCGCGGACCGCCGCTTCGGGGCCGACATCTACAACCCCGAACGCGGCGGCTCCATCCTCTGGCAGCACCTGTTCTGGTTCTTCGGTCATCCCGAGGTCTACATCATTGCCCTGCCGTTCTTCGGCATCGTGTCCGAAATCTTCCCCGTCTTCAGCCGGAAGTCGATCTTTGGCTACAAGGGCCTGGTCTTCGCCACGATTTCCATTGCCGCGCTCTCCGTCACGGTCTGGGCACACCACATGTACGTAACCGGCGCCGTGATGCTGCCGTTCTTCTCCTTCATGACCATGCTGATTGCAGTGCCCACCGGGGTGAAGTTCTTCAACTGGATCGGCACCCTGTGGCGGGGATCCATCACGTTTGAAACCCCCATGCTGTGGAGCATCGGCTTCCTGATCACGTTCCTCTTCGGCGGCCTGACCGGGATCATCCTGTCCTCCCCGCCGCTGGACTTCCACGTCTCTGACACGTACTTCGTGGTGGCACACTTCCACTACGTGGTGTTCGGCACCGTCGTATTCGCAATGTTTGCGGGCTTTTATTTCTGGTGGCCAAAATTCACGGGAAAGATGCTCAACGAACGTCTCGGTAAAATTCACTTCTGGCTGCTGTTCCTGGGTTTCCACACGACGTTCCTGATCCAGCATTGGCTGGGCGTGCTGGGTATGCCCCGGCGGTATGCGGACTACCTGGTGGAGGATAATTTCACCGGGATGAACCAGCTCTCCACCATTGGCTCGGCAATTCTGGCGCTGTCCATGATTCCCTTCATCTGGAATGTCTACGCCACCTGGCGGCACGGAAAGAAGGTGGAGGTGGATGATCCATGGGGCTTCGGGGGCTCCCTGGAATGGGCAACATCCTGCCCGCCGCCGCGGCACAACTTCACCTCGCTGCCGAAGATCCGCTCGGAGCGTCCGGCATTGGACCTGCATCATCCGGAACTAATGGCGCGGGCAAATTCCGACACCGATTCACCTGCCGAAAAACTCTTTGGCGCCGCGGATATGGGCAGCGAGGAACCCCGCAATCCCGATCCCCGGCAATAACTCTTTTGCCAATCCGAGCAATTAGGACATTGAGCTAAGTATGCTTAGTATGTTTCTAAGTAGTCCCCTAGGTATTCACTCGGGGTTAGAAACTAAAGTTAGGTACTGGCAATGTCGAACCATGGCAATACTGTCGCAGCCTCCGGGCGCACGAATGTCCAGAAGGCCGCGCTGGCCTTCGGCGTCGTCTTCCTGCTGGTTGGCGTCCTGGGCTTCATCCCGGGCGTAACCACCAACTACAGCGAACTCACCTTCGCTGGCCACCACTCCGAAGCGAAGCTGCTGGGCATCTTCCAGGTTTCCGCTCTGCATAACATCGTCCACCTCCTGTTCGGCATCGCCGGCCTGATGTTCTCCCGCACGGTAACGGGCGCCCGCAAGTACCTCATCGGCGGCGGCGCGGTCTACGCACTGCTGCTGGTTTACGGCCTGTTCATCGGCCATGACTCCGCGGCCAACTTCGTTCCGCTGAACACCGCGGATAACTGGCTGCACGGCTTCCTCGCGGTTGCCATGATTGGTTCGGGCTTTGCCCTGACCCGCGATCGCCGGGACGCCCCGGCCGCCCGCGTCTAATTGAACGCACCGGGTAGGCAGATATCGTCTGCCTGCCCGCCCCATACCCCCACCCAGCCGCCGCCGCGGTTCCTGGCCTCACCGCCGGGAACACGGCGGCGGCTGTGTTTAACCGGTTGTTTATCCGGGGCAAATAGAAGACCGGAGGCAGGACGGGTCTCGGCGCAGCAGCGGACTGGCGGGCAGGCGGGCGGTGCTTCCGCGCAGACCGTTGACCCTGCAGTAGGGCGGGCCTAGGGTCGAACGCATCATCACGTGGATGTGGAAACAAAAACAAAGGAGTTTTTGTGACGACTGCTGCATTCCAACAACCGCTCGACCCGATTGCCGGTTCCCTTGCCCTGTCCGCAATCCTTGCGGCGCTGCCGCTGCTGATCCTGTTTATCCTGCTGGGCGTGTTCCGGATGAAGGCCTATCAGGCGGCCCTGATCAGCCTGGGGCTTTCCATCATCCTGGCCATCGTGGGTTGGCAGATGCCGGTGGGCCAGGTCGCCTCGGCCACGGGCCTCGGTGCCTTTTATGCCATCTTTCCCATCCTCTGGATTCTGATCAATGCCCTGTGGATCTACAAGCTGACCGTGGCAACGCCGTGGTTCGAGGTCCTGGGGCGCACCATCCGGTCCATCTCCGACGATCTGCGTATCCTGTCCATCCTCATCGCCTTCTGTTTCGGCGCACTGCTGGAATCCCTGGCCGGCTTCGGCGCACCGGTGGCCATTGCGGCCGCCATGCTGATGGCAGCAGGCATGCAGCCCCTGAAGTCCGCCGTCGTTGCCCTGCTGGCCAATACGGCACCGGTGGCCTTCGGCGCCATGGCAGCACCGATTATTGCGCTGAACGGCGTCACGGGCATTCCGCTGCAGGAACTGTCCTCCATGACCGGACGGCAGACGCCGTTCATTGCCTTGGTGGTTCCGCTGATCCTGGTCTTCCTTGTCGACGGAAAGCGCGGGCTGCGGCAGACCTGGCCGGTTGCCCTGGTGGCCGGAGCGGCCTTCGGGCTGGCGCAGTTTGTGGCTTCGAACTTCTTCATCGTGGAATTGACCGACGTCGTTGCCGCCGTGGTGACGGTGGTGGCCGTGCTGTTGATGCTCCGGGTCTGGCAGCCGGCCGAGATTATCGGCATGACCGGGGAAACCCGGGAGGCCGAGAACGCGGGGGAAGCCGAGTCGCTGGATGAAACTGCCGGAACCGACACCCTCACCGGCTCCGGCCGGGGCGCGGGTCCCGGGGCCGGAGCCGGGGGAACCGCCGGGGGAGTCGCCGGGGGAGCCACCGCCGTGGGGGCCGGCGCCGGCACCGGGGCTGACGGCGTTAAGTCCGGGAGTGGTGGGGATGGAGACGGCGCCGCCAGCGGCACCACCTCGCACACCGGCCGGCCTTCGGGCCACGACGTGTGGATGGCCATCGCTCCGTATCTGATCATCATCGTGGTGTTCTCCCTCGCCCAGATCCCAGCGGTCAAGACCTGGCTGACCAGTATCGGCAGCACCACCTTCCTGTGGCCGGGCCTGGATGTCACCGGCTCCAACGGCAAGCCTGTGGCTGCGCAGACCCTGCGTTTCGACCACATCCGTGCCACCGGGACCCTGCTGCTGTTCTCCGGCATCATCACCATGGTGCTGTACCGGATTGCACCGTCCCGCGGGGTACGCGTCTACGGGGAAACCCTGAAGCAGCTGCGCTGGACCATCCTGACGGTCTGTTCCGTATTGGCCCTGTCCTTCGTGATGAACCTGTCCGGCCAAACCACCACCCTCGGGGTTGCCCTGGCATCCGCGGGTGGGTTCTTCGCCCTGCTCTCCCCGCTGCTGGGCTGGATCGGGGTGGCCCTCACCGGATCCGACACCTCGTCGAACTCCCTCTTCGGGGCCCTCCAGGTGGCCGCTGCCAATGAGACCGGGCTGTCACCGACGTTGATGGCCGCGGCGAATTCCTCCGCCGGGGTCATGGGCAAGATGCTCTCGCTGCAGAACCTCGCCATCGCCTCGGCCGCCGTCGGGCTGGAAGGGGCGGAGGGAACACTGCTGCGCAAGCTCATCGGCTGGAGCCTGGGCCTGCTGGCGTTCATCACCCTGCTGATCTGGCTGCAGTCGACGTCGATTCTTGGCTGGATGGTCCCTTGAGCCCAAATAAACCCCCCAGAAACCCGACGTCCTGCGTTCCGGCATCCTGACCGGCACCCCGCGCCGAACTCCAAAGGAGAAACCCGTGACCACGCATTCACTTGACCCGGTTTCCGGCAGTACCGTCCTAAGCGGCTTCCCATCCGTCTCCTTCCTTGAAGCGGACCGGCAACGGGTGAGCACCGACCGCTCCGGCTTTGTCCCCGAATCCCTGCCGGACGGGGTGGTCTTCGCCCGCTCCGCCGACGACGTCGTCGCCACCCTCCAGCGAGCCACCAAACACCGCGTTCCGGTGGTCCCCCGGGGTGCCGGCACCGGGCTCGCGGCGGCGTCGTCCTCACGGGCGGGTGAGCTGGTACTCGATGTTTCGGGCATGAACAGGATCCTGCGCATCGACCCCCAGGAGCAGCTGGCGGTGGTGGAGCCCGGTGTCCTGAACGCCGACCTGAATGCCGCCGCGGCGGAATACGGCCTGTTCTACGCTCCGGACCCGGCGAGCACCGCCATCTGCAGCATCGGCGGAAACATTGCCACCAATGCCGGCGGCATGCGCTGCGCCAAGTATGGCGTGACCAGGGAGTCGGTGCTGGCCCTGCGCGTGATTCTCTCGGACGGACGGGAACTGCGCACCGGCCGCGAGACGATCAAAGGCGTCAGCGGGTATGACCTCAATGCCCTGATGATCGGTTCGGAGGGAACCCTCGGGGTGGTGGTCGAAGCCACGCTGCGGCTGCGTCCGCTGCCGGTGCACACCGCCACGGTGGCCGCCTTCTTCCCGGATGTCACCACTGCGGCCCAGGCGGCGTCCGCCGTCGTCGCCGCCCGGATCCAGCCCTCGGTGATGGAGCTGATGGACGGGCCCACGCTTGAAGCGGTGGACATGGCCATGGGCACCGATTACCGGTCCAAGGGCGGCGCGTTCCTGCTGGTACAGACAGACGGGTACGGGGCGTTCCTGGAGCAGGATGTGGTGATGGACGTCCTGACAACGCTGGGCAGCTGTGAGCGGGCCGTCGACGACGAGCATGCCGCCGCGCTGATCACCGCCCGCCGGGAAGCCATCCCCTCGCTGGAGAAGCTGGGCCGGGTGTCCATCGGCGATATCGGCGTTCCTCGGGGACGGCTGGCCGAAGTGGTGAGCGGGCTCGAAGAGATTTCCGCCCGCACCGGGGTCCGCATCTTCACCATCGCGCATGCCTCGGACGGGAACCTGCATCCCATGATCGTGCTGGATCCGGAGGATTCCGTGACCACGGGACCGGCCAAGGCGGCCCTGGGGGAGATGTTCTACCTCGCGCACCGGCTGGGCGGCACTTTGACCGGCGAGCACGGGATCGGGCTGCTCAAGCGGGACTGGCTGGAGGAGGAACTGGGCGGGGTCTCCCTGGAGGTGATGCACACGATCCGCACCGCCCTGGATCCGCTGGGCATCCTCAATCCGGGCAAGGCGCTTTAGGCCGGGGTGGTTCCCGGTCGCATGGGCCTGCGCAACAGTGGCCGAAGCGGCGCCGTGCTGCGGGTTCGGTGGCGGACGTCCTTGGCGGCGCCTACCCTGTGCAGTCCACCAGGTGTTTACCCCGTGAGGAGAGCCCCATGCGCCGACTGCCCTTAGTTACTGTTGCCGACAAGCTGGAAAACGCGGGGTGGCTGGACCCGGCCGCCGGATGGGTGGCGAGGACCGCGAAGTCGTTACTGCCGTGGCCTGCCGTGCGGGACGTCCTGCACGGTGTTCCCCTCGGGCATCCGCTGCACCCGCTGATGATCGTGGTGCCGCTGGGGGCCTGGGTATCCGCCGCGGTGCTGGACGTGCTGCCCGGCAATGAGCGGGCCGCCCGGACACTGGTTGGCGTGGGAGTAGTGGCGGCCGCTCCCACCGCGCTCGCGGGCGTTACGGACTTCTCGCAGCTGAATACCGAGCAGCAACGCACCGGGATTGTGCACCAGGGTTCCAACGCGATCGCCGTCGGCCTCTATTCCGTGTCCTGGCTGGTGCGCGGGAAGGGCCGGACGGGGCTGGGCCGCGTCCTCGCCTTCGCCGGCCTGGCGGTCACCGGCGTAAGCGGGTTCCTGGGTGGGCACCTGTCCTACCGGCAGGGTGCCGGAGTAAACCGCAATGAGGACTTCCCGGCGAAGGTGCCGGAAGGCTGGCACTCACTGGGACCGGTGGATGCGTTCGCATCCGGCGTTCCGCAGCCGGCGAGGCTCGGACCGGTGAGTCTGATGGTGCTCAAGCGGACCGACGGCGCCGCGGACGGTGCGGTGGCCGTCCTCGCGGACACCTGCAGCCACCTCGGCGGTCCGCTGTACGAGGGGGAACTGCGGGAAGTGAAAAACGAGCTGTGCATTGTCTGTCCCTGGCACGGCAGCACCTTCTCCGTGCAGTCGGGGAACGTGGTGCACGGGCCGGCGACTGCTCCACAGCCGTCCTTTTCCACCCGGATCCGGGACGGTTTGCTGGAGGTGAGCGTTAAACCCTGAACCTGCCCGCCAATCAAGGAGGCTGCTGTGCGCACGACAAATCTGGGAACCAATGGACCGGAGGTCGGAGTTATCGGCCTGGGCTGCATGGGGATGAGCTACGCCTATGACATGGACGCGGAACGCGACGATGAAACGTCCATCTCGGTGATCCGCGGAGGTGTCGAGCTGGGGGCCACCCTGGTCGACACCGCTGATGTGTACGGACCCTATACCAATGAGGAACTGGTGGGCCGGGCATTGAGGGACGGCTACCGGGAGCGGGTAGTGCTCTCCACGAAAGTGGGGCTGGAGGTCAGCAACGAGGCCCCGGCCGCCGGGACCATGCCCGGACTGAAGAAGGACGGCCGCCCCGAGCACATCCGGGAGTCCATCGACGGCAGCCTGCGCCGGCTCGGCACCGACCACGTTGACCTGTACATCCTGCACCGGGTGGATCCGCAGGTGCCGCTGGAGGAATCCTGGGGCGCCATGGCCGAGGTGGTCCGTGACGGCAAGGCCCGGGCCATCGGCCTGTCGGAAGCCAGCGTGGAACAGATCCAGCTGGCACAGACGGTGCATCCGGTAACTGTTGTGCAGTCCGAACTCTCGCTCTGGACCCGGGACCGGCTCGCCGACGTCGTCCCCTACTGCGAGGAGCAGGGCCTGGCGTTCCTGGCCTTTTCGCCGCTGGGCCGCGGCTTCCTCACCGGCCGGTTCACGTCCTTCGATGACCTTCCGCCCGACGACATGCGCCGGAGGCTCCCGCGGTTCCAGCAGGAGAACCTGCGGGCAAACCTGGCGATTGTGCAGCGGGTGCACGACGTCGCGGAACGGGTGGGTGCGACGCCGGCGCAGGTGGCACTCGCATGGGTGGTGGCCCAGGGCCGCCGGGTCATTCCGATCCCGGGCACCAAAACACCGAAATATCTGCGGGAAAACGTAGCCGCCGGGGACTTGGTCCTCAGCGGCGAGGATCTGGTAATGCTCAACAACGCACCGCAGCCGGAGGGCGCCCGGTACTGACCGGCGGTCCCCTGGAACGCTTTGCACCGAGTGCAAAGATGCACGTAGTGTAGAAACGTGTTATCCACCCTCCCGGTCGAAGACCGCCGCAAGGCGCTCAAAAGCCGCCATCGCCAGGCCATTGTGGCTGCCGCGGCGGCGCTTATCGACGAGCGCCAGGCCACGGATTTCAGCGTGGACGAGCTGGCCCGGCGCGCCGATGTTTCGCGGCGGACGGTCTTCAATCACTTCGCCTCCATCCACGACATCGTCTCCGAGGTGTGCAGCGACGTACTCAGTTCCGCCGTCGCGAGCCTGACCGCTGTCCCGGCGTCCGACGCCGCGGGCATGGGGATGCTCGATGAGATTGCCGAGGCGTTCCGCAAGGCGGACCTGGTGGCGCCCATGGCCTACCTGAACCGCGTACTCGGCGACGGGGGGCCGGCAGTGGCCGCGCATCCCATGGCGCTTCGTGCGTTTACCGAGCTCAGCGAGCGGCTTTCGGCCGTGATGCTCCGGCGCCACCCGGAGGCGGACAAGCTTAGTGTGGACCTGCTCGTGGGCGCACTCACCAGCGGGTTGGGGGTGCTGTACCACCACTGGCACTGCGCCACCGGCGCCGTTGACACCCCCGCGTCCAGGGTCAGCTGGGAGCGGATGCTGAACCAGCTCCTCGAGACCGTCAGGGCCGGCCACGCTGCCGGGCCGGCCGGCGACGCCCGCCCTAGTTCCCCCAATCCGTAGTTTCCCTCCAACCATCCCTCTAAAGGACAGACTCTCAATGGCTGAATTCCTCTACCGCCTCGGATCGGCGGCCGCACGCCGTGCGCGTTCCGTGCTGGCGGCGTGGTTCGCAGTGCTCGTGGTGGCCGGTGTTGCCTACACGCTCTTCGGCGGCACCCTCACCACCGCGTTCTCCATTCCCGATACGCCCACCACCAAGGTCACTGAGCGCCTGCAGGAGAAGCTCCCGCAGGCGTCGGGCGGGTCCGGGTCAGTGATGATCCAGACTGAGGACGGATCCAGCTTCACCGGTGAGCAGCAGCAGGAAATCACCGAGCTGGTCGGCAAGGCCTCCGAGATGGACGGGGTGGAAAACGTCATCGACCCGTTCGCCACCGAGGCCGACCGGGAGGCCCAGGCACAGGAGCTGCAGGCGGGCCTGGCGCAGGTTGAGTCAGGCCGCGCCCAGATTGAGGACGGCCGGGCCCAGTTGGAGGCCGGCCAGAGCCAGCTCGACGCCGCACGGCAGCAGGCCGAAGCGGCGGGTGCACCCGCTGAAATGATGGCCCAGCTGGATGCTCAGCAGACCGAGCTGGATGCCAAGCGGGCGGAGCTGGACGCAGGCAGTGAAGAGCTGGAAGCCGGCGCCGTGCAGGCCGAGCAGGGCGCAGCCCTGCTGGATATGGCCGAGGAAATCCGCACTGTTTCCGAGGATCGAAGCGCCGCCATCCTGAACGTGACCTTCACTGAGTCGCAGATGGAGATCACGCAGGAAACCAAGGACGCCGTGGTGGCCCTCTTTGAGGACGAGCCCGTCGACGGGGTCAAGGTGGATTACTCCGCTGAAATTTCGGCCGCTGCTCCGGCGCTCTTCGGCATCGGCGAGGTGGTTGGCCTCGTCATCGCCGGTGTGGTCCTGTTCGTTATGCTGGGCACCCTGATCGCTGCCGGGCTGCCGCTTCTGACCGCGCTGATCGGCGTCGGCATCGGTGCCCTGGGTGGGCTGGCGTTCTCCGGCGTCGTCGAGATGGCGTCGGTAACCCCGGTGCTCGGCCTGATGCTCGGCCTCGCCGTGGGCATCGATTACGCACTGTTCATCGTGAACCGGCACCGCCGCCAGCTCAAGACCGGCCTTCCCCTGCAGGAATCCATCGCGCTGGCCAACGGCACCTCGGGCAACGCCGTGGTGTTTGCCGGTGCAACCGTGTTCATTGCCCTGCTCGCCCTGAACGTCACGGGAATTCCGTTCCTGGGCCTGATGGGTACCGTGGGCGCGGCCTGTGTCGCCATCGCCGTGCTGGTTGCGGTCACCCTGACGCCGGCACTGCTGAAGCTTGTCGGCATGCGCATCCTCAGCCGCAAGGAGCGGGCCGCAATTCACCCGTCCGAAAGCGCTGCCGCCAAGGAGGGCCGCCCGCAGCTCGCGGAAGCCAAGCCCATGTCCTCCATCCGCGCCGTGGTGACGGTGGTGGCCTCCATTGCCGCACTGCTGCTGCTGGCGGTGCCGTCAATGGACCTGCGGCTGAACCTGCCCGACGGATCCGCCGAAGCGCACGACACCACCCAGTACCGGGCCTACGCCGCCGTTTCCGAGAAGTTCGGCGAAGGGCAGAATGGCCCGCTGCTGCTGGTGGCGGAACTGCCGGGCGAGCCCAGCGAAGAGGAAGCGCTGGTAGCCCAGAACGAGATTGCCACCGCCATCTTCGACCAGGACGATGTGGCGGCAGTTGCTCCCATCGGCACCTCCGAAGACCGGAGCGTGGCTGCCTTCCAAGTCATTCCGGAAGAAGGCCCCACGAGCGAATCCACCGAGAACCTCGTGAACTCGCTGCGTGGCATGTCCCCGGTTGAGGGCGAAAACGGCGACTATGAGATCGGCGTGGCCGGCTCCGCCAGCGGCAACATCGACATTTCCGAGAAGCTGGGCGAGGCCCTGCCGCTCTACCTCGGTGTGGTCGTGGGACTGTCCCTGCTGATCCTGATCCTGGTGTTCCGGTCGATCTTCGTTCCGATCATCGCGACCCTCGGCTTCATCCTGTCCTACTTCGCAGCCCTCGGCGGCGTAGTGGCGATCTACCAGTGGGGCTGGCTGTCCGGCATCTTCGGCGTGGAGACCCCCGGCCCGATCCTGAGCTTCCTGCCGACCATCCTGGCGGGCATCCTCTTCGGCTTGGCGATGGACTACATGCTCTTCCTGGGCTCGGGCATGCGTGAGGCCTATGTCCACGGAGCGCCGGCGCGCCTCGCCGTCGCCCAGGGCTTCCGGGCCGGCCGGTCGGTGGTCGCCGCTGCGGCAATCATCATGGCGTCCGTGTTCGGCGGCTTCATCTTCTCGCACAGCACGATGATCCGGCCCATCGGCTTCGCCCTGGCCTTCGGTGTCCTGGTGGATGCGTTCGTGGTGCGGATGCTGCTGATCCCCGCCCTGATGCACCTGGCAGGCGACAAGGCCTGGTGGCTGCCGAAGTGGGTGGACAAGATCCTGCCCGACGTCGACGTCGAGGGTGCCTCCCTGGAACGCCGCCATCCGCATGTGGATGAGTCGCGCTCCGAGGTGGAGGAACCGGCCCGGAGCTAGCTCCCGCCGGTCTTGACCACACAAAAACGTGCCGTCCTTCCTTCGGGAAGGGCGGCACGTTTTCGTTGGTCCCTGGAAGGGGGATCCGGCTTCCGGGGAGCAGCGCGGGGCCTATCCGCGCCGGAATCGCCCGCCTGGATGATGAGCAGCGGGAGGCGCTGGAGGCGGCCGCTGACGCGATTGTTGCCCTGAATCGGGCCATGCAGGCACGCGGCTGAACTTCTACTGCCACTTTGCGTTTCTACTGTCGGTTTAAAACGGCAGGAAAAACGTAAAACGGCAGGAGAACCGCAGCCTGGCAGCAGAAACACAGACTGGCAGCAGATGCGCCACGGCGCGAAAAAGTTTCCATGCGGACAGTGGTTGTCCGCAATTGGTCCTAGGCTTCCTCCCATGGCTATCGCACGCGCTCCCATCACTGTTATCGACTGCCCGGATCCCGTGGCACTCGCCACCTTCTACGGCACCCTCCTGGATTGGAAGGTGGACTTGAACGGGTACGACGGCGACTGGACCGAAATCTCCGACGTCACCGGTCAGCGCTACTCCTTCCAGAAGGTGGAGAACTACGCGCCGCCGGCCTGGCCGGGCCAGGACATGCCCCAGCAGATGCATATCGACGTGGATGTTGATGACCTGGACGAGGCCGAGGCTGCTGTCCTCGCGCTGGGGGCAACCAAACACGAGCACCAGCTGGGGAGGACCTTCCGCGTGTTCCTGGATCCGGCAGGCCACCCCTTCTGCCTCTGTGTTGGCTGGAAGGACGACTGAATCCCGGCGCCCTGGCTTCCGGCTAGCGGGAGAGGTTGTCCTCCAGCGTGGCGGTGTGCGCGGCAAGCCGGGCAAATGCGCCGTCGGCTGCCCGGAGTTCGGCCGGTGACCCCGTCTCGATGACCCGGCCGGCGTCGAGCACCACCACCTGGTCCGCGTTCTCCACGGTCGAGAGCCGGTGGGCGATGGTCAGCGTGGTGCGCCCGGCGGAGAGGTGCTCCAGGGCCAGCTGCACCTGCGCCTCGGTGGTGTTGTCCAGCGCCGAGGTGGCCTCGTCCAGGACCAGGACCGGCGGATTGCGCAGGATGGTGCGGGCAATGGCCAGGCGCTGCTGCTCGCCGCCGGAGAAACGGTGGCCGCGCGCCCCCACCAGGGTGTCCATGCCCTCGGGCAGGGCGCCGACGGTGTCGGCCATCTGCGCCGCGGCCAGGGCGGACCAGAGCTGGTCGTCGCTGGCGTCCGGATCGGCGAGCAGCAGGTTCTCGCGGATGGAAGCGTGGATCAGATAGGTCTCCTGGGAGACGACGCCGACAATCCGGGCCAGGTCCTCGGGGGCCAGCTCGCGCACGTCCACGCCATCGATGCTGACGCTGCCGGAGCTCGTGTCGTTCAGCCGCGGCAGCAGGGACGCCAGGGTGCTCTTGCCGGAGCCGGTGGATCCAACGACGGCGGTGGTGGTCCCGGCGGGCAGTGTCAGGTCGATGCCGTGCAGGACTTCGGTGCCGTCGTCGTAGGTGAAATGCACGTCCTGGAACCGCACGTCACCGTGGACCGCGGCCGGATCCAGCCGGACGGGAGCGGCGGCAGGGCGGATCTGCGGCTCAAGATCCAGGTATTCGAAGATCCGGCTGAAGAATGCCAGGGCGGTTACCCACTGCACCCCGATGTTCAGCAGGCCCATCACCGGCCGGAAGATGCCCGCCTGCAGTCCGGTGAACGCCACCAGGGTGCCGATGGTCATTCCGCCGTTGGTGGCAGGGAACCCCGCGGCGAGGTAGATGACGGCCGGAATGGCCGCGAAGACAATCTGCATGGTCGCCATCCGCCAGCGCCCGGCGAGCTGGCTGCGCAGCTCCAGGCCCACGAGGGTCTCCGAGCGGGCGCGGAACCGGTCGGCGTCGCGCGGGATGGTGCCCAGGGTTTTGGCCAGCCGCACGCCCGAGACCGAGAGGCCCTCCTCCACCTGGGTGTGCAGGGCGGCGAGTTCGCGCTGGCGTTCATCGGTGACGTCGCGGCGGATCATTGCCACGCGCCGGGAGAGCCAGATCGCCGGCGGCAGCACCACGAGCGAGATCAGGCTCAGCCCGGGGGAGAGGGCCACCATCGCGACGGCGGTCGCAACCGCCGTCGTGAGGTTGGAGGCCACGCCCGTGGCGGTGGTGGTGACGACCGACTGCATGCCGGAAATATCGTGTGTGAGCCGGGACTGCACCTCCCCGCCGCGGGTGCGGGTGAAGAAGCCGAGCGACTGGGCCTGCAGGTGGGTAAAGAGCTTCACGCGCAGGGTATGCATCACGCGCTGGCCCATGCTCGTGGCCAGCCAGGTCTGCACAACGCCGATCGCCGCGGTCAGTGCCGCCACGCCCACCATGGATGCGGTGAGGAACAGCAGCAGGCGGGTGTTGCCGTGCGGCAGTGCGTCATCGATCACGGCCCGGACCAGGAACGGCTGGGCGAGTCCGACCACCGAGGAGGCGGTGATCAGCAGTACGACGACGGCGATGGTCCCCTTGTGTGGGGCGAAGAGTGCGGCGATGCGCCGCAGGGAAACCGGATGCCGGTTCAGCTGTTTTTGATCGGCGGGATTCAGTTTCGCGGGGCCGGGCCCGCCACCTGATCCTCTGCCGCTTCCGGGGGCCGCAGGGGCCGTTTCGGGAATAGCCATGATTCCTCCTGTGCTGCCGTGAGGTGCGAGGCGGCAGCTAATGCAGAGGTTACCTCATTATGTGGTTACCGGCAAATGTGGGTAGACTCGTCTTCATGGACAACACGGATCCGGCCGCTCTGGGAGAACTGATGCACGCGGCGTTCCGCGGGCTGCGGAAGCGGTGGATGCACCAGCTCGCACCGTATGAGCTGACCCCGCATCAGTTCCGGGCGATGAATGCGGTGGCCCGGGCGGCTGAGCCGGAGGGGGGTGGGCCCGCCGATGCGCCCGTCGGCGCACGCGAAGCCGGTGAGCCGGGGCTGCGGTTGAAGGAACTGGCGGAGCGGCTGCGTATTGCCCCGCGGTCAGCCACCGAGGTGGTGGATCAATTGACCGCGAAGGGGCTCATGGAGCGCCGGGCGCACCCGACCGACCGTCGGGCTACCCTGCTGAGGCTGACCGACGCGGGGGAAAAGCTGCGTGGCACGGTGCTGGCGGACCGGAAGCGTGAGGCAGATGAGTTCTTTTCCGTCCTGGAACCGGGCGACCGGGTAGAGCTCGCACGGATCCTCGGGGAGCTCAGCGGGAGCGGGGACGGCTTGAAAGGCTAACGCTGAGTCTTCGATTTAGAAGCTCACATCGACGCAGGTCCGCATCGAGACTTATGAGGGCTTCGTTTGGATGTCCATTTCGGCGAAACTAAGCCACCTGATTTTCTCCTGTGGTGGTCGTTCTGTTAGGTTTCGAAGAGGAATCCAGCGCTTTTCGCGCCTTCCGCTCCGGCGAACTCGCCGGTGATTGAAACAGTCTCGTTATAAGGTTTCCATTTCATGCGCAATACGACCGGTAAGTCCTTTGCTCCGTGTGCCGCTCCGGCCACAGCAGGGCCCGCAGTCAGTTCCCCTTCACCCGCTGAAAAGCCTGCCCGCCCCTTGTAGGGCAGGGGCCGGAATCCGGCAGCGCGTCGGCCAAATGGCCGGATGACAATGTTGGTTCTCCGGCTTTCCTGCCGCTGAAAACCAGTTGGGCGGACGTTGATTCTTCCCCTTTGACAGGCCAGAGGCCCGTCCACCAGCCTGCTCCGCACCGGATTCCCGGTGCACAGCCAATTGCGCTGCCAGCGAGGCGTGAACAAGACCAACGAAAGGTACAGGATGAATGCGGACGCAGTGATCCACCGCAACAATGTCCGGGTCCTCGGACGTACGGACGGTCCCGCGCTGCTTTTGGCGCAGGGTTTTGGCTGTGACCAGGTCATCTGGGACCGGATTCTGCCGTTCTTTACGGACACCTACAAAGTGGTGCTGTTCGACCATGTTGGAACCGGAGGTGCTGATCCGGATGCCTACGGCGACGCTAAATATGCTGCCTTCGAGGGTTACCTGGCAGACCTGATCGAAATCATTGATGTGCTGGAGCTGGACGACGCTACGGTCGTCGGGCACAGCATCGCCGGCACGATGGCACTGGCGGCGGCGACGCGGAGTCCGAGGATCGCGCGTCTTGTCCTGCTCTGCGCCTCGCCCTGCTATGTGAACGACGAGGGGTACTCCGGTGGGCTTCAGCCGGAGGACATCGAGGCTGTCCTGCAGATGGTGGAGGTCAACTACCCCCTGTGGGCACGGGCGATGGCGCCGGAAATAGCAGGCGCGGAACCCGGCTCCGAGGTGAGCGGCGAACTGGCGGAGAACATGTGCCGGTTGCGTCCGGAGTATGTGCGTGACTTCCTGGAGATGTCTTTCGCCGCGGACGTCCGGCAACTACTGCCCCAGGTGTCTGTCCCGGCCCTGATCCTGCAGTCCCCGGGCGACCCGCTGACCCCGGAACCGGCGTCGTTGTTCCTGCACAGCCATCTTTCCCAAAGCACGCGTGTGGACCTGTTAGCACGCGGGAACATGCCGCACCTTAGTTCTCCCCGGGAAACTGCAGGGGCCATTCTGGAGTACCTGGAGGCGAGCATCCGTGCCTAGCATTGACGGCCACCCCCGGCACAAGAACCCGGAAAACACCGACCCGGGCACGGACTACGAGAAACACTTCCATGCTGCGGCCTCCGGATATCTCGTCCTCACCACGGACGGTACGATCCTGGATGTCAACCAGACACTGGCCTCCTGGACCGGGCGCTCCAGGGACGGACTGCTCGGCGGCAACATCCTTGACCTGATGCCGCGGGCGGACCAAGTGCTCTTCTCCTCCTATGCCGTGCCGCAGCTCGCAGTATCCGGGTGCTTCAATGAAATGGCGGCGGACCTGGTGTCTGCGGACGGGGAGTGTGTCCCGGTGCTCCTCTCAGGTGTGCGCTCCGAAGACGGTGGGAACGGTGCCGAGATTGACCGGATTGCCGTTTTTAACGCCTCCGAACGCCGGCTCTACGAGCAGGATCTCGTGGCGGCCCTGCGGAAAGCAGAGGCGGCGGAAGCGGCCCGGGCCGCAGCGGAGGAGGAAATCCGGCAAAAGCAGAAGGCCCTGGAGGAAAAGGACCGCATCCTGCAGGCGAACCTGTTGGAAAGCCGGGAACGCGAGGCCCTGCTGGAATCGGTTCTGGACGCCGCCGACGTCGGCCTGCTGGTGGTGGATCCGAAGGGCAACACGCTGCTTACCAACACCCACCTGCTCTCCAGCTGGCGCCGGGTCATGGGGGATATTCCCATCACCGCGAAGGAACAAACGATGTTCGGTCCGGACCGGGTGACGCCCATCGGCGATGCCGATAACCCCGCTAGGCGGGCCGCCGCCGGAGAGGCCTTCTCCGACCAGTTGGTATGGTTCGGTGCCGGCGAGCATGAGATGGCCCTTAACGTTTCGGCCCGGCCCATTAAAGGCGAGGGATCCTTCTCCGGATCCGTGATTGCCTTCAGCGACGTCAGCCGGCTGGTCCGTGCCGTGGCGGCGCAGGAAGAGTTCGTAGCCAGCGTGTCGCACGAGTTGCGGACTCCGCTGACCTCCATCATGGGCTACCTGGACCTCGCCCTGGACGAGGAGGGGCTGTCTCCGCAGGTGAAATCAGCCATCGAGATTGCGCTGCGCAACTCGGAACGCTTGCTGGCACTGGTCTCCGATCTGCTGTCCGTGGCGTCGGGCGCCACGAAAATGGACCGCCGCCCGATGAACCTTGCCGAAATTGTGCGGGCGGGTGTGGTGTCGGCAGCCCCGAAGGCCGCTGCGAGCCGGGTGGCGCTGGTAACCGACATTCCGGAATCGCTGATTGCGGACGTGGATCCGCAGCGCCTGGCACAGGTGGTCGATAACCTGCTGTCCAATGCGGTGAAGTACTCACCCGGCGGTGGGACGGTGACGGTGCGGCTGTGGCAGGACGCGGAGGCGGTCCGGCTTTGCGTGGCGGACACCGGGATCGGGATGAGCGAAGCCGAACAGGAAAAGGTCTTCACAAAATTCTTCCGCGCCCGCCGCGCCATTGCCTCTGCTATTCCCGGCGTCGGCCTGGGACTGGTGATCACCAGAAACATCGTGGCGGCCCATGGCGGCGAGCTGAGCTTCGTCAGCAGCCCGGGGGAGGGAAGCGAGTTCACGGTATCCCTGCCCGGTGTGGAGACTGCGGGCGGGATCAGTCCCGCTCGTTGAGCTTGTTCAGCAGCTTGGAAAGGTTTCTGAGCTCGGCGGGAGTCCAGCTTCCCAGCTGCTCCCGCAGCCGGGACCGCTTCGCACTGTGTACACCTTCGAAGCGGACCCGGCCCTCGGGGGTCAGGTCGAGCAGCTGGGCCCGTCCGTCGGAGGGGTCCGCCCGCCGGGCCGCAAGGCCCAGGGTTTCCAGCTGGGTAACTGTCCGGCTCAGCAGGGCTTTGTCCACCTGAAGTGCTTCGGCCACGGCGCCCTGCTGGCACTCCCCGGTGCGGTACAGGGTCATCAGCACCGAGAACCCCAAGGGCTGCAGGGCCGGATGGACGGCTGCGGCGCAATCCTTGAAGATCCGGCGGGCTGCCGCAAGTGTCACCGAGAACTCGCGTTCCACCTCCAGGACAGAGGACTCGAAGGTCCCATCGCCAGCGTCCCCCGCTACCGGCGTCGTCACGGCTAGTTCTTACCCTTTCCCGCGGGTGCGTCCTTTCCGGATGACGAGCCCTTTGCTGCGGGTGCGCCCTTTGTCGGCGCGGCCTTTCCGGAGGGTCCACCCTTTGCAGCCGGCGCCCCCTTTGCAGCCGGCGCGCCCTTTGCTGCGGGCGCGCGCTTCGTGGCTGCGTTCTTTACGGCGGGCGAGCCTTTTCCAGACGACGCGTCCTTTGCGGGTGCGTCCTTTGCCGGCGACTCCGGGGTATGGCCAGCGGCACCTTCGGACACGGCCGCTACGGTCTCGGAGGTCGTAGCGGAAGCCGTCGCGGGAGCTTTCCCGGACGCCGCGGCAGATTCTTCGGCCTGCATCTTCTCGTGCCGGGTCATGCTGCCCAGCGGCAGGTTCGGCAGGAACAGCACGGCCAGCAGGGTCAGGAGCCCCAGCGGCGCAGCGATCATGAAGATGTGCGCCACGGAGGAGCCGTACACCGATTCGACAATGAAACGCACGGATTCGGGCAGGGCGTTCACATCCGGGATGCTGCCGGAGGCCAGTGATGCGGCGACTTCCTTGCCCTCTTCACCCAGCGCAGTGATGGCGGACATCAGCTCGCCCTGCTTCTGCGCCAGCCGGTCGGTGACTTGGGTGGCCAGCACCGCGCCGAGCGCGGACACGCCCACGGTGCCGCCGATCGTGCGGAAGAAGTTGATGCTGGAACTGGCGACGCCGAGGTCCCGGGTGGAAACGTCGTTCTGCACCACGAGCACCAGGTTCTGCATCACCATGCCCACGCCGGCACCGAGCAGGAACATATACAGCGAGACCAGCCAGAAATTGGTGTCGTATTCAATGGTGCCCATCAGGACCAGGCCTGCGGTGAGCAGCACCGATCCGACCACCACGTAGGCCTTCCACTTGCCGGTCTTGGTGATCATCCGGCCCACGAGCGTGGAGATGATCAGCAGTCCTGCCATCATCGGGATGGTCATCAGCCCTGACATGGTCGCGGAGGCGCCGCGGGCCAGCTGCATGTACTGGGACAGGAACACCGTAGTGCCGAACATGGCGACGCCGACGGCGAGGGATCCGATCACCGAGAAGGTGAAGGTCCGGTTGCGGAACAGGCTCAGCGGGATCAGCGGTTCCGATGCCTTTAGTTCCACGGCTACGAACGCGGCCAGGCCCAGCAGCGAACCGCCCACCATCCATGCGGTGGCGGCACTGGCCCAGCCGAAGTCGGTGCCCACCAGGGACACCCAGATGAGCAGGCAGGATACGGAGGCCGAAAGCAGGACGATGCCGGCGTAGTCGATCTGCACCTTCCGCTTCTTCAGCGGCGGCAGGTGCAGGGTCTTCTGGATCATCACCAGTGCGACGACGGCGAGCGGCACCGCCACGTAGAAGTTCCAGCGCCAGTTGACGGTATCCGTGATGACGCCGCCGATCAGCGGTCCGCCGACGGTGGACAGGGCCATGACGGCACCGAACAGGCCCATGTAGCGGCCGCGTTCCCGCGGGGAAACGATGTCCGCCATAACAATCTGGGTCAGCGCACCGAGGCCGCCGGCGCCGATGCCCTGGATCACGCGCATGGCGATCAGCCAGTCGGTGTTGTGGGCGAAACCTGCGGCCGCACTGGCGACAATGAAGATGATCAGGGCCAGCTGGACCAGGACCTTGCGGTTGAGCAGATCCGCAAGCTTGCCCCAGACCGGGGTGGAGACCGCCGTGGCCAGCAGGGTGGCGGTGACCACCCAGGTGAAGGCGGCCTGGTCGCCGTCGAGGTCCGAAATGATGACCGGCAGGGAGGTGCTCACCACGGTGTTGGCCAGCATCGAGACGAACATGCCCAGCAGCAGGCCGGTCAGGGCCTGAAGGATGGCGCGGTGCTTGCGCTTTGCTTCTGCCCTGGCCTCGGCGCGGGTGGTGGGGGCAGCGCCCTGCGGGGCAGGGGAAATGGACATGCGCACTCCAAAAAGCTGACGAAGGTCAAAGGTTGATTTAAATCAACGGTACGTCCGGGGTTTCCCCTGCCCTGCCGATATGTGCCTGTCCGTGAGCGATCTCATGGGGGTACGTGACGACGTCGTCACTACGCACGGATTTTGGGCCGCACAAAGGAGAACCGGGCACAATGAGAGTGGCCGAGATTCCACCTTCCAAGAGGCGCCGATGAGCAACAGCATGTATGGTCCGTCCACCTTCCCGCCGCGCCACCCGGGTCCGGAACCACGGTTCCACCTATCACGGGACGCGCTGCGGGCGTCCCTCTGGTTCTGGCCCACCTGCGCTTCCCTCGCCGCGGTGCTGCTGACCCTCGTGCTGCTGCAGGTCCGCCCGGAAGCCGACGCCGTCTGGGCGCGCTGGATCTGGCCCACCGGCGTCGATACGGCAAGCAGCCTGCTGCAGACGGTGGCCACCAGCGTGATGACCGCCGCCACCGTGACCTTCTCGCTGACCGTGGTGGCCCTGCAGTTGGCCTCGCAGCAGTTTTCGCCCCGGCTGCTGCGCGAGTTCGCCCGCGATGCCCGCACGCAGACGATCCTGGGCGTGCTGATGGGCACCTTCATGGTCTCCATTACCGGACTGCACGGCATGGATGCGGACCGGCCCGTCCCCGTGCTGGTGGTGGGGCTCGTCTACATCCTCGGGATCGCCTGCGGTGTGGTGCTGCTGCTGTTTATCGGGCACATCACCCGGTCCCTGCGCGTGGACACCATGATGCTCAACGCGCACCAGGGCTGCCTGGCCGTGCTGCGTGAAACCTATCCGGAGTCCGGGAGCGGCGAGGTGCAGGACTTTCCGGAGCCCGACGGCGGCACTCCCATCCCGGTACGCCGCAGCGGCATCATCCAGGCGGTGCAAGCCAAACCGCTGGTGCAGATGCTGCACGAGTACGGGCTGACCATGCGGATCGAGGTGCAGCCCGGGGACCATGTCATCGTTGGGACACCCGTGGCCCGGGCCTGGAGCGACGACGGCGGACCGGTTCCGGAGGAGGCGATGCGCGAGGCTCTGGCTGCTGCCCTGGAGATCGGTTACGAGCGGACGCCGGAGCAGGACGCGGCGCTGGGCCTGCGCCAGTTGACCGATATTACGGTCAAGGCCCTGTCACCGAGCATCAATGACCCGATCACCGCAGCGCACGCGCTGGGCTACTGCGCGGACCTGTTGGTGGATCTCTCCCGCCGCCGGCTCGGGCCGGAGGGGGAGACCGACGTCGACGGTGTACTGCGTCTGGTGACCGTCGGCCGGGACTACCGGTACTTCATGGACCTGGTCTGCGGGCCGGTGCGCCGCTATGCCCACTCCGAGCCGATTGTGCTGTGCGCAATCCTGCGGCTGCTGCGTGACAGCGCTGCCAACGCCGTCAACGACGACCAGCGTGAGGAGATCCGCCGGCAGTCCTCGCTGGTATTGGAGAGCACCTCCCGGGATCTGGCCGTCGCCGATGAGCAGGAGGTCCGGGACATGGCCCGCCGGGTCGAGGAAGCGCTGGCCGGGGACCTGCGGTCCGCCTTCACGGACCGGGCGGGGGAGACCCGGTCGGTTTAACGGTGTTCAGGGGCTAAAAACTACAGGCTCTCGTCAAACGCCGCACCACCGCCGTGCTGGACTAGCCGCAGCAAACCCGCCGCAGCAGCCGCTCCTCGTGCCGCCGGGCGTGCGGCTGTGGCAGGCTGTGGCCATGGAAACCAGCACCGGCATGCCAGCCTGGCCGTCCACCGATCCGCAGCACGGAAACATACGGCTCCGAGCCTTCCGGGATGAGGATGTGGCAACGGTCATCGAGATGTCCCGGGACGAGTATTTTCCCGCCATCGGCAGTCTTCCCGGGAACGCGAGCCCCGAGCAGGCCATGGAGTGGGTGGACCGGCAGCGGAACCGGTACCGGGAGGGTGCCGGGTTTTCCTTTGCGGTGGCCGAGGCCGGCACCGACCGTTGCGTGGGCCAGCTGGGACTGTGGATCCGGGAGTTGGAGAAGGGCCGCGCCCAGGCCGGGTACGGGATTACGCCGTCGGCCCGCGGCCACCGGTTCGCTGCGTCCGCGCTGCTGGCCGCTCTGGAGTTCGCCTGGACGCTTCCGGAACTGCACCGGGTGGAGCTGCACATCGAACCGTGGAATACCGCCTCGACCCGCACCGCCGAACTCGCGGGCTTCGAGCGGGAGGGTCTGCTGCGTAGCTACATGGAAATCTCCGGCCAGCGCCGGGACCTGCTGATTTATTCGGCGCTGCGGGAACCCAAGGCGTAGCCCGCGGAGGTGGGGCGCCGGCAATCGTCCTTTTCGGCGGACCCGGAGCCTCCGTCCGTTGACTCCCTCCCCGGGGCAAGCGGACAGTAGAGCCATGCCAGGCATTGCCGCACCTCTTTGGGACAGGCTGACCGAGACCGTCCAATCCGGTTGGTGCCCGGGGCTGGTGGCCGGGGTGCGGATCAAAGGGCAGACCGAAATCTTCGCCGTCGGGTCCCTGGACCTGGAGCAGTCCGGGCCCATGGCCGAGGACACCCCGTTCCGGATCTCCTCGCTGAGCAAGCTGTTTGGCGGCGCCCTGGCCCTCAGCCTCGTAGCCGACGGCACGCTGAGCCTGGACGACGAGGTTGCCCGCTGGCTCCCTGCCCTCGCGAACCCCCGCGTGCTGGTGACTCCGGATGCCCCGCTGACCCTGACGGTACCTTCCCGCGGCCCCCTCACGGTGCGCCACCTGCTGACCTTCACCGCGGGACTGGGTGTCGACTTTGACCCGACCCCGTATGTGGCGGCGACGCAGGATTTCCTCTGGGGTCCCAATCCGCCGGACATGACACCCGAGGAGTATCTGGCCCGGCTCGGCAGCGTCCCGCTGGCCTACCAGCCCGGGGAGCGCTGGATGTACCACTCGAGCGCGGACGTGCTCTCGGTGCTGCTCGCCGCCGCCGCCCTCACGCCCCTGGGTCAGTTGGTGCAGGAACGGATCAGCGAACCGTTTGGGCTGACCGGGACCGGGTTTCCGACCGGCGACGAGCATTTCCCCGGAGTGTATGCGGCCAACGACGACGGCGGGCTCTTCGAAGCGGAGTCCTACCGGGACGCACTGGCAGGTCCGCCGAAGTTCGCGTCCCTGGCCGGCGGCATGGTGTCCACCGTGCCGGACTTCGTGCAGTTCCTCGCCGGACTGGCCGATGACAACGTGCTGCCGGCTGAACTGCGGCACCAGATGACCGTGGACCAGCTGACCTCCCTGCAGCAGGCCGGCGTGGCCGAAGTAGCCGGACCCGACGAGTCCTGGGGCTTTATGACCGCCGTGCAGACAGGCCTCGGCGCCGTATGGTCCGAGCCGGGTATGTGGGGCTGGGCCGGCGGGTCCGGGACCAGTGCCGCCGTTTACCCGAACGGGGATATCGGCGTTGTGTTCACCCAGCGGTTTATGAGCAGCCCGCAGGGCCACTTCGACTTCTTTTGGAAGCCGTTCGGAGAGCTGCGGGGGAGTGGCCAGGCGAATCGGCGATAGGGATTCCGGGATTCCCGGTATGCACGCCGGAGCGCGGGGTTGGAGTACCCAGCGCTCCGGCAGTCTTCCCCGCCCCCGGACTACGCCGTCTTAGACGTTGTAGATCTTCCCGGCGGTGATGCCGCCGTCGACGACGAACTCGGCGCCGGTGGAGAAGCTGGACTCGTCGCTCGCCAGGAACAGGACAACACTGGTGACCTCTTCCGGTGCCGCCGGCCGGGTGAGGGTGGTTTCGGTGAAGTCGATCGGCTTCTGCCGGCCCATCACGGCGGTCATCGGGGTCTGGATGGACCCGGGGTGCACCGAGTTGACCCGGACGTGGGACGCCGCGAGCTCCAGTGCGGTGGACTTCGTCAGCCCGCGCAGGCCGAACTTCGACGCCGTGTAGCCGTGCATTCCGGCGATGCCTTCGAGCCCGGCGGTGGAGGAAATGTTAATGACGGACGACGGCGCGGAGGCCTTCAGCGCGTCCACTGCAGCCGTCATGCCCAGGAAGGGACCGGTCAGGTTGATATCCAGTGCCCGCTGCCAGCGCTCCGCCGGGTACTGGCCGAGCGGTCCACCGTCGAGGATGCCGGCATTGTTCACCAGGACATTCAGCGAACCGAAGGTTTCCAGGGTGGCCGCCACGGCGGCGGCCCAGTCCTCGGCGCTCGTGACGTTCAGGTGTACGTAGCGGGCGGCGTCGCCCAGCTCCTCAGCCAGCGCGGCACCGGCGTCGTCGTTGATGTCCGCGATCATGACCTTGGCGCCTTCGCGTACGAAGGCCCGCGCATGCGATGCGCCCATTCCACTGGCAGCTCCGGTAATAAGGGCTACTTTGTCTTTGAGTCGTTCGCTCACGTTTACATTCTCCTGTTGTAGATGGCCGGGTTTCCCGGCCCGTTCCCGCTGGGTGGGGCGGGGCCCATTTTCGATCGTACGGTGGCGGCATCCGGCAGAATCCGCGGCAGGGGCCCCGTTGTGGGCAGTGTCATATCCGTGGGCCATGAGCGGGGCGCCGTTCCGGATGCGGGGCGCGGTCGGGTGGAATCAGTGCAGACCCTCCCCGTCGGCGTTTTCCGCTTGTAGTCTCGAAAAGGCCGACGGCACCGAACGTCCGCCGATCCCGGTATCGACGCGGGTCCGTGCCGAACCTGTAAGCCCTCAGGGAGCCATGATGCAACTGGAACCGCGCAGTCCCAGTATCAAGGGGCCGGCAGATATGTTCACCGGCGATGTCTGGTTCGAAGTCATTGCCGCACCGCATCCCACACCGTCCCGGATGCGGGTCAATGCTGTCCACTTTGCCCCCGGCGCCCGTACCGCCTGGCACGTCCACGCCGTCGGGCAGACCCTGCACGTCACCGAAGGCTACGGCCTGATCCAGGCCCGCGGCGGGGAGATCCTGACGATGCGGCCCGGCGACACCGTGTACACCCCGCCGGGGGAGTGGCACTGGCACGGCGCCGCCCCGGACAACCTCATGACCCACCTGGCCATGTGGGAGGCGCCGCCCGACGACACCCCGGAATCCGACTGGGGTGACCTGGTCACCGACCAGGAATACGGGGCGTGAGTCACGAAAGACACCTGCGAGAGGAAAACCGATGGAGCACGTCACCCTGAACACCGGCGTCGAAATGCCGGTCCTTGGCTTCGGCGTGTACCAGGTTCCGCCGGACCAGACCGAGGAAGCCGTCACCAACGCCCTAGCCGCCGGGTACCGCTCGCTGGACACCGCAGCGGCCTACCAGAACGAAGACGCCGTGGGACGGGCAGTGCAGGCGAGCGGTATTGCCCGCAGCGACCTGTTTATCACCACCAAACTCTGGATCCAGGACAACGGCGAAGCCACCACCAGCCGGGCGTTTGAAACCTCGCTGCAGAACCTAGGCATGGACTATGTAGACCTGTACCTGATCCATCAGCCCTTCGGTGATGTCTACGGCGAGTGGCGGGTAATGGAACAGCTCTACAACGACGGCGCCGCCCGGGCTATCGGGGTCTCGAACTTCATGCCGGACCGGCTGCTGGACCTGATCCTGCACAACGAGGTGGTTCCCGCGGTGAACCAGATCGAAACCAACCCGTTCTACCAGCGGGCGGTCGAAAACCAGTTGATGACCGAACGCGGCGTACGGCATGAATCCTGGGCGCCGTTCGCCGAAGGGAAGCACAACCTCTTCTCGGATCCAACACTGTCGGACATCGGGAACGTGCACGGCAAGTCCATTGCCCAGGTGGTGCTTCGCTGGCTAATCCAGCGCGGGGTGGTGGTGATCCCGAAGTCCGTCCGGCCGGAGCGGATGGCGGAGAACTTCGACGTGTTCGACTTCGAGCTCAGCCCGCAGGAAATGGCCTCCATCGCCGACCTCGATACCGGAAAGTCCTTGTTCTTCGACCACCGGGACCCGGCCGCCGTTGCCCGGTTGGGCGGGGTCACGCTGGACTAGGCGGGCGGCGGCGCCGTTGGCGGCTGCCCTAGTCTGCTTCGGGGGTTCGGTGCAGGTCCCGGACCAGGTACAGCCAGGGGAAGGATCTGCTGCCCACCTGCCAGCCGTCCGTTTCGTAGTAGTGGGCCGGCCGGGTCCACAGCACGCGGCGGTGTTCCCACTGGGTATCGGTCTGCAGCATGCGGTGCCGGAGCATGTCGACGCCGATGGTGCGCCAGCCCAGCCGCCCGGCCAGTTCCAGCTCGGGCATTTCGTCGAAGGCCGTGACCGGGCCTAGCCAGCGCTCGCGGGAACCGGTGGCCGGCTCCTCAGGCCGCGCGCCGAAACGCTGCTGCGCCGCCTGCCGGGTCATCCCCAGCTCGCGGCCCAGCGCGGCCCAGCTGATTCCCGCGCTCCGTGCCGCCGCGACGGCCCGGTGCTGCAGCTGCTGGCTGGCCTGCTCGGCGGCGCCCGTCCGGGCCACCAGGGCGAGGTGGTCCGCCTCGGTGAGGGTCCCGGCGTCGTCGTAGTCGCCGAGGATCAGTGACCCGATCTGCTCCTGCAGGTCCGGGCCGGGCTGGGCCTGGTGTGTGCCGCTCCGGTCCGTCACGGCTTATCCGTCCGGTCCCGGCTGGGCAGCCAGTACTCGATGCCGCTGCTGTCGGTGTTCCCGCGCCAGACAAAGGTGACCGCAAGGTACACGCTGCCCACGAGCAGGGTGAAGCCGCCGCCCTGGCAGAGCCCCTTGGGGAATCCGTGCAGATCGAGCAGCAGCCAGGCGGCTAGTAGTGCCACTCCGCCCAGAAACATCACGGCGGCGTAAACGGCGTTGAAGATCCGGAAAGTTCTCATGCGTCAAGTAGAGCTTGACATGAACGAGACGTCAAGCATTTATTGACACTTTCTGCCTTCGGCTACTCGCGTATTCCGGGTTTGCGACGGCTACCGTGCAGGGACAGGTGCACCACCAGCGGTGCAGTGAGGAGATAGGGGAGCGGACATGGAACCTTCAAGGCTGTCGTTGTGGTCAACCGGGTCGGTGCTGTCCATTGGATCGAAGAATTCGGTGCTGTCGATCGGCAGTGTGGGGTCCGCGTGCTCGATCGGCTCGATCGGGTCCTTCGGTTCCGTGCTGTCCATCGGATCGGCGCTGTCCGCGGTGGCGGTGATGTCCTGGCTGTCTATCGGGTCGATCATGTCCGCACGGTCCAGAGCCGGGATCATGGCCGCCGGCAGGTCCTGACCGAAGGGGGCGCTACCGCACGCCCGCAGGCGCCAGCTGCCGCCGCAGCTCCGCGGTCAGTTCGGCCAGCGCCTGGGGAGCGCTGCGGCAGAGCCGGGGGAACGCCAGATAGCCATGCGGCATCCCCACATACGTCGTGACGCGGACCGGAACGCCGGCCGCGCGGAGGGCATCGGCGTACCGCAGGCCGTCGTCGCGGATCGGATCATGCTCGGCCACCTGGATCAGCGCCGGCGGGAGCCCGGAGTGGTCCAGCGCCAGCAGCGGCGAGGCATAGGGGTTACGCCGGTCCTCCGGATCCGGAACGTAGAGGCTGCCGTAGCGGTGGATGTCCTCCTCGGTGAGGATGGGCGCATGGGCATTCTCGCCGATCGATGCGCTGCCCAGGGTCATGTCGGTGGCCGGATAAATCAGCCCCTGGAAGGAAATGGCGGGGCCCGACCGGTCCCGGGTCATCAGCGTTAGCACCGCTGCCAGGTTCCCGCCGGCGCTGTCGCCCACGACGGCGAGCCGGCCGGCGTCGGCCTCCCATTCCGCGGCGCGGTCGGCCACCTCGAGCAGTGCGGCATAGCAGTCCTCAGCGGCTGCCGGCCAGGGATGCGTGGGCGCCAGCCGGTATTCGAGGGAAACGACGACGGCGGCTGCGTCCCGCGCGATGGTGCTGGCCAGCGAGTCATAGATGTCCAGGTTGCCGACGGTCCAGCCGCCGCCGTGGATCAGGACCACCAGCGGCAACGTTCCGGCGGCGTCGGTCGGCCGGTAGACCCGGATCGGGATTCTGCCTTCCGCTCCGGCAGCGGTGTCATCCAGGGTTGTCACTCCCTTGGCGAGCCCGCCCAGCACCCAATCCAACACCGGGTTGTGCTTGATGGTGCGCTGCTGGTCCGCGAGGATCTGTTCCTCGCTCTTGCGCGCCACGGAGGTCCGGGCCAGCACTTTCCCTACCAGCCGCACGCGCAGATCAAGCTTTGCCATGGTGTGCCTTCTTTCATCCGGTCCGCTAGGCCTGAATATAGTCCTCCATGCCTTGCCCGACGCGGGCAGGCGCGCCCCGCCGTCGTTCCGGCAGACCGTTGCTCCGCGCGGGGTGGCCGGGCAGAATCGGACCGACGGCGGAAGGTCCGCAGGCGGATGGAGCGGCAATGAGCACGGACACCACGGCTGGGACAGGCACCGGCACCGGGCGGGCGGCGCACACAGCGGACAGCCACGACGTGATCCGGGTGCAGGGTGCACGGGTGAACAACCTGCGGGACATCAGCATCGAGATCCCGAAACGGCGGTTGACGGTGTTTACCGGGGTGTCCGGCTCCGGCAAGAGTTCGCTGGTGTTCGGCACCGTGGCCGCAGAGTCCCAGCGGCTGATCAATGAGACCTACAGTGCGTTTGTTCAGGGCTTTATGCCCGCGCTCGCCCGTCCCGAGGTGGATCTGCTGGAGGGGCTGACCACGGCGATCATCGTGGACCAGGAACGGATGGGGGCGAACCCGCGCTCCACGGTCGGCACCGCCACGGACGCCAACGCGATGCTGCGCATCCTGTTCAGCCGGCTGGGGCAGCCGCAGATCGGCCCGCCCAACGCGTTCTCCTTCAACGTTCCCTCCGTGAAGGCCTCCGGTGCCATCACCATCGAGCGCGGAGACGGCAAGACCCGGGCGGAGAAGGCCACCTATAACCGGCTGGGCGGCATGTGCCCGCGCTGCGAGGGAACGGGAGCGGTCACCGACTTCGACCTCACCGCCCTGTTCGACAGCGCGAAGTCGCTCGCCGAAGGCGCCCTCACCGTGCCCGGCTACAGCATGGACGGCTGGTTCGGGCGGATCTACTCCGGCTCCGGCTTCTTTAGTATGGACAAGCCCATCGGGAAGTTCTCCAAGCGGGAGATGCAGGATCTGCTCTACAAGGAGCCCACCAAGATCAAGGTGGAAGGCATCAACATCACCTATGAGGGCCTGATCCCGAAGATACAGAAGTCCATGCTCTCGAAGGACCCCGAGGCGATGCAGCCGCACATCCGGGCCTTCGTGGACCGGGCCATCACCTTCAGCACCTGTCCCGACTGCGACGGCACCCGGCTGGCCCCGGAAGCACGGTCCTCAAAGATCGGCGGACTGAACATTGCCGACGTGTGCGCCATGCAGATCAGCGACCTGGCCGGCTGGGTCCGCGGATTGAAGGAACCCTCGGTGTCCCCGCTGCTGACCGGGCTGCAGCATCTGCTGGACGCGTTTGCGGACATCGGGCTGGGCTACCTGTCCCTGGACCGGCCCTCCGGAACCCTGTCCGGCGGCGAATCGCAGCGGACCAAGATGATCCGGCACCTGGGCTCGTCACTCACCGATGTGACCTATGTTTTCGACGAGCCGACCATCGGCCTGCATCCGCATGACATTGCCCGGATGAACCAGCTGCTGCTGCAGCTGCGGGACAAGGGCAACACCGTGCTGGTGGTGGAGCACAAGCCGGAAACCATCGCGATTGCCGACCATGTGGTGGATCTCGGGCCGGGCGCGGGGACCGACGGCGGCACCGTCACCTTCGAAGGTCCACTGGACGGGCTGCGGGCCAGCGGCACCCTGACCGGCCGCCACCTCGGAGACCGGGCGCGGCTCAAGGACACGGTGCGCCCGCCGTCGTCGTCCCTGCAGGTGCGCGGCGCCGCGACCAACAACCTGCGCGACGTCGACGTCGACATTCCGCTGGGTGTGCTGGTGGTGCTCACCGGAGTGGCCGGGTCGGGCAAGAGTTCGCTGATCACCGGGTCCGTGTCCGGCCGGGACGGCGTGGTGACGGTGGACCAGAGCCCGATCCGCGGCTCCCGGCGCAGCAACCCCGCCACCTACACCGGGCTGCTGGAGCCGATCCGGAAGGCATTCGCGAAGGCCAACGGGGTGAAGCCGGCCCTGTTCTCCTCCAACTCCGAGGGTGCCTGCCCGGCCTGCAACGGCGCCGGCGTCATTTACACGGAGCTGGGCGTGATGGCCACGGTGGAATCGGTCTGCGAGGACTGCGGGGGCCGCCGGTTCCAGGCCTCGGTGCTGGAGTACACGCTGGGCGGGAAGGACATTGCCGAGGTCCTGGCACTGTCCGTCACCGACGCCGAAACCTTCTTCTCCGAGGGGGAGGCCCGCACCCCGGCCGCGCACAAGATCCTGGGCCAGCTGGCCGACGTCGGGCTGGGGTACCTGCACCTGGGCCAGCCGCTGACCACCCTGTCCGGCGGGGAGCGGCAGCGGCTGAAGCTGGCCACGAAAATGGGCGGCAAGGACGGGATCTACGTGCTGGACGAACCCACCACCGGGCTGCACCTGGCGGACGTCGAACAACTCCTGGCCCTGCTGGACCGGCTGGTGGATTCGGGGAAGTCGGTGATTGTGATCGAGCATCATCAGGCTGTGATGGCGCATGCGGACTGGATCATCGACCTGGGTCCCGGGGCCGGGCGCGACGGCGGGCGGATCGTCTTCGAGGGGACGCCGGCGGATCTGGTGGCGGGGGAGTCCACGCTGACCGGGGAGCATCTGGCGGCGTACGTGGCGGGGTGAGGCGGCTGCCGGGGCCTCCTAGACCCCTTCGACCGCGGGCAGACGCCCGGAACGTACTGCGTCGGCGAAGGCTTGATAGTCCTGCTCGTTTTGATCTGCGTAGCGCTCGCAGAAGTCGGTGACCGAGTTATCGAATTTCTCGCTCTTGCCAAGATAGGCGGCGATCGCGACCGGGTCTCCTGATCTGGCGTGGGCCCGGGCCAGTGTCCAGCCGCAGGTGCGGGCGTAAAACTGCATCCCGAGGGGTTTCATCGTTTCCACGACCGCTGAGCCCTTCATATCCCGCAGTTGGCGCCAGTACAGGTACCGGTTTTCCTGCACTCCCTTGGTCCAACCCAGGAAAATGTCGCTGGCGGCCTGCATCCTTCGCTGGCCCTGCACTACGCGCTGGCCCGGCTGCCGGTATCTGCTTTTGGGCAGGTGGTCCTCAAGGACTGACCGGGTTGCCTCCTTGACCTGCAGGAACAGGGGGTCGTCTGAATCGCGGCCCTGAAGCAACGCGATAAAGCCCCGGGTGCCGACGCTGCCCACACCCACCACCTTGCGGGCGATGTCGACGATTTCGAAGCGCTCGAGGAGATAGCGTCTGTCGTCCTGCAGCGTGGCTCGGTAGGACCGGAGCTGTTCGCGGGATTCCTCCCAGATCTGGTCCGCGGATAAGCCGAACGAATCACCGAACTCCCTGAGGGGGATGACGATCGGCGGCTGGCTGACGATTCGGTACTCCCCGTCCACGCGCTCAGCCAGCTTGGAGAGTGCCTGCAGGCTGTCCCGGGAACGCGCCTTCCTGGCGGTCTTTTCTGCCCTCTTTTCGATCCGTTTCGCTGCCTTTTTCTTCGCCTTACCCTTGCTGGTGTCCGCCCCCAGCTGGACCGCTGACAAAATATCCTGCTCCGTCAGGCGTGCGTACCAGATGTCCATGGTTCCCATTTGTGCGAACTCGCGCATCGCTTCGCGGTACGCCCGGACCGCGGCAAGGGTTGTCGAGCGCGCTTCTTCGTTGGTGAAGGAGTTGTTCCTGGCCGCAATGGTGAAACTGGCGGACATCCGCAGTACGTCGTACTCGAATGGTCCCGGAAGTGTTTCATCGAAGTCATTCAGGTCGAACAGCAGGGTCCGTTCGGGTGAGGCGAAAACCCCGAAGTTCGACAAATGAGCGTCGCCGCAAAGCTGGGTGGTCAGGCCGGACCGGGGTGTGTCCTTGAGGTCGGCGGCCATGATCTTGGCTGCACCGCGGTAGAACGTCAACGGCGAGTCAAGCATCCGGCCGTGACGCACCGGCACGAGGTCCGGATCCCGGGTGAGGTTCTGTTCTTCGATGAGCGCGACGGGGTCCGGGCGATCTGGGTTGGGAACCCAGCCCTGATGGGCGGAGACGGGTGTTGTCTCTCGGCAGTCCTTGCCTGCTGCCACGCGTTCTGTAACGCTCGGGTGCTTGACCTGGATACTGGCCATGATCGGCGACCTCTCTGCAGCGGCTTGTTGCGCCGTCCGGCAGGCCTCGCGGGGGTCAGACTCTGTACGGCGGCCGACGTCCAAAGAATAGCGGATTGGCCTCCGAGAGGGGATGGGTCCGGAGTCCGGAACTTTGGACTCCGCCGTCTTCCCGGGCCAAACCTCCGGCTCCCGGAATCAATTACGACACCGGGCTGCGGGGAGCGAACATGATCACGGCGACCCCCACGAGGCAGATCAGCGAGCCGAGGATGTCCCAGCGGTCGGGCCGGAAGCCGTCGAACACCATGCCCCACACCAGGGATCCGGCCACGAACACTCCACCGTAGGCGGCCAGGATCCGGCCGAAATGCGCATCCGGCTGGAGCGTGGCCACAAACCCATAGACGCCCAGGGCCATCACGCCCAGGCCGGCCCACCACCACGCCCGGTCCTCCCGCACGGACTGCCACACCAGCCAGGCGCCGCCGATTTCCGCAGCGGCTGCGAGCAGGAAGAGCAGGATGGTTTTTGCAATGGTCATGGCATCCATCCTGCCGCAGGTTCGGGGCATGCCTGGCCCGTTTTTCTGCTGCCACTTTGGGAATCTGCTGCCACTTTGCCCATCTGCTGCCGGTTCAAAGCGGCAGCAAAGCCTCAAAGTGGCAGCAGAAGTGCATAACGGACGATTAGGTGGCTGGAAATGGACGGAAAACCTATGCCGGCCAGGACATCACGCCCCTTGCGAACCCCGTATCCGCCCCCGGGCCTCGCGGTGAAGCAGGCTCTCCACGGCAACCAGCCCCACGATCAGTGCGGTAACGAGGAGAAGTGCCGCCAAAGAGGTCAACGGCAGGCCAATCACCATCAGAACCAGCAGCAGTGCAGCCGTTCCCAGCCGCCACTTCTTCCAGCCGCCGCCCATCCTCCACGCGAAGGCGGCACTGGTCAGGAGATACATCGCCGGGCCGACGAACAACGCGAAAGCACCGACGCGGCCCAGGCCCTTCCCCTCCTCGAGATGTGCCAGCGCGTCCTCCACGCCCAAAGCGGTCAGGATAACGCCGGCAACGAGGGGCAAGTGCAGGTAGGTGTACGCGACGACGGCGGCAGAAGACCGGGTGGATCCGCGCAGTGCGGCGAAGCGGTGTTCGGCGGCCACTGCCGTCACGTCGAAGTAGAGCCACCAGAGCCCGATGGACAGGCAGATGCCGGCCGCCGCACCGGCAAGCACCGGCACGCTCACGGGCACCTCGGATGCCCCCACCCCGATCGACACGATGGATTCGCCCAGCGCGAGGATGATCACGAGCCCGTACCTCTCTGTCCAGTGCACCGCCGAGTGGACCCGCCAGTTCCCGTGCCACGAGATGAGGAAGGTGATGCCGGTGTCCAGCGCCATGCCGGCCAGCCAGAACCAGGTCTGCGCGGTTCCGCCCAGCAACGCCCCGGTGATGACCAGGGCGGCTCCCAGGACAGCGGTGAAGGTCAGCTTGGCTATCTGGCGGCGCAGTGGCTGATCGTTCCCGGCCGCATATACGTACAGGCCCAGGTGCAGGACCCGGACCGCCGTGTACGCAAAGGCAAGTACCAGCGGGCCGTGGAGGCCGCCGTCGAGGTCATCGAAGGCTTCCGGGATGGCGAGTGCGGCAATAAAAATCGCCACCATGACGGCGGACAGGCCGAACCGCATGAGTCCTTCGTCGGCGTGGGCCTGGTTGGCGAGCCAGGAGAAGGGCGCCCAGGACCACCAGAGCAGGACCAGGACGACCATCCCCTGCAGGACCCCCAGGGATGAATACTCATGCACCATGAATCCGGTGACCTGGGTGAAGGCGAACACGAACACGAGGTCGAAGAACAGCTCAAAGGTGGTGACCCGGTGGGTTTCGTCCGAGATGCGGACAGCGGGAAGGGGCGGGCGCGGCAGATGCGGCATGGCACAAAGAATAGGAGTCCGCAGCCCCGGCCAGAAGACGATGCGGACGGAAACCCAAACGTCCGCGGCGGCTACAGCGTCCGGATCGGGGCGCCCGCCAGGAACGCGGAGATGTCCTCCACCACCTGCGGAAAGAACGTGCGGTAGTTCCGCTCGGTCACGTACCCGAGGTGCGGCGTCGCCAGGACGTTGGGCAGGTCCCGGAACGGGGAATCGGCCGGCAGCGGCTCTTCGGCAAACACGTCCAGCCCGGCGCCGGCAATCGTCCGTTGCCGAAGGGCATCCAGCAGGGCAGTCTGGTCCACTATCCCGGCCCGCGAGGTGTTGATCAGGAAAGCACCCGGCTTCATCAGGGCCAGCTCCCCGGCCCCAAGCAGCCCGCGCGTCCGGTCGCTCAGCACCAGATGGACGGAGACGACGTCGGACGCCGCCAGCAGCGCTTCCTTGGAGGGAGCGAACCGGACTCCGGCGGCTTCCGCGCGTTCAGCGGTGAGATTTTGGCTCCAGGCTAGGACCTCCATCCCGAATGCAGCCCCTACCCGGGCAACCTGCACCCCGATCTTCCCCAACCCCAGCAGGCCGAGCGTGGCACCGTGCAGATCGGTGCCGATGGTCTGCTGCCAGATCGATCGAGGCATTGCGCGCGCCGGTGGTCACCAGCAGTTTCAGGCGGGGCAGCCGGGCGAGCAGGCTCGCCGGAAAGGGGGTGCGCTCGCGCATGATGACGACGACGTCGAACCCGGCCAGGCGTGCGGCGACGGCATCCTCGTCGGCCAGATGGTCGGAGAAGACGGTCAGCTCCACCTGATCAGCCAGTTGTTCCCAGTCGGCGAACCGGGTGGCGGCGTCCTGATAATCGTCAATCACTGCGCATGTAACTGTCATGAACTCTTCCCTGCCGGCGGTTGGCCTGATGGGCACCAAGGTACCGTGCCCAGCTGTAACGCCGGCAAGACGTACCGCATTGCCCAGCTTGTGACGCCCGTCATACCTCCGGTACGGTGGCGGGACCCTCTGCGCTTCGAGTACCGGACCCCGTGTTCAGGCCACCGCGGCGGGCATCAACAGCACAACGAAGTGAGGACCCCCGTGCAGTTCCACCACCACGGCTACGTATCCGGCGACCCCCGCGTCCAGCCGGCGGCCGGCACCGGCGTCGACCGTCCCGCCGATCTGCCCGACAAAGTCGACGTACTGATCGTGGGGTCGGGGCCCGCCGGGATGCTCACCGCCGCGCAGCTGTCGCAGTTCCCCGGTGTCACCACCCGGATCGTGGAGCGCCGGGACAGCCGGCTGGTCATCGGCCAGGCGGACGGCATCCAGGCCCGCAGCGTGGAAACCTTCCAGGCCTTCGGCTTCGCGGAGGAAATCACTGCCGAGGCCTACCGCATCACCGAAATGTGCTTCTGGCGTCCGGACCCGGACAACCCGGAGAACATCGTCCGCTCCGGCCGCGCACTGGATGACCCGGCCGGGATCAGCGAATTCCCGCACCTGATCGTCAACCAGGCCCGCGTGCTGGATTACTTCGCTCGGTTCATGGCCAACTCACCCACCCGCATGCGGCCCGACTACGGGTTCGAGTTCCGCAGCCTGACGGTCGACGACGACGCCGAGTACCCGGTCACCGTCACCCTCCTGCACACCGCCGGCCCGCTCGAGGGCACCGAACGCACGGTCCGCGCCAAGTACGTGGTGGGCTCCGACGGTGCCCGCAGCAAGGTCCGCGACGCCATCGGCTGCACCATGGCCGGCGACAAGGCCAACCACGCCTGGGGGGTGATGGACGTCCTCGCCAACACCGACTTCCCCGATATCCGCACCAAATGCGCCATCCAGTCCTCCAACGGCGGCAGCATCCTGCTTATCCCGCGTGAGGGCGGGCACCTGTTCCGCATGTACGTGGACCTCGGCGTCGTGCCCGACGGCGACAACGGTGCCGTCCGCAGGACCACCATCGAGGAGATCATCGGCAAGGCCAACGCCATCCTCAGCCCCTACACCCTGGACGTCCGCAACGTCGCCTGGCACAGCGTCTACGAGGTGGGCCACCGGCTCACCGACCGGTTCGACGACGTCCGGCCGGAGGACCTCGGCACCCGCACCCCGCGCGTCTTCATCACCGGAGATGCCTGCCACACGCACAGTGCAAAGGCCGGCCAGGGGATGAACGTCTCCATGCAGGACGGCTTCAACCTGGGCTGGAAGCTCGGCCACGTGCTGGACGGCCGCAGCCCGGAAAGCCTGCTCTCCACGTATTCGGCGGAACGCCAGGTGGTGGCGAAGAACCTCATTGACTTCGACAAGGAGTGGTCATCGCTCATGGCGAAGCGGCCGGAGGAGTTCGAGAACCCTTCGGACCTGGAGGACTTCTACGTCCGGACCGCCGAATTCCCGGCCGGGTTTATGACCGAGTACACCCCCTCTATGCTTATTGCCGAGCCCAAGCACCAGGACCTGGCCGCCGGGTTCCCCCTCGGCAAGCGCTTCAAGTCGGCGCCCGTGCAGCGGGTCTGCGACACCAACCCGGTGCAGCTGGGCCACCAGGCGCGGGCGGACGGCAAATGGCGGATCTACGTCTTCGCCGACGCCGCGGCTGCCGGCACCCCTTCACGGGTGGCCGACCTGGCGGAATGGCTGGACAACGCCCCGGATTCTCCGCTGGCAGCCACGCCGGAGGGCGCCGACCGCGACGCCTGGTTCGACGTGAAAGTCATTTACCAGCAGGACCACACCGGCATTGACCTCATTGCGGTGCCGTCGGTGTTCAAGCCGCAGATCGGCCCGTTCCAGCTCAACGACCTGGCCAAGGTCTACGGCACGGACCCGTCTGCTGACATCTTCGAGCAGCGCGGGGTCTCCCGAGACGGCGCCGTCGTCGTGGTCCGCCCGGACCAGTACGTGGCCAACGTGCTGCCGCTGACGGCCACCGCGGACCTCGCGGCGTTCTTCGCTCCGCTGCTCCCTGCGCGTCAGCCGCAGGTCTAGCAGGTTCTCAACGTACGACGACGGCGGCGCCCGGGTGCCGCCGTCGTCCCGCGTTCACGGGGAGACTGGCAGAGCCCGCTTCGAGGGAGTTTGGCCGGCAGGACAGTAGGGTCGAACCACGTCCCCCGTCCGGTAGGAGCCGCCAGTGCCACGCTACGAGATCACCGCGCTGCCCGTCGTCGTGCCGCTGGCGGTGATGGTCTTCGCAATTCTGCTGTGGCGGCTGCACCGCCGAGGGGAGCTGACCCTCCCGCGGGTCGTCGTCAGCGCGGTCATGTGCGTGTACGGCGCCGGCGTCGTTGGGAACACCGTCCTGCCGATCCACATCGGCGGACCCACTTACGACGAGCCGTGGTGGATCCACCTCAACCTGGTTCCCCTGGTGCACGCGGAATTGGGCGACATGGTGATGAACGTGCTGGTCTTCATCCCGCTGGGCATCCTGCTGCCGCTGATCTCCCGCATCCGTTCGGCAGTGGGGGTCCTCCTCGTGGGGTTCCTCGTCAGCCTCACGATGGAGGTGCTTCAGTTCGTCAACGCCGTCCTGGCCGGCGGTGGACATATCGCGGACGTCAACGACCTGCTGGCGAACACCGTCGGAGCACCGCTTGGATACGGTCTTTTCCGGGCCGCGCTGCTCCTGCCTTCCCTTCGCCGGGCAGCTAACGCCACTGCCTGACCGGTTGTTGTGTGTAAGCAGCCCGTCAGCTGGATCGATCCGCAGCCCTCAGGAAGGACGAACAGCTGCCCTTGAAAAACTTCCGGAGCTGGGCAGGGTCCCCTGCCTGGGCCGGGGTGATGAAGGAGGCGTCGAAAACTTCGGGGTTGACCAGGTGTTCCTGCATGGCGGGCAGGGACGTGTACTTGGCCAGGTACTCCATACTTTGCTCCTGGCTGGCAGGGTCGCTGTTGTCCAGGGCGCGGAGGTAGCTGTCCATCCACGCACAGAGCCAGTAGCCGGCGACGGCGTTGTCCTGGTTGCCGTCCGCGATGCTGATGTCCCCGAGCTTCAGCCGGACCTCGGGGTCGCTGTAATCGGGGGTTTCAACCCGCCATTCCACACCGGCAGGAAGCGGTTCCGGGAACTCGGTGATGGCCAGGGCGACGGCCTCGTCAAAGCAGTCGGGTTTGATGCTGGTGGTCCCGGACGGATCCACCTGCAGAATTTCACTCTCCGGGCACGGCGGCGGTGTGGCTGTGGCCGGCGCCGGGGCTGGGCTGGCGCTGAGTTCGGCGATGGCCCGTGCCTCGTTAAGCTCGGCGTCGGACGGCGCGCAGCCGACCAGCCCCGCGGCCAGTACGGCCGCGGCCGCCGCAGCGCGGATGGCGCAGGTTATTCGTGTTTTCATGCATCCCCCCGGTTACCCGAGACAATAGCCCAGCAGCGACCGGGGGGATAGCGGCAGGTTCGGTGGGTCATTCGGCCGGGCCCCTCGCCGGGCTAAACCGGCCAGACGCGGTTTCCGCTACCAGGGCAGGGGGCCGTCCTCGTCGCTGAAGGTTCCGGTGGGTCCGTTAGCCGGGATGGTGGCCATCCGGACGGCAGCCCGGGCCCCCTGTTCCGGCGTGCGTGTTCCCCGGAAACCGTTCAGATCCGTGGCAACAAACCCCGGACAAACCGCATTGACCAGAATGCCTTCGGGTGCCAGCCCCTTTGCATACTGCAGTGTCAGGGAGGTCAGGGCTGTCTTGGAGGGGGCATAGCCGGCTGCGATCGGGTCCGTATTGGCTGGATCCGACACTGCGGCCAGGGATCCGGCCACGCTGGAGACGTTGACAATGCGAGGGGTATTGGAGAGGCGCAGCAGTGGCAGGAACGCCGCGGTCACGGAAATGACGCCGAAGAAGTTGGTCTCAAAGACCGAGCGTATTTCATTCACCTGCGCTGAACCCGGCTGCTGGGCAGCAAAACTGACTCCCGGCGTCGCCACAATCCCGGCGTTGTTGACCAGCGCATCCAGGCGCCCGAAGCGGCGTTTGACCTCGTCCGCCGCGGCGGTGACCGAGGCGGGATCGGTCACCTCGAGGACGACGGCTACGGCGTCTCCACCCTCCGCACGCAGCTCAGCGGCAGCCCGCTCGCCGCCGTCGGCGTTCCGCGCGGCCACCACCACGGTGTGGCCAAGGGCAGCCAGCTGGCCGGCGATCTGCCGGCCGATGCCCTTATTGGCGCCGGTCACGAGGGAAATCATGCTGTCATTCATGGGGACTCCTTGGAAAAGCTTTTCTTCCGGGTTTCGGAAGGTACTTCCACTCTGCCCGCTCGAATCGGGACTGGGAATAATGAAAAGTCCTAACTATTTGCTCTAGAGTACAAACATGGTGTCTGACCGCTTATCCGAAATCCTCGACTTCATTGAAGTCCGCAGCGTCATCTCCGGCAGCGTCGCCGTGCACGGCCGCTGGGAAACGGAGGCAAGGCTCGACGACGACCTGAAGTTCTTCGCCGTAGTGCAGGGCAGCATGCGCCTGGAAACCGATGGCCTTGAGGAACCGCTGCTGCTGGAGGCGGGCGACGTCGTCGTTCTCAACGGCCGCAGTTGGCTGCGGCTGTACGGCGGCAGCGGGACCGGGGTGCCCGTCCGGATCGAGCCGCCCGCCAGCGGAAGTTTCGTCCAGGTGGGGGAGGGTGAGCCCGGAACCGGAGACGTGATCATGGGTGGCCGGGTGGCCGTCAATGCCGTGGGCCGGAACCTGCTGCTGCAGGCGCTTCCCGCCGTGGCCCACGTCCGCTCCGGCACGGAATCCGCACCTCACCTGCACTTGCTGATTCGGCGGCTTTTCGACGAAGTGTCCGGGCAGCGGATTGGTTCGGGGTTCGCGGTCCGCCAATATGCGCAGCTCCTGCTGCTGGACGTGCTCCGATCCTCCATCACCAATGCGGACCTGCCGCAGGGCTGGCTGAAACTGCTCGCCGATGACCGGCTCCGGCCGGCCCTGGCCTTGATCCATGCCTCACGGACCCGGCCACCGACGCTGGCGGAGATGGCCGGCGCGGCGGCCATGTCCCGCACCGCTTTCGCTGAACGCTTCCGGGACGTTGCCGGCACTCCGCCTCGCTCGTACCTGAACAACTGGCGGATGCTCGTGGCACAGCACGAACTGGGATCCGGTGATACCCGGATCCGCGCGCTGGCGCTGGAGCTGGGCTTTGCTTCGGAGAGCGCGTTCAGCACGGCCTTCAAGCGCAGCGTCGGTGAATCACCGCTGCATTACCGGTCCCGGGTGCGCACGCTGCAGCCCGCGGATTAGCGTGGAAACCCCGGACTCTCCGGATTTCAGGCGAACGGCCCCGGCTGCTCCCCGTTGGCTGCTTCCTCAATCCAGTCCACGGCGGCGTCCGGCAGGAAATAGGCGCCGCTGCCGTCGGAAGCCATATCGCGGGTGCGGGAGATGTCCTCCACGACCCACGGCTCCACCGCGTCGCCGTTGTTGGCGGTCAGCCACTCGCGGGACTCGGACGTGAGCTTCGGCCACCACCCGGCGATGCCCAGGTCATCGCGTTCAAACTGTTCATCAGTCATGGCTAAAACTTTGGCACTTTCGTGCGCGCCGGTCGACGGTCTGCGCAGACTTGGCACTGGCTTCCCCGCCGGTTCACCCGCCGAGTTCACCCGCCGCGAAGCGGAGTTGCCCCGGATAACCGGACGTGCGACCGTGGACGGGAGGCCGCGACACGGTCTCCCGGACGAGGGGTGCCGTACCCGGTGTGCGACAAGACGGCCCGAGGGAGACTCTCATGTCATGGATTGTTTTGGTGCTGTCCGGCGTCCTGGAAGCGGTGTGGGCCACCGCCCTGGATAAGTCGCAGGGATTCAGCCGGTTCTGGCCATCGGCCATCTTCGTTACCGCACTGCTTGCCAGCATGGCCGGGCTTGCGTATGCGATGCGGGAGCTGCCGCTGGGCACGTCGTATGCCGTCTGGGTGGGGATCGGCGCCACCCTGACCGTCATCTACGCCATGGCCACCGGCGCCGAATCCGTGTCCCTGCTGAAGATCCTGTTCCTGGCCATGATCGTCGGCGGCGTGATCGGGCTAAAGACGCTGCACTAGGCATGTTCCTGGCCGCCGCCGCAGGGTCCCACCCGCTAGATTGGACGGCATGACTGCTGCGGGGGCCGTGCTCGAGATTTCCAACCTACTGGTGGGCTACGCCGGTGCGCCGGTCTGCGGCGCCATCACCGCGCACGCGGATACCGGGGAGATCCTCGGCGTCGTGGGTTTCAACGGGGCAGGCAAATCCACCGCCGCCCGCACGATCGCCGGTAAGCAGCTGATGCTCGACGGCGAGGTGCGGGTCCACGGACTGCCCGCCAATGAGGACGCGATCCCTTTCCGCCGGCAGGTGGCCGCACTCTTCGACGAGGACGCTTTCTTCCCTTCGCTGTCGCTACGGGAACATCTGCAGCTCGTCGCACGCGGCCACGGTGTCGCCGACCCGGACGCAGCCGTCGACGCGGAACTGGATTTCTTTGGTCTGCAGGACCGCGCCGACGCCGTCCCAGAGTCCGTTTCCTCCGGCCAGCGCCGGCGGCTGCTGCTCGCCTCGGCCCTGATCCGGCCGTCCTCGCTGCTCATCCTCGACGAACCCGAGCAGCGGCTGGACCCGGTGATGCGCGAACGGGTGGGGGAGCGGATCCGCCAGTACGCCGACGACGGCGGTACGGTGCTGCTCGTGACCCACGATCCCGCGCTGCTCCTGGCGACGGCCGGACGCTGCCTGCTGATCGATGACGAAGTGCAGGAGATCGAACCGGCCCGGGCCGCAGCTGAGATCGCGGGCCGGTAACCCGTGCCCCGTACCGAAGCAGCCGACCCGATGCCGACGGACTTCAACCCGGTCCGTTACACCCGAGGAGCCTCGCGGGACCACCGCCGTGGCAGTGTCCGGGTCCGGGATGTGCTGCTGGATGCCTATGCCACTGTGCTGGGAGTCGGAACCATCGGAGCCCTGGCCGGAGGACTGGTGCTGGCAATGCGGAATGAGGTGGCGAGGGCTCTGGGGTCCGGAGCAGGCGGCCGCCGCACCGTTATCACCGCGGACTTGACCGCCCTGCCCGACGGCGTGGCAGTGACCCTTCTGCTCTTCGCCGCTTTGGCCTCGGTGATGGCTGGGGCCCGGAAGCTCGGGCCGGTGGCCGTGCCCTCGGCCGAGGGGTACTGGTGGCTGAGCCTGCCTGTGGACCGGCGCCAGTTCCTGGCCGGAGGGCTGCTCCGCCGGGTGGGCATCGTCTGGGCAGCGGGTGCGGTCCTGTACCTGCCGGTCGGATTCATCACCGATCTGCAGGCAACGTTTGGAGGCCAGCTCGCCGGTGCCGTCGTCTTCGGACTGGCCGCGGTCTGCGCGCTGCTCCTGGCCGCCCTGCGGCAGTCTGCGGGAAACGGCTTTCCGGGCGGAGCGTTGGGTGCTGCCGGCGGATTGGTGCTGCTGGCCCTGCTGAGCTTCCTCCCGCGGCTGGCCGCGGCCGGGGAACTCTGGTCTGGCGCCGTGGTCCTGGCCGTCGTCGTCGGGCTCTGGCTGGTGGTGTTCGCGCGGATGGGTGCGATTCCGGGCCGGGAACTGATCCGCGGCGGTGGGGTATCGGGGCATGCCGGTGCCGCGCTGTATCTGATGGACACCAATGAGCTGGGGCGGGCGTTTGCCAGTACTCCGCGCGGCGGGGGAACCTCCCGCGCCCGGGGCTGGTACGCGAAGGGCGCCCGCACCCCGTTCGGCGCGCTGCTGAGGGCGGATACCACCGCGTTCCTGCGCACCCCCGGTATCTGGGGGAGGCCGGTGCTGGTGCTGCTGCTGTGTGTCACGGTTCTGCTGTCCGCCGGGCAGCAGCCGGCGCTGCTGCAGCTGGGCATCATCCTGCTAAGCATCTTCGCTGCGGTTCCGGCTTTGGGAACGCTCGCCCGGCAGACCGCGATCACGCCGGGGCTGGACGCCTTGCTGCCGCTGTCCCCGGCACTGGTCCGGCTGAGTCGGACGGCCCTGCCGGCTGCCGCCCTGGCACTCTGGTCCACGGTGTTCTGCGCCGCCCTGGTGCTGCTGGGTGCAGGCACCCCGGAGCTGATCGGGCTCGGCGCGCTCGCCGGGGTGGGGTTTGGTGCGGCGGCGGTTCGGGGCGCCTACCGGCCGCTGCCCGACTGGAGCGCACCGCCTGTAGAGACCGTCTTCGGTCCGGTGCCCACGGCCCAGACCGGATCGCTGGCGCAGGGGCTGGACACCATCCTGCTGGCCGCGGTGCCGTTGCTGCTGGGCCTGTTTCTCGGATACGTCCCGGCGGTTCTGCTGCTGGCGCAGGCGGGCTTTTCTGTGGTCTGCGTTCTGCTGGTGATGTATTCGCGTCCCAAGTAGGGTCGACGGCCTGGCGAACGCATGCATGCCCTGGGCGCCAGCACCCTTGTGCTGGGTGAAGTCCGGAGGGTTGAGTCGGACGATGGGATTGCTTACCTACTCCATGAACTGCTCACTGGACGGCTACAGCGCCGACACTGACGGCAACTTCGCCTGGTTGGAGCCGACCGAGGATTTTCTTGCCTCACATTCCGAGGACCTGGAGGACGCGTCCGCCGTGCTCTACGGGCGGGGCATGTACGAAACCATGGCCGTGTGGGAAACCGATCCATCCCTGGCCGTGGGACCGCCGGGGTCGGACCGGTTCGCGGCGGCCTGGACGGCGGTGCCCAAGGTGGTGTTTTCCTCCACCCTCCCGGAGGTGTTCACCGGGCGGACCACCCTGGAACCCGCCCTGACCCCGGAAGCCGTGGAACGGGCCAAAGCTGAGGGAAACGTCATGATCGGGGGTCCGGAGCTGGCCAAGAGCGCTATGCGGATGGGACTGGTCGACGTCGTGTCACTGGTGATCTGCCCGGTAATCGTCGGCGGCGGCACGCGGGCCCTGCCCGACGGACTGTCGCTGAAACTTCGACTCCTGCGGGAACAACGCCTCGACAACGGGGGAGTCCGGGTGACCTACGCCGTGAAGTGAGGCTGGGCTTCCTGCGTACGCGGCCCGCCCCCGGATCGAGTCTGCACGATTTACCGTTTATCAGCCCGAAATCGGTAAATTGTGCAGACTCGATGGCGAAGGATTAGAAGAGCCGTTCCGCCACGTTCACGCGGGTGGCCGAGGCCAGGGCGGACTCGACCTTCGCCTTAGGCGTTGTGCCGGGAACCGAGCTCATCAGCTGGTCATCGGGTGTGCTCTCGTCCGCGAGGTACAGACGGGTATAGCCCACGGAGTCCGGCTCAAACGTCCAGCTCTCGGCGACGGCGCCGGCGTCGACGACGTCGTAGCCCAGCCCGTCGATGAGTGCCGCCGCCTCAGCCTTGGCCGACTCGTCGTCGGAGGCGATGGGCAGCGCCGAGCGGTCCGCGGCACCGCTGGGGCGGGCGAGAAGCGGAATGTGGTGCGCCAGGATGTTATTGAACGCCTTGACGTACTGCGCTCCGGGAAGCCAGCTCTGCACCAGTTCACTGGTGGTCACGGTGCTGTCATCGAGTGCGGCGATGCGCCCGTCCCGGGAGGGGTAGTAATTGCTGGTGTCCAGGACGATTTTGCCGGCCAGCAGTCCGTCCGGAAGAGCGGAAACCGCGTTCAGCGGAATGGAAAGCACGACGGCGTCGCCGAGTTTCGCGGCGTCTTCCACCGTCCCGGCCTGGGCCAGCGGCCCGAGCTCGGCGACCAGGTCGGAGAGCGTTTCAGGTCCCCGCGAGTTGGCGATAACGACGTTCATGCCCGCGGCAACCGCGAGCCGCGCGACTGCCGATCCGATGTTCCCGCTGCCGATAATTCCCAATGTTGGCATTGCATATTCCTTCGATAGTGTTCAGCTGGACCGGCCGCGGTGTCCCGCGTCTGTCCCTATGGGAGGAAACCGCCCCTGCTGCACAGGAATTCCCCCGGGCGGTGGCGGCGGCTTCAAGCCGCTTCGGTCACGAACGCCTAGGCCTTGGGTAACAGAAAGGTCTGGTGCTGTGCGTCGCTGGTTCGTAAAACCCATAGTCGCTCCGCGTGCGCAGGAAAAGAGTCTCTGACACAATTGGGCAATTTCTGAGAGCCCGTATGGACATTTACCGTGTTGGGAACACAGTGTTGGGAACACGCCTAGCGACGTCAAGAAAAAATCATTTTTGGGGATGAAAAGAGCGGCCTAATGCAATCGAACATTGTTCATCGAGAAGCAGCTACCCGTCCGGTGCAGCAGCACGCCAGCACAACCACCCTGTGGTCCATCCTGACCATAGAGCCGGAGCGTAAGGATGCAGGTGATGAAATAATCCGCCACATTGTGGCCCCACTGTCTTCCCAACTGAGGGCTCAGCAGGGGAACCGGTTTCGGTTGTCACGCAGTCTGGAATCCGACCATCAGGCTGTGCTCCTGCATTTGCTTGCCCCCGACGACGTCGCTAAGCGCTTATGGAAGTTTGCGGACGCGCTGGCGGACGAAAACGTTGCCACGCTGGGTACCGTGAAGACCTCCCACTCGCCGGGGCTCGTTTATCCGCCAGCGCCGGGTGGACCGGTACCTGAGGTGGTGGAAGCGGCACTTGCACGGTTCGGTGGGCCAAAGGGCTTGGAACTGGTAGCTGAGATTGGCGAGATCTCCTTGGATTTGACCTTGTGGGCGGTCAATCGCTTTCCCAGCCTCAACACACGCTCGATGCTGGCTGCCCTGCTTCTCTTCGACACCGGCCACGCCATGATGCACGGGCCCCGGTCCGCTGTGTGGCCCGACCGCAGAACCACCAGCTGGGACTACTACTGGAACGCTCATCTGCACGCGTGTACAGGTTCTTTTGGATCGCACGCTTCGCAGGCGCGGAGGGCAATGCGGGCCCGGATTGCGCCCCGGATTGCACCCACACACAGGATGATGGCCGCCCTTGCCTCAGAGCCGGCAGTGGATATCTGGCGGAAACGCTGGGCAAGGTCTATGGATGAGTATTTGTACCGGGCAGACAAACAACGCATCAGTCGCAGTGCACACCAGTTGGCTATGGGCGCTTGCCAGCATGCACTCAACGGGCTGGGTTTTCCGCTGCGGGAACAGGGGGCCCTTGGCCTATATGCGCGTGCCTGGAGTAAAGAGATTGAAGCGCAGTATTCCAGTGAGGAGCTCGCTCGCACCCGGTAAATCAGTCGAGTCAGAAATGACGGCGCAGGACTAGCTGAACCGTGCCGCGGCGGACACCGCGAGGTTCCGGATGCCGGTGAAACGCTTGGCCGTGCCGATACCGTTCAGCAGCCGTGCCGCGCGGACCATTCCGTTTCCCCGCCGACGCCGGCCGGCGTCGTAGCGCTGCAGGGCTGCGGGAACGTCGGGAGCCACGCTGAGGGCGTCTACCAGGGCAACCGCGTCCAGGAGTGCCTCGCAGGCGCCGCGGCCAAGGTTCGGCGCCATGCCATGCGCGGCGTCGCCCAGCAGGGCAACGTTGCCGGAAATATAGGAGCGGAGAGGTGGAACATCGAACAGTTCCCGGTAATCCAGCGGGCTCCCGTCCAGTTTTCCCAGCACCCGGGCGACGTCCGGGTGCCACCCGAGGTAGAGGCGGCGCAGCAGATCTGCCCCGTGGATGCCGAAGGCCTCCGGGGAACCCAGCGGAGGAAGGTCTGTGGAACGGAGGCAGGCAAACCAGTTAGTGTTGCCGGGATCCAGGGGCGTAATGCCGAACAGCCGGCCGCGGCCCCACGTCTCGGTACTCCCGCCGGCCGGGCCGGAAACAACACCGCGGAAAGCCACCGTACCCAGCGCCCGGGGCGATGCCCCGAGGTAGGCGGCGCGTAGGCGGCTGGAGATCCCGTCGGCGGCCACCACAACATCGGCATCGGGTAGGGATGAGGGCCCGGCGACCGGTGAATTCCATTCGATAACTCCGGCGGGCAAATCCCCGGAGAGAGCGTCCATCAGGACCGTGCGCGGGACCATGCGCGCGGTTCGGCCGCGGCCCATGGCTGCGATCTGGCTGCCGTCGGGTTTCAGGAGCCGTGCGCCGGGCTCTTCCACCGAACCAGCGCGGACTGCGTCACCGGCACCCAACGCGTCCAGGGCCTTCATCGCCTCGGGCCACATGGCCAGTGCCGTTCCGCTGCCGGGCAGATGGGCAGAGCGTTCAAGTACCCGCACCGACCATCCTGCTCGGAGCAGTCCCCGCGCTACGGCGGTTCCTGCAATGCCTGCCCCGACGATCAGTGCTGAGCCACGCATGGCTTCTCCTCTTTATTGGCCCGGTGCATCTGGTCGTACCTGCCGTCCCAGATGAGCATCTGCAGCGGATGAAACAGTGAAATCCCGAGCGGCTTATGCGGCCGATCCTGCCACAGTGCGGCTCTTGTCCCGCGCAGCGGGTGATGCGAATGTGGGCAAAGCCTGTGAAGCTGCGCGGCGGCCTGCGCCGGCACTTTGATCCGCAACCCACGCGTAAAGGACTCCCATGGAACTCGAGGAACTGCTCGCAGTGCTGAACGCCGGCGAAACGATCACCGCGGGCTCACCGCTGCATGAAGCCATGCACCACGCCAGCCAGACGGCCCTGCAGATCACCGGCGAACTCAACAGCGGCTACCACGAACCGGCACGGGTACGGGAGCTGCTCTCCCGCCTCACTGGGAAACCGGTGGACGAGTCCGTGGCCCTGTTCCCGCCGTTCTCCGCAGATTTCGGCCAAAACATCACCCTGGGGAAACGGGTTTTCATCAACGCCGGCTGCAAATTCCAGGACCAGGGCGGCATCCATATCGGCGACGATTGCCTGATCGGCCACAACGTGGTCCTGGCGACGCTGAACCACGATCTGTCGCCGGACCGGCGTGCGGATATGCATCCGGCACCGGTCACGCTCGGCCGGAACGTGTGGCTCGGTTCCAACGTCACGGTGCTGCCGGGCGTGAGCATCGGTGACGACGCCGTGGTGGCAGCCGGCGCCGTCGTCACCAAGGATGTTCCGGCGCGGTCCCTGGCCGTGGGTTCACCAGCGCGGGTGATTCGGACACTCGAGGATTAACCCCGGGTCAGGAATCAGACGCACTTGAGCCGGCCATGCGATTCTGTCACGGAAGTACTTCTATTGACGTAGCTACTACGTTTATGAAAGTATCCAAACTCCACAGCAAACGAGGAGAACCGTGACGCACGCAGAACCCGCACCGATGGTGCACGAAGAGGAAGCGGCCGACGGGGCGTGCCCGTCCTTCATCGCAGCCATGGACATCATCGGCCGCCGTTGGAGTGGGATCATCATCGAGGCAATAGGGCGCGGCGAGACTGGATTCGCGGACATCGGCCGTTTCATCCCGCACATTGGTGACACCATGCTCGCCAAGCGACTGCGGGAACTTGAGAACGATGGCCTCGTGGAACGTGAAGTCGTCGACGGCCGGCCGGTTCGCGTTCGGTACTCCTTGACCGTCGCAGGCCTGGCACTCCTGCCCATTCTGCGTGACATCACATCGTGGGGACACGCCTATTCATTCGGTGAGCAGGACGCTAACACTCCGGTGCCAGCTCCGACCGACAGCGAGGGGAAGTAGTTATGGCATTCGAAGTAGGGATTCTTACCTTTGGGGAGCTGACGACCGATCTTGCGACGGGCAGCATGCCCTCTCCGGAGGAACGAATGCGTCAGACTCTCGAGCAGGCACGGCTGGCTGACGAAGTGGGACTGGACGTGTTTGGTGTGGGCGAGCACCACCGGTCGGACTTCATCGCATCAGCGCCTCATATGGTGCTCGCGGCGGCCGCAACGGTGACCGAGAACATTCGGCTCACCAGCGGCGTGACCGTCTTGAGTTCGGAGGATCCGGTGCGTGTCTTCCAGAACTTTGCAACGCTGGACCTGATTTCCGGCGGCAGGGCGGAGATCATCGCCGGCCGGGGATCCTACACAGAGTCATTTCCCCTGTTCGGCTATGACCTGGCGGACTACGCCGAGCTCTACCGGGAAAAACTCGATGCCCTGCTCGCCATTCGTGCCAACAACCCTGTCACATGGCCCGGCAGCGCCTTCACGCAGCCTCTGACTGGCCTGGACATTGCACCACGGCCCGTGGGCGAGCTGCCCATCTGGGTCGGAGTAGGCGGAACCCCAGCCTCGGCCATCCGGGCCGGACAGCTGGGCCTGCCCATGGCCTTAGCTCTACTTCTTGGACCCATCACACAGTTCGAGCGCCCTGTCGACTTCTACCGCCAGGCCGCAGCAGACGCCGGCCACGACTCCGCCGCGTTGCCGATCAGCATTAACGCCCACGGCTTGGTGGGCGATACGAGTCAGGGAGCACGGGACGATTTCTACCCATACTTCGCTCGCGGATTGAGGGAGAACAATCATCAACGCGGTGTCGGATTCGATATCCCCCGCAACGCCTTTAATGCACAGGCGACACCCTCGGGCGGTCTCCTCGTGGGCAGCCCACAAGAGATCATTGACAAGCTGCTTGCGTACCACGAGCTGTATGGGGTTTCCCGAGCAGTATTCCAGATGGGATTTGGCGGACTTCCCCAGAAACAGCATCTGAAAGCGATCGAACTGCTCGGGACAGAGGTAGCTCCCGTTATCCGTGAGGAGACCGCGAAGCAGAAGGCGGTCAAGGTATGAGCCGCCCCCTCCAGGTCGCAATCGTCAACGGCAGTCCGAATGCGAACTCCAAGACAATGGCGCTCGTCTCGCTCATCACAGATTCGCTAGGGCAGAAGTTGGAGCTGGAAGTACATCAAACCAACGTGTACGACCTGGGCCCATCGTTCTTCACCGCTATCGAGCGCGAAACCCTGCTGCCAGAAGTTGAGGCGGAGTTCATCGCCGTAGAGTCGTCCGATCTACTTATCGCCGCTACGCCCGTATACCGGGGTTCATACTCTGGGATGTTTAAGCATTTCTTCGACCTCACCGGCCAGTACGCACTCACAAACAAACCAGTCATCCTCGTAGCAACAGGGGGAAGTGACCGGCACGCCCTGGTGATCGAACACGAGCTTCGACCCCTCTTCGGATTCTTCCAAGCCGCCACCATCCCGGTGGGCTTCTACGCCAATGCGGGCGACTTCGAGGGCAACCTGGTGCTCAACGCCGAGGTTTACAGTCGCATCGAGATCGCCATTGGCGACGTAATCGACAAGTTGAGGGTTCTCGCCACAACCTAGTGGACTGCTGGCAAGGCTTCAGACGCAATTGAGCCGACGCTGCGGCCCGGCCGGAAGCTCGACTCGGATCTCATCGTCGACGTTTACCAGCCCGCCGGCCAGCACGATGCCCATGACTCCCGTCTTGCGCACGAGTTTTCCCGCGCTGTCGCGGGGCAGCACCGCTTTGAGCAGCCCGGTCTGGAAGCGGTCGATCTGCCGGCAGGGACTCCGCAGACCGGTTACCTGGACGACGGCGTCGGGTCCGATCCGCAGGAGGGTCCCTTCGGGGAGGTTCAGGAGATCGATGCCGCGGGTGGTGATGTTCTCCCCGAGGTCGCCGGGGTGCAGTTCGAAGCCGTCCGGCTCCAGCTCGTCGAACAGTTCCGCATGGATTAGGTGCACCTGCCGCAGGTTGGGTTCCGTCGGGTGGGACCGCTTCCGAAACACATGCTGCACGGTGGTGCCGGAATGCGCGTCTCCGTCGACCCCGAGCCCTTCCACCAGGAGCACCGATTCCACCCGGTCCTTGCTGAAGTTGTGCCTGCTGCTTCGGCTGACCGAGAGCACTCTTGAATCCGTCGTGGAAACATGTCCGTCCGACAGCATTTCCGCAGAGAAGGGTGCCACGTTATTACCAGACCAGGGCGCGGTCGGCTGGCGCAACCGGCTTCTGGGTGGGGGTGGCTGTAATCAGCCGAACTCTGGGGTGGTAGGCGCTTTCGTGCACTTCTGCCTCCAACGATTTAAGGTCGAACGACTGCCGGTGGTGGTTATTCAGCACGCAGACGTAGGCCAGCGGCTTAGGAGAATCCGGTGAGCTGCGGCTGTGTTCTTCCAGCAGGCGGTCCAGCTTCACTACGTCAGCAAGGATTGAGCGGCGCTGGAGGCCGCTGGCGGTGCTCGCTCCTACCTTGAGTTCGGAGACCACCGCGAGATGCTTGAGGATTCCGATGCCGGACTCATCCGAGGAGCGGGCCTCACCGTTGGCGTAGTGCGGGATCATGATTCCGGGCTTTCGCGCAACGACCGCGTCAGGCCGTACTTCGCCCATCCCCGGCGAGTGTACGAAGTACTTTTCGTTGATGATGACTTCTCGCCCAACTCGGTCGATGCCGAACTGCCCGATCAAATAATGCGCAAACCACGCCTGATAGCTCGCTTCATTAGCCCAAAGGTGGCCGCAGGAGGCCGCGAATACATTCCATGCAGCCTCGAACTTTTGTGCGAGAGGTTCAGGTCCGGGGTTCCAGCTAGATGTCATTTCATGGATCATTCCATGTTTCGACGGGGCATCGCCGTATTTCTTCTGCAGGGTCGTCTCCCCGTGCTGGCGATGGACGGGCTTCGCACGGCGGCAGCAGGGACGCCACCTAACGGACGAAATCCCCGGCCAGGTGCCGGTTCCGCGTCTCGATGAGGTTCTGGAGGTAGCGGGCCAGGACCAGTTTCTCGACCAGCCGCCCGACGACGCCGAGGGGCGCCTCGAACTCGATCCGGTCAACCATCGTGGTGCCCTCCGAGTCCGAGCTGAACTCGTGGACATGCCGGAACCGCCGGAAGGGGCCTTTGACCTGCTCGTCGACGAAATAATCCGGCGGGTCCATCTCGGTGATCCGGCTTGTCATCCGCAGCGGAACGCCGAAGTGCCAGGCCCGCCAGGTGACTTCCCCACCATTGGAGATGAGGCCCGACGTCACGCCGCCGACGGCCTCTTCACGTGACCGCGCCATGGACTCCTTGTGGGCGTCAATGCTCCGGGCCCGGTCGAACAGCTCCAGCATAGGCAGGCTTGTCCGGGTGGTGCATTCGAAGGAAACGGTCATGGTCAGAGTATGGCAGTCCGTCCCAGCGGATCATCGGTCCTGCTGCTCGGGCTTCGCGGAACTGCACGGCCTTTCCCTGCCACCGCCCGGCGGAACCGTTGGCGGAAGTTAGGTCCGCCTGGGGTAGATTTTCAGGCAGGAATGCTGAGCTAGCGCCTTGGTAAACGAGCAGGACAGGTAAATAACAATGTCAGCGAATATCCTCGAGTTTCTCCTCGCGGCATCGATTACAGTTTTTATTGGCGCGATTGCGTGGTGGGCGAGGACGCATCCGAACCGGTCCAGGGAATACCCGGAACGGGTGCGGATGCCCAAGGTGGTGCCGATCTTTGGGTGGGTGGCCGCCGGTTTCGGGGTCCTCATAGGCTCGTGGGCCTGGTTCTCGTCAGACGGGCCGCTTGGTGCCCGGGTTGCTTCCGTGGCCATGTTGCTCGGCGGGCTGGCCTTCGTGGCGATGTACCGCAACTTCTATGTGGCGCGCGTCAATATGAGGTCGCCTTCCGCAGCAGCCTCGGCAAGGAACACGTTCTTCCCTACAGCGACATTGCTAACTACCACATGACGGTAATGAGAGGGCAGCGGTTTTTGACGGTTAAGTGGACCAACGGCACCAAACTCAGCCTGAACATCACCGCGTTTGACGTGACACCTTTGCTGCGCGCTATTGACTACCACCGGGCTACTGGCGGCTGGCCGGTCCCGGCCAGCGCTCCGCTCGAAATGCAGCCGGATGGGAACCCCGGGTACAAATGACCAACTCTGATGCCGTCGGCTAAGCAGGGCCCGCCTGATGCTGGCCGCGCTGGCCTGGCGATCCGCGCGACGTCGTCGTCGGGGCCCGTTCCCACGGTCCGGTGGCAATGACCGGGCGTCCGACGACGGCGTCGGCCAGGTCCTCTTCGCGGCAACATGATCGCGTCGTCGCGGGTGATGACGCAGCCGCTGAAGCCTCACGCGGCCAACCGAAGGTTGATTTGAAGAACACCGCCAGCCACCGGTTCCGCAGTGACTGATGCTAGAGAATCGACGAGGAAGTCGGCATAGGGGCTGAGCTCATAGGCGGTTGATGTTCCCACGATGGCCACTGTTGTGCATCCGGCTGCGCGCGCAGACTCCAGGCCTGCGACTGTGTCCTCGAAAGCCAGTGCGTGGCCGGAATAGCGTTTGCCTGCCAGATACGCTTCGGGGTCCGGCTTGCCGCGCACAACGTCATCACCGGTGATGAGCAGGGTCGGCATCGGAAGACCTGCCGCTGCCAGGCGTGCCAGAGCAACCGGCCTCGCAGCAGAGGTGACGATGGACCAGCGATTCGGGGGAAGCCGCGCGAGGAGCTCGGCGGACCCAGGAAGACCTACAACTGGCCCGACCTGAGAACTTTCCAGCTCCTCCAGCCGGCTGACAACAGCGCGAAACCGGTCCGGGACAACAAGTGAACGGACCAGATCAGTTGCGGTCCGCCCATGGAACTCGGCACCGAAAGGCACTGCTATCCCTTCTTCCTCGGCGAGAGTCTTCCATGCAGCTTCGACGGCGGCGATGGAATCGATGAGGGTACCGTCCATGTCGAAGAGCAACTCGTCGACATAGAGGGCGGCAACGGGTGGTCGGGGCCGCCGTGCGTTCCTGACACCGGTCACTGAGCGGACTCTGTCAGTGACGGAATAATCATGGTTTTGATGGCGGTTGGATCCGTCTTCGCCTTCATCAGCGCTTCCTCGACTGCATCGAGTCCGAGGCGCCCGGTCACCAGCGATCGTACTTCAATGGCACCCGTCGAGATGAGTTCGATCGCTGTGGGCCACGTATTCACGTAGCGATAGGTTCCAGTGAGGGTTATCTCGCGGTGCTGGATCATGGCGATTGGAACCAGTAATTCCTCTCCACCCATGCCGACGAGCACCGCTGTCCCGCCAGGCCGGATGGCGGGGAAGGCTGACAGGATGGCGCGGGCGTTTGCGGATGCATCGATATAGACCGTGAAGTGTTTCTCGTACTTCTCCAGTCCATCAGTAGTCGGGTCAAGCACGCTGCTGGCACCATGGGCAGCCACGTATTCCCGCCGATGCTGGATTGGATCACTGATAACGACTTCAGTGGCGCCGAAAGCGCGGGCCACCTGCGCGCATAGGGCTCCGATGGGCCCGGCGCCGGTGATCAGGACTTTGGATCCAGCCGTGACGTTACCGCGGCGGCAGGCGTGGATGGCCACGGACACCGGCTCTACCAGCGCGGCCTCTTCCGCTGTCATTGTGGAGGGGACGGCATGAGCGAAATCATCGTCGATAAGCGCGTACTCGGAAAACGACCCATCCACTGGGTAAGCGCCGTAGAAGCGCATATTGGTGCAGAGGTGATAGCTGCCTTCCTTGCAGAAGTCACACCGGCGGCAGGGCGTCTGGGGTTCTATGGCTACTTGGGTACCAATGCGTTGCGGGTCGACGCCCTCGCCTACCGCGACTATCTCACCGGCAGTTTCGTGTCCCAGGACCACGGGGCCGTGAACTACGAGATCGCCGATTGCGCCGGTTTCGTAGAAGTGCGTGTCCGACCCGCACACGCCGATTGCGGTAACGCGCATTAGGACCTGGCCTGACTGAGGTTGCGGCAGATCGACGCGTTGGAGCTGGATGTTTTTGGGCTCAGTCAGGACGCTCGCGAGCATGGTGGAAGGGGTGGCCATGAGAACTCCTAGAGGTGTGTGGTTGGGTTCCTAGCCCTTGACGGTGCCGGCGGTCAGGCCGTCGACGACCCAGCGCAGAGAGAGGAGGGCGAAGAGGATGCCCGGGATCAGCGAGATGATGGTCGCCGCTGCCATGGGCCCCCAATCGATTGATTGGAAGGAAATGTACTGCTGGATGCCCGTGGTGATGACCTGGGTATCTCTCCCGCTGAGGACGAGTGGGAGGGTGTAGCTGTTCCATGCCCAGATGAAGGACAGCATGAGGCTGGCTCCCAGACCAGGCGCGATTAGGCGGAGAAGTACGTGTCGGAAGGCGGTCCACCGGGTACCGCCATCGACGGCCACCGCCTCTTCCAGCTCCCGCGGCAAGTCTTCGATGAAGGATCGCAGCATCCATACGAGCATCGGCAGCGTCACCAGCTGATAGGCAAGGATCAGCCCCAGATAGGTGTCGTTCAGATTGCTCTTCTGATAGATCAGGTAGAGCGGAAGGATGATCAGCAGTTCAGGGGCGAATCGCAGGGAGAGGATGCCGAAGGCGATGGACTCTTGACCCTTAAATTTGAACCGGGCCAGCGCGTAGGCAGTGGGCAATCCGATGAACAAGGTCAGCACCAGGGCACCAATGGTGACGATCAGAGAGTTCAAGAACGGGGACAAAAACTCGGGCCCGCTCAATACTTCGGCGTAATTCGCCAGGGTTGGTAGGAAGAAAAACTTTGGTGGGTTGGAGATGATGTCTTCCGGGGTTTTCAGGGACATCATGAAAATCCACACGATAGGTGCCAGCGCAAACAGTGTCCATGCGCTCAAGAGGGCGATGACCGCCCCGTGCTTAAAGCTCTTTTTGCGTCGGCGGCGCTTGCTGGCGTTTTCGTGCGCACTAGAAGTGCTCTGCGGTGGAGCGGTCGGCTCAAGCGTGGTGCTCATGCCATGGCCTCCTTACGGCGGGCCTTCAGGAGCAGGAAGGAAATGAGGTAGCACAGCGCCCACAAGACCATCAGTGAGGCCATGGCCATACCGAAGTTGAGATTACGAATTCCGTCGAGGTACGCGAGCACATGCAGATTGGTGGTTGCATCGACTGGTCCACCTTGAGTAGTGGTGTAAATGATGTCGAACATTTTCAGCGAGTCGATGCCGCGGAAGGTGATGATGACAATCAGGACCGGCATGAGCATGGGCAGAGTCACCGAGACGAAGTTTCGGATCGGTCCGGCCCCGTCAACGGCGGAAGCCTCTCGCAGTTCCGACGGGATGCTCTTGAGCCCCGCCTGTGCCAGCAGGACGACGAACGGCGTGTAGATCCAGACGTCGATCAGGATTACTGACCAGAGCGCGCTATCAGGCCCGCTGAGCCACAAAAGCCTCTGGCTTCCGAGTGCTTCCAAGAACCAGTTGACCACACCGTTTTCTGTCAACATGACGTTCCACATAAGCGCAGCGATAACGGGAGGCAGCAACAACGGCAGAACGATTAGCAGTCTAAAGGCGTTGCCGTACCTGCCGTAGTTCAAAAGCATCGCGAGCCCAATCCCAAGGACGCATTCGGCTACTACCACGACGAAGGCATAGGTGAGCGTGACGCCGATTGCATGTTGTCCTTCGCCGGTCGAGAACAGCGATACGAAGTTCTGACCCCAGTTGAACTCGGGATCTCCCCTGTTGAGCCGGTAGGAGTTAAATGACCACCAGGCACCAGTCAGGAACGGGTAAAGCATGGCGACGAAGATCGCGATCCCAGGTAGGGCCAAGAGATATGGCAGAGCTGGCTTGTTTTTCATTGGAGCTTTCTTCGGGTCGGGCCGGGGCCGACGCAGGGGCGCCGGCCCCGGCAGGCGCCTTACTTGATGGCCGCGTCTATCTTCGTTGCCGCATCGTCGAGCGCGTCCTCTACGCTGGTTTCACCGAGGACTGCCGACTGAATCGCCGTCGCCCAGAGGTCGCCCACCTCGGGCCAAGTAGACGACGGCGCATACTGCCACGCGGCGTGTTCGGCGAGAATCTCCTGCCAAACTGCGTTGTAGTCGTCCCATCCTTCGGTTGCGGCAGCCATTTCCGGGCTTTCCGCTACAGAGACGCGCGTGGGGTTCATGTTTCCGTCGCCGATGGCCTGCGTAAGCATCTCCTTGGACGTAGCCCACTGAATAAACTGCCATGCGGCTCCCTTCTCCTCGGAAGCAGCGTTCATGCCCAGCGACCACAGCCACAAGCTGGATGCGCGCCCCTCGGGCCCTGCAGGGGGAAGCTCGTAGCCGACCTTGCCGGCGATGGCGCTGCCTTCGCGCTCGAAGTCCGGTGCCATGTGGTCAGCATCGATGTAGAAGGCGGCATTGCCGGCGATGAAGTCCTGCTGTGCTTCGTACCAGGTGTAACTGCTCGCCGCCTCCGGCGCGGTACCCATAAGTTCGACCCACTTCTTAGTGGCTTCGATGCCTTCGGGTGAATTGACGGTGGCGACTCCATCGGTGATGTCCTTCACCCCGTATGCTCCCGCGAAAGTGGAGAAAGGGTTCAGAGTGGGGTACGTCTTGTCTCCGCGGCTGACAAACCCGGAAATCTCCTTGCCTTCAAATTCGCTTCCGTCGAGCTTCTTCGCGGCCGCTATCAACTCATCGATCGTCTGCGGCACCTCAATGCCTGCCGCCTCCAAGATGTCCTTGCGGTAGAAGAGTGCGTACCCTTCCTCGTTGGCGGGGATCGCCCAGAGGCTTCCCTCCCCGGCACCGCCGAAGTCCGTGGTGTCCCACCGTTCGGCCTCGATGAGGGCGGGGTAGAAGTCGTCAAAGTCGTAATCTGGCGCGGTCTGCTTCTCGTCGTCCACCCAGGGTTGCAGATCCTCGATCCATCCTGATGCCGCATATTGGTAGTTCATCGGCTGGGACGTCATGAACACGTCGTAAGACCCGGACTCTGACTGCAGCTCGGTCAACGTTTTGACCATGTAGTCGGTTTCGGACAGTGTCTCGATGGACACCTTGATGCCGGTTTTCTCTTCGAATTCGGGAAGGTTCTTTTTAATGGAGGCGGAAAGCGGGTGCTCGCTCATGAGGAGATTAAGTTCGCGTCCCTCGAAGTTTCGCCAGTCAAACGACTCGACCTCAGCCTCTGCCGAAGGTCCCTCACTGGCGGCACACCCTGTCAGGAGCGCACCAGCTGCGATTGAGGCAATCGCAGCGCGCGTTATAAGGCCGAAGTTTCCTGTGTGATTTTTCATCGACTGTGTCCTTTGGCTTGGTGTGATCCCTCGTGCGACGCGTCGCCGTCGATGCGTCGGGGACCAAACTGGTGTAATGCTAATCACACTTACTCAGATGAGCCGGAAGGATGCTCGAATGAGCAGACCACTCTCTATCGAAGAACAGGTGCGCTACGTTTATGCAGCGCTCCAGCATCTGCAACACGATCGCTCGACCATCGACATCGCCGAGGAGCTGGGGGTCTCACGGTTCACGGTGGGCAGAATGGTCCAACGTGCCAGAGACGCGGGCCTGGTTGAAGTGCGGGCACGGATGCGTGATCCGATTGATCCTGAGTTATCGCGGCGGTTGGCAGCACGTTTCGGGCTGTCTTCTGCCCTTGTGCTGGTGGCACCTGTATACGACGCCGAACAGACACGATCTGTGATCGCATCCGTTACCGCCAAACTATTTATGGAACTCGTGGAGGAGGACCAAGTGGTTGGGTTGGGTTCGGGACGAACGATTATCGAAATGTGCAGACAGGTGCGCGACGTCCCCACGTGCGACGTTGTCCAGCTGACAGGTACGGCAACGAATGACGTGGGGGAGAGCCTGCAGGCCATTACGTCGTTGAGCAGTGTGGCGAGCGGGAAAATGTATGCGCTTCACGCGCCCATGGTGGCAACAAATAGGGCAGCAGCAAGCATCATCGCGACGCAGCCTGCAGTAAAAGAGTCCCTACACCGCATGGGCCGGCTCGACATGGCCGTGCTGACTATCGGGGGGTGGCCTGACAGCTCTTTGCTTGCGGATCAAGCCCGCCTGCTTGGCGAGCTCGAGGGACTGTTGCGATCTGGCGTGGTGGCCGAAGTCGGCACCACGTTATTGGATGCCGACGGCAAGGAAGTACCTGGGTTTGATGGACGTATCACCGGAATCTCAAAGGATCAGCTGGTGAAGATTCCTCAGAAAATACTGATCGGAGGTGGTCCAGGCAAGGAACGCGCAGTGGTTGCGACGCTTAAATCCGGGCTTGCTGACGTACTCATCACTGACGTCCGCACGGCGCAGTTTGCACTCGGTCAGGACGAAAAAAGTAAAGCGTGACTGCTCATCGGGGGTACTGAAGATTTTCTGGCGAAACTAGCGGTTGGGTCGACTCAACGAGGAGTGAACCATGGCAGCAATAGCCGTAGACGCGGGCACCACCATGATCAAGGCCGTCGGTTATGACGACGAGGGAAGGGAGATGGTCGTCGCACGCCGCCCCGCGGCCGTCAACAGACCGCACCCCGGCTGGGTTGAACAGGACATGCGCGTCGTCTGGGACGCAGTGTCCCAATGCATCAGAAACGTCGCTGCCCAGCTCCCAACACCCGTCGACTTCCTCGCGGTCACCGGACAAGGCGATGGCAGTTGGCTTATCGACGAGAACGGGGAGCCAACGGGGCCGGCCATTCTCTGGAATGACGGGCGAGCCGGTGACATCGTCGAAGCTTGGCGGCGGGAAGGAACGTTGGAGCGTGCCTTCATTAAGAATGGGTCGGTAACATTCGCGGGACTTCCGAACGCCATCCTGACCTGGCTCGGAAAGAACGATCCCGGCCGGCTTAGGGCGTCGACGTCGTCACTAACGTGCGATGGCTGGCTGTTCTTCAAATTGACGGGTATCCGCGCAGTCGACGGCTCCGACGGAGCGGCACCCTTCATGGATATACGCACCCGCGAGTACTCCGCGGAAGTCTTCGAGGCGTATGAGATGCCATGGGCGAAAGACCTCATGCCTGCCATCCTCAGCGACACCGATCGTTCTCGCCCCCTCCGCGCCGACGTCGCGGCCAGCCTGGGACTGTCACGATCGACCCCGGTCATCATGGCGTCCTATGACATTGCAGCGACATCCATTGGAGCTGGCGCGATCCTTCCCGGACAGGCGTGCTGCATCCTCGGAACAACCCTGTGCACGGAAGTGGTCACTGACGGGATTGACACCGGGGGAGAGCCGGCCGGGCTCACCGTGGGGCTGGGAGTCGAGGGGCGTTACCTAAGGGCGTTGCCTACTCTGGCTGGCGGAGAAGTCATTCAGTGGGCTTGCTCAGTGCTCAACTGCAGCACCCCGGTGGAATTCACCGAGTTGGCGTATCACAGCCCCCGCGGTGCTAACGGGCTTATTTTCCTTCCCTATCTCTCGCCGGCGGGGGAACGAGCGCCCTTCCTCGACTCATCCGCCCGAGGCAGCTTCTTCGGTTTATCCCTTGAGCACCGGCGTGAAGACCTCGCACGCGCAGTCCTCGAAGGACTCACCTTCGTTATTCGGGACTGTCTTGAGGCCGCCGGGCCCGCTCCTGCCGAACTGCGTGTCTGCGGTGGAGGCGCCGACAACACGCGTTGGCTTCAACTGATCGCCGACATGACCGGGGTGCCTGTTCGCAAACTCACCGATACGGAGGTCGGCGCTCGTGGCGCCTACCTTCTCGGTCTCACCAGCACTAGGGCAGCATCCACTATCGAGGCAGCAGTCGGCGCACATGTGCGGATCAGCACAAGTTTCGACCCGTCACCTGAGAGTGCACGTTTCTACGACCGGCTGTACCGGAACTTCCTCGAGTTGCGTGAAAGTGCCCGAGGTGCCTGGCCGCTACTGGTGCGCATGCGCGAGCAATCGGTGACCCTATGACTGCCTCCACCGTCGACGCTTGGCTCGGGATCGACCTCGGTACGCAGAGTGTGCGGGCCTGCGCAGTGGCCGACGACGGCGAAATCCTCGCCACCGCTTCGTCACCGCTGAACAGCCGCCGTAACGGGAACCGCCACGAACAAGATCCCGAGCAATGGTGGGAAGCCGCTACGGCTGCCATCAGGCGGGTCCTTGCCACGACTAATGCCATGATCCACGGTGTCTCCGTTGACGGAACATCCGGCACCATTTTGTTGGCCGACGCCAGCGGCAAGCCACTAACCCGGGGACTGATGTATGACGATGGCCGCGCGACTGAGGTTCTTCACCTTGTCAATGCGAAAGGCCAGGGCCACTGGGCGAAGCTAGGCTACCAGCGGATGCAGGCCACTTGGGCCCTTCCGAAACTCGCGTGGCTGCAGGCAAACCAGCCCGAAATTCTGAGCCGTCTCGACACGAGGCTGATGCACCAAACCGACTTCATCAACAGCCGGCTTGCGGGCCGATTGGTCGCATCCGACCTCAGCAGCGCACTCAAGTCCGGTGCTGATCTCATTAGTGAGACCTGGCCTACGTCGGTCTTCGAAAACCTGGCAATCTCACCCAGCATCCTTCCACCCCTGGTCAGGTCCGGAACGCTACTGGCAACTCTGGGAGCAGACGCCGCCGCGTCGACGGGTCTTCCCTACGGAACACCGATAGTCGCTGGGGCCACAGACGGATGCGCTGCCCAGCTGGGGGCTGGCGCAGTGACACCCGGTGATTGGAATTCCGTAGTCGGAACAACGCTCGTCCTCAAGGGCGTGTCCGAAACCATCATCGAAGACCCCCTCGGCGTGGTCTATTCCCATAAAGGCCCCGACGGCCAATGGCTCCCCGGAGGTGCCTCCAGCTCGGGGGCCGGGGTCATCAGCCGTGATTTTCCGGCCAGCGACCTCGCAAGACTCGAGCACGCAGCCCAACCGTTCCATCCTGGCGTCACAACCACCTACCCGCTCGTTTCCAATGGAGAGCGATTTCCTTTCAATGCGCCGGATGCACACGGGTTCACCATCGGCACGCCCACCAGCGCAGCGGAGCGGTACGCCGCAGTACTCCAAGGCCTCGCCTTCGTCGAACGGCTGTGCTTTGACTACCTCGACTACCTCGGCGCGAACACTTCCGGACGACTACTGTTCACAGGCGGAGCAACGAAAAGCTCTTACTGGTCCCAGCTACGGGCTGACGTTCTCGGCAGGAACATTCACCTGCCCGATAGTGCGGAACCGGCGTTAGGTGCTGCCGTTCTCGCTGCCGCAGGAGTTTCGGGATGCACCACTGCCGAGATGGCCAGCCGCATGGTGCGGGTTACGAAGACCATTGCACCGCGAACAGACTACATCGGCCGCTTTGCGGCGCCTTACCTGGTCTTTTTGGCCTCGCTGGAGAACCGCGGGTGGCTCGACAGCGGTGTCGCAGCACATGCAAGGAGAGCTTTATGACTACCTTCTTTTTGGCCCGCCACGGAGAAACGGTCTGGCATGCGGACAACCGCTACGCGGGGCTGACAGATGTAGCGCTTACGCCGCACGGACTCAACCAGGGCGACCGGCTCGCCGCGTGGGCAGCGACGGCGTCCCTGACGGGAGTGTGGTCCTCCCCGCTCAGCCGGGCGGAATTCACAGCACGCAAGGCCGCAACCGCTGCGTCCCTTCCGCTCAACACGGACGCCCGGCTGGCCGAGCTTGATTTCGGCGAGGGAGAGGGACTAACTAAGGCCGAGATGCAGGAGCGATTCCCCGAGTCCCTGGCCGCGTTCGAAAAGGATCCGGTGGTGCACCACCTTCCCGGCGGAGAAGATCCAACTCGCGCTGCGTCCCGGTTCTGCGAGATTCTCGAGAGGATTAGCGCCGAGTCCCCTGCAGGCCGTGTCCTCGTCGTCGCGCACTCCACCGTCCTCCGACTCGCCCTGGCCACCTACCTAGGCATCAACACATCCAACTATCGGCGGGTTTTCCCAGAGTTGAAAAACTGCTCGCTGACCGAACTCAGGCTAGACAACGGACAACCCGCCCTTTTGAGGTACAACGCTGATGCCGTAGCCAAACCTGTCTGCAACTCCTCCAATTAAGGACGCTTCATGAATATGCGCATTCTGGCCGCTGGTGATCACTTCGTGACTGCCAGCCTGCTCGTCGACGCCATAAATCGTCAGATTCCGGGCGGAGTTACCTTGAGCGAACTAACACTTCCTTGGCCGGTGCAACCCTTCGGCCGGGTGGGAGAGGTGGATGAGGCCTCCGGTACTGAGGACGAGTTGATCCAGGCGCTGCAGGGAGTAGAGATATGTGTAACCCAAATGGCTCCACTAACGGAGAAGGTGCTCTCAGCCTGTCCCGACCTGCGTCTCTTCTGCATCGGCAGAGGGGGGCCCGTCAACGCCAATCTTGAGGCCGCAACCCGGCACGGAGTAGCCATAACGTACGCTCCGGGGCGGAACTCCACTGCCACCGCGGAACATACGGTTGCAATGATGCTCGCTGCGGCACGCCGGATCCCGTCGACCCACGGCGATCTCCTGGGAGGGCAGTGGCGGGGCGACTACTACATGTATGACCGTGTCGGGCCTGAACTTGAGGGAAGCACCGTCGGACTGATCGGCTACGGAGCCATCGGCCGGAAAGTGGCCCGCATCCTCGGAGGATTCGGTGCTGATGTCCTCGTCTACGACCCCTACGTCCGTCAGGAAGACGTCGGCTCTGCGCAACTTGTGGATCTGCCTGAACTGCTCAGACGGTCCCGGATTGTGTCCCTCCATGCCCGCGCAACGGAAGAGACTGCGGGCATGATTGGAGCTGCGGAAATTGCATCCATGCCAGCAGGTTCCATACTGGTGAACTGCGCTCGGGGAGCACTCCTCGACTACGATGCCGCGCTGGACGCTCTGGAGCGCGGCCAGCTCTTCGGAGCCGCCTTTGACGTATTCCCCGAAGAGCCGATCCCCGGCGCCTCACGGCTCCTCACCACGGCCGGGGTCGTTATGACCCCACATCTGGCGGGCTCAAGCAAGGAAACTGCCCGGAACGCGGCAGAAATCATCGCTGCTGAAGTCGGGCGGTACATCCGCGGCGAAGCATTGCACTACCGGGCAAATCCTTTCAGTTCGGTTGCTCCGTCGTAGGAGTGGCGAGGGCCTCACTCGACGAGGCGGGCGCGTCGGGTGCTTCGTTCGCCGTCAACATAGGAGGATTCCCTGGGCTGAAGGCGCTGGAATCCATGTAAAAGAGGACGGCAGGCCTCCCGCATGATGCGGAAGGCCTGCCGCCGTCGTTCGCCCGAACTAGGAAACCGGCGCCAGCTCCGGGTAGTCCGTGTAGCCGGCGGCACCGTCGGTGTAGACAGTGGCCTGGTCGATCTCGTTCAGCGGGTGGTCCTCCTGCCAGCGGCGGGCCAGATCCGGGTTGGCGATCACGGGACGGCCGACGACGGCGGCGTCAGCCAGGTCCTCCTCGAGCAGCATGACGGCGTCGTCGCGGGTGGTGACCGTGCCGAAGCCGGTGTTCAGCAGCACCGGGCCGCCGAAGCGGTGGCGCAGGTCCTGGACCATCTCGTCGGCCGGGTCGGCGTGCAGGATGGACAGGTAGGCCGGCTTCAGGTCGGCGATGCCGTCGACCAGTGCGGTGTAGGTGGCGGTGACATCGGCGCGGTCGGTTTCCAGCACGCCCTGGATGTTGTGTTCCGGGGAGATGCGGATGCCGGTGTGCTCGGCGCCGACGGCCGCGGCCACGGCACGGAAGGCCTCGATGACCATCCGGGCCCGGTTCTCCGGCGATCCGCCGTAGTTGTCGGTGCGGGTCAGCCGGAATAGGTTGTTGCTAGGGCCCGATCGTCAGGGCCGGATGGCGCCGTCGGCCAGTTCAAACAGGGTGACCGCAGGCGTGCGTCCGACCACCTTAGGAGTGCTCGTTCGCGAGCTTCCCCAAGACATGAGGTTGTTCGAGGGTGGCTTCGGTTGTTCCAGTGTTCCGCGGCCGGCGGAAGCCGACCACCACCAGGTAGATCCCCAGCGAGGCCTCCCAGATGATCTCGGGAAGGGTGGCCAGGGCAGAGAGAACCGAGGACTGCCCATAGGCTCCGAAGAGCACGGCGATACCGGACATCGACATCAACGGACCGCCAATCAGACCGAACAATGCCATCGGCCGCGGCACCAGATGCGAGCGGTACATCAGGAAGCCGAGCAGCAGTCCGTTCCCGATCCCGACCACAAAGCCCGGGCCCAGCAGGAATGTCCAGCCATGCACTGCCACCAGTGCCCGGGCCACGGGCAGGTACTCAGCGGCGTCGGCACCGGCGGTCTGCCGCAGCGTCACCACGGTGAGCACGCTGAGGATGCCGACGGCAATGAATGTGCATTCCACAATCCGGGCCGCGAGATAGCCAACCGCGGCGGTCTCGCTGTAGCGGCGGAGGACGGGAAACAATACGACAGCGGTGCCGATGTTCGTGATGATCAGCACCAGTTCGCAGACCGCGCCGAGCAGTATCCGGGTGTCCACACCGGGCCCCGTGAGGTAGTTCGGGTCGGTGAGCAGCGGTGCGTACAGTGCGGCCCCGGCGATGGCCGAGACAAAGGTGAGGAGGAAAAGGATCCCGGCGGTCCGGGCGGTCCGGTTGGAGGCTTGCATGGTGCTCCCTGTCGGCCAAAGGTGTACTTCGTACACCACATGCGATGAACGTAGGTGTATGACGTACACTCTGTCAAGCATCAATTCCCAGGAAGGTGGCCGCTTTGCCGCAGGAACCCAAGGACCGGCAGCAGCCGCCCGTGTCCCGACCGCGCCTGAACCGGGAAGCCGTACTCCGCGCCGGCGTCGAACTGGCTGACCAGGTGGGTATCGAGGGTTTCACCATGCGCACCCTCTCCCAGGAACTCGGTGTGGTTCCCATGGCGCTGTATAAGCACGTGGCCAATAAGCAGGAACTGCTCGAGGGCATGGTGGATCTCGTCTGGAGCGAGGTCACGGAGCCTGACGCCGGGCACGGCTGGAAGCAGGCCATGCGGGACCGTGCCGTCTCCCTCCGGGCCGCACTGGTCCGGCACCGCTGGGCGGTGGGGCGGATGGAAGCAGCAGGACGCCCGGGCCCGGAGAGCCTGCGCCAACACAACACGCTGCTGGGCTGCTTAAGGGAGAACGGTTTTTCCTTCCGGACCACCGTCCACGTCACCAGCCTGCTGGACGCCTACGTGTACGGCTTCGCGCTGCAGCAGGAGACCCTGTCCTTCGAGACCCCGGAAGAGTCGGCCGAGGCCGCCGCTGCCACCCGCGATGCTGAGTCGGCGGAGGCTGCTGCCCGGTATCCGTACCTGCTCGAAGTGGTGGAGGAGCTGGCCAAGGAGGGCTACGACTACGACACCGAGTTCGCCGTCGGGCTGGACGTTCTGCTGGATGGCATCGAGGTTCTGCGGGGTTCCTGGCGCGACGGCTAGGTGCGGCCACACGGCGAGCTCGGGCACGGGGTCCTGGAGGGTGGCGTAGCTCGGCGGGGGATTCTAGCTCCGGCGCGCGGCCTGCACAACGACGTCGGGCAGGGTGACGGTCTGTCCGTCCGGCGCCGTGACGGTGCGGAACTGCGTGTCGGCGGACCTAATGGTCCATTCCACCGGATCCAGCAGTGCCGCAACGTCGGCAACGGTGACGGTGGCTTCGCCGGGCGGCGTCGAGTTCGACGCCGGGGGTCCGGCCGGCCGGCAGCCCGGAGGCGTTCGCTGTGGTGCGGCCGTGCCGCACGAGGATTACTGTTGCCATTCCTCCAGCCTAGCCGCGGGGTCCGACGGCGCGGCGGACGGGGCCTGGTAGCAGCGCGGCATAGCTCTGTCCCTTCTTGGTTGCTGTCGCCGTTCTAGGTAATGCCTGGTGGCCGATTCTAGGTGCTCGCCACCGACGCGAGAGCGCCGACGCCGGTGGGAGTCTGGCAACGTCGCCGTGAACGGGTATCCGATCCCGGCACAGCCGCGGCCCAGGGGCGGAGCTCCACCGGCTGGGGCGTTCATGTCATTGGGCACACTACCGAGAGGGAAGACCATGGCGTTTATCAGCGTCGGATCAGAGAACAGCACGCCAATCGAGTTGTATTACGAGGACCAGGGTGCGGGGCAGCCTGTCGTCCTGATTCACGGGTATCCATTGAACGGACACAGCTGGGAGCATCAGGCACGGGAGCTCCTGGCCAGCGGGTACCGGGTTATCACCTACGACCGGCGCGGCTTCGGCCAGTCATCGAAGGTCAGTGTCGGCTACGACTACGACACCTTTGCCGCCGACCTGAGCATCCTGCTGGAGGCCCTGGATCTGCAGGACGTCGTCCTGGTGGGCTTCTCGATGGGGACCGGCGAGCTCGCTCGCTATGTCGCCAAGTATGGCCACGAGCGGGTGGCCAAGCTTGCATTCCTCGCCTCGCTGGAGCCCTTCCTTGTTGCGCGTGAAGACAACCCCGAGGGCGTGCCGCGGGCGGTGTTCGATGGAATTGAAGCTGCGGCCAGGAGCGACCGGTACGCCTGGTACACGCAGTTCTTCTCGGACTTCTACAACCTCAACGAGAACCTCGGTACCCGGGTCAGCCAGGAGGCGGTGAGCGGCAGCTGGAACACCGCAATCTCCAGCGCCCCGGTGGCGGCCTACGCCGTCGTCTCTTCGTGGATCGAGGATTTTCGGCGTGATGTCGAAGCAGTGCGCCGGAGCGGGAAGCCGGTGTTGATCCTGCACGGCACTGCCGACCGTATCCTGCCCATCGACAACACGGCCCGCCGGTTCTCCCGGTCACTGCCCGCTGCTCACTACGTCGAGGTGGAGGGCGCCCCTCACGGGTTGCTCTGGACGCATGCCGACGACGTCAATGACGCCCTGCGCACCTTCCTAGGTTCGCCCCGCGACGGCTCCGCCACCGCTGAACCGGGCCATCTCGCCACACACAACACGAAAGTAGAGGCCAGCCATGGGTCCTAATGAGAATGTCATCAACCAGGTATCCACACTCCGCGATACCGATCACGACACCAGCCGCGCCGGGGGAGACATCCCGGCTGGCACCCCGTACCACCGGGTGCTCGACCGGAAAACCAAAGGACGCGGAATACCGCGTGGCATTCTTGCCATCGTGCTTCTTTTTGGAGGATTGCTGGGATTTGGTGCCGTCGCCGCGCAGATCAGTGGACAGATTGATCTCTTGCTTGGCCGAGACAGCATTGTCACTGGCGGCACGGAATTCACGACCGTTACGCTGGCTGGTACCTTCGCCTCGAGCGCGCTACTCATTCCGTGGAGCATGCTCATCCAGCGCTGGCTCTACGGTGTCAAGGGGCGCACGATGCATTCCGTTACCGGAGTGTTCCGAGCGGCAGTGCTGGGTCGGGCAGTACTCGTTCTTGTGCCCGTCTGGGCCGTTTATATGACCGTCCTGACTATTCTTCAGCCTTCCGTAATGACCGACTGGGCCGTAGGCGACCTCCTCTTCATGTTCGTGGTCACGGTCTTGATCGTGCCGCTGCAGACCGCGGGCGAAGAGTACGGGTTCAGGGGGCTGATCTTTCGCGTGGCTGCTAGCTGGGGGAGAAGCCCTCGCTCAGCCCTGGCCTTGGGGGTGGTCGTCTCTTCGGTGCTGTTCGCGACGATCCACCTGTCCACCGACCTTTGGCTCAATCTTCAGTTCTTGGCCGTGGGCATCACCTTCGCGCTGATCACGTGGCGTACGGGTGGTCTTGAGACGTCAGTCGTGCTGCACGCGGCCAATAATTCTCTTGGCCTGATGTTGGCACTTGCGCTTCACGCCGACCTCAATGCGACGACAGATCGCTCTTCCGGGGTGGGTTCCATGGCTTTCCTTATCCCCGTGGTCCTGTTGGCGGTAATCACCGGGGTGATCTGGTACCGCACGCGGCATACCGGGCCTGTGCTCACCCCGGCACCTTGATACAGCGTTAGTTCCCCGCGCCAGAGCGACAGGCGCAGGGCAGCAATCCTGATAAGGAGCAGTGTTATGACTGACCGTATGAAAGCAGTTGTGCTCGCCCGCTTCGGTGGAGCCGGTGGTCGTCAGCCATGCGGCTTCCCGACCCCCAATCGGTTTCTGTCTTATCTATCCATCGGAGGATAGCAATTGCAGCGAGGGACTCCGGACTGCGCCCAATCACTGGGCCTTGGGCCATGCGGTGTTAATGGCGTGAGTACCTCCGCACAGGCGAACGGCAGGCCTCCCGCATCATGCGAAGGCCTGCCGTCGTCGTTCGTTCGAGCTAGGAAACCGGAGCCAGCACCGGGTAGTCCGTGTAGCCGGCGGCGCCGTCGGTGTAGACGGTGGCCTGGTCGATCTCGTTCAGCGGGTGGTCCTCCTGCCAGCGGCGGGCCAGGTCCGGGTTCGCGATGACGGGACGGCCGACGACGGCGGCGTCGGCCAGGTCCTCTTCGAGCAGCATGACGGCGTCGCTGCGGGAGGTGACCGAGCCGAAGCCGGTGTTCAGCAACACCGGGCCGCCGAAGCGGTGGCGCAGGCCCTGGACCAGCTCGTCGGCCGGATCCGCGTGCAGGATGGACAGGTAGGCCGGCTTCAGATCGGCGATGCCGTCCACCAGCGCGGTGTAGGTGGCGGTCACGTCGGCGCGGTCGGTTTCCAGCACGCCCTGGATGTTGTGCTCCGGGGAGATGCGGATGCCGGTGTGCTCGGCGCCGATGGCCTCGGCCACGGCGCGGAAGGCCTCGATGACCAGGCGGGCCCGGTTCTGCGGCGATCCGCCGTAGTTGTCGGTACGCGTGTTGGAGACGGGGGAGAGGAATTCCTGCAGCAGGTAGCCGTTGGCCCCGTGCAGCTCGACGCCGTCGAACCCTGCCTTCATCGCGTTCCGCGCGGCGGAGACGAAGTCCTGCACGATGCCGGGGAGTTCGGCTTCGGTGAGGGCGTGGGGCACCGGGAAGGGCTGCTTGCCGTCGTAGGTGTGCGCCATGCCTTCAACCGCGATGGCGCTGGGGGCGACGACTGGACGGCCGCCGTTGATGTTCTCGTGTGCGACGCGTCCGGAGTGCATCAGCTGCGCGACGATCCGGCCGCCGGCTTCGTGCACGGCGTCGGTGACGCGCTTCCAGCCGGTGACGTGTTCCTCGGTGACCAGGCCGGGCATCAGGGCGTTGCCCTGGCCGGTGAAGGAGGGGTAGATGCCGTCGGTGATGATCAGGCCCATGGAGGCGCGCTGGCGGTAGTGCTCGACCATGATGTCGGTGGGCACGCCGTTGCGGTCGGCGCGGACGCGGGACATCGGTGCCATGACGAGGCGGTTGGGCAGTTCCATGGTGCCGACGACGAGGGGGGGGGTAAAGAGCTTCAAGTGGTGGTTCCTTTTTGTCGCGTGTGCCCAGGACTGAGGCGTTCTGAGCGAAGGTTTGTCTATCCGGCGACAACCAAACGAAAGGCGTCTTCTATTCCGCCAAGCGTGCGAGATCACAACGGCGATGCCTCCTGCAAGTCAGTGTTCTCAAGGAGCCCTTCAAGCACTGGGTGGTCAGTTGCGATTTACCGTGGGTGGTGGAAAGTCACGCGTACCAATCAATCGGCTTTCCATTTGTTGCTTCAGTATGTCTCGCAACAGATACCAGATGTGGTTGCTTTAACAATCAGCGAGAGACATGGACGCGAGCCCCAGTTTGGTAATGTCGCGCTTGGAAATACGTCCGGCTAATTAGGGCGTCTCGGAACTCACGAGCTGCGATATCCTTCGGCGTTGCTTCACGCCATGTGGCAGAATCTCGCCATGGCTTCCGTTCACCGTTCACCCATCTTCAACTCGCCCAGTTTCAACTGTCCACGCTGCGGCGCCCTCGCTGACCAGGAGTGGCTCGCCCTATTCGGACGAGACTCTGAGCAGGGTGGATCGTTTGTAGAGCTGGGTGATGACGAGGTTATCTCTTGGAAGACAGGGAGGTTGATACGGCCCACCTGGACGGCCAGCCGCTGTTATTCCTGCAAGGACCATTCGATCTGGCTTGGTTCGGAACTCGTATACCCCAGCCGCGAGCTCATTGAACCCGAGAGTGCTCCGCATGAGGATATGCCTGCCGATGCTGCAGCCCTTTTCCGGGAAGCGGTGGCAGTGCTTCCCTTTTCTCGAAGGGCTGCTGCGGCCCTCTGCCGCGCTTCCATGGAACGACTTGTGAAGGCCCTTGATCCGGAGTGTGCCGAGCGCACGCGGTTGGATGAGAGACTCATTCGCCTTGAAGGTCGTGTGTCGTCCTCCACTATGCAACTGCTTAATGTGCTCAGGCACGTAGGCAACACGGCGCTTCACGGCGAACGCGACGATGATGGAACGGCAACAATCTACGTTGACGAGGATGACGAGACCATAGCCGAGACCTTTTTTCTCGCGATCAATACTCTCGTTGACGAACTGGTGACCCGCCCGCGCAGGAGCCAAGAGTTGTATAAAGCCCTTCCAAGTAACGTTCGGGAGGCCTACGAGCGGAAGGCTGGCAGCCAGGGAGGGGGCTGACCCCCTTGCTGGGGATGCCCCCGACCGGTCGTCCTAGCCCCTCAAGTACACGAATATCTGGACCAACATGCATCTATTGACGCCGCACCCCCGGTGCGCCTCCCCAGATGCTCCGTCTGGGGGAGGCGAGCACTGGAGTCTGTCCTAGGAGTCCTCACCCCGTCTGCGGGCTTTCATCTCGGCCCGGGTGAGGGTGTCACCGCATTCCGTACAGCGGTAGTCGCCCGTATCTGCGCTCAGATGGTATTCCTTGTCATAGCTATGCTCACTGCAAGGCAGGCCCCCTGCCTGCTTCCAGTGCTCTTCAATTCGATTCGCTTCTGCCATTTGTACCATGTATAATGCCTTTCTCTCGTTTATATGGGGAGGACATTGTACCATAAGTGCCGGTACATCTCAACTTCAGCTCGACGTCTAAGGTGCCCAGTCGTCGAAGTTTAGAGGCGAGCCGCATCAATGAGATGTGAGCCCGATTGCCGGGCTACCACGAACAGCTCGACCTGTCTCACGCGCTCGATACCACCGAGCAGTCCCAAAGGCGCCTCTTGCTGATCGGATACGAGGAAGAGGCGATGGTCCGCGTAGGTGTGGGAACCATGTGAGGGGTCCGCAGTATGGAGGGCCCCTTTTTTCATGAACCTTGAGGTGTGTGGGATGGCTCCCGAGTCGCGACACGCAGAGCGCGTGTCGGGCCCATACGCGCCCTCGACTACATTCAAACCATGTACCTACCAACCGTCTTAATTGCCTCATTAGCACTCATCTTTACCGTCTCATCATTCTGGTGGCTCAACGCCCGCCCCGGGCGTCTCGTCTTTTACTCAGTCACAACTTTCGGTGGCTACATCAATACTCAGTCACTCGTAATTCAAATCCCCGTGGTCGTCCACAACACGGGTGCCAAACCCCGTGTCATTCGGGAGCTTCGGCTCGAAGGTGTGGATCAGCCAGGCGGCACCTTTCGACTTGAAGCGCAGACATTCCATAAGAAACTGGGGCCAGGTGGGGAAGGGTCGGATTTTGTCCACCCCTTCGCAGTAAATGGCCGGAGCGTCATAACGAAGTATGTACGTTTCGCCACGGACAATGTCCCTCTACTGGTCCCGGGGGAGTCCATGAAGCTTGTGCTCCAGGGGCTCGTGGGCGAAGGGGATAGTTGGGTAGAGCTGAAAACCTTGGATATTCACGTCGGCATTCTGGTCAATTCCTTCCTGACCATGAGCAACAACCCCGGCCACTGGAAGACATACACATTGGCCGACGGGCGAGAGCATCAGGAAGCAGTCATGGGGCTCCTTCGCGAACGCCGACAGGTGAGCGCTGGCGACCCGTCGTAGGCTTGGCAGGGTCATTGCAGTTGGTCCTCCCCTCAGTGTGCGTGAAAAAGTTCCGGGCTGCCGCAGACCCGTACAGCGCCCGGCGTCTCACTTGGCAGGCCGAACTAGGCCCTTGACGAGACCCCCGTCGCATGTGACGCTGATCATATACGATTTCGTACTTGATCCAGGAGAGACATGGGCAACGACGCCACCACGGACACGCTGAAGCAGGCCGGCAAGGTCATCGCCGTCCACATCAACTACCCCTCGCGGGCAGCGGAACGCGGACGCACCCCGGAACAGCCCTCCTACTTCCTCAAGCCCAGCTCCTCTCTGGCCCTGACCGGCGGCAGCGTGGAACGCCCGGCAGGCTGCGAACTGCTCGGCTTCGAAGGCGAAATCGCCCTGATCATCGGCAAGACGGCCCGGCGGGTCAGCATCGAAGACGCCTGGAGCTACGTCGGGGGAGTGACTGCCAGCAACGACCTGGGCGTGTACGACCTGCGCTGGGCAGACAAGGGCTCCAACCTCCGCTCCAAGGGCGGCGACGGCTTCACCCCCGTTGGCCCCCATATCCTCAACGCGGCCGACGTCGACCCCGCCGCCCTGCGCGTCCGCACCTGGGTCAACGGCGACCTCGCGCAGGACGACACCACCGCAGACCTGCTCTTCCCCTTCGCCCAGCTGGTCGCCGACCTCTCCCAGCTGCTCACCCTGGAACGGGGCGATCTGATCCTCACCGGCACCCCCGCGGGCGCCTCCGTGGCCGTCCCCGGCGACCGCCTCGAAGTCGAGGTGGACGTCCCCGGCACGGACCAGACCACCGGCCGCCTTGCCACTACCGTCACCGACGGCATCACCCCGCTGGCCTCCTTCGGCGCGCAGCCCAAGGTGGACGATAAGCAGCGCGAAGAAGCCTGGGGCTCCGCGGAAAAGGCCGGCCTCGCCCCGCAGCCTGAAGCCACACAGGAACAGCAGCAAACCCTTACCCCGGAACTCAAAGCGAAGTTCGAATCCGTCGCCACCGCCACCCTGTCCTCCCAGATGCGCGCCCGCGGCCTCAACAACGTCTCCATCGACGGCCTCACCGGCACCCGCCCCGGCCGCAAGGTGGTCGGCACCGCCCGCACCCTGCGCTTCGTGCCCAACCGCGAGGACCTCTTCAAATCCCACGGCGGCGGCTACAACGCACAGAAACGCGCCATCGACTCCGTAGGCGAGGGCGAAGTCCTCGTGATGGAAGCCCGCGGCGAAAAGGGCACCGGCACCCTGGGCGACATCCTCGCCCTGCGCGCCAAGCACAACGGTGCCGCAGCCATCATCACCGACGGCGGCGTCCGCGACTACTCCACCGTCGCCGGCATCGACCTGCCCGTCTTCTGCGCCAACCCGCATCCCGCCGTCCTCGGCCGCAGGCACGTCCCCTGGGACACCGACATCACCATCGCCTGCGGTGGCGCCACCGTGCAGCCCGGCGACATCATCGTGGCCGACGACGACGGCATCCTCGTCATCCCGCCGGCCATCGCCGAAGAGCTGGTGGAGGTCTGCCTGAAGCAGGAACACCAGGAAGAGTTCATCGCCGAAATGGTTCGGGCCGGCCACGGCGTGGATGGGCTGTACCCGATGAACGCCGCCTGGAAGGAAAAGTACGAGGCCTGGGCAGCGGAACAGGCATGAGCAGCACAAACGTGAGCGGGACTGTCAGCAGCACCGGACAAGCCAGCAGCACCGCCACGGGTACCGGCTCCAAGTCGGAGCAGGCCTATGCCCAGCTCAAGGACCGCATCCTCGGCGGCGAACTGGTCCCCGGCTACCGGCTGGTGCTCAGTAGCATCGCCATCGAGATGGGCTTCAGCGTGGTCCCGGTCCGCGAAGCCATCCGCCGGCTCGAGGCTGAAGGGCTGGTGCATTTCGTCCGCAACGTCGGCGCCACGGTGGCCGGCATCGACCCGGACCTGTACCTGCACACCATGCAGACCCTCAGCATCATCGAAGGCGCAGCCACCGCCCTGGCGGCCCCCAGTATCAGCGCCGAGGAACTGGCTAAGGCCCGGGAACTCAACAACCAGATGCGCGAGGTCCTGGGCAACTTCGACCCGGTCCGCTTCACCGCCCTGAACACCGAATTCCATGCCCTGCTCTACGCCCGCTGCCCCAATCCGCACATCCTGGACCTGGTTCACCGCGGCTGGAACCGGCTGGGCCGCATGCGCTCCTCGGTCTTCCGGTACGTCCCGGACCGGGCACACGCCTCGGTGCAGGAACACGACCACCTGCTGGACCTGATCGAGACACACGCCGCAGCGGCCGACGTCGAGCACGCCGCCCGCGCGCACCGCACCAACACCCTGAACGCCTTCCTGGCGCAGAGCCACCAGCCGCCCTCGCCGATCTAGAACTTCCAAGACTTCACCGACGAAAGAGGACCATCCATGAGCACGCACTTCGTCCCCGAGAACCTCCCCACGCACATCCAGCACTTCATCAACGGCAAGTTCGTGGACTCCGCCAGCGGCGCCACCTTCGACGTACTGGACCCGGTGACCAACAAGACCTACGCCACCGCCGCCGCGGGCCAGAAGGAAGACGTCGACGCCGCCGTCGCCGCCGCCCGCGAAGCCTTCGTGAACGGCCCTTGGCCCAAGATGAAGCCGCGCGAACGCGCCCGCATCCTCAACCGAATTGCCGACGCCGTGGAGGCCCAGGAGGAACGCCTGGCCGAAATGGAAACCTTCGACACCGGCCTGCCCATCACCCAGGCCAAGGGCCAGGCCCTGCGCGCCGCGGAGAACTTCCGCTTCTTCGCGGACCTGATCGTCGCCCAGTTCGATGACGCCATGAAGGTCCCCGGCAGTCAGATCAACTACGTGAACCGCAAACCGATCGGCGTTGCCGGGCTCATTACCCCGTGGAACACCCCGTTTATGCTCGAATCCTGGAAGCTCGCCCCGGCCCTGGCCACCGGCAACACCGTGGTGCTCAAGCCGGCCGAATTCACCCCGCTCTCCGCCTCGCTCTGGGCGGACATCTTCACCGACGCCAGCGTCCCGGCCGGGGTCTTCAACCTGGTCAACGGCCTGGGCGAGGAAGCCGGCGACGCCCTCGTGAAGCACCCGCAGGTCCCGCTGATCTCCTTCACCGGCGAAACCACCACCGGGCAGACCATCTTCCGCAACGCCGCGGAAAACCTGAAGGGCCTGTCCATGGAACTCGGCGGCAAGAGCCCCTGTGTCATCTTCGCCGACGCCGACCTGGACGCCGCGATCGACTCCGCCCTGTTCGGCGTCTTCTCCCTCAACGGCGAACGCTGCACCGCCGGCTCCCGCATCCTGGTCGAACGCCCGGTCTACGACGAGTTCTGCGAGCGCTTCGCCGCCCGCGCCAAGACCATCGTCGTCGGCGACCCGCATGATCCGAAGACCCAGGTCGGTGCGCTCGTGCACCCCGAACACTTCGAGAAGGTCGCCTCCTACGTGGAGATCGGCAAGTCCGAAGGCCGCCTGCTCGCCGGCGGCGGACGCCCCGAAGGCCTCGAAGAGGGCAACTACATCGCGCCCACCGTCTTCGCCGACGTCGCCCCCGACGCCCTGATCTTCCAGGAGGAAATCTTCGGCCCCGTCGTCGCCATCACCCCCTTCGACACCGAAACCGAAGCCCTGGAACTGGCCAACAACACCAAGTACGGGCTGGCCGCCTACATCTGGACCTCCGACCTGACCCGCGCGCACAACTTCGCGCAGAACACCGAGGCCGGCATGGTCTGGCTCAACAGCCACAACGTCCGCGACCTGCGCACCCCGTTCGGCGGCGTGAAGGCCTCCGGCCTGGGCCACGAGGGCGGCTACCGCTCCATCGACTTCTACACCGACCAGCAGGCCGTCCACATCACCCTGGGTAAGGTCCACACCCCCAAGTTCGGGACCGACGACGCCGCCAAGGTCGACGGCTAAAACCTCCCCGACACTTCCCCCGCCTTTTGCAAAGGAGCAAAACCATGGACATTGAAAACCGCATTCCCACGCCCAGCATCGCCCCGCCGGACATTGTCCGCTGCGCCTACACCGACCTGGTGGTCACCGACCTGGAACGGTCCCGGAAGTTCTACGTGGACGTCCTCGGCCTGCACGTCACCGAAGAGGACGAGAACGCGATCTACCTGCGCTCCCTCGAGGAGTTCATCCACCACAACCTGGTGCTGCGCAAGGGCCCGGTGGCCGCCGTCGCCGCACTGGCCTACCGCGTCCGCACCCCCGAGGACGTGGACGTGGCCGAGGCGTACTACAAGGAACTGGGCTGCCGCACCGAACGCCGGAAGGACGGCTTCACCAAGGGCATCGGCGACTCCGTGCGCGTGGAGGACCCGCTGGGCTTCCCCTACGAGTTCTTCTACGAAACCGAGCACGTGGAACGCCTCACCCAGCGCTACGACCTCTACTCCGCCGGGGAACTCGTCCGCCTGGACCACTTCAACCAGGTCACCCCGGATGTGCCCCGCGGCCGCGCCTACCTGGAAGACCTGGGCTTCCGCGTCTCCGAGGACATCAAGGATTCCGACGGCGTCACCTACGCCGCCTGGATGCACCGCAAGCAGACCGTGCACGACACCGCCCTGACCGGCGGCGACGGCCCGCGCATGCACCACATGGCCTTCGCGACGCATGAAAAGCACAACATCATCCAGATCTGCGACAAGATGGGCGCCCTGCGCATCTCCGACCGGATCGAGCGCGGCCCCGGCCGGCACGGCGTCTCCAACGCCTTCTACCTCTACATCCTCGATCCCGACGACCACCGCATCGAGATCTACACGCAGGACTACTACACCGGCGATCCGGACAACCCCACCATCACCTGGGACGTCCACGACAACCAGCGCCGCGACTGGTGGGGCAACCCCGTGGTCCCCTCCTGGTACACCGAGGCCTCCCTGGTCCTGGATCTGGACGGCAACCCGCAGCCACTCACCACCCGCACCGAAACCTCCGAAATGGCGGTCACCATCGGCGCGGACGGGTTCTCCTACACCCGTCCCGACGACGACGGCGGCAGCTCCGCGGGTGAGCCCGCCAAGGGCTTCAAGATCGGCACCCAGCTCTAGACCGTCTGACCCCAGACCGCCCGACGGCGGGGCCGAAGCCAGCCCCCGCCGTCGTCGTACCCGCGCACCACGAACAGAAAGTAACCGCCGTGCTAGATCAACAGACCCTCCGGGCGGTGGCCGATGAGCTGCTCGAAGCCCAACGCACCCGCACGCCGGTGCCGCGCCTGACCGCGCGCTATCCGGACATGACCATTGACGACTCCTATGCCGTGCAGAACCTGTGGCGGGAACGGATGATCGCCTCCGGCCGGTCCCTGGCCGGGCACAAGATCGGCCTCACCTCCAAGGCCATGCAGGCCGCCACCGGCATCACCGAACCCGACTATGGCGTCATCCTCGACGACATGGTGCTGGAAAACGGCTGCACCCTGGAGTGGGACCGCTACACGCATCCCCGCGTGGAGGTGGAGCTGGCGTTCGTGCTGGGCAAGCCGCTCTCCGGGCCGAACTGCACGCTGTTCGACGTCCTGGACGCCACGGACTATGTGGTGCCTGCGCTGGAAATCCTGGACTCGCGGATCGAGATGGAGGGCCGGACCATCGTGGACACCATCGCCGACAACGCGGCGATGGGCGCCATGGTGGTGGGCGGGAACCCGGTGCGACCGGCCGACGTCGACCTGCGCTGGGTCTCGGCGCTGCTCTACCGGAACCAGGGAATAGAGGAAACCGGCGTCGCGGCCGGGGTGCTGAACCATCCCGCCGCCGGCGTGTACTGGCTGGCGAACAAGCTCGCCGTGCATGGCACCTCGCTGGGGGCCGGGGAAATCATCCTCGCCGGCTCCTTCACCCGCCCGATGTGGGTCTACAAGGGCGATACCGTTTTTGCCGACTACGGACCGTTGGGAACCATCACATGCCGCTTCGACTAGAGGACACCTTTGCCGCCCGGCTGGCCGGCGGCGGCCGGCAGACCGGGATGTGGGTCTGCTCCGGCAGCCCGCTGGTCGCCGAAATCTGCGCCGGCTCCGGCCTGGACTGGCTGCTGATCGACGCCGAACACAGCCCCAACGGGATCGAATCCCTGCTGGCGCAGCTGCAGGCCGTGCACGGCTATCCCGTCACCGCGGTGGTCCGTCCGCCGTCCGGGGACGCGGTGCTGCTCAAGCAGTACCTGGACCTGGGTGCGCAGAACCTGCTGATCCCCATGGTGGACACCCCGGAACAGGCCGCCGAGCTGGTCAGTGCCGTGCGCTATCCGCCGCAGGGCATCCGCGGGGTGGGCAGTGCCCTGGCCCGCGCCTCGCGCTGGAACCGGATCGAGGGGTACCTCGAGAATGCCGCGGAGTCCGTGACGCTGCTGGTGCAGATCGAGACTGCCGCCGCCGTCGAGAACGTTGAGGCGATTGCCGCCGTCGACGGCGTGGACGGGCTGTTCCTCGGCCCGGCGGACCTCGCCGCGTCCATGGGATACCTCGGCCAGCAGGAGCATCCCGACGTGATTGCGGCCGTCGAGCACTGCATCGCCGCGGTCAAGGCGGCCGGGAAGCCCGTGGGTGTCAATGCGTTCGCCGAGGCCACTGCCCGCCGCTATATCGACGCCGGGGTTGACTTCATTCTGGTGGGGGCCGACGTCGCACTCCTGGCCCGGGGCAGCGAAGCCTTGGCTGCGAAGTACATTTCACCTGCGGACGACGGCGCCCGGGCGGGTTACTGACGCGGATTTCCGTGGCTGCACCTTCCGGTGCCGCCGGTTGGGGCCCGGGCCGTAGCTGTTTTCGCGATGAAGGGCGTCCCCGGTAATCGAAAGTGCAGTACTTACCGTTTTCCGTCCGAAAATCGGTAAGTTCTGCACTTTCGATTCGCCCAGCCGCCGTCGTCCGCAGGGCGTCCCACGGAGTGGTGCTGGTGGGGCTGCTGGGATCCCTTTAGATAACATCCGCACCACCCGGTGGGATGCTGTGCTGCGCCCGGTGCTGCCCCCCGGACGCGACCGGCTCCAGCCTCGGAGGTGTCCACGGGCCCTCAAGCGGTCAGGGCGCCTCCACCGTCGAGGCCTCCTGCGGCAGCGCATTCTCGCGGCGAAGGAACGTGCTGCCACGGGCGGGTTTCTCGCCGAAGGACCGGAACACCAACGGCAACCCGCGGGCGGTCCACGGGTCGGGCCCGTCCATGGCCTGCACATGCACGTGCGGCTGCGTGGAGTTGCCCGAATTTCCGCAGTCCCCGAGGTGCTGGCCCTCTTGAACATGCTGCCCGGTGGAAACCCGGATGGAGCCGGACCGCAGGTGCATCACCCCAACCACCGCCCCGCCGTCGGGCATGGCAATGAGGACGTAGTTTCCGGCAATCGCACCGGCTCCCTGCCGCAGCCGGCCCTGCTGGCCCAGCATGTAAGGCACGAGGGCCAGCTGCGAGCGGCGGGCCTCGTGGTCCGTTTCGCCGTCGTGCACAGTCACTACCTTCCCGCTAACCGGAGCAAGGATCGGGCGGCCGAAGGCGAAGAACAGCTCCGGTGGCTCGGTGCTTAATGCGGTGCGCCAGCTGACGGTGGGTGCCGTCCGGCCGGCGTCGTCCACACCTACGAAGTCGATGGCGTAGGTGGTGGCGAGCAGATGCGTGCCGTGGCTGGGCACCCGGCGCAGGGGACTGTTCTGCACCTTCCATTTCCCGGTGAAGGGGAGGGAGACTGCCAGCGGTTTATCGGGCGGGTTGGCCATGGGTCCCTTTATAGAGTCCCCGGACCATCCCGCACTATGAACCTGCACGGATTCGGGACCAAGTTCCGCGGGGAACCTGCCGCTGGCCCGGGGTCCGGGCCTACCCTGAAAACGTAGAACGGTTGCGGGCCGGGCGACCAGCTCCGCAACTCCTCGGCAGGTTCTCCGGCGTAACCCCACCGACCAGGCGAACCGCCGTTTGGGCTTCGCCAAAAAAGGGAGCATCAACATGTGCACAGGCATCAGGTTCTCGGACGGCAGCGGCAACCTCTATTTCGCCCGGAATCTCGATTGGACGTCTGATTTCGGGGAGCGGGTGGTGGTGACGCCCACCGGGTACGCCACCAAGTCGCCCTTCGGGGCGGTGCCGAAGATCGAGCATGCCGTCATCGGCATGGGCATCGTTCAGGAAGACACGCCGCTGTACTTTGACTGCGGCAATGACGCAGGCCTGGCCGTCGGCGGCCTCAACTTTCCGGGGTACGCGGAGTACGCGCCGGCACCGGTCGACGGCGCGACGAACGTCGCCGCCTTCGAGTTTCCGCTCTGGGTGGCATCCCAGTTCGCCACAGTCGACGAGGTCGAGGCAGCTCTGGACAACGTTGTCATTGTGGATCGGCCCATCAACGAGCAGTATCCGAGCTCACTGTTGCACTGGCTGATAGGCGACTCAACGCGCTCCATCGTCGTGGAGTACACGAGCGACGGCATGCACGTCTTCCACGACGACGTCGATGTCCTGGCCAACCAGCCCGGCTTCGGCTGGCACCACGAGAACCTGCGCAACTACCTCAATACCTCCCCAGACTTCCCGGAGGAGGTGGTGCTCAACCAGGCGCATCTGACCCCGTTCGGCTCCGGGTCGTTCATGCGGGGGATCCCTGGCGACTACTACTCGCCGTCCCGGTTTGTCCGTGCGGCCTACGTCCACGCGCACTACCCGCCGAAGACCACCGAAGAGGAGAATGTCACCCGAGCCTTCCACACTCTGCAGGGGGTCTCGATGGTGGATGGCAGTGCGGCCATGGGCTCGGGCGAGTTCGAAATAACCACCTACACCGGGCTCTTCTCCTCCCGGACGATGACCTATTACTGGAACACGTACGACAACCCGGCGATCCAGAGCGTCGCGATGGCCGACCATGGGCCTGAGAAAACGGAGCTCGTGGTGGTCTAGGACTTCACCGTTTCGCGATTCGGCACACTAACGCTGGATCCGAAAGGTCAGGGGTTCGATTCCCCTAAGCCCAGAGCCCGGGGTATCCGAAACCCACTGTCCCGTGTAGATTACTTCGCATGCGAAATAACAGTGTGGCAGCAGTCACATCCGAACGGATCAGCATCCCCGTCCCTGCCGGTGGAGCGCTCGCCGGCACCCTGCGTCTGCCGGCCGACGCCGCGCCCCGCGCCGCCGTCGTGGTCCATCCCGCGACAGCTGTGGCCGAACGGCTCTATACCGGCTTCAGTGAATACCTGGCAGAAAACGGCTACGCGGTGCTGACCTACGACTACCGGGGGACCGGTGCGTCCGGCAGCCCGAGGGCCAACCGGAAGCTGCGGATGCGCGACTGGATGAGCCAGGACGTTCCGGCCGCCGCGGGCTGGATGGCCGAGCGGTTCCCGGACCTGCCGCGGCTCGCCGTCGGGCACAGCATCGGCGGCCACGCGATGGCCCTGAACAACGGCACCGACGGGCTGCTGGGGTTCGTGGCCGTGGCCTCGCACGCCGGCGTCACCAAGACCATCCAGGATCCGAAGGAACGGGTGCGCGTGGGACTGGTCCTGCGGGTCCTCGGCCCGCTCACCGGCCGGCTGCTCGGCGTTGTGCCCGGCCGGAAAATGGGGCTGGGCGAGGACATGCCCGGCGGTGCCATGCTCGAGTGGAGCTCCTGGTCCCGCCGACCGAATTACTTCTTCGACGATCCGAGCATGGACGCCGCCGAACGCGCCGCCGGGGTCAAGGCCGAGGTGCTGTCCATCGGCTTCAGCGACGACCTCTGGGCCACCCCGGGACAGATCAACGCCATCTACAGCCGGCTCACCAACGCCCCGCTGGAGCGGCGCACCTACACGCCCGACGACGCCGGGGTGCCCGCGATCGGGCACATGGGCTTCTTCCGGCGCGGGGTCCGAGACACCCTCTGGCCGCAGGTGCTGGCGTGGCTGGACGGGCGGATCGCGAACCAGCCGTGATGCGGGACGGCGGCGGGACGGACGGCGCCGGATCGCGGCGCCCGCCGCGGCTGATCTTCCTGACGCTGACCGCCGAACGCCGGCTGCGCCGCTGGATCGGACGCCGGGGCGAGGACCGCGGACTGAGTGCACCGGCCGCGGGGGTGCTGCTGTATCTGGCCACCCGTCCCGGCGCGAGTACCGGTGAGGTGGCCGAAGCGGTGGACGCCTCGCCGGCGGGGCTCAGCGGGCTGCTGGCCCGGCTGGAAAAGGCCGGGCTTCTCACCCGGGCACCGGATCCGGCCGACCGCCGGACCATCCGGGTGAACCTGACCGCCGACGGGAAGGCCGCGCTCGGCGTCGTACAGTCCGCGCTGGGCGAGCTGAACGGGAAGATCGCCGACGGGTTCAGCGCCCAGGAGCTGGCCGTCGTCGCCCGGTGGCTGCGTCACGTTGCGGAGGTACTGGACTAATGCTGGTCCGCGACGGACCACGCGAGAAAGGGAAGGTGCGGTTTCTTGCGGGTATGTCCGGCTCAGACCGCTCCCGAGCGGAATCCCCGGTAACCAAGTACGGCAGCGAGACCGAGGCAGATGGCGCCGGAGGCGTAGTCGAACCATTCCGAAGCGTTGCCGAACGCGAGTATCGAGAACATCAGCAGGGCAACCGCACCACAGAAATACATGATGGCGTCACTTGATCGGTCGTCGGATTCGTGGCCCCCGGGAATTGTCATGCAGGAAGAATACCCCGCTCCCCATGGCAAGCTGTGGAACTGATCTGGGGGCGTCCCCGCCTAGGATGGGCGCATGCGCCAAGACCCGAGCGACTGGACCCCAGCAGCTACCGAGCACCTGCTGCTGCGCCGCCTCGAAAACACCGATCACGATGCCGCCATCCGGATCCATGTTGACCCCCGGACCAACCTGCACAACCCCGAACCTCCCACCGGTGACGCGGCGGCGAAGACCCTGCAGGCTTTCCTCGCCCACTGGGAGCGCGAGGGTTTCGGCTACTGGGCGGTGGCCGAACGCGGTCAGCCGGACACGGTCATCGGGTTCACCGGACTGCAGCGGGCCCTGGTGGATGACCGGGAGATCCTGAACCTGTACTACCGCTACGACCCCGCCGTCTGGGGCAGGGGCTACGCCAAGGAAGGGGCCATCGAAGCCGTCCGCCGCGGACGGGAGCTGCTGCCGGAGCTTCCGGTGCTGGCCCGGATCACCGCCTCCAACATCGTGTCCCAGCGGACCGCGCAGGCCGCTGGACTGGAACGCGTTCCCAGGCTGGACCGGCAGTATGCCGGCGTGCCGGAGGTCTACTTCGCGCTGGGCTGGACGGGCATGTCTGCTGCCGACGCCGGTGAGCCCTCCGCGGACACCGGGGCGGCCAGCAGGTAAACCAGTGCCGCCACCGGCAGCAGCACACCCAGGCTGGTGAACAGCTCCAGTGCCACCGGACCCTGGCCGTTCACAGTGCCGGTGAGCATCATCGTGACGGTGACCGAGGAGAGCATAAACGCCGGCATCATCACCACCAGCAGCGCGATGCCACCGGCACGCACCCCGGCCCGCCGCCGTCGTACCGCGACCCACAGCGCCGGCAGCACCAGCGCGATCCAGACCCAGTGGTGGAACCAGGAAATCGGGGAGATCGCGAGCATCACCACGGCATTCGCGCTGACGGCGGCCAGCGTGTCGCCGCGCGCGTCCGAGCGGCGGATGGCCAAAAAGCCCAGCACGACGACGGCGGCCGAGGCCAGCAGCCACAGCGGACGCTGCAGCGCCTCGGGGGTGCCCAGATGCGCGATGAACGAATTCAGCGACACGTTGTACATGTCCGTGGTGTCGCCGACGCGGGTGGAGTCAAAGAGGGAATCGAGCCAGAACGTGCGGGACTGGGCAGGTGAGGCCAGCCAGCCGACGGCGACCGTGGCGGCGAAGGTGGCACCCATGGTCAGGATGGCCCGCCAGTCACGGCGGACCAGGAAAATCAGGCCGAAGGCCAGCGGCGTGAGCTTGATGCCCGCGGCGAGCCCGATCAGGATGCCGCGCGGCACCTTCGACGACGCCGGCCGGAGCAGGTCCGCCACGATCAGGAGCATCAGCATCGGGTTGATCTGGCCGAAGCCCAACCCCTCGCGCCACGGCCCGAGTACCCCGATCAGCAGGGTGGCGAGGACGGCGACCCCCGCGTTCCCACCGAGGACCGTGTGCAGCCGGGCGGGCAGAACCTTGTTCTCCTGCAGGTAGCGGGCAACGAGGAAGGCGGTCAGTACCAGGCAGGCCAGGGACGTTGCCGTCAGCAGGACCAGCCCCAGAGCTGCGGGCAGGACAGCGAACGGGGTCAGGAGCAGCGCGGCGAAGGGTGGATAGGTGAACGGCAGGCCGCGGGTATCGGTCTGCACCAGGCTCGGGTCGTACAGCTGGTGTCCGCTCAGGCCCAGGAAGGCGCGGGCACCTTCGCGATAGACCGTGAAGTCGAGGCCGTGGATCTGCGCGCCGAGGACCACCAGGACCAGGGCCACTGGCAAGCCGAGCGTGAGCCAGAGGATCCGGGTGCGGGTGCGGGACGCCGGGTCCGCCGTGGAGAGTGCCATGCCTGCCAGTTTAGAGGGCGGAGGTCCCGCCCCCGGGATGCGTGTCCGGCAGCCCGCCCGGCCCCGCGGCCGGGCTACGCGTCCGGCTGCGGGTCCGGCAGCACGCCCGGACCGTCAGCGCTTCAGTGGCTTGGAGGCCAGTGCGCGCTGTGCGGCCAGGATAGCGGTCAGCGTGCCGGGCGGGGACAGCGGAGGACGGGCCGGCGTGGGGGTGGGGGTGTCGGGGTCGGCGCCGGCCGGGGCCGGGTCCGGCGTGCCCGCATCGGCCGGGACGGCGGGGGCCTGCAGATCAAGGCGCATAAAGACGCTGCGGGGATCGGCCCGGTAATCCCCGAACGGTGCACAGGGAACAAATCCGTGCCGCTGGTACAGGCGCCGGGAGGAGGCGAAAAACTCCTGTGTTCCGGTTTCCAGCAGCAGGGCCACATAACCGCGCGCCCGGGCGTTCGTGATGATCTGCTGCAGGAGCAGCTTGCCCACTCCGAATCCCCGGGCGGCCGCCGTCGTGCGCATGGAGGTGATCTCCCCGTACTCGCCAGCCACGCCCCCGGGCACACCCGGAAGTTCCTTCAAGGCACCACATCCCAGCAGGATGCCGCCCTCGCGCACGGTCCAGAAGGTCACCGAGGAATCCTTCAGGAACGGCGGGGTAAGGCCGGCAGCTCCCGATCCCGGACCGGGATACAGCAGATCGCGGTTCTCGGCGAGCAGGGCCCGGACATCCGCCTTCGCCGGGTCGTCGCGGAGGATGTCTACCCGGCGCACGTTTTGCGCGGAAGGGCTGCCCGGTGCCGACGGGAGGGTGGTGCGGACGGGCAGCGACGGCAGCTGTGACTCGGGCGTGGTCCAGGCCCCCGGCGCGGCAGGCGGGGCCTGTCCCGGACGGCGGGCCGGGGGCGGTGTAGGGGTGAATCCGGGCATCTGTACTTCTTCCAGCATCGTGACGGTATTCCACGGGCCTGTGCGGCAGCCGACGGCCCGGCAGGGCACCGCCGTGGGCCTCCCACAGGGTCTCTTGCGCAGAGTCTAACCGCTGCCCGCCGCAACGGCGGACACCGGCATATGCAGACGTCATAGAGCCGTCCCGCAGGCGGAAGCAGACCGTCAAGCTTCCAGCTTGGCCAGCAGTGCCGCCAACACCTTCCGCTCGCTCCCGTCCAGGATTGCCAGCAGCCGGTGTTCGGTGGCCACATGGTCCGGAAGGGCGGCGTCGACGGCGGTCCGGCCGGCGTCGGTCAGGGTCACCTGCTTGCCCCGCCGATCCTCGGAACTCGGGGCGCGCAGCACATATCCCTGCGCCTCCAGCCGATTCAACCGCTGCGCGATGGCGCTGGAGGTGACCATGGAACTTGCGGTGAGGTCCTTGGGGCTGAGCGTGTACGGAGCGCCGGAGCGCCGGAGCGTGGCCAGCACGTCGAAGGACGCCGCATCCAGGCCGTGCTTCGCGAAGGTTGCCGCCAACTGTTCATCGAACCTGCGGGCCACCCGGGACAGCCGGCCGACGACGGCCATGGGAGACACATCCAGGTCCGGCCGTTCCGCCGCCCACTGCTCAAGAACCGTACCCACGTGATCGTTCATGGAATGCACCCTAGCAATTAACTAAGCACTTAGCTATGTTAGCTAAGTGCTTAGCAAACATCTGATCCTGACCGCGACGACGGCCCTTGCGCCGATCGTCTGGGGAACCACGTACATCGTGGCCGCGGAGCTGCTGCCGCCGGACCGGCCGCTGCTGGCCGCATTACTGCGCTCGCTGCCGGCAGGGCTGCTGCTGTTCCTGCTGGTCCGTCGGCTGCCGCGCGGCGGATGGTGGTGGCGCTCGGCGGTGCTGGGGATGTTGAACATCGGCCTGTTCTTCGCCCTGCTGTTTGTGGCTGCTTACCGGCTGCCCGGCGGGGTGGCCGCCACCGTGGGCGCGGTCCAGCCGTTGCTGGTGGCTTTGTTTGCCTCGCGGTGGATCGGCGAACGCCTGACGGGACGCAGGTTGGCGGCAGGCGTGGCCGGGCTGGCCGGCGTCGGGCTGCTGGTGCTGCAGGCGCAGGCGCGGCTGGATGCCCTGGGTGTGGCCGCCGCGCTTGGGGGAGCGGTGGCCATGGCGGCCGGGGTGGTCCTGACCAAGAAGTGGGGCACGCCTGACACGCTGCTGGCTGCCACCTCCTGGCAGCTGGTGGCCGGTGGATTGTTCCTGCTGCCGGTGGCCCTGCTGGTGGAGGGGCCGCCGCCCGCACTGACCGGCATCAACCTCGCCGGATACGCCTACCTCAGCCTGATCGGCACTGCACTGGCTTACTGCCTCTGGTTCCGCGGTCTCCACCGGCTTCCCGCTTCCAGTGCGGGGCTGCTCGGGCTGCTCAGCCCGGTGGTTGCGGCCGCCGCCGGCTGGCTGCTTGCCGGGCAGGTTCTCAGTCCGGGACAGTGCCTGGGTGCCGCCGTGGTGCTTGGGGCCTTGGTGCTGGCCGGGCCTGCCGGACAACGGCGCGCCACCGCGAGGTCGGCGGGGCCGCGTGATCTGCTGGACCGGTCAGTTACCCGATGCTGAAGCGAGGTCCCGTGTTCACCGGTATGTCCGCCTTTCCCCTGACGCCTGTTATCAACGACGCCGTCGATTTGGACCTGTTCACCGGGCTGGTCCACCGTGCGGTGAAGGCTGGGGTGGATTCCATCGGCGCCTTGGGCTCCACCGGCAGTTACGCCTATTTGTCCCGGGAGGAACGACGCCGGGTGGCAGCGGCCGCGGTGCAGGCGGCCGGGACGGTGCCGGTGATCGTGGGGATCGGAGCCCTGCGGACCTCGGATGTCCTGCGCGGAGCGGAGGATGCCCAGAACGCTGGTGCCGCCGGACTGCTGCTTGCTCCGGTGTCCTACCAGCCGCTGACGGAGGACGAAGTGGCCGGACTGTTCGAGGCCGTGTCGGCTGCCAGTTCGGTGCCGATCTGCATTTATGACAATCCGACCACCACCCGGTTCTCTTTTACAAACGAGTTCTATGCCCGGCTCGGTGCCCTTCCGCATGTGGAGGCCGTGAAGATCCCGCCCCGCCCCGTTGACGAAGCGGACCAGCGCATCCGTGAGGTGCGGGCCGCGCTGCCAGGCCGGATGGCTCTGGGGGTCAGCGGTGACGAGTTTGCCGCCCCTGCACTGCTCGCCGGCGCGGACGTGTGGTTCAGCGTGCTGGGCGGCACCCTGCCGGACCTGGCGCTCGCCATCACCCGGGCGGCGCAGTCCGGCGACGCCGAGACTGCCCGGCATTTGTCGGCGCAGCTGGCACCGGTCTGGGAACTGTTCCGGCAGTTCGGCGGCCTGCGCGTGACCTCCGCGCTGGCGGCGGAAATGGGCCTGCTGCCGAGGGAGAACCTACCGGCCCCGCTGCGGTCCCTGTCCGGGGACGTTCAGGGGAGGATCGGCGGGGTGGTGCGGACCCTACGGGGTTCAGCGGCTGGTTAGCTCAGGCGCATCCCGCCGCAGGACGCCGGTGTGGAAAACCGCACGGTTTGGGAAAACCCCTCCAATTTGGGAAATTCCTCCGCTGCGCAGTGGCAGGGATTTCCCAAACTGGACGGATTCCGACAAACCGGAGGGATTCGTAGAAGATCAGGTTGCCCCTCATCTGGGGCCTTCCAGGTGTTTCCGCCGTCCGGAATGGGAGAGCATCAGATAGCCCAGCAGCGCCACACCCCACAGCAGGAACAACGGGTCCCAGAGCCAGGCATGCCCAATCGTCGCCGTGCGGTCATATCCCGCAGCTGGACGGATCAGCCCGGCAAGAACGGCATTGCTGACCACCGTATTCGCCCCGCCGTAAAGCACCAGCACCGCAGCGCCCACCCAGCTCACCGCCCGCCATAGGCCCGGCCATCGGATCCGGCCGTACGCTGCCGCCGTCGGAATCACGGCGGCAGCGGCCTTGAGCAGGGCCACGAAGCCGAGCAGCAGACCGGTCCGCACAGGGGATTCGGTGGATTCCTGCACGGCCCACCGGCCGACGGTATCCAGCAGCCAGGGGCCACCCAGCGCCCAGTACAGGCTGAACCCGGCGTGCAGCACCCCCAAAGCGCACGCCGTCCAGAGGCAAGCGAGGCTGGCAAAAGGCAGATTGGGTGCCCGGAAACTCCCTGTTCGGTCCGGCATGACTTCATCAGCGCCTTACTCCGGTTGCTGAGTTCCCATTTTCGAAGAGTCGCGCGGCTGAGTCCACTGCCGGCGGAAGATCAGGCTCGCAGGGAGGGGAGCGATGATCAGCTGGGGGAAGCCGGGCCAGGCGCGGGCGCCGGCCGCATTCTCGTTGGGGCAGATGTCGACTGCTGGGAAACACAAACCCCGGAGGCGGAGTGGTGGGAAGTTCCTTGACAGGCATCACACGGGTGCACAGACTGACCAAAACATCATCAACTCCCGCCGGCGTCGGTCAAGGGTATCCAGCGCCGGCTGCGGACGAGTTCCGACCGAAAGCTGACCCACCCGTGCCTTTTGAAGACGTGCCGACGGACGCACCGGATTTCCTTACCGCGTTCAATACCGCTTCCCGGCGGGACGCGGAGGCGATGCTGCGCCCCTGCGCGGACATTCCCCGCTGGTACAACGAGGTGGCCGCTGCCCGCCCCTTCACCACGGCAGGGGAGTTGCTGAGCTTCGCCGAACTCGCCGCCCCGGACTTCACCGAGGCGGAGATTGACGCTGCCCTCGCCCACCATCCGCACCCTGGGGACCAGTCCGCCGGCACCGAAACGCAGCTCCCACCCCGGGAAGAGGCCGCCGCCCAGCTGCGCGACACCGCCATTCTCCGGCTCGAAGGACTGCTGGACGCATGACCCGTTGCTGCACCGGGGCGAGGGGTAACCGGCATCCGTGCCCCTTACACAGGTGACGGTAGCCACATGACGCCCGTCGCATTTTCGGAACCGCCAGCCGTGAAAGTAATGTCTACTTATGGCCCCTTTCCGAAACAGCCGCGCCGCTGCCCTTCCCGCAAAACTGTCCCGTTCCTGGCTGCTGGCTTCCGCCGCAGATGAAGCGAATTTTGCACCGGCGCTGGCGTCCGAGGCTGATTCGGTGGTCTTCGACATGGAAGACGCCGTTCCCGCGGAAGGCAAGGCCGAAGCCCGCGAACGCGTGGTCGAAGCGCTCTCCACCGGTATGACCGCCTGGGTGCGCGTCAACGGCATCGAGACCGACTACTGGGCCGATGACCTCGCTGCCCTTTCCAAGGCGCCGGGCCTGCGCGGCGTCATGCTGGCGATGACGGAAAAGCCCGAACAAGTCACCCACACCGCCATGCGTCTGCAGGCGGGAACCCCGGTGCTTGCCCTGGTCGAATCCGCCCTCGGCATTGAAAACGCCACCGCCATTGCCAGCGCCCCGGGCACATTCCGGCTCGCGTTCGGCGTCGGCGACTTCCGCCGCGACACCGGTGCTTCGGACGATCCCATGGCCCTGGCCTACGCCCGCTCCAAGCTGGTGGTCGCCTCCCGCGTCGGCCAGCTGCCCGGCCCGATCGACGGTCCCACCGTCGGCGCCCTGGGGGACAAGCTGCTGGAAGCCTGCAAGGTGACCCAGAGCATGGGTATGACCGGCAAGCTGTGCCTGATGCCCGAGGCCACGGACTTCATCAACCAGGGACTTTCCCCGAGCGGATCCGAAATCATGTGGGCCCATGAACTGCTGGAGGCACACGCCGCCGGCGCCGTGGTGGGTGACGGCTCCTACCTGCCGCGCCTGGCCCGTGCGCAGAAAATCTCCTCGTTGGCGGACTCCTACGGACTCTGGAACGCCTAGAACCTAGCCACAGCACCTCCGGTCAACGCGTTCTCCCGCTTGGTCAGAACGGGGAAACCGTGGTGATGGGGACTTCGATCAGGGTGGGCGCGTCCGAGCCCAGCGCCTTGGTGAACAGGGCACGGAGCTCGTCCAGGGTTTCCGCCCGGCCGGCGTCCACCCCGTATCCGGCGGCAATCGAGACGAAGTCAATGCCGGGCACGTCCAGCCCGGGAGCGTCCAGGGCATTGAGTTTTGCCGCGAACCCGCGGAGCGCCCCGTAGGTGCCGTTGTTCAGGATGATGAACACCGCCGGAATCCCGTATTGCGCGGCTGTCCAGAGAGCCGTGATGCCGTAGTTGGCCGACCCGTCGCCGATGAACGCGACCACCCGGCGCGTAGGATCCGCCAGCTGCACGCCCACCGCGGCGGGCATGCCGAAGCCGAGTCCGCCCGAGGCCGGGAAGTAATAGCTCCCGGGATGGCGCATGTCCGTCCGGTCCCAGAATGCGGAGACCGTCGACGTCGTTTCGTTTACGTACACGGCGTCCTCGGGGGCCAGTTCGTTGACCAGGTCGAAAACGGCTTCGGGTGCCAGCGGTTCGCCGGCCCGGGCAGCCGGTGCCGCGGCCGGCTTCGCACGCGGCGCGAGCTGTATGCCGCGCGGTGCCACTGCTGCCGCCAGGCGGCGCAGTGCGGGACCGATGGCGGCCACGAAGGCACGGCCCATGGGTGCGCGGGCGGCTTCCCCGGGGTCGCAGCTGATGTGCAGCAGCGAGGTCCCGTCCGGCAGGTAGTTCCCCGGCTCGTACTGGTGGTAGCGGAACACCGGGGCACCGATGACCAGGATCAGGTCATGGCCTTCCAGCAGGCGGGTGATCCCGGCAACCGACGCGGGGAGGACGCCGCGGAACGCACTGTGCGTGGTGGGGAAGGGGCAGCGCGACGCGGACGGCGCAACCCAGACCGGCGCGCCGAGGCGCTCGGCGAGTTCGACGGCGTCGGCGTTCCCCCGGGCGGAGTCGACGTCGGGACCCAGCACCAGGACCGGGCGGCGGGAGGCATTGAGCGCCGCCACCAGGTCCGCGAGCTGGCCCTCGGAGAGTTCGCCGGCCTGTTCCACCGTGCGGTCCGCCAGGTGGGCCTCCGCCGCGCCCGTCTCCTGCGTCCAGTCATCGTACGGAATGGAGACATACACGGGACCGGCCGGATCCAGCGCCGCCGTGTGGATGGCCTGCCCGATGGTGCGGACGACGTCGCCGGGCGAGGCTGGCTCGGCGCTCCACTTCACCAGCGGGCGGGGCAGCGAGGCGGCCTCCACGTTGGAGAGCATCACCTCCTGGCCGATCGTGTCGCGGACCTGCTGGCCGGCCGTGATCACCAGCGGGGTATGCGAATACCAGGCATTCGTCAGGGCGCCCATCGCATTGCCCGACCCGGAGGCCGCGTGCAGGTTGACCAGCGCGGGCTGCCGCGTCGCCTGCGCGAAACCGTCCGCCAGGCCGGCGACCACGCCTTCGTGGAGTCCGAGGATGTAGCGGAAGTCCTCCGGCATGGCGGCCAGGAAGGGCAGCTCGTTGGATCCGGGATTGCCGAAAATGGTGGTCAGGCCGTGCCTGCGCAGGAGCTCGTAGGTGGCGTTGCGGACAGTCGTCATGGTGGTGCTTTCCTATCCTGCCGGTGCCGCCACGGGCTCGTCGGCTCCGCGCTTTGCCTTCGGGACAACGGACACCGCCACGAGTCCAAGGACGGCCGCCGCAGCGAAGACATAGAAGCTGAAGGGGTAGGCGAGGTCGGCGGCCACCAGCGTGCCCGTCAGCCAGGGTCCCGTGATGGCGCCAAGACGCCCGACGGCGGACACGAAGCCCATGCCGGACGCGACGATGTGGCGGGGGTACAGGTAGCCGACGAAGCCGTAGACCAGCACCTGGGCGCAGAAGACAAAGAAGCCGGTGACGAGGACGACGCCGTTGAGCACCAGCTGGTTCTCCATCCGGATGCTCAGGATAACCAGCAGCACGGCGGCGGACGCGAACCAGAACATGGTGGTGCCCTTGACGCCGCGGCGGTCGGCAACGCGGCCGCCGGTGAGCAGGCCGGCAATGGCGCCGACGTTCAGGACCAGGAGCAGCACCAGGGAATCCGCCACGTTGTAGCCGGCTTGGCGCATCAGCTGCGGCAGCCACGTATTCAGTCCGTAGACCAGGAGCAGGCCCATAAAGGCCGCAACCCACAGGCCCAGGGTGATCCGCAGGTACGGCTTCCTCAGCAGGTCACCAACCCGGACTTTGGGTGCTGCCGCTTTATCGGCCTTGACGGCTTTGACCACGGGGGAGGTTTCCGGCAGCTTCGCCCACATCAGCGGAACGGCAAGAAGCCCGAGGATGCCGCCGGCGTAGAAGAGCCACTGCCAGTTCGCTCCCACCAGGAGTGCCACCACTGACGCGGCGACAGCGCCGACGTGGTAGCCGGTCATGGTCAGGGTGCTGGAGTGAGCCTTGCGCTCACTGGAGGATGCTTCCTGCATGGCGGTGATGGCGATGGGCATGCAGCCGCCCAGGCCCAGACCGGCCAGGAGGCGCAGGAGGCCCATGGTGGCCACGGTCGGCATCAGGGGGAACAGCAGCGTGAAGATGGAGAAGAGTAAAACGCAGATGATCAGCGGAAGCCGGCGGCCGAAGCGGTCGGAGATGGGGCCGATCAAGGCTGCGCCGATGCCGACGCCCACCAGGGAAATCGTTGCGACGAAGGTGGCCCCTGCTGCGTTGATGCCGGCGTGCTGGGTGTCCAGAAGGGTGGGGATCGAGGCGCCCAGCGCCACCAGATCGAAACCCTCGAAAACGACGGTGAGCCAGCAAAGAATGACTACCCATTTCCGGTTCTGTGTTTGCATGATCGTGAACGTCCTTGGTCTACGAGGTGGTGCAGTCGTTGGGGTGCGGTGAGATGCCCGCCACACTTCCAATAAATAAAGGTGGCAGACTGCGCCGACCATGTCCATTCACCGTGCGGCACTACCCGCAGGTGGTCGGTGCCGCTGCGTAGGTGCTGCGGTCCCCGGACCGGACGACCTGCTAGCCCACCCGGTCCAGGAACTGCAGCACCATCCGGGTCAGGGCAAACGCGTGATCCATGTCGTAATCAGGCAGGCTGATGTCCGCGAACAGGTGCGCGGTGCCTGGATACAGGATCAGTTCGGCATTCGGTGTGGTGGCGGCCAGGTTTTCCGCCGCGTCCAGGTCGCCGCTGTCGACGAATTCTTCATCGGCGTCCATGCCGTGGATCTGCACCGGCACATCGGCCGGCCAGGTGTCAGCGAAGGCGCCAAGCGGCACGCAGCCGCTGACCAGCACCGCGCCACGGGCACCGGGGCGGGTCTGCGCCAGACACTGGGCCGGTATCACGCCGAGGGAGAAGCCGATATAGACCATTTCCTCCGGAAACCGGTTCGCAATACTGACGCCCAGTTCTTCGATGGTGTCCATGCCGATCTCTTGGGCGTAGGCCACCCCGTCGGACAGATCGGTGAAGGTGCGCCCGTCATAGAGATCGGGCACCGTCACCGTGTGGCCGGCTTCGCGCAGGACCTCGGCGAAGGCGTCCATGCCGGACGTCAGGCCGAGGGCGTGGTGGAACAGCAGGACGTTGGCCATTGGGGCTCCTAGGGTTCGACGAGGATCCCGTCCTCGTCGGCGTAGAGCACGGCGCCGGGACGGAACGTGACGCCGCCGAACTCTACGGGCACATCCATCTCGCCGACAGAGTTCTTGGCGCTCTTGCGCGGGTTGGATCCCAGCGCCTTCACCCCCAGCGGCAGCTTCGCGACGGCGGCGCGGTCGCGGATGGCGCCGTTGATGACGACGCCGGCCCAGCCGTTCTCCACGGCGGCGGCCGCGATCATGTCCCCCATCAATGCGGTGTTCAGCGACCCGGCGCCGTCGATCACCAGCACCGCGCCCTCCCCGGGGGAGTTCAGCAGGGACTTGACCAGCCCGTTGTCCTCCAGGCAGCGGACGGTGCGGACCGGTCCGGTGAAACCGATGTGCCCGCCCAGGTCCTGGAACTGCAGGGATACCGAGGCCAGGTCGTCTCCGCGCTCGTCGTACAGGTCAGCTGTGCTTGTTTCCATGCCCCTAGAGTGACAGATGCCACATGCCGAGTCCGCCCTGCCACGCCGGGCAATCGCGGGGAAGGGGCGGGTTACGCCCGCGCCTGCTGCGCGTGGGACTTGAGCAGGTCCACCACTTTGAGCAGTTCGGGAACCGAGCGGGAGCGGGTGTCCCGGGTGTCCTGCGGCCAGCCGCCGGGCAGTCCCTCGTTGTAGTAGAGCCCGTCCGCGAGCAGCATAACCGCCCGGGAAATGGCCGGATCGCCGATCTCCTGCTGGACCAGGTCGAACCAGCTGCGGTGGATCTCCTGCAGCAGGTCCGATGCCGCTGTATCCGAGGCCTGGGCAAGGCGCACCACGGCAATCAACGCCCGGTCCAGCTCGCTGCCCACATACACGGAACTGCGGACGAGGTAGCGTGCAGGGCCTTCAGGGTCCTCACGCATGGTCCGCAGATCGGTGGCAGCCAGCTCCCGGAGCCTTTCGATCAGCGCGCTGGCCATCGCTTCCTTGTTCTTGAAGTGATAGAGCAGGCCGCCTTTGGAAACCTCGGCGCGCGCGACGACGGCATCCAGGGTGGCACCTCGCGGGCCTTCGTTAATTAGCAGGTCCTCGTAAGCGTCGAGGATGCGGTCCCGGGCGGGACGAGAGTTGGGCATGGTTTCACGCTACGCCATCGGCGGACGAAACTGCCGCAGATTCGCCACCGTACAGTCTAGACGGTACAGTAGATATTCGTATGTTTCCCGTGATGAATCCCTAACGTTGTTCCAGAAGGAGGTCGCTGTGCTGGCGGTCCAGGAAAATCCCACAGTTACGCGTGCAGGCACGCGCGAATGGTGGGGACTTGTCATCCTGATGCTGCCCGTGCTGCTCGTTTCCATCGATAACAACGTCCTCAGCTTTGCCATCCCGTCGCTGTCGCAGGCGCTGGCGCCCACCGGCGTCGAACTGCTGTGGATTGTGGATGTCTATGCCCTGGTCCTGGCCGGCCTGCTGGTGCCGATGGGCAGCCTTGGTGACCGGATCGGCCGGCGGCGCCTGCTGATGATCGGCAGTGTGGGCTTCGGGGTCTTCTCCCTGGTGGCTGCGTTTGCGCCGTCGGCGGCGCTGTTGATCGTTGCCCGTGCCCTGATGGCCGTATTCGGTGCCATGCTGATGCCGGCCACACTGTCCCTGATCCGCAATATCTTCACCGACCCGTCCCAGCGCCGGTTTGCCGTTGCCATCTGGGCGGCCGGTTTCTCCGGCGGTGCTGCCCTCGGCCCGATTGTGGGCGGCATGCTGCTCGAGCACTTCTGGTGGGGATCGGTGTTCCTGCTGTCCATCCCGGTGCTGCTGCCGCTGCTGATCTTCGCCCCCATCCTGCTGCCCGAGTCCAAGGACCCCAGCCCCGGCGCCGTCGACCGGCTCGGCGTCGTGCTGGTTATGGGTGCCATGCTCTCCGTGACCTACGGCATCAAGGAATTTGCGCACGACGGCGCCGCGGCCGGCCTGCCGTTCATCGCCGTCGGCCTGGTGCTGGGCTTCCTGTTTGTCCGTCGCCAGCTGTCCCGCGAAAAGCCCATGCTCGATGTCCGGCTGTTCCAGAACCCGGTCTTCAGCGGCTCCATCGCCTCGAACCTGCTGAGCCTGTTCGCCATGGTGGGCTTCATCTTCTTCCTCTCCCAGCACCTGCAGCTGGTGGTGGGGCAGACACCGATCGAAGCCGGCCTGACCATGCTGCCCGGCCTGGTGCTGACCGTCATCGCCGGCCTGGCCGTGGTGCCCCTGGTGAAGCGTGTCCGCCCGGCGATCGTGGTTGCGGCCGGCCTGCTGTTCAACGCCGCCGGCTACGGCCTGGTCTTTGTTGCCGGTGAATCAGTGACCCTGCTGGAACTGGTGATCGCGTTCCTGTTCCTGGGAGTGGGCGTGGGTGCTGCGGAAACCATTTCCAATGACCTGATCCTGGCCAGCGTTCCGCCGTCCCGCGCCGGATCGGCTTCGGCCATTTCCGAGACCGCCTACGAGATCGGCTCCGTGCTGGGGACGGCCGTGCTGGGCAGCATCCTGACCGCTTCCTACCGCAATGGCGTCGAGGTTCCGGCCGGACTCAACTCCGAACAGACCGCCGCGGCCGGGGAAACCCTCGGCGGAGCGGTGGAAGCGGCCCGCGGCCTGCCGGGCGAGGCGGGATCGGCGCTGCTGCATTCCGCGCAGGCCGCCTTCGATTCCGGCGTCAACATCACGTCGCTGATCGGCATGCTCACCATGGTGCTGGCCGCCGTCGGTGCGGCCGTGCTGCTGCGCCGCGTTCCGGCCCACCGGTAGTTTCGGTCCGGCCCCGTCAGTCCCGGTGGGGACGGGCAATGAGCACCGGACAGTAGGCGTGCGCCGCCACAGTGGTGCTGACGGAGCCAAGCAGCAGGCCGGCAAACCCACCGCGCCCGCGGTTGCCCACCACCAGCATCTCCGCCCCGCGGCTGGCTTCCATCAGCACCCCGGCGGCCTGCCCGGACACCGCCGACTGGGTCAGGCCCTCCGGGGTGCCGTTACCTTCGAAGGCGGCTTCCACCGCCTCGGCCAGGCCCCGCTCGGCTTCCACCCGGGGCGACCATTCGGTGGTGGGAAACGGTGTGGCCAGCATTGCCGGAAACTCCCACACCGTGATGGCGTCAATGCGGCAGTCCAGCAGGTCCGCCAGCCGCCGGGCCAGGCGAAGCGCTTCCAGCGACTCCTCCGAGCCGTCCACGCCAACGACAATCCGCTTCCGGGTTCCCTCAGCCATGATGTTCCCTTCCAAGCAGTTGGATATGCAGCAGTCTGCGCTCCCGGCAGTGGGCAGGGCCAGAGCAGCGGCGATTTGTGCGGCGGAACGGCGGACTTGAGCGGAACCGCTCATCGGGCATAGGGTAATAAGCATGCTTACTTAGCGTGAGCTCCCGCCTTTTACGGCGGCCCTAGCCGGACCGCCCGAATGGACTGACCTACCGAAAGTGGGAACTTCTATGACAAACGGCAACAAGTCGGACCAGTACACCTTCCAGAACCCCGTGGACCGCTACCCGTCCATCGCGCCGCCCATCCAGGACCAGCCTGAGCCCGGCCTGGACAAGGACATGACTCCGCACGTGGACCATGGCGAGGACACCTACCGTGGGACCGGTCGTCTCGAGGGCCGCAAGGCGCTCATTACCGGCGGTGACTCCGGCATCGGTGCCGCAGTGGCCATCGCCTTCGCCCGTGAGGGTGCCGACGTCGCCATCTCCTACCTTCCCGAGGAGGAGCCGGACGCCCAGCACATTGCCGAGGTGGTCGAGAAGACCGGCCGCAAGCTTGTGAAGCTTCCCGGTGACCTGAAGGATCCCGAGTACTGCCGCCAGGTGGTCGAGGATGCCGTGTCCGCTCTGGGCGGGCTGGACATCCTGGTGAACAACGCCGGCAAGCAGATTGCCGTGGACAACCTTGAAGATCTCTCTGACGAGCAGCTGGACCACACCTTCAAGACCAATATCTACTCGTTCTTCCGGGTCACGAAGGCTGCGCTGAAGCATCTGCCGGCCGGCTCGAGCATCATCAACACCACCTCGATCCAGGCCTACGAGCCGTCCCCGAACCTGCTGGATTACGCCAGCACCAAGGCGGCCATCAACAACTTCACCAAGGGTCTGGGCCAGCAGCTGGCACCCAAGGGCATCCGGGTCAACGCCGTGGCGCCGGGGCCGTTCTGGACACCGCTGCAGCCGACCGACGGGCAGAATAAGGAAGACCTGCCCGAGTTCGGCCAGAGCACCCCGCTGGGCCGTGCGGGCCAGCCGACCGAGCTGGCTCCCGCCTACGTCTTCCTGGCGTCCCCGGAGTCCAGCTACGTGATTGGCGAAACCCTGAACGTCAACGGCGGAACCCCTTCCCCGTAACGGCTGCGGTTTCCCCCGCTAGAGCTGAGGCCCCGCATCTGCGGGGCCTCAGGTGTTTAAGCCGGTCAGCAGGCGGGCACAGCCTGGACTGCGCTGCCGATTTCCTACGGTTCGTGACAAGCCCTGCACGGCGTGGCGGAGGGATTGCCACAACTGTAGGGATTCCGACGAACCGGAGTCTGGAGCCGCACAGCATCCCACGAAGTGGTGCAGCTGGTGCCGGTGGGATCCCATGGGCCTCACAGGTCCCGCCGGCTGGGATGCTGTGCGGTCAGAGGAGCTGGAACGCCGCTATGCGGGCACTTCCTGGATTGCGCTGACCGATTCCCTCCGGTTCGTGACAAGCCCTGCACTGCGCGGCGGGGGGATTGCCACAAACTGTAGGGATTCCAACGAACGGTAGGGCGGTGCGCAGGGGGTCCCACGAGGCGGTGCAGTTGGTGCGGGTGGGATCTCACCAGCACCACCCGTCCCAGGAGCTGGGACATCCTGTGGGGCCTCTAGTCGGGAGTCTCAGCCGTCCCACCGGCTGGGAACCACTGCGCCCCTAACAGGCACCGAATGCAAAACGGCCGCTGCACCCGGAAACCGGGGCAGCGGCCGTTGAAACCGAAATCCGCGCCTTAGCGGACGGTGGTCTCCTCCGTGCGGAAGTCCGCACGGTCGATGCGGCGGTGGTAGCGCATGCCGGCCAGTCCGCCCAGGATGGCACCCAGCAGGGTGACGACCAGGCTTGCGGCAACGGCGATCCAGGTTCCGGCGTCAACGCCTTCCAGATCCTCCGGCAGCGGTGCCACGGAGTTCAGCTGGCTGATGCTGCGGATGTCGTTACCGAAGATCAGGCCCAAGATGATGACGACGGCGGCGGCAACCAGTGCCCACAACCAGACAGCCACGCCCTGCTTGGCGCCGTTGAAGCGGGCCATGCGGCCGGCGACGTATCCGCCGGCAAAGTAGGCGAGCAGCAGGACCAGCAGCATGATGATGGCACCGATGATTCCGGCGGACTGGTTGGCAGCCGCCGATTCCAGTGCCGCGCCGAGGTTGGTTTCAGCCGAAAGACCCACGGCCGCGCCGATCGCTGCAGCCAGTGCCGAAAGCAGCACAACCATTCCCGTAGCGGTCAGCCAGCCGAAGAACGCTGCACCGAACTTGAAGCCGCCGAAGCGTTCCTTCTCCCGGGCAAGCAGCGCCTCGCGGTTCGGCAGGGATGCCTCGCGGGTGTGGACGGCGTCCCGGCCATCGTTCCGGCCGTCGCGGTCGCGCACGACGTCGGCGTCGCGGTCCCGTACGACATCGCGGTCGTCGTTGCGCACGTCGTCGTTACGCATATCGGCAGTACCGTGGGCGGTTGCGTGCCGGTCCGTGCGGTCAGCGTCGCTGTCGCGGTGATCCCGGACGGCGGAAACCGAAGTGGCGCCCCGGTGTTCGCCGGTGCCGTCCTGGTCGGCGGAACCGGCGGAACCCGTGGCGACAGGTGCGACCCGGGTACGGGTGTCATCGGCATCGCTGACGGGTGCGGTCCGGGCGGTTTCGTCCGGGTAGCCCGCTGCCGGTTCGGCTGCGTGGCTGCCCGATCGGCGGCCGGAGGTCTGCAGCGGAGCAGCGGGAGCCGTGGCGGCGTCGGTGTCCATTGCCCGGGTGGCGGTGCTCTCGTCCCGGTGTCCGTCGGCAACAGCCTGGCTGTCGTCGATGGGTGCCGGCCGCTCGGTGCGGTCCCGGAAGGGGCCGCCGTCGGAGGCGCCGCGTCCGGGTGTGGAAGCTTTTGCGGTGTTCCCTGGTTCGGTGCTCATTTACTGCTCTCCTGTTTTCCGTCCGGTGAATCGGGCTGAAGATGCCACCATATAAGCATCCTTAGTATTTACTCCACCCGGCCGCGCCGGGTGTGTGACACGCCACGCCGGGGATTCAGGGCCGGCGGATCGCGTAAACGCTACCGTTCGGGAAAAACCGACCAGTTTGGGAAATCCCTGCCACTGCGCAGCGGAGGGATTTCCCAAACCGGCAGCAGGATCCCAAACCGGCAGGCCGAAACCACCCCCGGACTGCAAATGCGCCCGGGGTAGAACCGCTGATGAAAGACTGGAGAAATGGATCCCGACCTTCTTGTAACTAGTGCCGCCGCCCTGGTAATTGCCGTGGGCCTGACCGGCATTGTGGTGCCCGTGCTTCCGGGCAGCATCCTGATCATCATTGCCCTGCTGGGCTGGGCACTCGGGGTTCAGAGCGCTGCCGGCTGGTGGGCCTTCGGGATCGGGGCGGTGCTCCTGATCGCCGGCATGCTGTCCAGCGCGTTCCTCACGGGACGCCGGCTCAAGGAGCGGCAGATCCCCACCCGCTCCATCGTGGCCGGGGTGGGCCTGGGCATTGTCGGTATGTTCACCATTCCCGCCGTCGGCCTGTTCATCGGGTTCGCCGCCGGGCTGCTGCTCAGTGAATGGCTCCGCAAGCGGGACCTGTCCGCCGCGTGGTCCTCGAGCGTGGCAACACTAAAGGCAATGGGCATCGGCATCCTGGCGGAACTGGCACTGGCGCTGACCGCAAGTGCCATCTGGGGCGGAGCCGTCTGGCTGCACTTCGCCACCCGGTAACACCGTTCCCCCGGGTGATCCGCTTGGGTAGGGTCTGGCGTTATGAGCGAGCCGCCGATCTACCGCAGCCTGCGGTCCGTTGATGATCTCCTGAGGCTGATGGACGGGCTGTTTGGCCGTGATTCGGTCCGCTGGACCAACGACGCCGGCAGCACCTGGTGGAACAGGTTCTATGCTGACCGGACCCGGCCCGTCCCGTTCTTCGCCGACAAACCCGATGAGAATCTGGCACGGTGGGTAAACGACGAAGTGTTCGCGCCGACGAGGGTACTGGACATCGGTTCGGGTCCCGGCCGCAACGCCCTTTTCCTAGCGGAAAACGGTTACACGGTGGATGCCGTGGACCTCTCCTCCGAGGCCGTGGCATGGGGCCGGGAGCGTGCCGCAGCCCGGCGGCTGGAGGTGTCATTTACCTGTGGCGACGCCTTTGCCCTGCCGACGGAGGCGCTTTCAGGAACGTACGGAGTGGTCTACGACTCAGGCTGCCTGCATCACCTTCCCCCGCACCGCCGCATCAGCTACCTGCAACTGCTGCAGCGCACCCTAGCGCCCGGCGGCTATCTGGGGCTGGCCTGTTTTGCCCGGGGCCGGATGGGCTCCGAAGCTCCCGACGAACAGCTCTACATGGACGGGACATTCGAAGCGGGAATCGCTTTCAGTCCCGACGACCTGCGGTGGGTCTTTGCGGACTTCGAGGAAATCGAAATCCGCCCCATGGCAGCTCAGGAACCGGACTCACCATGGTTTGGGGAATCCTTCCTGCTCACCGCGCTGTTCCGCCGCCCGCCGGAGGGCTGAACCCTAGCCCGCGGTCACAAACCCCGCCAGGTTCCGCAGCTGGTCCGCACGGCAGCCGGGGTTCACGTACATCATGTGCCCGGCCTCGTAGTAGTGGTGGGTGAAGCGGGACCGTGCTTCCTCGGTCAGCCGCAGGTGCGCCCAGACGTACTCCGCCGCGAAATGCGGCGTGGCGCCGTCGTAGTAGCCGTAGTCCACATGCACGCGCATCGCCGGGTTGTGCGCCAGCAGCCGTTCCAGCGTGCCGGTGACGTCCACGGGCACACCCTCGAAGGACTTGTAGCTCCACGGCTGGACCCGGGCGCTGAGGATTTCGTACGGGAGGTCGTTCTCGTATCCCAGTTCCGCACGGAGATAGTGGTTGATGGCCGCGGAGTAAGGCCCGTTGATGGCCGCCAGGCTGGGATCATCCCAGTTAATGGAAGCCTGCGGGTCCTCCGCGGGGGCGGTAAAGCGGCCGTCAATGCGCCCCACCGCCAGGTTCTCGCCGCGCAGCAGCTCCGCGGAGAACTGGGAGTAGTCCCAGCGCAGGTTGGTGCGGCGGATGAACCCCTCACTCAGAGTGGTGATCTCCGCCAGGCGGGCGACGACGTCGTGAAATTCCTGGGCACTCAGCCGCGCACCCTGGGTCAGGGCGTACCCGTACTCCCGCGCTGCGAACTCTTCGGCCCCGCGCACGACGTCGGCCAGCTCCCGGCCCGGAAGGCGGCCGTGGAAGTGCGCGATGGCGGCATAGGTCGGCAGGTGCAGGGCGTAGGGGGTGTCCCGGCCGGGCGCGAAATCCAGGGTGGCCAGGTTCAGCACCGTGGAAATCAGCCCCAGGCCGTTGACCGCCAGTCCGTAGGCATCGAAGAGCTTCCCGGCGACGGCCACGGCGCGCAGGGTGCCGTAGGACTCGCCCACCAGGTACTTCGGGCTCAGCCAGCGGTTGTTGCGTGTGGTCCAGAGCCGGATCACCTCAGCCACCAGGTCCCTGTCCTCCTCGAACCCGTGGAACTCGGCGGCGTCATTGCCGTCCACCACGCGGGAGAAACCGGTGTTCACGGGATCGATCAGAACCAGGTCCGCATGCTGCAGCAGGGTCTGCGGATTGTCCACCAGGTCAAACGGGGGAGGGGTCAGCGCGCCGGCGTCCCCGGAATCCACCATCCGCGGTCCCAGCAGACCCATGTGCAGCCAGACCGAGGAGGAACCCGGGCCGCCGTTGAAGGCAAAGACCACCGGACGGCGGTTGGGTCCGGTCTCGGGAGCATCCGCGGTGTAGGCGACCAGGAAAATCTCGGCCTTGGGCAGGAAGCCGTCCGATTTCCCGTCCTTAACCTCTTCCTTGCGGAACACCATCCGCCCGGTGGTGGTGGTGTAACCGAGGCCGGACGGCAGCGTGTGCCGGCGGACGGCGAAGTCGTCGGTGACGTCCGTGGCAGGAGCCGTTTCCGGGCCGGGAGCGGGAGTTTCAGTGTGTTCCGAGGAGACCATGGCAAGGACACTACCGGTGCGGCTGGAGAAAAAGAGGGAGGAAAACGGTGCGGTTGCTGCCTGTGTCGGCCAAGTGGTCTGCCTACTCTTCCGTGGGTACCGGCACGGGTCTACGTTGGAACCACCGTGACCGGCCACGGCGCCCCGACAGCGGAGAAAGCCGACTTCGACGCCGGTCCATAAGGTGCGGAGGAATGCATGTTTTTCCACAAACAGGAACTCCAGTTCAAAGCGACCCCGGATAAGCCGGATGCCGTATTCGCCCGGAAGCTGCAGGAGGCCCTGGGCGGGCAGTACGGCGAAATCACGGTAGCCATGCAGTACGGATTCCAATCCTGGAATGCGCACATCCCCGGCAAATACCGGGACCTCCTGTACGGCATTGCTGCGGAGGAGATGGGCCACGTGGAAATGCTGGCAGTCATGATTGCGCAGCTGCTGGAAAAGGCCCCGCTGGGGATTACCAGCGACGCCGTCCAGGACGATCCCACTGTTGCAGCAGTGGTGGGCGGCATGGACGTGCAGCACGCGATTGCGGCCGGTGCCGGTGCACGCCCGGTGGACAGCAACGGCAATCCCTGGACCGGCGGCTACATCACGGCCAGCGGCAACATGCTGGCGGACTTTACGTCCAACGCCAACATCGAAATGCAGGGCCGCCTCGCCGTCGCCCGGCTTTACCACATGACCGATGACCACGGGGTGCGGGACCTGCTGGCGTTCCTGCTGGCCCGGGACACCATGCACCAGAACCAGTGGACCACCGCGGCCCTGGAACTTCAGGCGGAGAACATGGAACAGCTACCGGTACCCAGCAACTTCCCGCTCAACAAGGAACACCGCGAGGTGTCCTACCAGTACCTGAACTTCTCCGACGGGGAGCATGCGAAGGAAGGTTCCTGGGCCAAGGGTCCGACGCCGGACGGCAAGGGCGAGTTCAGCTACCACGACGGGCCCACCACGCGGGCTCCGATGCCTCCGCCCACCCGGCCGGACGCACGGTTCTACGGCACCACTGATGTGCCCAACCCCGTGGAGAAGGCCGCGGGCAAAGTGCAGGACAAGCTGAACAAGGAATAGCCCCTGCAGGACCGAAACCGGGCGAATGTGGCGAATTCGCCCGGTTCCGCGCTGCCCGGGTGCGGGTGCGTGCTGCCGGGTGCTGGGGCAGTGCAGGTCAGGCCTGAGGGCCAGAGCTCCGTGCCGTTTCGCGGGCACCGCCGGAGGTCAGCTCCGGGTCCGGCTTGGCGTAGAACAGCGACGCCAGCAGGGCCAGGAGAATAACCGCGGCGGGCAGGTACAGGGACTGGCCCATCGCCTCGGAGTAGCCCGCCTTGAGCGCTTCGGGGAACGCGCCCGCGGCCGGCGCCGTCCCGCCGTCGGCCGCTCCGCCGCCCAGATGCGCCGCGAGCCGGGACTGCATGATGGCCGCGATGGCGCTGCTGCCGATCACCGCGCCGAACTGCCGGGTGGTGTTGTAGACACCGGAACCGGCACCGGCGACGTCGGCCGCCAGGTTCCGCGTCGCCGTCAGGGAGACCGAGGGCCAGATGCAGGCGTTCGCCAGGCCCATCAGGAGCATGGGAAGCACAAGCTGCCAGTACGGCACGTCCGGGCTCAGAAGCGCGCCGAGCCAGATGAGGGACGCGGCCATCGCCGCGAACCCGAACACCGCAATGAATCTGGGATTCCCCCGCTGCACGGTCTTGCCGGCAATCGGGGCGAGAACTCCGGACAGGACCGCCATGGGGGCCAGCAGCAGGGCCGCCTGCGTGGGGCTCAACCCGCGGACGTTCTGCGCGAAGAGAATCAAGGGCAGGGAGAAGGCCGTCACGGCGAAGCCCATGCCCGTGATGGAGATGTTCGCCAGGGAGAAGTTGCGGTCCCGGAAAAGCTTCAGCGGCAGCAGCGGTTCGGCACGGTTGAACCGCTGCCACACAACGAAGAGCACCAGGAGCACAATGCCGGTAATGATCAGGGACCAGACAGAGATGGGACCGGCGATGGTTCCCCAGTCGTAGCTCTCGCCCTCCTGGATGCCGAAGACCAGGCAGAACATGCCCGCCGCGCTGAGCAGGACGCCCAGATAGTCGAAGCGGTGCACGGACGTGGCAAGCTTCGGCACCAGGCGGTAGGCGAGGATGAAGCCCACGACGCCGACGGGCACGTTGATGAAGAAAATCCATTCCCAGCCGAGCGCGTCCACGAGGACGCCGCCCAGGATGGGTCCCACCAGGGTGGCGACGCCGGCGGTCGCGCCCCACAGGCCCAGGGCAGTGCCGCGCTTGTTCGGCGGGAAGATGCGGGTGATCACGGACATGGTCTGCGGAGTCATCAGCGCAGCGCCAAAGCCCTGCACCACGCGCGCCAGGATCAGTGCTTCCACGCTGTCCGCGAAGCCGCACCAGAGGCTGGAGAGGGTAAAGACCACCAGACCGATCAGGTAGACGCGGCGCGGACCGAACCGGTCGCCCAGCCTGCCGGTGATCAGCAGCGGCACGGCGTAGGCCAGTAGGTAGGCGCTGATCACCCAGATCACCTGGTCCAGCCCTGCACCCAGGTCCGCCATGATGGCCGGGGTGGCGATGTTTACGATCGTGGAATCCACCAGGATCATGAAGAACCCGATGACCAGGGACCAGAGTGCTGGCCAGGGTCTGATGTCCGGCTTGGAGCTATTCACGGTGCGTTGCTGCCGTTCGGTCGAGGAGATGGTTACGATGCGTGCAATCCGGAAGTGTTGGATTGCCTGCGGGAGCTAATGGCCCGCAACCAGTTTTACACCGTGCAGGTGCATGATCCCCTATCCGCGTCGAATCACTATCCGTCTCAAAACAATGGAGTTTTAGATGAGTACCAACGCCGCATCCGCCGTGCCTTCTTCCGGACAAATGAGCCGGGAGGAACGCAAAGTCCTCGCTGGAACCCTCGTGGGCACCACCATCGAGTGGTACGACTTCTTCATCTACGCCCAGGCGGCCGGCCTGGTGCTGGCCACCCTGTATTTCGGGCCGATCAATTACGGTCCGCTGGGGCAGGTGGTCTCCTTTGCGACCATCGGCATCAGCTTCCTCTTCCGCCCACTGGGCGCCGTCGTCGCCGGGCATCTGGGGGACCGGATCGGCCGGAAGAAAATGCTGGTCTTCACGCTGGTCATGATGGGTATTTCCACGGCCCTGATCGGTCTGGTGCCCACCTACACGCAGATCGGGATTGCCGCACCGATCCTGCTGATTGTGCTGCGCATCCTGCAGGGCTTCTCGGCCGGCGGGGAATGGGGCGGAGCCGCCCTGCTGTCGGTGGAACACGCTCCCGTGAACAAGCGCGGACTCTTCGGCGCGTACCCGCAGATCGGCGTGCCGGTGGGCATGATCCTGGCGACGTTCGTGATGTACGTGCTGAGCACCAGCCTGAGCGAGGAAGACTTCCTGGCCTGGGGCTGGCGCATCCCGTTCCTGCTCTCGGTGGTGCTCATCGTCGTCGGCTACTTCATCCGCCGTTCCGTGGCCGAAAGCCCCATCTTCAAGGAGATCCAGGAACGGAAGAAGGAATCCTCCGCGCCGCTGCGCCAGCTGTTCCGGCACAACAGCCGCGAGGTCATCCTCAGCGCCTTGATCTTCGTCGCCAACAACGCCGCCGGGTACCTGGTGATTGCCTTCTTCGCGTCCTACGCCACCGGCAAACCAGAGACCGGCGGGCTGGGTATGGACCGGCCGTCAGTACTCCTGGCCACCACGCTGGGCTCCTTCGGCTGGCTGATCTTCACGCTCTACGGCGGCATCCTCTCCGACCGGATCGGCCGGGTACGCACCTTCCAGATCGGGTACGCCTGGGTGTTCCTGTGGGCGGTCCCGATGTTCCTGCTCATCGACACCACCAACATTGTGCTGTTCGCGGTGTCGATCTTTGTCCTGACCATCGGGCTGGGCCTGTCCTACGGTCCGCAGTCGGCTATGTATGCGGAGATGTTCCCGGCCCGGGTGCGGTACTCGGGGGTCTCCATCGGGTACGCGCTGGGGGCCATCCTGGGCGGAGCGTTCGCGCCGACCATTGCCCAGGCCCTGCTGAACGAGACCGGCTGGTCGCCGTCCATCGGCATCTACATCATGGTGCTCTGCGTGGTCTCCCTCGTAGCGGTGACCATGGTGAAGGAAACCAAGGGGACGGACCTGCATGTGGAGGGCTCACCCAAGCAGCGTGCCCGGCACTAAGGCAGTGATTTACCGGTGCAGGACGCCGATTTCGGTGCCCGCCTGGTTGTAGATCCGCAGGGTGCTGCCGTCGACGTCGGCGGCGGCACCCGCGGAGAGCCAGGTGTCCATTCCGGGCGGGCAGGCCATCAGGGTGGTGGCCATGTCGCGGAGGCTGACGCGGTTGCCGGAGATGCTCCAGTGCCCCATCAACCGGTTGCAGCCGTCCGTGCCGCTGACCCGCCCGTCGGGGCTGAAGTCCAGGGACGGTGCGTCGGGATTTTCGACGTCGCCCCACGCGCCGGTGACATCGGCCGCCGGACTGCCGCCGCTTTCCCCGGGATCAGGGGACGCACCGGCGTCGTTCCCGCACGCGCCCAGCAGCAGCACCACCAGCAGCGCCGGAAGCAGCACCGGAACCAGGGCCGGACGCATCAGAGCCACTTGTTCCGCTTAAAGGTCACGTATAGGACGGCGCCCATCCCGAACATCGCCAGGATGGCCAGCGGGTAGCCCCATTCCCATGCCAGTTCGGGCATATGTTCAAAGTTCATCCCGTAAATGGTGCCCACCAGGGTGGGCGCGAATAGGATGGCCGCCCAGGAGGAGATGCGTTTGACCTGCTCGTTCTGTTCAATGCTGGTTTCCGCGAGACGGTTGGACGCCAGCGTTGAGGAAAGGGTGAGCGCGTTGTCCAGGATGGCGCGGTAGGCATTCACCCGGTCGATCAGGCGCAGCACGTGGTCCAGGACGTCGCCGAGGTTGTCATGCAGGTCCGTCGGAATGCCGTACTGGTCCGCATTCTGGCGCAGTTCGCCCACCACGTTTTCCAGCGGACTGATGGCACGGTGGAACTGGATCACCTCGCGGGAGAGTTCGTAGATGCGGCGGGAAACCTCGGCGTCTCCGCTGAACAGCTGGTCCTCAATCTCGTCAATGTCGTTTTCCAGCCCGGCGGCCACGGGAGCGTATTCATCCACCACCTGGTCCAGCACGGCGTAGAGCACCGCCTGCGGGCCGAGCGCCAGCAGATCCGGTTCCTGTTCCAGCCGTTTGCGGACCCGGGTCAGGTCCGGGGATTCGGCATGGCGCACGGTCACCACGAAGTTGGGACCCACAAACAGGTGCAGCTCCCCGAACTCCACGCGTTCGACGTCGTCCAGGTAGCGGGCGGGGCGGAGGACGAGGAAGAGCTGCTCACCGTACTGCTCAAGCTTCGAGCGCTGGTGGCCGGCGAGGGCGTCCTCGACAATAAGCAGGTTCAGGCCGAATTCCTCGGCCACGGCCAGCAGTTCCACCTCGTCCGGACGGTACAGGCCAATCCAGGCCATGCCGCCGGAGCTGCGGGTGAGTTCAAAGGTTTCATCGAGGCTGTCCGGATCATGGTGGCGTTTGCCGTCCACATACACCGCATTGTCGACCAACGTCATGGACATCCCCTAGCGTCTAAATAGAACGTGAGCGGCCGGGCACCGGCGCCGGCCACTGACCATTATCCCCTTCCCGCCGATCCCCGTGCCGCCCGGCACTCCGGGCGCAACGGTGCCGAGGTCCGTGCAGCGCACGCAGGGCATTGAGGATGGCGGCCAAATCCACCAATTCCTGGGTCAGGGCGCCGGCGACGGCCGGAATGTACCCGAAGGCCGCGACCAGCATCAGGACCATGCTCAGCGCGATGCCGAGCTGGATGCTCTGCAGCGCCACCCGCCGCGTGCGCTGGCCGACGGCGACGGCGACGGCCACCCGGGAGAGGTCGTCGGCAACAATCACCGCGTCGGCGGACTCACCCGCCGCCGTGGAACCCCTGGCACCCATGGCGATGCCGACGTCGGCCGCCGCCAGCACGGGCGCGTCATTGACGCCGTCGCCCACCATCAGGACCGGACGGCCGGGCAGGGCGGCAACGGCCCGGACCTTATCCGCCGGCAGCAGTCCGGCGGAGACCTGCGTAATGCCCAGTCCCTGGGCAACGCTGTGCGCGGTTGCGGCCGCATCACCGGTAAGCATGACCGTGGACCGGACGCCCAGGCGCTGCAGGTCCGTCAGTGTGGCCGCGGCATTGGAGCGCACGGTGTCGCTGAGCACCAGGGTGCCGGCGAAGACGCCCTCCACCCCGACATAGACGGCCAGCTCGCCGGGCTGCAGGGACTGTTCGGCCGGGTGGGCGCCGGTGCCGGCAACGAACCGCTGCTTGCCCACGCGGATCCTGCGGCCGCCGATCAGCGCTTCCACCCCGTTGGTCGCCGCCTCCGAGGCGTAGTCCGCCGGCAGCAAGGCCAGCCCCCGGGCGGTGGCCGCCGACTGGACCGCGGCGGCCAGCACATGGGAGGAATACAGCTCCGCGGATGCGGCGAGGGACAGCAGCTCATCCGCAGTGAACGGCGGCTGCGGATGCACTGCCACCAGTTCCGGCCGGCCGGCGGTCAATGTGCCGGTCTTATCGAAGGCCGCGGTGCGGATCCGGGCAAGCTGTTCCAGGGTTGCGCCGCCCTTGACGATGATGCCGTGCCGGGCCGCCCTGCTCATTCCGCCCATAAAGGCCACGGGGGCAGCGATCAGCAGCGGGCAGGGCGTGGCCAGGACCAGTACTTCCGCGAACCGGACGGGATCGCCGCTGGCCAGCCAGGCAGCGCCGGCAATCAGCAGGGCGAGCCCGGTAAACGGCAGCGCATACCGGTCGGCCAGCCGCACCAGGGGTGCCCGCGACGCCGCGGCCTCCTGCACCAGGGCGACGATCCGCTGGTACTGGCTGTCCGCCGTCGTCGCTGTGGCGCGGATGCGGACGGCGGCGGTGCCGTTGACCGACCCGCTGAGCACCGCCTCCCCGGCGGTGCGCAGGGCGGGCAGGGATTCCCCCGTGAGCGAGGATTCGTCGAACTCCGCGGCCGGATCCAGCAGGATGCCGTCCACGGGCACCAGCTCGGCGGGCCGGACCAGCAGGACGTCACCGGGCCGGACATCGGTGGCGGCAACGTCGACGACGGCGTCCGCCGCCAGCCGGTGGGCCAGCTGGGGTGCGCGGTCCAGCAGCGCATCAAGCTCGCTGCGGGCACGGCCGGCGGCATAATCCTCCAGTGCCTCGCCGCCGGAGAGCATCAGCACGATGATCAGCGCGGCCAGATATTCGCCGACGGCGATGGTGCTGAGGATCGCGATGACCGCCAGGATGTCCAGCCCCCAGTTCCCGGCACGGATATTCCGGACCATTCCAGCGGCAGTCTTCAGCGCCACGGCACCCGCGTACAGGCTTGCCGTCCAGGCCGCGGCGGTACCGGCGCCGGCCGTGAGCAGGGCAAGGACCACCAAACCCGCCAGCAGCGTGGCGAACACCAGCGGATAACGGCGCACCGCCTCCGGGATCCTACCTAGTCTTCCGCTCCACATGCCTCCGTTTTAAGCCTGCCGAGCGGTACTTTCCAGCAAGATAATGCTTACCTAAATTTTCCCTGCCCTTGGTGCAGGGCCGCTTCAATCAGCGGGCGGTTTCAGCGGGACGCCGCTACACGCCGCGGCGGCTGAGCAGCCCGGACATCAGCAGCAGCAGGCCGCCGGCGAGCGGCCAGAGGACGTACATGCTCAGCAAAGCGCCGAACGCCGCGACCACGAGGCTGGCCAGCATAGTGGAACAGACCAGGATCATTCCGAGAACTATCCGGGTCTGGCCGCGGTGCGGTGACGGGATGGGCGGAAGCCATGCAGGACGCTCGTCTGTCCAGCTCATGCGAGCAATCTTAGAACCGCACGCGGCGAATGGAACCGGCCCATCCCGCTTTTTCTGTTGATGCCCGAAAAGGCCCCTTCCCGGACCCCGGGGACCGTGAAAGGATGGCGAAACCGTGCCGCCGACCCCTAGGGAACCTGCCGCCATGAACCAGAGCGATCTCCTTGTTGATGCCTTCGGGCGGCTGCCCGGCGCCGTCCGGCGGGCCGTGAACAACCTTGATGCGGCTGCCTTGAACCGCCGTCCCTACCCGGAGGGAAACTCCATCTCCTGGCTGATCTGGCACCTGGCCCGGGTGGAGGACCACCAGGTGGCCGAGGTGGCCGGTCAGGAACAGGCCTGGACCGCGGACGGATGGGCGGACCGGGTGGGACTGCCGCTGGCGGTGGAGGACACCGGGTACGGACATACCTCCGAGCAGGTGGCCCTGGTCCAGGTGCGCTCCGCGGAGACGCTGCTCGGTTACTACGACGACGTGCACTCCCGCACCGCGGCCTTCGTCTCGGGGCTGTCGGCGGAGGATCTGGAGGTGATTGTGGACCGGGCCTGGGATCCGCCGGTGACGCTGGGCGTCCGGCTGGTGAGCACCTTGGCGGACTGCCTGGAGCACGTGGGCCAGGCAGCCTATGTCCGGGGCATGGTGATGGCCGGGCGGTCCTAACCGAGTGAGGCCAGGAGTTTCTGGCAGGCGTTGAGGCAGCGGCGGCAGGCTTCCGCGCAGATCCGGCAGTGCGGGTGCATGGACGCGTGCTGCTGGCATTCCTCCGCACAGGCAGCGCAGGCGGCAATGCAGGCGTGCAGCAGGCTGGGGGTGGCCGGACCGGTGGTACCTGTCCGGGACAGCACCGCCGACGTGGTTGCACAGATCTCCGCGCAGTCCAGATCGGTGCGGATGCAGCTGACCAGATCACCCACCATGTCCTCACCCAGACAGGCATCCGCGCAGGAATTGCAGACGGAGGCGCAGTCACCGCAGGCCCGCAGGCATTCGGCGAGAAGGCGGGGATCCGGAGTGCGGGCTCCGGCGGGATGGTTTTCGAGCATTTCGATGATCAGGGACATCGCCTTCTCCTCGGTTCCGGTGGTGGGTTCCGGTGTGCTTCGCAGGACCGCTCTCCCCGGGCAGGCCGCGCCGGTTCCTTGACCGTAACGGGGGCGCCGGGGCATTCCTAGGTGTCCAGGGGTTTGGTGCGGGCTGGAGAGGGTGATTAGAATCGGTGTAACCGAGCGGGGCCGGTGGTTCGAGTGAGTTCGATTTGTATCGGACCGAGTACGACGGCGCGCGGTGCAGTTTGGGGCTTTAGCTCAGTTGGTAGAGCGTTTCGTTCGCAATGAAAAGGTCAGGGGTTCGATTCCCCTAAGCTCCACAAGGAAACCCCCGGGAAACCGGGGGTTTTTGCTTTGTCCGGACCTTGCCTCTCCGGGACGGGGACCCGGTGGGGCGATAGAGTTGCTCCGTGAACAACTTCAAGCAGAGCGCGGCGCTCATCTCCTGGGGCGGCGCGATCCTGTTCCTCGGTGCCCTCTTTATCCTCTTTTCGGCCATGGATGTTCTGATGTCATCCGGTGCTTATTCGGATACGCGGAACAGTGTGATGTTCCTGTATCTCGGCGTGGCCGTCGCCATCGCTGGTGTCTCGATGCTCCTCAGGGGCATTTACCGCGTAGTTTCCTCGCTGTGCGTTTCCGGAAATCCCGTCGTGCAGGATCAGCTGGTCCACAACGAGCCGGCAAACCTGGCCTAGCCCCTCTTCCCCGTAACCGAGTGTTCCGCGGCCCCGGGTGAACAGGAGCCCGGTTCCGGATGCCTATGCTGGAAGCATGAAAGTCACCGGCATTATGCGTCCCGTCGAAACCCGTGAATTGGAAGCCGAAGGAGATGGATTCCTCGAGGCCCGCGAAGCGCTCCAGCAACAGGTCCCCGAAGGGTGGCAATTGCTTATGGTGACCACACATCCCTAATTCCTAATTGCCGGAATTGGCGGTACCGGGAGTATCTAATAAGTATTTTTTAGCGGTACCGGCGGTCCCTGTAACCGCGGGAATCCGCGGATTTTGGCGGAATTAGGTGGGCTGGCTGGCGCACCATCAATGACCCGGCCAGACCAACTAAGAAATGTCAGATTTATTCGGTGACATACCCCCGGTTGCATGTCATGATTTGCCAATGCCGACCCGTGAAGAAATAGAAGCAGCACGCACACCTGCAGGTGGTTTCACCAAGCAGCAGCTTGCCCTATGGGGTATCCCGTGGCCGCCGCCGCGCGGCTGGCGCCGCCAGCTCGAAGAAGAAGCGGAAAAAGCAGCCCAGGCTCAGAGCCAAGACCGTATCGGCGCGCTGTGACCGCCCCGGCCGGCCTGGAAGGGCCGGCCGCCGACAACCAGCAAGGCTGGGGACTCGATAGGTGACTCCGGAAACTGCTATTTCCGTCCGGGGACTGACCAAACGGTTCGGCCGCGTGACCGCCGTCGACGATCTGTCCTTCGAGGTGCAGTCCGGCAGCGTGTTCGCCTTCCTGGGGGCCAACGGGGCGGGGAAGTCCACGACCATTTCCTGCCTGACCACTGTCCTGCCGCCCGACGCCGGCACGGTTACCGTCGCGGGACATGATGTGGGCAGCAGCGGCAACGGGGTCCGTGAAGCCATCGGTGTGGTGTTCCAGGATTCCCTGCTGGACCCCATCCTCACCGGAAGGGAAAACCTGCAAACCCGGGCCCGGTTCTACTCCCCGGACAAAGCGGCCAACAATGCGCGGATTGACGAACTCGGCCGCATGATTGGCCTCGGGGACTTCCTCGACCGGCGCTATGCCACCTATTCCGGCGGGGAACGACGCCGGGTGGATATCGCCCGGGCGCTGCTGCACTCGCCGTCGATCATCTTCCTGGATGAACCCACCGCCGGCCTGGACCCGGCCAGCCGCGCAGTTGTCTGGTCCACCATCCACGACCTGCGCGAAAACCACGGCCTCACCGTCTTCCTGACCACCCATTACATGGAGGAGACCGAGGAAGCGGACCGGGTCTGCGTGATTGAGAAGGGGCGGATCATCGCGGACGGCACGCCCACCACCCTGCGGGCCGAATACAGCAGCAGCATCCTCTCCATCACCTCCGCCGATCCGCAGGCGCTGGCCGGCCTGGCCGACGACGCCGGAGTCGCCGTCGTCGGTTCGGACCGCAACGTGCTCCGGCTGCGGGTGGACCGGTCCGACACCGCCCGCCGGCTCCTCGCCGCGCACGGCGACAGTGTGCTCGACTTCGAATTCCGCCACGGGACCATGGACGACGTTTTCCTGGCCCTGACCGGCCGGCAGGGGGAAACGGCATGAACATAGTTATGGACCTCACCGGCCGGAACCTACGCCTGTATTTCCGCGACCGGCTCAATGTGTTCTTTTCCCTGATTGCCGTACTGGTCCTGTTCCTGCTCTACACGCTGTTCCTTGGCAACCAGCAGGTCGAGAGCCTTTCCGAATCCTTTCCGCAGGCCACCAGGGCGGAGGTAAAGGGGCTGGTGGACAGCTGGATGTTCGCCGGAATCGTCGGGATCACCACCATCACCACGGGCCTGGCCGCCGCGAACGTGGTGGTGGATGACACGGCCACCGACCGTTTCCGGGACTTCCTGGTTTCTCCAATCAGCCGCGGGCAGCTGGTGCTCGGGTACCTGCTTTCCATCATCGCTATCTCACTGATCATGACGACCCTGGTGATGGTGGCCAGCTTGGTTTACCTCGGCCTGGTCGACGGCGTGGCCCTCACCGGCGGGCAGCTCGCCCGCACGTACGGCTACGTGGTCCTCAGCTGCGCGGCATTCGGTGCACTGAGCGCCTTCGCGGTGACCTATGTCCGTACGCCCGGCGCCTTTGCCGCCATGTCCACGGTGGTGGGCACGGTCCTGGGCTTCGCCGCCGGGTCCTATGTTCCGGTCGGAGCCTTTCCCGAAGGGGTGCGGAATTTTGTGAGTGCGCTGCCCTTTATGCAGTCCTCCATGGTGATACGCCAGGAAATGACCGCCGGACCCATGGACACCGTGACCGACGTGCCCGAAGCGGCGGCCGTGGTGCAGGACATCTTCGGGATCACCGCGAGGGTGGGGGACTGGGTGGTGCCCACCGGTTACGTGGTGTTTGTGCTCGCAGCCATGGTGGTGGTCCTGACTGCGCTGGCGGCGCTGCGGATCCGTTCCCGCATCCGCTAAAGACGTACCCCGGTCTACCGGCCCCCACCTGCTGCCCGCCAGACTGGAAGAACCGCCGTCGAAGGGAAGACCAGATGGGCACCGATTCCCTCCTCATCATCGGTTCCGGTCCGGCCGGTTACACCGCAGGGGTCTACGCCGCCCGGGCCGGCTTGAAACCGCGCATCCTCGCCGGCTCCGTGACCGCGGGCGGCGCCCTGATGAACACCACCGAGGTGGAGAACTTCCCGGGGTTCCCGGACGGCATCCTGGGGCCCGACCTGATGGAGAACCTGCGCCGGCAGGCGGAAAAGTTCGGTGCCCTGGTGGAGTACGACGACGTCGTGTCGGTGGACCTGGGTACCCACACGAAGCGCGTGGCCACCGGCGGCGGGAAAAGCTACAAGGCCCGCAGCGTCATCCTCGCCACCGGGTCCGTGTACAAGGAGCTGGGACTGCCGGAGGAAAAACAGCTCAACGGCCGGGGCATTTCCTGGTGTGCCACCTGTGACGGGTTTTTCTTTCGGAACCGGGACATCGCGGTGGTCGGAGGCGGTGATTCGGCGATGGAGGAAGCGCTGTTCCTGACCCGCTTCGCGGACTCGGTCACCGTCGTCGTCCGCCGGGACGCCCTGCGCGCCTCACGCATCATGGCCCAGCGCGCCCGCGACCACGCCAAGATCCGGTTCGAGTTCAACAGCGAGGTCACCGCGATCCACGGGACGGACAAGGTCACCGGGATGACGCTGACGGACACCGTCACCGGTACTGCCCGGGAACTGCCGGTGCAGGGGATCTTCGTAGCCATTGGCCATGCCCCGCGGACGGACCTGCTGGCCGGACAGGTGGATTTGGATGCGGAGGGGTACATCAAAGTGGCCGCCCCCAGCACCCAGACCAACCTGGACGGAGTCTTCGCGTGCGGCGACGCGGTGGACCACCGCTACCGGCAGGCGATCACCGCGGCCGGCACCGGCTGTTCCGCCGCCCTGGATGCCGAACGGTACCTGGCCGCGCAGGCGGACGCGGACAGCATCGCCACCGCGCTGGTGGAGGGTGTGCTGAACGGGTAGCGGTCAGGCGCCGGTGAAGGTCAGCACCAACAGGGTGATGTTCAGCCCCACCAGCAGCACCGAGACCAGCACACCCAGGCCGGTGGTCCACCAGCGGTTGCGGTGGACGCCCATCAGGTCCCGCTGTGCGGTCAGCCAGACCAGCGGAATCAGGGCAAAGGGGATACCGAAGGACAGGATGACCTGGCTGAGGATCAGCGCCCACGTGGGATCGATTCCGACGGCGAGGATCGCCAGGGCGGGAATCAGGGTGATCAGCCGGCGCAGCAGCATGGGGATGCGCACCTTCAGCAGGCCCTGCATGATCTCGGCCCCGGCGTAGGCGCCCACCGACGTCGAGGCGAGCCCGGAGGCCAGCAGCCCGACGGCGAACAGGGTGGCCACCACCCCGCCCAGCGACGCGGAGATGGCCGCGTGCGCGCCCTCCAGGGTGTCCGTGCCCTCCACGCCCTGCAGCGAACCGGCGGCAAGCAGCAGGATGGCCAGGTTCACGGTACCGGCGACAGCCAGGGCAATGGTCACGTCCCACTTGGTGGCCTTGATCAGCCGGGGAGTGGTGAGGGTGGCGGTGCGGCGGGGGAAGCGGTCCCGGGTCAGGGCGGAGTGGGCGTAAATGGCGTGCGGCATCACGGTGGCACCCAGGATGGAGGCGGCCAGCAGTACCGACTCGCTGCCCTCGAACCGCGGCAGCAGGCCCTGGGCAACCGAACCGGCGTCGGGCGGGTTCAAGAACACGCCCGCGGTGAAACCGACGGCGATCACCAGCATCAGCGTGACGATGACGTACTCGAAGCTCCGGTGCCGGCCGCTGTTCTGCAGCTGCAGCACCACCATGGAGATGCCGCCGGTGATGATTCCGCCCAGGAAGAGCGGCAGGTCGAAGAGCAGCCAGAGTGCGACGGCGCCGCCGATCACCTCCGCGACGTCGGTGGCCATCGCCACGAGTTCGGCCTGCAGCCAGTACAGCCGCCGGGCCGGTTTCCGTCCGATGCGTTCGCCCAGGAGCTCGGGCAGGCTGCGGCCGGTGACCAGGCCGAGCTTGGCCGAAAGGTACTGGATCAGCCACGCCATGACGTTGCCGGTCACCACCACCCAGACCAGCAGGTAGCCAAACTTGGCTCCGGCGGTCATATTGCTGGCTACGTTGCCCGGATCCAGGTATGCGACTCCCGCCACGAGCGCGGGGCCGAGGAGCCACAGGATATTGCGGGGCCTGCTTACCGGGCGCGCGGTGGTGTCTGGAAGTGGGACTGTACGGGCCATGACAGCAACCTAGCACTCAAAGTTCGGCGTGCCTAACAATTCTTCCGGGAGTCCCTATGACCCGGCAGCATTGCCCGCCGGCGGCGGCTTCAGGCGGCTTTCAGACGGCGCGGCCAGCTCCGGCGGCGGCGGGCGAGGGGGAGTAATAGAACCGGAAATCATCGTAGGGATCACGCCAGGTGGACTCGTCCCGGGCAATCCGGCTGACAGTGGAGGCAGGTGTCCAGCGGTTGTGGGCCTGGCCGTCGTCGTCAATCCAGTGCAGCAGGACCTCGGTGCGCGTCCAGGCCACGGCCTTGCCGTCCACCGTGCCGTTGCCGGTCCGGCAGCGGACGTAGGGTTCCCGGCGGTAGTGGGCATGGGTGACGGGGGCGGCGGGGGTGGAGGGCATCCGGGTGCCCAGGGAGGAACTCATGTCCTCCACAATGGCAACCGCCTCTGACATTCCTGCCGAAACGGTGTTGCAGGCCGGTTAGGAGGCGAGGTCCCGCCGCTTGGCAGGGGCGGCCGGTGCAGCCGGGGCGGCCGGCGCGGCACCGCGGGCAGTGCCGCGGGCGGTGCCGCGGGGTGGGGCCATCCGGACCACGGGTGCCAGGCGTGCGCGGTGCGCGTCCCGGGACCGGGATGCCGTTCCGCCGGCCTGCCCCGGGACCCGCGGGCGGTTGAGCACCAGGTAGGCAAGGCAGATCGGCAGGAAAAGCAAGGAAACAAGCGTCAGCGCACCGAGAGCTAATACGGCGAGGGCGGCATATACGGGGGATCCGAAAAGGGCGGCAATGAAATCCGCGGCACCCAAAAGCATCCATCCCCAGAAGAGGGCAATGAGGAAAAGACCGCTGCGTGCGCGGCGGTAAAGCATGGCGGAGCGTCCGCGTGCAGAAGGCACGGCCTGAGACTGATTGCCCATTTCGGTTATTTTCTCCCCAGCTGAAAGCCCCTATATTCGGAAGGCTTAACGCTGATAATAGCCGGTATTTTCCCCAGCGGAAGATCATTCGGCGCTACATTCCTTTGCTCCTGAAGAGCCGCATTCATTTGATCCAGTCCACGGCTTACCCTTCCGGCTGGGGAGCCGGGCTGATCCGTCCGTGCCGGGGACTGTTGGGATTAAGCAGCGAATGGCGGTAGCCGTAGAGCGCGTAGACCAGGACCCCGATGACCAGCCAGATGCCGAAACGCAGCCAGGTTTCCCAGTGCAGCTGCAGCATCAGGAACCCGGAGGCCAGCACCCCGAACGCCGGTACCCACGGCATCAGCGGCAGCCGGAATTCGCGCGGGGCGTCCGGCTGGCGGTAGCGCAGCACAATCACGGCCACGCAGACGACCACGAAGGCGGCGAGGATGCCGATGTTCGTCAGGTCGGCCACGGCACGGATGGGGAAGAAACCGGCCAGCAGGGCCGAGGTGCCGCCGGCAATCCAGGTCACCCGCTGCGGGGTTCCGCGCTTATCGGTTCCGGAGAACCAGGCCGGCAGCAGTCCGTCCCGGCTCATGGAGAACCACACCCGGGTGACACCCAGCAGGAAGGTGAGCATCACGGTGAGGATGGACAGCACGGCGAACGCGGAAATGACGGTGGCAATGACGGGCAGCCCGACGGACTGGAACGCCGAGGCGAAGCCGGCCGTGGGGCTGATGTCCCGGTAATTCTGCATCCCCGTGAGCACCAGTGTGGCGAGGATGTACAGGACCATGGCCACGGCCAGGGAGAGCAGGATGGCTTTGGGCATGTGTTTCTTGCCGTCCGTGGCTTCCTCGGCGGCCGTGCTCATCGCGTCGTAGCCGAAGACGGCGAAGAACACGGTGGCGGCACCGGTGAAGACGGCGCCGAAACCGCTGGGCAGGAACGGGGTGTAGTTGTCCGCGTTCACGTAGAAGAACCCCAGTCCCACGATGAACAGAATCAGCAGCACTTTCAGGCCCACCGCCACCAGTTCAAAGCGTCCGAAGGTCTTGGTGCCGCGGCTGAGGATCCAGGTGATGAACAGGCAGACGACGGCGGCGGGCAGGTTGATCAGTCCGCCCTCCACAGTGTCCCCGGTGCCCTGCATCCAGATGGGCATGTCGATGCCGAACCCGGCCAGGAATTCGGCGAAGTAACCGGAAATGCCGATGGCCACCACCGCCACGATTGCGGTGTATTCCAGCAGCAGGTCCCAGCCGATGAACCAGCCCACGAGTTCCCCCAGCGCCACGTAGCCGTAGGTGTAGGCGGACCCGGCGCGCGGCACCATCCCGGCGAACTCGGCGTAGGACAGGGCGGCCGCGGCGCTGGCAAGGCCCGCGACCAGGAAGGAAATCAGCACTGCCGGGCCTACGGGGGAGGCATCGGCGCCGCCGTTGGCGACCAGGCCGGCGAGGGTGAAGATGCCGATGCCGATGATGCCGCCTACCCCGATGGCGGTCAGCTGCCAGAGCCCAAGGCTCTTGAACAGCTTGTTCCCGGTTTTCTCCTCGTCAATCTCCTCGATGGGCTTGCGGCGGAGAACGGAACCTCCGCGGCCGGCGGCTGTAGACATATCTGCTCCCATCCGTACCGGCAGATGTGCCGCCGGGAATGAAGGTGCCTGGACACCAGCTACCGCAGAAGTATGGACCTGCGTCCGCCGGGCGGGTACCCCTGCCGGCTATTTATTCCGCCGGGTACCGTCAGCCTTAGAGCAGGAGCAGGCTCAGGACCCATACCGCTGCAAAGCCGGCAATGCCCTGTACGGCGGTGGCCGGTGTCAGCGTGCGGTACGCGGTGGCCGTCGGAATGCGGCTGAACTGGGAGACCACCCAGAAGTACGAGTCGTTGGCGTGTGACACCACCATGGCACCGGCACCGACGGCGAGCACCGCGAGGACGGGACCTGCACCACCGGCCAGTCCCAGCGGCTCCAGCAGCGGCAGGAGCATGGCCGACGTCGTCACCATGGCAACCGTGGAGGACCCCTGCGCGGTCTTCAGCGCCGCGGAGATCACGAACGGCACCGCAATGCCAAGACCCAGCGTTGCAAGGTTGTCGGACAGGAAAGCGGTGATTGAACTCTTCCCCAGCACCCCGCCGAAGGCTGCCCCGGCACTGGTGATCAGCAGGATGGGGGCTGCCAGCACGATGGAATCCGTGATCTGGGTATTGAAGGACTCGAGCTTGCCCTTGCCGCGCAGCAGGAACACCGCCGCCCCCAGGCCGAGCGCCAGCGCCACCACGGGGGTGCCGACAAAATTCACGGTTGCGGCCAGGCCGCCGCTACCCATGGGCGCGCCGGGCAGCTTGGCTATCGAGGACAGGCAGATGAGTGCAATGGGCAGCAGGATCGGCAGGAAGGCCATGAAGGCGCTCGGCAGCTTTCCGTACTGGGTCCGCAGATCCTCGTAGCTCACGTCCGCCTCTTCGGCGGGAACGGGCAGCAGTTCGACGTCCTTGTTCAGGAACCGGTTGGCGAAGAGCAGGGCGGCCCCCGCCGAAATTGCGGCCACCACGAGGCCGAGGGCAATCAGCAGGCCCAGGCTGTCCACGACATTCAGGTTGGACGCGGCGGCCAGCGGGCCCGGAGTGGGCGGAACCATTGTGTGAGTGGCATACAGGCCGGTCATCAACGCTATCGACATGGCGACCAGGGACACCTTGGCCCGTTCAGCCATGGCTTTCTTAAGCGAGTTGAGGATGATGTACCCGGAATCGCAGAACACGGGGATGGACACGATGTAGCCGATGATGCTCATGGTCAGCGTGGGAAACCGCGTCCCCAGGACCTTGATCAGTGCGTCAGCCATGGCAATCGCGCCGCCGGACCGCTCGAGAATGACGCCGATCATCGTGCCGAAAAGGATCACCAGGCCGATGTTGCCCATGGTGTTGCCGAACGCCGTCGTAATGGTCGGGATGATTTCCTCGACCGGCAGGCGAAACGCCAATGCCCCGATGAAGGCGGCTGCGAGGAGGGCGAGGAATGGAGAGATTTTCAGCTTCGCGGTGACGGCGACAATGCCGATCACCAGCAGCAGCAATATCAGCAGATCAATCATGGGGTTCCTTTAAAGTGAAAAACTTCGGTGTTCATCAACGGGGCAAATCATGGAATCACGACTTTTCGTGAAGTCCCAAACTCCTTGGTGCGGCGGAGTCGAACGCAAGCACGGAGCAGATGTGGGCGGCGGCGTCCTCAATGAGGGTGTCCGCAGCGGCCGTAAGTTCAGGGAGCGTTGAGGCTCCCCGGGCGATGGACACGGCCGCGGTGATGCCGGCCTCCCGGCACTGCGCCGCGCTGAGCTGGACGGTTCCGGCGACCACAAGGACGGGGGCGGACGCCGGCGCGAGGCGGCGGACGGCGTCTACCACTTTGCCGCCCAGCGACTGTGTATCCAGGCAGCCTTCACCGGTCAGGACGACGTCGGCGCGCGCCAGGGCGGCGTCGAGACCGACCGCGTCTGCCACCAGTTGCGCTCCCGGAACGGTTTCTGCTCCGAGCAGGGCCACCAGCGCCAACGGGAGGCCGCCGGCAGCACCGAAACCGGGGGTGGAGAGATATGGCGGGCCCTGACGGCTGGACTTGCCTTCCGTCGGTGGCCGGGTTTCTGCAGCGAGGTCGGCAAGGACCCGGGCGAGGTTGGCGAGACCGGCGTCAAGCACCTCGATGTCCGCCGGGCCTGCACCCTTCTGTGGCCCGAAAACCGCCGCCGCTCCTCGTTCCCCGCACAGGGGATTGTCCACGTCGACGGCGATCCTCCACTGCACGGTGGCCGCACGCGGATGCAGGCCGGACGTGTCGACGGAGCAGATACTGGTGAGACCGCCGCCGCCTGGCGCTACGGGATTGCCGGCTGCGTCCAGAAAGCGTGCCCCCAAGGCTGTGAGCAGGCCGGTTCCGCCGTCTGTGCTGGCCGAACCGCCAATGCACAGCAGGATCTCCTCGGCGCCGTCATCCAGAAGCCGCTTGGCGATAGTGCCTACGCCGTGGCTGTCCGCCCGCAGCGGTTGCAGGGGAACGTCCGAAACACCAGGGAGACCGTTTCCCTCGGCGGCTTCGATGATGCCGACTCGGCCGTCTGCAGAGCTGCCGTAGCGGGCCGCCTTCGGGCGTCCCAGCGCGTCGGTAGTCGCCGTGCTCAACGGCGGGCGGTGCCAGGTTGCCAGCAGTGCGTCGAGTGTCCCCTCGCCGCCGTCGGCCATTGGCAGCTCAACGATCTCGGCAGCCGCGCCGAACACCAATCGCGCGCCGCGGGCCATGGCTGAGGCGGCACCGGCGGCGGAAACGCTGCCCTTAAACGAATCGGGCGCGACGACAATTACGGGTGGGCGGGGATTTGGCACTCTGTCAACATTAGAGTGTTGATACTCACAGTCCTATGGTGAAAATGGCCATTAAGTATTCTCTTTTAGAGCTTTTTAGTGGTCATAACGCACGGGTTATACACGTGCAGCCACCAGACCTAGCCGCAGCGTCAACGCCTGATGTGCGTTCCGGGGGTTCAGCTGCGTCACCTCCGCAATGCGGTCGAGTCTCTGGATGACGGTGTTCCGGTGTGCGTAGAGGACGCGGGAAACCTCGGAGAAGGACCCGCCGGCGTCCAGGAAAGCGGACAGCGTTGTCCGCTGGGTGTCGGTCAGGTCAGCTATGCGGGAGGCCAGGTGCCCGGCAGTTTCACGGGGCATGCAGGCCACGGCAAGTTCGGCGCTCAACTCCCGAAGGTGGAGGACGGCGGATGTCGTGGGGAGGATCTCCGGACGGGCAACCAGGAAGCCGAGGGACCTCGCGGCCGATTGAAGCGACTCCGTCCCGGTGCAGGCATCGCCCAGCAGCAGCACCGAGCCGCTATCCGACGCCGCGGTGCTGAGCGCTCCGGCGTCGTGGGCTGGCAGCAGAATCCAGAGGGCACCCTGGAACGAAGCCGAGCGGTAGCGGCCCGACCGGGACACCAGATCACCGACCGGGCCGGAACGGACAGGGAGCCGGTGGGCGGGCGGACCTGCGGCGGTGCGGTCCAGGACGGCGGCCAGTCGCCACGGTCCAGGCAGGGCTGGGGAACCCGCCGCCAGCTCCTGTTCCAGGGAGGCCGACGGGGAGCCGCCGTTGATCAGGCGCGCGAGCAGTTCCCTGTCCCGCGCCTCACGCAACGCGGTACTGTCCATCTCCCGGTCGCGCTCGAGCAGCAGCCGGATGGTCAGGACCACGACGTCCGCCAGTGGCATCACCACGTCGGGGGCGCCGGTCAGGCCGACCACCCCAACAACGGCACCGTCGACTTCAATTGGACAGTTCACACCGGCCCGCATGCCGTCGCGTTCCGCGGAGGGCCGGATGACGACGGGTTTCCCCGTGGCTGCGGCCTCCCGGGCACCCGCGTGCAGTGTCCCGATGCGGGAGGCGTCCCGCGAGGCGATGATGAGTCCCGCTGCGTCCATGACGTTGACGTTGTGGTGAAGCGTGGGGGAGATGCGGTCCACGACGCGTTGCGCCAATGCACTGCCTAGCGGCGCTGACATATCCCCAGTCTAAAGCGGGCGAACGGCTGCCCGGTCTGCACCGCCGTCGTCCCTTACCGGTTCGCGCGCCGCTACCGGTTAGCCCGAAGGGCCGCCGCGGCGTCGCTGGCCGTGGTGCGGATCCGGTACAGGCTGGAGGTGGCCGTCATGTACAGGGTCCGGCCGTCCTGTCCGCCGAAGCAGACGTTGCTGACGGTTTCAGGCACCGGAATGTGTTCAAGCAGTTCACCGGACGGCGAGAAGACGCGTACGCCGTCGCCGCCGGAAGACCAGATGTTCCCGTCCGTATCCACGCGGAACCCGTCGGGTACGCCGGGGGCAACGCGCACGAAGACCCGGCCGTTCTTCGCCTGCCGGCCGCCGACGACGTCGTACGCGCGGATCGGGTTGCCCGCGGACTGCGCCGGGCCGTAGGGGGAGACGGCGTCCTCGGCGGTGTCGGAGACGTAGAGGACGGACTCGTCGGGGGAGAACGCCAGCCCGTTGGGGGCCATGATGTCGGTAATCACCGCGGTCAGCTCACCGCTGGCGGGGTCGAAGCGGAACACGTACCGGTCGCCGTATTCCAGTTCACCGGGGTGGCCTTCGGCCGGGTTGTCGATCCCGTAGGAGGGATCCGAGAACCAGATGGTGCCGTCGGACTTCACGACGACGTCGTTCGGGGAGTTGAACCGGACGGTGCCAAAGCGGTCCACCAGGGTTTCCACGGTGCCGTTGCGGTCGCGTTCAATGGCCCGGCGCCCGTGCGAGCACTGGACCACGGAGCCGTCCGGGTCCAGGGCGCGGCCGTTGCTGAACTCAATGTCCTCGCCGTAAACGCTCAGTTCGCCGGTGGTTTCGCTGTATTCCAGGATCCGGTTGGAGCGTACGTCGCTGTAGCGCACCGCATTGCGTTCCGGAACCCAGATGGGACCCTCGGCCCAGACCGCGCCAGTACCCACCTGCTCCAGCGAGGCTCCGTCTTCCAGCAGTGTCTGGCGTGCGTCCATGCGTGGTCTCCTTCTGAAGGGCCTGATCAATGGGTCCAGCTTTTCACGCCGGTGGCCTGCGTCCTTTTATACGCGAGGCGGCACTGCCGCCCAAAGCCCGGGACGGGCGTTGGACCGCGACGGGCGGGTCCGGGAGCGGTCCGGAGCGGCTAGTTCCACGCCGGGCGGACGACGACGTCGGCCCGTGCCTTCGTCTCCTGGACCAGCCGTGCGTTGCGCTCATCCACGTCCCGCACCCACGCCGCGGCCTCCGCCGGGGACTTCCCGAACCGGATGTGCCGTTCCACCAGCCGCTGGACGCGCAGCTCGTCGTCGGGTTCGCAGAACCAGACCTCGGTGCACCGGGAGCGGACCTCCTGCCATTCCGGCCGGTCCAACAACAGGTAGTTTCCCTCGGTCAGGATCACCTTCGCGGCCGGGAACATGGGAATGTCTCCGGCCAGCGGCTGCTCCAGCGTCCGCTCAAATCCCGGCGCATAGACCACCGCGGTCCGCGGGGAGCGGAGACGTTCCAGGAGTGCGGCGTAGCCGTAGGCATCGAAGGTTTCCGGGGCACCCTTGCGCGCCAGCAGCCCAAGCCGGGCCAGTTCCCGGTCCGAAAGGTGGAACCCGTCCATCGGCACGTGCGCAAAGCGGCGCTGTTCGACGTCGGGAATCCCGCCGCTCAACTCGCGGACCAGTGCTTCCACCAGGGTGGTCTTTCCAGCTCCCGGGGCACCGGCGACGCCGATGACCACGGTTCCGGCGGAGCTTCGCGCGAATTCGGAGAGCCTCTCGGCCAACCCTTCCGGAAGCTGAGGGGAACCGTTCACTTTTCCTCCGTCTTAGCGGCCGGCTTTCTTTCAGTTCTACACGCTTCCGGCCGGCCCCCGCCAGCTACTCCGCGACCGTGCCCACTTCGGCTGAGGCATTCCGGCATAACGATTTGGACGGCAGGCAAAACGCCGAATCCGGTCAGTTCCCGGTATTCGGGAGACGGTTACAGTGAACCGTCGTTTATCAACGGCAATAAAACATTCCGGGGGGAACAATTGAAGAAATCCGTGACTCTGCTGGCAGGTGCCGCAGTTGTCCTCGCACTATCGGGCTGTGCGGAGATGAAGTCTGCATATGAGGCCGTTGCTGGTCCGAGCCATTCCGAGAAATTGGAAATCGACGGTGAAGTCGAAACGCCGACTGGAAAGTACGCGTCCATCCGCGTCAGCGACGACTACATCAACTCCGTCCTCGACGCCGCGGGCAGTGGTTCTGTTGACATTCCCAACCGGGACGATCCAACTATGCCGCTCTCGACATACCACCCCATCAGAGAGCGGGCAACGATCACCAGATACTTCTTTAATGACTGGCTCGACTCCGCAGCACTGGAAGGCGGCGCGGAGGATTTCAATGCATGGAAGGCCGCTGCCCTGGCCGAAGGCAAGCTTTCCTCCTCTCCGACGACGCTGTCGTGGCTGAACGGAGAACTCGGAGGGCAGGACCAATGGGGCGTCCTGGGCGAGGGAAACCTCTTCGGATCAGCCCGGGAATCAACACTGATCCACGATGGCAAACCCCGCATCGCCGATGCCGACATCAGCTTCGGTGATGCCAGCTGGAGCCAACGCGATGAGGGTTACTACACAGTGCTGGACACTGAATGGTGGGTGAATTATCGGGTCTCCGAAGAGGTGGCGCGGGAGATCTCACGAAGCCAGGCCAATACCACCGACGAACAGTGGGAGGCATTCCTGGAGGAGGAGCCCAAGCACGGCGACGGGGAAACGTTCGTCCGGGTCGAAGGGACAGCGGCCTGGTGGTTGGAACAGGGGCATGAGGGACACGGAAATGTCCCGATCTATTTCATCGAATACACAGCCAACCCAAGCATTGTGCGGTAGCACCATGCCTGTAAGGACCAAGATGAATCAGCGGGTCACATTGATGGCCGTTGCGCTGCTAATGGGGTCGGGTGCAGTGGCGTCATGTTCGGATGGGGGTCGGTCGGCTCCAGAAAACGCGGCCAGCGATAACCAGAGCCTTCCTTCCCCCGGCACCAGTGGGGCAACGGGACCGGCAGGTGGGGTGGACGGAGAATTGTCCGGCCTGGAGTCAGGCGAAGCTACGCTCTCTGAGCTGGACGCTTTTATGCCACCGTCGGGTTCAGACCCCTATGCAGCTGGACCCATTCAGACGGCGGACCTTGAAGGCAACCGTGTTTATGCGCACCTGCAGTACCTCATCGGAAGGATCGACCGCTTCCTTGCCGAGAACGGGGTTCCGGGTGACTGGGAGACGGACGGCTTCAACCACATTGCCTTCGTCACGGACGGCAGCTACTGGGACCCCGAAGTCCTCGTCGGCTTTACCGGGTTTGCGGACGGTGGCTACGAACTATCGGGATGGAGCGAAAGTGATGACCGGTTCAGTGGCCCCACTGCCACTCTCACCTACAAGTCCGACGGCGGGTTCAGCGGGTAGCGGCCAGCCGGCCCCGGCATAAGCTGGGACTGTCATCTATCTGAGGAGAAACCGTTGTCCCTGCTGACCCCTTTGATCACCACCGCCGGCCTGATCGGCGGCTACAAGACCGCCCGTGACACCGGCAACCGCCAGCTGGGCGGCGCCGTACTCGCAGCCGCGGGCGCCGGTGCGTTTGCCCTCTGGAAGCGCGACGCCGGAACGGGCACCGCCGCGGCGCTGACGGCCGGCTACGTGGCCGCGTTCGGCCTGTCCCACCCGCTGGCCAAGAAGATGGGTGCCTGGCCTGCCGTGTACACCGTCACCGGTGCCGTGGCCGCAGCTTCGCTGATTTTCGGCCGCCGCCGCTAGGGCCATCCGCAAAGGCGTGCAGCGGTTCCGGGGTGGGAAAAGCTGGCTTCGGAGCCGCCGCACGCGCGGAAGCAAAACGCCGCAGCAGCCGGGAATGATCTGCGGAAACGGGTCGTTATATCTACTGAACGGCTCGAAGAGGGTCGTGCTGCAGGGGCCGGATCACCGGCTGCTGCCGCTTGATTGGTAACTCAATACGGGGATGATCGGTTTCGACGATGTTTGTTGAGCCAGGGGAAGCGGGCCGAGAACGCAGAGTTATCTCGTTAACGCTCTCTGCAAAACAATAAGTGCCAAACCTATGCGCACTGACTTCGCTCTCGCTGCGTAAGCAGCCGGAGTAGTCCGTCAGCCCGGAGTTGCTCTCGCTCCGGAGCCTGGCGTCGTTTAGAGGGCCACTGCTGAACACTCCCGCCGTCGGGGTGTTCGGGACATTTTGACGGCTGGGCCCGGAACAGCCACCTGTATGCAAGATGGCTGGGGCCGAGAAAATCCGACGCATACTGCGCCCGGAGAAGCCCTGACAAAACAACACCGGACGGGGGTTCGATTCCCCCCATCTCCACCACTTTGAAGGCCTGCCCCGCGGCGGGCCTTCGTTGTTTCCAGGCCCGGAATTTCCTGGACACGGAAGCCCCGGACACGGAACCCAGTCCTTCCGGACCCATTTTCGTAACGCCTGGCCCCATCGGCTTCTCCCCGCCGGTTTGCGCCGCACCGGCGGGCGCCCACGCTTCACCGGGGCCCGGCGGCGCTAATCTGGGATACAGACGGGCAGGCAGCCTTGGTACGCGGGAAGGGAAACACATGCAGGCACTGACGATTACCCCCGGACAGAAGGACTCGCTCGAACTGCGGAATCTTCCGGAACCGGAAGCCGCCGAAGGCAGCGTGCTGGTGGAGACGCTCGCAGTGGGACTGTGCGCCACGGACCGTGAGGTTATTGCGGCCGAATTCGGCACGGCACCTGCGGACCGGGACTACCTGGTGATGGGACACGAGAATCTCGGCCGTGTAGTCGAGGCACCGGAGGATTCAGACCTCGCCGCAGGGGACCTGGTGGTCGGGATCGTTCGCCGCCCCTGTGCCGAAAACTGCCGGGCCTGTGCGGCCGGTGAGTGGGACATGTGCCTGACCGGCACCTATACCGAGCACGGCATCGAGGGGCTCGACGGCTTCGCGCGCGAATACTGGCGCGGCGACCCCGAGGACATGGTGAAGCTCGAACCCTCGCTGGAACGCGTAGGAGTGCTGCTGGAACCTGCCACCATCCTGGCCAAGGCCTGGGAACAGATCGACCGGATCGGCGGCCGTGCCTACTTCCGGCCAGGCGTTGTCGCGGTCACCGGCGCCGGCCCCGTGGGCCTGCTTGCCGCGCTGCTCGGTGTGCAGCGCGGACTCGAAGTGCATGTCTTCGATCTGGAAGAGGACGGGCCCAAGGAGAAGCTGACCAAGGAACTTGGTGCCGTGTTCCACACCGACACCCTTCCGGAATCCGGCATCAAGCCGGACATCATCATTGAATGCACCGGCGTGCCCACGGTGATTAACGACGTCCTGCACCATGGCGCCAAGAACTCGGTCACCTGCCTCACCGGCGTTTCCGAGCCCGGCGGTGAGCAGCCGGTGGATCTGGGCCAACTGAACCTGGACCTGGTGATGGACAACCGCGTGGTCTTCGGCACCGTCAATGCCAACCGCCGCCACTACCTCAAGGCTGCCGCGGCCCTGGCCAAGAGCGATTCCCGGTGGCTCGAGCAGTTGATCTCCCGCCGCGTTCCGCTGGCCGACTATGCACAGGCTTTCGAGGACCACGACGGCGATATCAAGGTAGTGCTGGACCTGCGGGACGCCTAACCGTTCCGCAGGCTATTTCTACCGGGCGGCTTCGGTGATAGACAGAAGAGACCCAAGCCGCCCGCGGCGGTAACGGCAACCCGCATTGGAGGCATGCACATGCGCAAGGACGCTGATCAACCGGTAATTCCCAGCGGTTCGGATGCGGACCGGGCGGAGCAGTCACTGCCTGCTGTTCCCGGTGCCGGTGATGCCGGCCCAGCCGGGGAGATCCACCGCGATGGTTCCGAGGCGGACGGCATTGAGCAGGACATTCCCGCCGTGCCGGGTGCAGGGGACGCCGGGCCCGAGGGTGCGGTCCACCCCGACGGATCCGAGGCCGACATCCTGGAGCAGAACACGGCCATCCCGGGAAACGACGACGACTATCCGCCGGGGGACGAGGGCTGACCCCGCTTTCCGGGCCCGCAGCCACGTAGAATGGACCCCGGCAGAACCGGCGACGGAAACAGCAGGAGCGGCGTGGACCTTTTCGACCCGGGGGCGGTATTCGACGTCGTCGACCTCGCCGGTGTGCTGGCCAACGGCGTCCTCGGCGGGGCCGTGGCGCGGCAGCTGCGGATGGACCCGGTAGGGTTCCTGGTCCTGGCGCTGACCTCGGCGCTGGGTGGCGGCGTGCTGCGCGATACCTTGCTGCAGGCCGGTCCGCCCGTCGCGCTGACCAACCCCGCCTATCTCTTCACCGCCATTGCCGGGGCCTTCATTGCCTATGCCATTGAGCTCAAGGGTAAGTGGGCCAACCGGTTCCTCATCGTGATTGACGCCTTCGCGCTGGGCTGCTGGGCCGCCACCGGCACCGCCAAGGCGCTGGGGCTGGGGCTGGACTGGCTGCCGGCCATCCTGATCGGCGTCGTCACCGCGGTGGGCGGCGGGATGATCCGCGACATCGTGGTGGGCCGGGTGCCGGCCATCTTCGGCGGGAACACCCTGTACGCCACGGGCGCCCTGGTGGCCGCCGTCGAAATGGCCATCCTCTACGATCTGGGCCTGCAGAACGTGGGCATGGGCGTGGCCATCGGCACCTGTGCCGTGCTGTGCACGGTGGCCCGCCGGCGGGGCTGGCGGCTGCCCGGACCCGGGGAATTCAGCGTCCGGCTCAGCCGGCGCCCCCGCACCGAGGACCGGCGGAGCCCGGCGCAGGGCTGGCCGCGTCCTCGATTCTGGAAAGCGCGCCTCCGCCGCTGACGGACGGCAACCGGTCTCTGTGTGCCGTTAATCTCCGTTAATATCCGCCGTTCGGCGGTGGCCCACCGCTGCCGTTCAACAAGCCCCGACGCGGATTTAGTCCCGGAATTCCAGCCTTTTGCAGACTCGATTTGCGGGAGTAGCGTGGCCAATATGAGTGCTTACAAGAGCGTAAATCCAGCCACCGGAGAAACCCTTCAGGAATTCGCTGAATCCACCGACGCCGAAATCAACCAGGCCGTCACCGCAGCACACGGAGCCTTCGCCAGCTGGCGGAACGAGCCCGTGGAGAACCGCACCAAGGTCATCACCCGCGTTGCGGAGCTGTACCGGGAGCGCGCCGAGGAGCTCGCCAAGCTGATCGCCCTGGAAATGGGCAAGCCGCTGCGCGAGGCGAAAAACGAGGTAGCCCTCTCCGCCAACATCTACGAGTACTACGCCACCCAGGGCCCCGGCTTCATGGCCGATGAGCAGCTGGATGTGAAGGGCGGCGGCAACGCCGTTGTCCGCACGGAGCCCGTCGGCGCCCTGCTGGGCATCATGCCGTGGAACTACCCGTACTACCAGGTGGCCCGCTTTGCCGGTCCGAACCTGATGCTGGGCAACACCGTCCTGCTCAAGCACGCCAACAACTGCCCGCAGTCCGCCCTGGCAATGGCACAGATTTTCGCCGACGCCGGTGTGCCGGAGGGTGCCTACGTCAACCTCTTTGCCACCAATGAGCAGGCCGCGGACATCATCGCCGACCCGCGGATCCAGGGCGTGTCCCTCACCGGCAGCGAGCGGGCAGGATCCGCCGTGGCCGAGGTGGCCGGCCGGAACCTGAAGAAGTACGTGCTGGAACTCGGCGGCAGCGATCCGTTCATCGTCCTGGACACCGAAGACCTCGACGCCACGGTCAAGGCCGCCGTCGCCGGCCGGATGGGCAACGGCGGGCAGGCCTGCAACGCCGCCAAGCGCTTCATCGTGATGGAAGACCTCTACGACGATTTCGTGGAGAAGTTCACCGCCCGGATGTCCGCCATTGAACCCGGCGATCCGCTGCAGCCGGAGACCCGGTTCGGACCGCTCTCCACGCAGGCCGCCGCAGACGGCCTGGTAGAGCAGATCCGCGACGCCGTGGACAAGGGCGCCACCCTGCACACCGGCGGCAGCCTGATCGACGGACCGGGCGCCTACGTCCAGCCGACCGTGCTGACCGGGGTCACGCCCGAAATGCGGGCCTTCTCCGAAGAGCTGTTCGGCCCCGCCGCCGTCATCTACAAGGTTGCCAGCGAGGAAGAGGCCATTGAATTGGCCAACAACTCCCCGTTCGGCCTCGGCGGAGCGGTGTTCAGCACCGACGAAGACCGGGCCTTGGACGTGGCTGACCGGCTCGAAAGCGGCATGGTCTGGATCAACGGCACATCCGGCACGCAGGAGGACCTGCCCTTCGGCGGCGTCAAGCGCTCCGGCGTCGGCCGGGAACTGGGACGCTTCGGCATGGCCGAGTTCGTCAACAAGAAGCTGATCCGCACCCCGCGGAAGCAGTAACGCTTCCCTAGGCCGCGCGGGCGCTCTCCGGTTCTTCCTCCGGTTGCTCCGCGCGGCTGCTGGGTCCGTTGAACACCACATACCGGTACGCGAAATAGCGGAAGATGTTGCCCAGGGCGATGCCGACAATGTTGCCCGAAACGTTGTCCGCAAAGTGGCTGTCGAAACCCAGCACATAGTGCGAGATGTACAGGCAGCCCGTGGAGATGAGCAGGCCCACCAGGTTCGTCAGGGCGAAAAGCAGGGATTCGCTGCGTATGCTGCGGGTCCGCAGCTTCCGGAACGTCAGGTACCGGCTGCCCAGCCAGGAGACGGTGGTGGCCGCCAGGACGGAGACGGTCTTGGCCAGGATGGGGCTGTCTTGAATCAGCGTGGCGGAGAGAAGATTAAACAGGCCGACGTCCACCACGAAGGCGACGGCGCCGACGGCGGAAAACGAGCCCAGTCGGCTGACCACCCTGTGCATCCTGCTGGTTTCTGCCATTGCCGACAATCCATTCAACCCGCTGCTGCGGGACACCGTTCCCTGCCCTTGCCCGCTGCGTGCATGCGGGGTGGGACTTTTACCTTTCGGATGGTTACACAGCGCCTAAATGGCCGCAAAATCGGGAGGAATGCAAGTCCGGTCAGGGCAGGGTGACGGTAAAGACGGTGCCCTTGCCGGCCTCGCTCGCCATGGCGATGGTGCCGCCGTGCTCCTCCACGATGCGCTTGGTGATGACCAGCCCAAGCCCGACGCCGGGGATCTGCGCCCGGCGCGCGGTGCCGGAGCGGAAGAACTTGGTAAAGACTTCCGCCTGCTCGGCCTCGGTCATGCCGATGCCTGAGTCCGCTACCTGAAGGACGGTGGAACCGGCGTCGGTGCGCCAGGCACTGACCGTCACCTGTCCGCCGTCGGGCGAGTACTTGACGGCGTTGGACAGCAGGTTGTCCAGCACCTGGGAAATGCGCTTGGGGTCCACCATGGCCGGCAGGGTTTCGGGAACCTTGGCAACGATGTCCACCGAGTTGATTTCGGCGCGGGGGGCGGCGGAGGTGATGCCGGCGCGGACCAGTTCGCTGAGGTCGGTGACTTCCTGCTGGATGTTGGCGGACCCGGCCGCGGCGGTCAGCAGATCCGAGACCAGGTGCAGGAGCTTCTCCGAATTCCGCTGTGCCACCTTCAGCGAAGAGGCCACATGGGACGGGATGGCGTCTTCCTCATCCAGGGCCAGTTCCAGATAGCCCATGATCGAGGTCAGCGGTGTGCGCAGTTCATGGGACACATTGGCCACAAAATCGTCCTTCGCGGCCACGGCATTCACCAGTCCCGTGACATCACTGTAGGCAATCACGGAGCCGCGGAAGGCGTCGTCGTCGCCCTTGACGGACCGGGCCGAGACGCTCAGCGCCTTCTGCTCCTCACCGTTGCCGTACCAGACGAGCTGGTCGGAGAAGGACTGGCCCGAGGCTGCCCGCTGCACGGGGCGCTGGTCCACGGGGATCGGCGTAATGCGGTCCGGACCGAAAATCTGCATCTCGGCTTCGGTGGGACGGTGGGTGAAGGAGGGCGCGGCGAGACGTTCGTGGAGACGCTGGCGCGAGTTGGTGAGGATGCGCCGGCCGTCCTCGTCGATGACCGCCACACCCACGCGGATGGTGTTCAGGATGGTTTCGAGCATCGACTCCTTGCGGAGGCTTTCCATCAGCGAGGCCTGCAGCACCACGTCCTTCTCCTGCAGCACCGCGGCCTGGGCGGTAAGGCTGGCTTCGGCTTCCGCCCGTGCGGCTTCGGCGTCCTCGGCGGTGCGCAGGGCGGAGATGAGGTCCCGTTCATACAGCCGGCGTTCGTGGGCGTAGAACGCCACCACCTGGTCGAGGGCGGGCCGCCCGTCGGAGGCGGGGGAGCGGGTGGCGGAGAGCAGCACCGGGATCCGCTGGCCCTCGGGACCCAGGAGGTCGACGGCGAGTTCGGCGAACTCCTCGTTCAGCTCCAGCTGCGGCATGGCATGGGTGGTGTAGACAATCCGGTCTCCCACGGGCAGCAGCTTCAACAGGCTGGTACCGCGGACTTCGTCCAGCGTCTTGCCGATCCACCTCTGGGCGGTGCCGTTGGCGTTCACCACCGTACCGTCCGTCAGGGTGATGAAATAGCCCGCCGGAGCCGATTCGGACAGGGCGCGGTAATCAAGCCGGAAATCCAGGTCCATGGCGCGTCTACTCTGAGTGCTGCAGGTAGGCGAGGATGAGGTCCGCGGTTTCTCCCGGTGCACTGACGTGGGGGAGATGGCCGGTGGCCTTCATCGGCACCAGCGTGCTCTGCGGGATGTGCTCCTGCAGGTACCGGCCCACGTGCTCCGGAGCCAACAGGTCCGCCGATGCCTGCATGATGAGGGCGGGAACGGCTACCTGCGGGAGCAGGCTCCTGACGTCCGTCAGGAAGGCGACGCGGGCGAACTGCCGGGCAATGGTCGGGTTGACCCGGCAGAAACTGCCCTGGAGCTCTTCCCCCAGGGCAGGATCGTCGGGGACACCCATGATCGCCGGCGCCATATTGGCAGCCCAGACCAAATAGTTGGTGTCCAGGGATTCGAGCAACTCGTCCAGATCGGCCCGGCTGAAACCGCCTTCGTAGCCGTCTTCGGGATAGTCCATGTAGCTGGCCGACGGTGCCACCAGGATGAGCCGGGCAAAGCGCTCCGGCGCGGCGGCTCCGGCGGCGATGGCCATCATGGCGCTGACGCTGTGGCCGATGAAGGTGACATCCTGCAGGTCGAGTCCGTCGCAGAGTTCGAGGACATCGGCGACGTAGCCGTCCAGGGTGGCGTACTTGGCCGGGGTGTAGGCATCCAGATCGGAACCGCCGGCACCAACATGGTCGAAAAGCACAACTTTGTACTCGTCGGTGAAGCGCGGCAGCACCCGCGACCACATGCCCTGGTCGCAGCCGAAACCGTGGGCAAAAAGCAGTACGGGTCCATCTGCTCGTCCCAGAACCCGAACATTGTTCCGGGTGCGGATATCAGTCTTCATTTGCCTGTGTGCCTGCTTTTCTTCTTATGCGCCTTGCCCCAATGCCATAAGCGGAGTCACAGCAAACCTTACAGGGCCGGGACTCCTAAAACGGCCAGCGGGGGTGCGGTTGGAATGTCCGTGGCGGTCCGGAGGGAATAGGAAGAAAGTGCACAGGAAAAGGCGGTTATACCAATAGCCGCATTTCCCGCGAAGAAAGTGCCACCAGGTGCCTTGATGATCAGCCCACTGCATAACGGAGTTCGGCGGCGCCGCCGTCGAACTGCGTGCTGGCAATAAGCCGCATGGGGGAGGTGGGGCCGGACACGGGCAGCAGCCGCCGCCCACTGCCCAGGGCAACCGGCATGTAGGTCACCCACAGTTCATCCAGCAGGCCCGCCTCCGCAAACTGCGCCGCCACATTCCCGCCGCCCACCACCCAGATGTTGCCCTCTCCGGCAGCGTTCCGCGCGTCCTGGAAGACTTCCCGCACATCACCGGCGGCGAAGCGGACATCCCCCGCCGGCGGTGCGGATTCCTCCCCGTGGCTGAGCACCCAGCATGGCTGGGCGTACTCCCAGGTGTCCGGCTCCTCCGCCCGGAGCCAGCGGTAGGTTTCCGCGCCCATCACTACGGCGCCGACGTCGGCCATAAACCGGTTGTAATGCTCCTGGAAGGCCTCAAAGCCGAAGTGGAGCAGCCAGTCCAGCCGGTTGTCCTCGGTGGCAATAAAACCGTCCAGGGAAGACGCGACGTAATAGATGACCTTGGGCATGGGATGAGGATAGCGGGGCCCACATGCCGGTTGTCAGTGGCGGGTTCCAAACCTGTTCTTCGCGGGACGGAATACCTGCGCAATAGTCCGCCCGCCCCGGGCAGGGAAATCATGTATTGCGGAGGCGTCGGGGGACGTATCTGGGATAGGTTGATAGACGGTGGACCATAAGCAGCCTGACTATTTTCCGCCGGCCGGTGTTGCGGCCGGACCAGCCCGGTGGAACAGCGCGGAAGGAAAGAATATGAGCGAGCGGCTCGTAGCGGATCTGATTGTCGAACGCCTGCAGGCCTGGAACGTGGACCGGGTGTTCGGCTACAGCGGGGACGGCATCAACACCGTCCTGGGCGCGATGCGCCGCAGCGGTGATCCTGAGTTCATCCAGGTCCGGCACGAGGAAAATGCCGCCTTCATGGCTGTGGGACATGCCAAGTACACCGGCGGGGTGGGGGTGGTGATGTCCACCCAGGGGCCTGGTGCCATCCACCTGCTCAACGGGTTGTATGACGCCCGGCTGGACGGCGCGCCCGTGGTGGCCATAGTGGGCCAGCAGTCCCGCAGCGTGCTGGGGTCCTCCTATATGCAGGAAGTGGACCTGATGAACCTGACCCGGGATGTTGCCTCGGCGTTCCGGCAGCAGATCAATTCTCCTGAACAGGTTCCGCTGGTGCTCGACCGCGCGTTCAAGAAGGCACTGGCCACGGGCACTCCCGCCGTCGTCATCATCCCGCATGACGTGCAGCAGGCCCCGGCACCGGAACTCGAACAGGAACACGGCATCCTCAATACCGTTCCCGTGTTCAGTCCCGCGCGCACCTCACCGGCCGAAGCGGATATCCGGGCGGCCGCGGACCTGATCAACTCCGGGGAGCGGGTGGCCCTGCTGGTGGGGCAGGGTGCACGCGATGCCCGCGACCAGGTCGCCGCCCTGGCGGAGAAGATCGGTGCGGGCATCACCACCAGCCTGCTCGGCAAACCGTATGTGGATGAGACCCTGCCGCTCGCGGCCGGAACCATGGGGCACCTGGGGACCAGCTCCGCCGGGTACGTGATGGACAACTGTGACACCCTGCTCATCATCGGATCCAGCGATCCGTGGACCGAGTTCTATCCGAAGCCGGGCACTGCCCGGGGCGTGCAGATTGACCGGGATGCTTCCGCGGTCGGCAACCGCTACCCGGTGGAAGTAGGCATCACGGGAGACGCCGCAGCCACCCTGGACGCCCTGATCCCGCTGCTGGAAGCCCGCCCCGACGCCGCATGGCGGGGACAGGTCGAGGAAAGCGTCCGCCGCTGGCACGAGCTGGCCCGGGTGCGGGCAATGACACCCGCCGATCCGGTCAACCCTGAACGCGTGGTGTACGAGCTGAACCTGCGCCTGCCGGGCAATGCCCAGGTGGCGGTCGACGTCGGCAGTTCCGTGTATTGGTACGCACGGCAGCTGCATCTTCCGGAGGGTGTACCTGCCCACCTTTCCAGCACGCTGGCCAGCATGGGCTGCTCCGTGCCGTACGGCCTGGCCGCGAAGCTCGCGTACCCGGACCGGCCGGTGGTGGCGCTCTCCGGTGACGGCGCCATGCAGATGGCAGGGGTGACTGAAATGATCACCCTCAGCCGGCTCTGGCAGAAGTGGGAAGATCCGCGGTTTGTAATCTGCGTGCTCAACAACCGCGAACTGGCGGAGGTCACCTGGGAGCAGCGCGAGATGGAGGGCGATCCGCGGTTCGAGGACAGCCAGTCGCTGCCGGACTTCAAATACGCCGAGTACGCCAAGCTGCTGGGGCTGGAAGCCATCCGGATCGAGGATCCGGAGCTGCTGGGCGAGGCCTGGGACGTGGCGCTCGCCGCCAAGCGGCCGTTCCTGATCGAGGTGGTCACCGATCCCGCGGTGCCCCTGCTGCCGCCGTTCCCCAGCGGCGCAGCCCAGGCCGAAACCATGAAGGCCGGGCTGGCGCAGGAAGGGGCGGCAGGGGAACATTCGCGCCAGCTGCTGGATGTCTATCTGGCACAGGAAGAAGGCCTGTACCGGGACCTCTGATTCCCCGTCGGGGGAGGGGCCCCGGCATGCCGGAACGGGTGTACCCCACGAGGGATACACCCGTTCCTCCTTTCGGCGCCCCGGCTAAGTGCGGGTCGGTGCACCGAGTTCCACGGGTTCCTCGTCATTCAGGTACGCCGATTCGGAGTGCGCCATCAGGTCGATGCCCTTCAGCTCGCTCTCTTCCGGGATACGCAGTCCGATGGTCAGCTGCAGTACCTTGGCAATCAGCCAGGTCACCACGAAGGAGTAGACCAGGACGGCGCCGCAGGCGAGGGCCTGGATGCCCAGCAGGGAGAACCCGCCGCCGTAGAACAGTCCGCTCACCCCGTTGGGTGCTGCCTCGGTGGCGAACAGCCCGATCAGGAGGGTGCCCAGCAGGCCGCCGACGGCGTGTACCGCCACGACATCCAGCGAGTCATCAAACCCGAGACGGAACTTCAGTTCAATGGCCAGCGAGCAGACCAGCCCGGCAATCGCACCGATGGCGACGGCGCCCAGCGGGCTTACCGCTCCACAGGCCGGGGTGATGGCCACCAATGCGGCAATCAGCCCCGATGCCGCGCCCAGGCTCGAGGAACGGCCCAGCCGCAGGCGTTCCATCAGCGCCCAGCCCAGCAGGCCGGCTGCCGCGGCCACGGCGGTGTTGAGGAAGACGACGGCGGCGGAGTGCCCGGCGCTCAGGGCCGAGCCGGCGTTGAAGCCGTACCAGCCGATCCACAGCAGGCTCGCTCCCAGGAGGATCAAGGGCCGGCTGTGCGGCTGGCCGTGCGAGTTGGGCCAGCCCTTGCTCCGGCCCAGGACCAGCGCCAGGGCCAGGGCGGCGACGCCGGCATTCAGGTGCACCGCGGTGCCGCCGGCGAAGTCGATGGCACCCAGCTGGTTGGCGATCCATCCGCCGACGACGGTGCCGTCTGCGCTGTCGAAGGCGAAGACCCAGTGCGCCACCGGGAAATAGACCAGCGTTGCCCAGAGGCCCGCGAAGACCATCCAGGCGCCGAACTTCATCCGGCCGGCGGCGGACCCGGCCACCAGGGCCGTGGTCACGCAGGCGAACATCAGCTGGAAGGCCGCGAACAGGGCCAACGGGATGGACGCTTCGGGGTCTTCCGTCAGGAGCGCGGACAGGCCGAGAAACTCAGTGGGGCTGCCGAGCAGGCCCAAGCCGCCCAGCGAGTCGCCGAAGGCTGCGGAGTAGCCGTAAAACACCCACAGGACAGCCACGAGGCTGGCCCCGCCGAAGCACATCATCATCATGTTCAGGATCCGCCGTGAGCCCACCATGCCGCCGTAGAAGAAGGCGATCCCGGGGATCATCAGGCAGACCAATGCGGAACTGGCGAGCAGCCAGGCCGTGTTTCCAGAGTCCATGGAGGTACTCCCGTTCGGGTTGCGCCCGTTTCTGCCTCTGCCGATGCAGCCGGACGGAGAATATGGACGGACCAGCCCCCCGAGGCTGACCGGCACCGCACTGCACGAGGTGCTGCTTTAAGGGTGCGGGCGGGATGTTTCGTCCGGGAGCGCCTGCAGGTTAGCGCTGCGTTAACGCAGGCTGGACGTCGGCTGGGAGGTTTCTGGACGCGGTATCCCGTTGAGCGCTATCCGGGGAGGGCCGCGGTCGGAGGGGGTCCGCCGTCGGGCCGGGGCCGTCGGGGGTCCGCCGTCGGGCGGGGAAGAACGGAAGACTAGGCGGTCCGGGGCATGCCGCGTCCAAAGGCAAATGCGCGGACAATCTGGATGGCGCCCAGGACCACCAGGAAAATGCCGCCGTAAATCACCAGGACCGCGAGGGATTCGAGCGGGATAAACAGCACGACGATGCCCGCGAGGATGCTCAGGACGGCCAGGACAATCGCGAACCAGCGGGACCCGCCGCGGTCGGACTCGGCCAGGGCCATCACACCCTCCACAATCCAGGCGATCCCGATCACCAGTCCCAGGGCCGTGAGGGTTTCCATGGGGTTGCGGACAGCAATAACCCCCACCACCAGCAGGGCCAGCCCCACCAGGATATTCAGGATTTTCAATCCTGCGCCCAGCCCGGTGAAGACGCCGAGGAGGATGCGGACAGCGCCGGCGATAACGAAATACAGGCCGAAGAGGACGGCGAGGACCTCGAGCGTGGCTCCCGGCCAGAACAGGATCAGCAGCCCCAGGACCACGGAGACCAGTCCGGTGATACCCAGACCGAGGCGGATGCCGCGGACGGCGGACTTGGCCAGGTTCAGGGCGTCCAGCGCGAACCCGCCCTCTTGATGGAAAGTGCTGCCTGATGCGGACATGCTCAAGACCTCCAAGGAGATTCCCCCATCGGCCCCGGCGGAGCGCCGGTCCTTCCAGTATCGGCCGCAGGCACCCGGCTTCTCTAGGGACCGGCCGCGGATCGGGCGTGGCCCGGACCGGATCGCTACGGCTGGCATGAGCCTCTGGGCGCGGCCGGCTTACAGTCCCAGCAGTCCGCGGACCTGGGCGTCGGAAACCTGGCCGAAGCGGCGGTAGGCCAGCCCCACGGCCTCCAGCCCGCTGTCCGGCCAGAGGACAACGACGTCGTCCGCCGGCGGGGCCAGGAGGTCCGCCGCATTGCCGCACGCCACAGGTGCGGCAGCGGCCAGGCGGGCGGGAGCCAGTTTTCGGACGGCGCCCAGCGCCGCGCGCATGGTGGCGCCGGTGGCCAGTCCGTCATCGACCAGGAGGACAGTGCTACCGGTAAGGCTCCGCGACGGTGCGTCCGGCCGGAAGAGCTCCTCCCGGCGCCGGACTTCGGCGAGCTGGTCCTCGGCCGCGGCCGCGAACCGGGCCTCGGCATCGGAACGGCGGCTGCGCCAGTACCGGAGCACATCCTCGTTGCGGACCACGCAGACCGTTCCCGCAATGCCCGCCACCGCCCCGGCAGCGAGCTCAGGCTGTTCCGGATAGCCGATCTTGCGCACCACCACCACATCCAGCGGTGCGGCCAGGGCGCGGGCCACCTCCGCGGCCACCGGAACCCCGCCGCGGGGAAGGCCCAGGACCACCAGTCCCGGGGCGCCCGCGTAGCCGGCCAGCCGGGCGGCGAGCGCGCGTCCGGCGTCGTTACGGTCCTGCCAGCCGGGGGACGGAACAGAGGCGGAAAACATGGGAATGACCGGATCGGGTGGGGGAATACAGCGTGTTCTTCCCAAGCTAGGGTCCGCTGCGGGTACCGGCAAGAGGCAGCGCAACCGCCCGCGTTGCCAAACCCGGCGCGGCATAGAAAAGTGGCGGTATGACTCAGACAGCAGTAATCACAGGGGCCACCTCCGGCATTGGCGCCGAGTTTGCCCGCCAGTTAGCGCAGCGGGGCTACGACCTGGTCCTCACCGGGCGGAACACCGAGCGGCTGGAATCCACCGCAGGGGAGCTGGCGCGGGACTACTCCGTCAAGACCGAGTGGATCGCGGCCGATCTTGCGACCTCGGAGGGAGTTGCCGCCGTCGCCCGCCGGGTGCAGCGGCCCGACGTCGGACTCCTGGTGAACAATGCCGGATACGGGCTGAAGAATGATTTTGCCCGCAACGGGCTGCAGGCGGAGGTGGACCACCTGAACGTGTTGGTGGGGGCGCCGCTGCAGCTGAGCCACACCGCACTGAACGCCATGCTGTCCCGCGGCGGCGGACGGATCATCAATGTCGCCTCCGTGGCCGGCTTCATCCCGCGGGGAACCTACAGTGCGGCAAAGGCCTGGGTGATCAGCTTCAGCCGCTGGGCCAACCTCTACTACAAGGGCCGCGGCGTCACCGTCACCGCGGTCTGCCCGGGCTTTGTGCACACGGACTTCCATGCCCGGATGGAAATGGACAAGAGCCTGTACCCCAAGTGGATGTGGCTCAACGCGGACCGCGTGGTGCGCGAAGCCCTGGCGGATGCCTTCGCGGGCAAGGGCATCTCCATACCGACCAAGCGGTACCGGTTCCTCGCGGCCGTGGGCAGCCGGGCCCCGCAGGCACTGGTCGCCCGGCTGGCGGGCCGGGGGCGGTAGGCCTGGGCGCGCTGGTGGGGCGGGGCGCTGCAGGGGAGCGGCCGACGTCGGGCGTCACGGAAGCTGGCGGCGCCCCGCCGTCGGGCCTAGGGTTGCTGTGCACCGCCGGCCCATCCCGGGTCCGACGACGACACCGGCGAAAGTGAGCCCCATGAGCACCGGCACTCCCACGGTCTATGCCCTTCACGAGAACCCCGAGTGGTTCCCGCCCTTTGCCCGCGCCTTCGAAGCCGAAGGTGTGCATGTGGAGGAATGGCTGCTGACCGACGGCGTCCTGGACCTGGATTCGGTGCCGCCGGAGGGGATTTTCTGGTCCCGGATCAGCGCTTCCTCGCATACCCGGGACCACGGCCTGTCCAAGGACTACGCCCGCGCGGTGCTGTCCTGGCTCGAAGCGCACGGCCGGCGCACGGTCAACGGCCGCCGGGTGCTGGAACTGGAAATGAGCAAGGTCGACCAGCTGACCGCGCTGCGGGCCGCCGGCATCGACACCCCGCGCACCGTGGCCGCCGTCGGGCGCCACCAGATCCTGGCCGCAGCGAAGGGCTTCGAGGCGCCGTTCATCACCAAGCACAACCAGGGCGGCAAGGGGCTGGGGGTCCGCAAGTTCGACTCGCACGGTGAACTGGCGGACTACGTGGCATCGGCGGAGTTCGAGGAGCCGGCGGACGGCATCACCCTCATCCAGGAGTACATCCAGGCAGCGGAACCCTTCATCACCCGGGCGGAAATCGTGGGCGGGGAATTCATCTACGCCATCAAGGCGGACACGGCCCGCGGCGGCTTCCAGCTCTGCCCGGCCGACGCCTGCGCCATCGACCCGTCCACCGGCAAACCCATCGTGCCGCCGGGTGCCACCATTGCCCCGGATGCCGACACCCAGCTGTTCAGCCTGCGCGGGGACTTCGACCATCCCGTGATCGGCAAGTACCTGGAGTTTGCCCGCCGCACCGGCCTGGAGGTGTGCGGTATTGAATTCATCGAAGCCGCCGACGGGCGCCTGCTTACGTACGACGTCAACACCAACACCAACTACAACGCCGCCGTCGAAGCCGTGGCGCCGCGGTCCGCGCCCCGCGCGCTCGCCCGGTATCTCGCCTCCCTGACAGCACCCGTGGGATAGCGTGGTGCGGCACAACTTTTTTATCCACAGGGCTGCCGCGTCGATATAGTCGTGCTGTAAAGCCCAACCCGAAGGAGACCTCCATGTCCGCTGCCCTGGAACCGCATTGGGTCAAGAACTACCAGCCCGGCGTTCCCGCGCAGATTGAGCTGCCCACCGAATCCCTCACCTCCATGATGGAAGACGCCGTGGAGCGGTTCGGCAGCAAGGTGGCACTGGAATTCTTCGGCGCCGAAACCACCTACAAGGACCTGGGCGACCGGATCAACCGGGCTGCTGAAGGCCTGCGCAAACTCGGCGTCCGCAAGGGCCACCGGGTGGCTGTCATCCTGCCCAACTGCCCGCAGTACCTCATCGCGTTCTACGCCGTGCTCCGGCTGGGGGCCGTCGTCGTCGGCCACAACCCGCTTTACACCGAGCGGGAGCTGCGCCACCAGTTCGAGAACCACGGCGCCAAGGTCGCCATTGTCTGGGACAAGGCCGTGGCGAAGGTCCAGGACTTCCCGGGCGACGTGGCCGTGGAAACCATCGTGGCCGTGAACATCGTCAAGGCGATGCCCCGGGTTAAGCGGATGGCGCTGGCCCTTCCGGTTCCCTCCCTGCGGCGCACCCGCGAGGGCCTGACCACCAAGACCGAACACACCATGTCCTGGGAAGAGCTGCTGGACAACGCACCCCTGGCGCCGGAGCACCCGCGCCCGGCGGTCACCGACCTGGCGGCGCTGCAGTACACCTCCGGCACCACCGGGCTGCCCAAAGGCGTGATGCTGACGCATTACAACCTGCGGTCCAACGCCCTGCAGGGCAAGGCCTGGATGCACGGGGCGCAGGAGGGTAAGGAAGTCATTTACGGCGTCCTGCCGATGTTCCATGCCTTCGGCCTCACCCTGTACCTGACCTTCTCGGTGCTCACCGGGTCGCGGCTGGTGCTGTTCCCCAAGTTCGACGTGGACCTGGTGCTGGCCGCCGCCAAGAAGTCGAAGCCCACCGTCTTCTGCGCCGTTCCGCCGATCTACGAAAAGACCGCGCACGAGTCCATCAAGCGGGGCGTGGACCTGTCCACCATCCGGTACGCCATTTCCGGGGCCATGACCCTGCCGGCCGCGACCGTGAAGCTGTGGGAAGAGGTCTCCGGCGGCCTCCTGGTGGAAGGCTACGGCCTGACCGAATCCTCCCCGGTGGCCCTGGGCAACCCGTTCGCCGAGACGCGCCGCAACGGCACCATCGGCGTTCCGTTCCCGAGCACCGAGATGCGCGTCGTGGATCCGGAGAGCCCGGAGAACGACGTCGAGTCCGGCGCCGCCGGTGAACTGCTGGTCCGCGGACCGCAGGTCTTTGCCGGGTACTGGAACAATCCCGAGGGTACCGCCGAGGTGCTGCTCGACGGCGGCTGGCTGCGTACCGGCGACATTGTCACTGTGGATGAGGACGGCTTCGTGAAGGTGGTGGACCGCCGCAAGGAACTGATCATTACCGGTGGGTTCAACGTTTCCCCGTCCGAGGTGGAGGACGTGCTGCGCACGCACCAGCACATTCTCGACGCCGCCGTGGTGGGCCTGCCGAGGGCCGACGGCGGCGAGCAGGTGGTGGCCGCCGTCGTACTCCAGGAAGGTGCCGAACTCGATGAGGCCGCGCTGCGCGCCTACTGCCGGGAACGCCTGACGCCCTACAAGGTGCCGCGCCGGATTGTCGCCATTGAGGAACTGCCCAAGTCCATGCTGGGCAAGGTCCTGCGCCGCCAGGTGCGGGACACCCTGCTGCAGGACGCGTAGTTCACCTCCTCGCTGCAAGTACCTATTGACGGGTCTCCCGGTGGGGGGCTGGAATGATAAGTGGACTTGGTATGTATGCCAGGTTCCTCACCAGTCAACCAGCCGGCCCCGGAGCCGTAGGCGGGTAACCGACCGCCTCGTCGTCTGTCTCCGAACCGGGCCTGTGGTGAATCGCCGCCGGTCAACCGATCCGGCGGATTCGCTGTCGCGAGGAGAACAAGATGATCACGAATCAGCAGGTCGAAGGACTCATGAGTGGTTCGGGCAACGTGGTGGGGCCGAACGGCGACACAATTGGTTCCGTAGGCACCTTCTACCTGGATGACCAGACCGACGAACCGGCATGGGTCACTGTGAACACCGGCCTCTTCGGCACGTCGGAAACCTTTATCCCCCTCAGTGAGGCGAGCGTTGACGGCGCCGACGTCATGGTGCCTTACTCCAAGGAAGAGGTTCGGAACGCGCCGCATATCGAAAGCGACGGATCGATCAGCCCGGAAGAGGAAGTCACGCTGTACCGGTATTACGGCTTCAGCTACGACGACGGTTCTTCGGAGTCCATTTCGGAAACCGACACGATTACCGAGACGCGGGACAGCGACCTGAGCAGCGGCACGGTGTCGGATTCGCGGACCGCCGGCACGTCCAGCAGCTCGGGCACGTCCAACCTTTCCTCATCGTCGGGTTCGGGATCCAGCGGGGACGACGCCATGACCCGGTCCGAGGAGCGCCTGAACGTGGGCACCGAGAGCCGTGCGGTGGGCAAGGCCCGGCTGCGCAAATACATCGTGACGGAGACCGTCACCAAGCAGGTTCCGGTCAGTCACGAAGAGGTGCGGATCGAGCGTGAACCCATCACGGACGCCAATGCGGGGGACGCACTGTCCGGCTCCGAGCTCACTGAGGACGAGCACGAGGTGACGCTGCACGCCGAAGAAGCAGTGGTGTCCAAGCACACCGAGCCGGTGGAACGCGTCCGCCTGGATACCGAAACGGTGACCGGCACCGAGAGCGTCTCCGAGGAGGTCCGCAAGGAGCAGATCGACACGGACGTCAACGACTCCTCCTCCCACGGGAAGAAGTCGGGCGGTTCGGGGTCTTCGGGGTCCGGGTCCGGATCCTCGGGGTCGGGGTCGGGGTCCGGGTCCTAACTCTTCAACGCGCACGACGCACTAGGCACGACGGCGGGTCCCGGGTTTCCGGTGCCCGCCGTTCTGCTGTGCGGCTTGTTTGTACGGGTTTCCGGGCTGGGGCTGAATCTAGTGAGCAGATAAGGGAGTTTTGCGAATCTACTGAGCACATAACGGGGCTAATCCGGCCCTGGCCGAATCTACTGAGCACATAACGGGGTTTTGGGATGGATGCCCATAACCCCATGTGCTGCTCAGTAGATCAGTCCAGTCCAGCCCGGCGAGCGCAGCACCGAAGGGCCAGCACAGGGTCCCAGCCTTTGGGGCATATGGGTGCTGGCGGGACCACTCGCGCAACAACAGCACCAATGCGTGGGACCTCGTGCGCGCGGCGGCCGACTTAGCCCGGGGTCCTGGCCCTTGGCCGGCCGTGGGGTGTGTTCGTCGGCCTTCAGTGTGCAGTAGATGCTGTCTGGATGGGTCCCAGGCAGCATCTACTGCACACTCGACGGTGGGCGGACCATTGCTAGTACAGGTAACGGGCTTATCCGTCGGTCATAAGCCCGTTAGCTGTACTTCGAACAACCCCGGGACGGCGATGAGCCCGTTAGCTGTACTTCGAACAAGGCCAGGGCGGGAATGGGCCCGTCAGCTGTACACCCGAGCGTTGGCTCCCGAATACCGCCGGCGGGCCGATTTAGGCGCTAGGGTGAGGCCACTGTCCAAGATTCCTGGGGGAACCATGAGAAAAACTGCCGCCATTCCGGCGCTTGTCGTGCTGATTGTCACCGGCTGCGCCGCCGAAGCAGGGGAGTCCGGCGCGTCGTCTGCCACTGGCACCGCAACAGGGAAGCCTTCCGCATCCGCCGAGACGGTGGCGCAGGACTCGGACGAGGAAACCTGCCGCAAACTCCTCGGGACCGAGGGCAACGGACCCCTCCGCGAAGCAGCCTCCCTGGTAAAAATCGGTGGTGGAACTAGCGGTTTCGAGGGAACCGTGGAGACTGCCCGCGCACTGCATGAGGAAATCCAGGGGGTGGCTCAGGATGCCTCTCCGGAGATGGAGCCGCTGCTGGAGGAGCTGTCCTCACCGATGGAGAACACCATAAAGATTGCAGAAAACCCCGGTTCTCCTTGGACCTTCAACGCCGATACCTGGAGGACCACCGTTGCGGAACTCGAGACAAGCTGTGCGCCGTACCGGGTCAGCTGAGGCCAAGCAGCGTCTGCCGGAGCCCCGGCCCTGACGCAAGAGCCCCGGCACCAAAACCCCGGCCGCTCCGGTTTAGGCGCTAGGGTGGGGCCACTGTCTACGATTCCTGGGGGAACCATGCGCAAAACTGCTGCCGTACCGGCCCTGGCCCTGCTGTTCGTCACCGGCTGCAGCGCAGAAGCAGCGGAGCCGGACGATTCAGCTCCCGCTGCCGCAACCGCGAAGCCTTCCGCAACCGCCGAAACGGTGGCGCTGGACTCGGCGGAGGGAACGTGTCTCAAGCTCCTCGGGACCGGCGGTAATGGGCCCCTCTACCAAGCCATCTACTTTGTGAAAGACAACGACACAACGTTCAGCGTCCAGGGCTCCGCCGACAGTGCCCGCACCGTTAACGCGGAAGTCCAAGATATCGCCGCCAGCGCCCCGGAGGGCATGGGCATCCTGCTCAAGGACCTGTCAGCCTCGATGGACGGCGCCATACCGCTGGCCGAGGGCCCCGGTCCCTTCCCGGGCTTCGATATCTTTGCCTGGCGAGACGCTGTTTCGGAACTCCTGATCCAGTGCGCGCCCTACGAGACCGCGGCCGACGCCGGGACGGCACCCGCTGCTCCGGCCTCCTCAACAGCGGACGAGGCCAGCGCAACGTTCCCGGGCTACCCCCTGATCGTCAATGCCGCCTCCGTGGATTACCGGGTGGGCGCATGGTTCGACGGGAAGCTTGTTGACGGGCTGGTGGTTGCGCTCGCACCGGGACTTTATGCGCCTTACGACCCCAACGTTCCTGACCTGTCGGCGTACTACGTTCCGGCCGGGGTGGCCGGGGACCGCACCATGAAGACAACCGTCTTCCCCAACTCGGGGGGCGCTGCCACCTGGTCCGGAGTAAACCCCGGAGCTGAGGAACCGCAGTAAACCCTCCGATATGGGAAAACGCTGCCGGTTTGGGAAATCCCTGCCACGCTGCAGTGGAGGAATTTCCCTAACTGGCAGCAGAACCCCGAACTGGCAGCAGAACCCCGAACTGGCAGCAGGATCCCGAACCGGCAGCAGGATCGCGGACCGCCGGCAGCAGAACCCCGAACTGGCAGCAGGATCCCGAACTGGCAGCAGAATCCCACCCCGGGAGGCCGCTGGCAGGGAACCAGGAAACCAGCCCTACGACACCAGCCGCGCCGTACGCTCCAGCACCTCCCGGCACGCGAGAATGGCCGGCCGCTGCGCTCCTGCCTCCCGCACCGACGTGAAGATGGTCCGCCGCGGCCTGCCGGGGAGGTCCAGGAGCCGGACCGTGGGAACCCGTCCGGTCCACACCAGTTCCGGCATCAGGCCGACGGCGTTGCCTGACTCGATCAGCCGGATCTGCGCCTGCAGGTCGGCCGTTTCGTACCGGACATCCGGTTCGAACCCTGCCTGCCGGCATGCCTGCTCGGCCCAGTGCCGTGACGCCGCACCGCGGGGTTCCATCACCCAGGCACGGGCGGCGGTGTCCTCGATGGAACGGATGTCCCCGCCCTGCCCGCCGGAAGGCACAGCCAGATGGATGGCGTCCGTGGTGAGCTGCACCCGGTCCAGCCCGGGATGCCGGGGAGCGGCGTGGCCGGGGTACTGCTCGGCAATCACCAGATCGAAATCCCGGGCCCAGGTTTCATACAGCGCCGTTTCGGGTTCACGCTGGATCATTTCAATCCGCACCTCGGGGTAGTCCCGGCCCAGGATCGTCAGGGCGTCCGGCAGCAGGGCCAGCGCTGCGGACTGGAAAACGGCCAGCCGGACCGTGCCCGTCACGGTCGTCAGGGACTCGGCCAGATCCGCTTCGGCCCGTTCCAGGGCGTCCAGGATTCCCGCCGCATGATCCACCAGGATCTCGGCCTGCGGAGTGAGGGTGACCCGGCGTCCGGTCTTGCGCAGCAGGGGCACTCCCACCTCCTTCTCGAGCAGGGCCAGCTGCTGCGACACCGAGGACGGGCTGAAGTTGAGGGCCGCAGCGACGGAGGCCAGCGTGCCCCGGATTTTGAGTTCGCGCAGCAGCCGCAGGCGACGGATATCGAGCATGCAGGGAGCCCTTCGAATCGTTAAGGAAAACCAATCTGTACCGGTCGGAAAAGATCGCTTTATCTAATTGAACATCAAGCGCAGACTGGGTCAGTACTCCGGGGACAGCCACTTGTGAAAAGAGCACCACATCATGACCGATATCTTTGAAGACCGCGCCACCGCCGACGCCGTTCCCAGCGCCGAGCTGGCGGAGCAGTCCGTCGCCCTCGTCCGGCGCTGGCTGACCGAAGCAGCTGCTGTCCCCGTGGATGCCTCCGCCGCCCAGCTGGCCGGAGTCCTGAAGGACCCGGACGGCCTCGGGTTCACCGTGGGCTTTGTCGACGGCGTCGTCCGTCCCGAAGATCTCCGCGTCGCCGCCCGCAACCTCGCAGCCCTGGCTCCCCGCGTACCCGGCTTCCTGCCCTGGTACATGCGCGCCGCCGTGCGTGCCGGCGGCATCCTCGGCCCGGTGGTTCCGCAGATCGTCATTCCGGCAGCCCGGAAGGTGCTGCGCGAAATGGTCGGGCACCTGATTGTGGACGCCACCGACGCCAAGCTGGGCAAGGCCATCGCCGGCATCCGCAAGGACAACATCCGGCTAAACATGAATCTCCTTGGCGAGGCGGTCCTTGGCCAGCACGAGGCAGCCCGCCGGCTGGAAGGCACCCATGCCCTCCTGGCCCGCGACGACGTCGACTACGTCTCCATCAAGGTCTCCTCCACCGTCGCCCCGCACTCCCCGTGGGCCTTTGACGAAGCCGTCCAGCACGTCATTGAATCCCTGACCCCGCTCTTCCGCCGCGCCGCGCAGTCCCCGGTGAAGAAGTTCATCAACCTGGACATGGAGGAATACAAGGACCTGGAGATGACCATGGCGGTCTTCACGGGCATCCTCTCGCAGCCCGAGTTCCAGGACCTGGAAGCCGGGATCGTGCTCCAGGCCTACCTCCCGGACGCACTCTCGGCCATGATGCGGCTGCAGGAATTTGCTGCCAAGCGCCGCGCCGACGGCGGTGCCGCCATCAAGGTCCGCGTGGTCAAGGGCGCCAACCTGCCGATGGAACAGGTCGAAGCCTCGCTGCACGGCTGGCCGCTGGCCACCTGGCATACCAAGGCGGACAGCGACACCAACTACAAGCGCGTCATCAACTATGCCCTGCACCCGGACCGCATTCAGAATGTGCGGATCGGCGTCGCCGGGCACAACCTGTTTGACGTCGCGTTCGCCTGGCTGCTGGCCGGGGAACGCGGAGTGCGGGACGGCATCGAATTCGAAATGCTGCTGGGGATGGCCGCCGGCCAGGCCGAGGTGGTGCGCCGCGACGTCGGCAGCCTGCTGCTCTACACCCCGGTGGTGCACCCGGCGGAGTTCGACGTCGCCATCGCCTACCTGATCCGCCGCCTCGAGGAGGGCGCCAGCTCAGAGAACTTCATGTCCGCCGTCTTCGAACTGGCCGAAAACGAGGCACTCTTTGAGCGCGAGAAGCTGCGTTTCCTGGCCTCGCTGGAAAACCTGGACACCGCCGTGCCCGCCCCGCACCGCGTGCAGGACCGGAACCTGCCCGTCGCCGCCGCCACGGACAGCTTCGACAACACCCCGGACAGCGACCCGTCGCTGCCCGCCAACCAGGCCTGGGGCCGGGCCATCCTGTCCCGCGTCCCCGGATCGAAGCTGGGCAAGGACGCAGTGGCAGCTGCCGCCGTCGAAACCGAAGCAGAGCTCGACGCCGTCATCACCACCGCCGTGACCAAGGGCAAGGCGTGGGGTGCGCTCAGCGGCGCCGACCGTGCCGAGGTTCTGCACCGCGCCGGCGAAGTGCTGGAGGCCCGCCGGGCCGAGCTGATGGAGGTTATGGCCGCTGAAACCGGCAAGACCCTGGACCAGTCGGACCCCGAGGTGTCCGAGGCCATCGACTTCGCGCATTACTACGCCGAGCTCGCCCGCGAACTCGACACCGTGGAGGGCGCACGTTTCGCGCCGTCCCGCCTGACCGTGGTCACCCCGCCGTGGAACTTCCCGGTTGCCATCCCGGCCGGTTCGACCCTCGCCGCCCTGGCCGCCGGGTCCGCCGTCGTCATCAAGCCCGCCCGCCAGTCCGCCCGCAGCGGCGCCGTCATGGTGGAAGCCCTCTGGGAAGCGGGCGTTCCGCGTGACGTCCTGCAGCTCGTGCAGCTGGGTGAAACGGAACTCGGCCGCCAGCTGATCTCCTACCCGGCCGTGGACCGCGTGATCCTGACCGGAGGCTACGAGACCGCCGAACTGTTCCGCTCCTTCCGCCCCGACCTGCCGCTGCTGGCCGAAACCTCGGGCAAAAACACTGTGATCGTCACCCCGAGCGCGGACTTCGACCTCGCCGCCCGCGACGTCGCCGCGTCCGCCTTCGGGCATGCCGGGCAGAAGTGCTCCGCCGCGTCGCTCGTGATCCTGGTGGGCTCCGTGGCGAAGTCGCCGCGCTTCCGGAACCAGCTGGTGGACGCCGTCCAGTCACTGAAGGTCGGCTACCCGGAGGATCCCACTACGCAGATGGGTCCGGTCATCGAACCCGCCGCGGGCAAGCTGCTTCGGGGCCTCACCGAACTCGGCGAGGGTGAAACCTGGCTGCTGCAGCCTGAACAGCTCGACGAGAGCGGCCGGTTGTGGAGCCCGGGCATCCGCACCGGTGTCCGCCGCGGCTCCGAATACCACCTCACCGAGTACTTCGGCCCGATCCTCGGCGTCATGACGGCCGCGACCCTCGAAGAGGCCATCGATATCGCCAATGACATTGACTACGGCCTGACCGCCGGGCTGCATTCCCTCGAGCCCGCGGAAATGGACGTCTGGCTGAACCGCATACAGGCCGGCAACCTGTACGTGAACCGCGGCATCACCGGCGCCATCGTCCGCCGCCAGCCCTTCGGCGGCTGGAAGAAGTCCGCCGTCGGTGCCGGCACCAAGGCCGGCGGCCCGAACTACCTGATCGGGCTGGGCAACTGGGAAGCCGTCAACGGCACCTCCGCTCCCGCCACCGAGCTTCCCGCCGCCGCGCCGGCAGCACGCCTTGTCGCTGCCGCCGAATCGGCCGGTGCGGTGTTCACCGCCGACGACGGCGCCTTCCTCCGCCGCGCAGCGAACAGCGACATCCGCGCCTGGAACAGCGAATTCGGCACCGCCAAGGACGTGTCCGGCCTCTCCGCCGAACGCAACGTCTTCCGGTACGTGCCCGTTCCCGTCACCGTCCGGCTGTCGGAGGGACAGCCCGCAGCCCTGCTGGTCAGAGTCCTTGCCGCGGCACTGACCGCAGGATCGGCAGTCACCATCTCCACCGCCGTCGACCTCCCCGCCGGGGTTCGGGCGGTACTGACCGAACTTGGACTTGAGTTCCGGGTGGAGGACGACGCCGCATGGCTGGCCTCCGCTGCCTCGCTCACGTCCGGACGTATCCGGCTGATTGGCGGGTCTGTGCAGGCACTGGCCGAAGCCACCGGAGGCACCCCGGACATTGCGGTCTACGCCCAGCCCGTGACCGAGTCGGGCCGCCTGGAGCTGCTGCCGTTCCTGCACGAGCAGGCCGTGAGCATCACCGCGCACCGGTTCGGAACGCCGAACTTCCTCTCGGACGCGCTGATCTAGGCGTTCACCGGGCATTGCCTCTGCGCGTGGCGCGGTCCATGATGGGGCCGGTCAAGCCAACCGGGAGGACGCCATGCTGCAGGGAATGCTCAACGGTAAGAACGCGGTGATCTACGGCGGCGGCGGAGGGATCGGCGGCGCCGTGGCGGAGGCCTTCTCCCGGGAAGGGGCACGCGTATTCCTCGCCGGCCGGACGCCGGAGCCGCTCGAAGCCGTGGCGGCGAAGATCCGCCATGCCGGCGGAACAGTGGACACGGCACTGCTGGACGCCACGAATGAGCAGGCAGTGCGCGAACACGCCGATGACGTGGTTGCGGCTGCAGGAAGCCTGGACATCTCCCTGAATGTCATCCAGCACGGTGACGTGCAGGGAACACCGATGGTGGAGATGCCCCTGGCCGACTACCTGCGGCCGGTCGCCACGGCGGTCCAGACGTTTTTCCTGACCTCGCAGGCCGCCGCACGGCAGATGATGCGCCAGCGTTCCGGAGTGATCCTGGTCTTTGGCGGCTCCGGCGATCCGGTGCCGGGACTGTACCTGGGCGGGCTGCTGACCGCCTTTGAAGCGATGGAAGCCATGCGCCGCCAGCTTGCCAGTGAACTGGGGTGCTACGGCATCCGGGTGCTGACCCTGCGCTCGGGCGGAATCCCGGAAACCCTGCCGGAAAACATGGAAGGCGCCGGCGAGATCGCCGACGCCATCACTAAATCCACCATGCTGGGCCACGCCGCCACCCTGGAGGATGTGGGCTACGCGGCAGCGTTCGCGGCCTCAGACCGCGCTGCGAGCATGACCGCGGCCACGCTGAACATCAGCGCCGGGGCCCTCATCGACCGCTGAAGCAGGTTGGCGGCGGGGTGTCTAGACTTTCCAGATGCTGAAATCGTCCATGCTGGCCGCGCTCCGCAGGCCGGTGGACTCATCGCGGATCCAGACCGTGGCCAGACCCGGCGCGGTGTCCTGGATCTCGCCACGGAAATAGGTGGTGCCGCCGCTGCGGGCTTCAACGGTGTCTCCACGGTGGAGTGAACGGATGCTGCGAACGCGCCGGGCGCGCGCAGATGTGACGGGGGAGTGGTCGCTGGTTACCGACAAAATGCATCTCCTGAATTAGTTGATACTTACACTAACCACGGCATCGCCGGTAAATATTCCCGTTCACGCATGGACCCCTGACCGGCAGGCATGGCGGCAGGTAGGATTCGGCCATGGATATCGTCGATTTCCTGGTCACGCGTTTCCAGGAAGACATCTCCGAGGCCCGCAAACTACTCTCCTCCTCCGATGTTTCACTTTCCGACCGCTGGTACGAAGAGCGGCTGCTGAAGGAATGCGAAACGAAGCTGATGCTCATCGAGATCATCGGAGGTGCCCGCCGCCATGCCCTTTCGCGCATGGTGGTGGATCCCGACGACGACCCCCAGTTCCGTGAGGAACTGGAATGGACGCGGCTGGCCCTCTCCGCCCTTGCCTCCGTGCATGAGGACCATCCGGATTTCCAGGACACCTGGCGCCTGACGCAGGAACGTCCCTAGGAGCACCGCCCGGCCGGGCCCGGCCAGGCCGGGCCTGGCGGGGTCCGGGGTCCGGGGTCCGGGGCTGAAGATGCGGGCGGCGGCCTGCGGGCCATAGATTGGTTTTATGAGTGAAAAGCCAACAGCCCCCTCCACGCCGGATCTGCTCCGCCAGCTTGCCGACTTTCACAAGGTAGCCACCACCTTCACGGGATGGGACGGTTCCGAGCAGCAGGTCTCCGACGCCACGCTGCGCAGTGTTCTTTCCGCGATGGGTATGGCGACCGGCTCGGAGGAGGACCTGGAACGGTCCCTGGCCGAGTCCAGGGCGGCCGCCTGGAAACGGCCGTTGCCGCCCACCGCCGTCGTCCGCCAGGGCAAGCCCGGCAGCGTGCCGGTGCACCTGCCCGCCGGCAGCTCCGCGCAGCTCACCCTGCAGCTGGAGGACGGCTCCGAGCAGGAACTCGACTGGCCGAAGCAGTCCGACGAGGAACGGGACATCGACGGCACACTGCTGGCCCGCACCCTGGTCCAGCTGCCTCAGGACCTGGACCTGGGCTGGCACCGGCTTCAGGTGCGCAGCGGTGACATTTCCGGCAGCGCCGTCCTGGTGGTCACCCCGGACCGGCTCGACACCGCGGACGCCCTCGAAGCCCGCCGCACCTGGGGTGTTCAAGCCCAGCTGTACTCGGTCCGCTCCTCCCGGTCCTGGGGGATCGGGGACCTGACCGACCTGGCGGACCTCGCCGCCGTCGCCGGCACGGAGTACGACGCCGGGTTCGTCCTGATCAACCCGCTGCACGCCGCGGAACCCGTGCCGCCCATCGAACCGTCCCCGTACCTGCCCACCACCCGGCGGTTCTTCAACCCGCTGTACATCCGGGTGGAAGCCGTCCCGGAGTACGCCTACCTGACCGACGGCGGGCGGGAAGCCGCGGAGGAAGCGGCCCGTTCCCTCTACCCGGCCAACACCTCCGCCGGGGAACTGGACCGCGACGCCAGCTACGGGGCCAAGCTGTCAGTGCTGCAGGACGTGTACCAGGTGGAGCGCAGCCCCAGCCGGCAGAAGCAGTTTGATGCCTTCAAGGCCGACGCCGGCCAGGGCCTGGACAACTTTGCGCTCTGGTGCGCCCTCGCCGAGGACCTGGCGCCCGGTGCCCCCGAATGGGCCGAGGCTTCCAGCCCGGACAGCGACTATGTCGTCCGCCAGCTGCCCCGCCTGCAGGAACGGATCGAGTTCTTCAAGTGGCTGCAGTGGATCTGCGACGAACAGCTCGAGGCCGTGCAGCGGTCGGCGAAGAAGGCCGGCATGGGGATCGGCGTGATCCATGACCTTGCCGTGGGAGTGCACCCCAGCGGCGCCGACGCGTGGATGCTCCGCGATGTGCTGACCGAGGGCATCTCCGTGGGTGCCCCGCCGGACATGTTCAACCAGCGCGGCCAGGACTGGAGCCAGCCGCCGTGGCACCCGGGACGCCTGGCCGAGTCCGGCTACGCCGCCTACCGGGACATGATCCGCACCATCCTCCGGCATGCAGGCGGCATCCGGGTGGACCACATCCTGGGCCTGTTCCGGCTCTGGTGGATTCCGCAGAACGCGGAGTCGCCCGGTGAAGGCGCCTATGTCTACTACGACCACGAGGCGATGATCGGCATCCTGGCGCTGGAAGCGCAGCGGGCCGGCGCCGTCGTCATCGGCGAGGACCTGGGCGTGTTCGAGCCGTGGGTCCAGGAGTACCTGGGGGAGCGGGGCGTGCTGGGCACCTCCATCCTCTGGTTCGAGCAGACCGAAGACGGCCCCCGCGCTCCCGAGGAATACCGGGTGGGGGCGCTCACGAGCGTGAACACCCATGATCTTCCGCCGACGGCCGGCTACCTGGCCGGCGAACACGTGAACCTGCGTGAGTCCCTGGGCCTGCTGAACCGGCCGGTGGAAGAGGAACGTGCGGCGGACAGCAAGGCCCAGGAAGCTGTCCTGGACGGGCTCCGGCAGCGCGGGCTGCTGCCGAAATCCGCCTCGAAGCAGGTGGCCGGGCAGATGCATGGGGAAGAAATCCAGCAGACCGTGGAGGCGCTGCATAAGTTCATCCTGCAGACGCCGTCGGTGCTGCTGGGCGTGGCCCTGGCCGACCTGGTCGGCGAGAAAAAGACGCAGAACCAGCCTGGGACCGCCGATGAGTATCCCAACTGGCGGATTCCGCTCTGCGGTCCCGACGGTGAAGCGGTGCTGCTGGACGGCCTGGAGCGGAACGAACGGTTCCGCTCCCTGGCCGCCCTGATGCAGAAGGGGATCTAGGGCTACTGCTCCAGCTTCATGGCCTTGCGCAGGGTCAGTGCGCCTCCGCTCTGCAGTACCGCCCGCCGGTAGATCTTCGCGGCGAAGGCCAGCAGGGCGTAGGCCGCGGCCAGCGCAATGGCCAGGGCCGCGAAGGTCTGCCACAGCGGCACATCCGAGTTAAGCATCCGGATGGGCATGGCCACGGAGGAAATGACGGGCACGAACGAGGCAATGACCAGCAGCTGCCCCTTGGCGAACATCCCGGCGAACAGGGCTGCGAAGATGACCGCCATCACCGGGGTGGAGCTGCTGTTCAGGTCCTCGGACCGGCTGGCCATGGCCCCGAGCATCGCCCAACCGGCGGCCAGGATCAGGAACCCGATCAGGAAGAAGACCAGGAACCAGCCGGAGACCGGGATGATGGACCCGACCATGTCCGCGGTCCCGGTCAGGTTCAGGGCCAGCAGGGCCGCGCCGCCGTAGAGCGCCAGCTGCACGACGGCGAGGATGGTGTTGCCGATGACCTTGCCGTAGAGGAGCTGCCGGATGGGAATGGCGGTCGCCAGGATTTCCACCACCCGGTTCTGCTTCTCCTCCAGCACCGACGTGGCAATCGCCATGCCGAAGATGATGGTGGCCATGTAGAAGAGGAAGCTGAAGGCGAAGCCGACGATGGAGGCCATAACGGCCTTGTCTGCGTCTCCTTCGAGCAGGGCTTCATCCAGCGCGCTGCCGGCGGTCAGCTCCTCCGCCGTGGTGCCGGCAGCGGCCGCGTTTTCACTGATGACGTAGCTGGTCAGGGCTTCGGACAGCGGCCCGCGCAGCCCGGAGCTGATCTCGTCCTTTCCGGTCAGGGTCCAGGTTCCGTCCTTCCCCTGGATCAGTGCGGCGTCGGCTTCTTCATCGCGGACCAGCTGCAGGGCGGCTTCCGGGGAGTCGGCCGTCTTGGCTTCGAAGCTGGTGTTTCCATCGTCTTCCTGTCCGGCGGCGTCGGCGGCGGCGACGATTTCGGTGGCGGCGCTATCTGCCACAGCCACCGTATGGTCCGAACCGCGTGAGGACATGTAGGCGTTGAAGAGGACGCTGCCCACGATCAGCAGCAGGGTCACGAGCGTGGAGAGCAGGTAGGTGCGGTCACGCATCTTGACCGTGACTTCGCGCAGCGTCACGATCGCCCAGGCAGGGGTGGTGTCCGGAGTCTCCGGAGCCTGTCCGGGCTTGTCCACGGGGGTGCGGGTTGCGGTGCTCATGCTGTCACCTCACGGTAGATGTCACTCAGGGACGGGCGGAGAGGGGAGAATTCCTGCACCGTGCCGCGGGAGAGGGCGGCGGCGAGGGTGCGCTGGGCGGAGATGTCGTCGTCGAACTCCACCAGCGCGGACGGGCCGGCGACGTCGACGACGGTGAGCCCGGGCTCCTCGCGCAGCCAGCCGGCGTCGGGGGAGACCGTGATGCGGTGCCGCCGGGGTGCCGTGGCGCGCAGTTCGTCGCCGGTGCCGGCGGCCATCAGGCGGCCGCTCTGCAGTACCACCAGGTTGTCGCAGAGCCGGTCCACCAGGTCCAGCTGGTGGCTGGAGAAAAGGACCGGAACGCCGGCGGAGGTCCGCTCCCGCAGCAGCTCCACCATGGAGTCGACGGCGAGCGGGTCCAGTCCGGAGAACGGCTCGTCCAGGATCAGGACGGTGGGCCGGTGCAGCAGCGACGCGGCGATCTGCACCCGCTGCTGGTTGCCCAGGGAGAGGGATTCGAGCTTGTCCTTGCTGCGGTCGGCCAGGTTGAACCGGTCCAGCAGTTCCAGTGCCTCGCGGCGGGCCGAGGACTGGCTCATCCGGTGCAGCTGGCCGAGGTAGACCAGCTGGTCGATGATGGGCTGCTTGGGGTAGAGGCCGCGCTCTTCGGGCATGTACCCGAACTGTGCGCGCTGCGCAGCGGTGACCGGGGCGCCGTCCAGCAGTACGTCCCCGGACGTGGCGGTCAGGACGCCCATGATCATGCGCATGGTGGTGGTCTTGCCGGCGCCGTTGGCCCCGACGAAGCCGGTCATGCGGCCGGAGGGGATGTCGAACGTGACGTCGTCGACGGCGGTTTTGTCGCCGAAGCGGCGGGTGAGGTTGCGGACCTGCAGCATGCGCTGCTCCTTTCCCGGAAAGGCCGGGCCTAGTGGGGACTTCTGCTTCGAGCTTAGGCAGAAGAGCGCCGCAGGGGATCGGCCGCGGGATGGAAGCCGCCGGGTCAGCCGGCCGCGGGCTTGTCCCCCGGGAGGATGAGAGCGGACTCGTAGGCGAACACCACGGCCTGCACCCGGTCCCGGACCTGGATCTTGCCCAGCAGGTTGGACACGTGGGTCTTGACGGTGGCTTCGGCGACGAACATTTCCGCGGCGATCTCGGCGTTGCTCCTGCCTGCGGCCACATGTTCCAGGACTTCGCGTTCGCGGGAGGTCAGCGACGCCAGCAGTTTCCGCTGCTCGGTGGACCCGGAACCGGAGCCGGAACCGGACGACGACGGCGCGCCGCCCAGTTGGGTGCCGCCCGGCTGGATTCCGCCCGAGTGCATTCCGTCCGACGGCGGCTGCATCCCCACGGCAGCGCCGGAACCGGCCCCCGGAAGGGCCGAATCGCGGCGGGCACCGGCGGTTTCGGCATGCAGCTGCCGGGTGAAGCGCTCGATCACGCGGACCGTCATCTCCGGTGCCAGCAGGGCGTGGCCGCCGGCGACGGCGTGGACCGCAGCCACCAGGTCGTCCGGGTCGGAATTCTTGAGCAGGAACCCGCTGGCGCCGGCACGGAGTGCGTCGAACAGGTAGTCGTCGCGTTCGAAGGTGGTGAGGATGATGACCTTCGCGGTGCCGGCCGCCACCACCTGCTCGGTGGCCCGGATCCCGTCGAGGACCGGCATCTGCACGTCCATGAGGATGATGTCCACGGGGTGGGTGGCGGCGAACTCCACCGCTTCGGCGCCGTTGGCGGCCTGGCCCACCACCTCGATTTCCTCCTCCACGGAAAGCATCATGGCGAAGCCGGCCCGCAGCAGGGCCTGGTCATCGGCGAGCAGGACCCGGATCGGTTCCATTGCTTAGGTATCTGCCTTTCGAAGGAATTCTGCCGGCCGCAGTATGCGGCCTTCGGCAACCACGGTAGCGGTCAGCGCACCGGAAACCGGACCCGGACGCGCCAGCCGCCGCCGGACCGCGGTCCGATCTCGGCGATGCCGCCGTGCAGATCGGCACGTTCGCGGATGCCCCGGATGCCGAATCCGGAACCCGCGGTGCTGCCGGTCCGCGGCCGGCCGTCATCGACGGTTTCCACTTCCACCCAGGCCCGTCCCTCCCCCGTGGTGCCGGTACGCAGGGCCACGACGGCGGAACCGGCGGTCGAGTGCCGGCGGACGTTGGCCAGGGACTCCTGCACGGTGCGGTAAATCGACAGGCCCATCGGTGCGGGGACCCGGTCCAGGGCACCGGGAACGTCCTCGGACCGGTGGTAGGAAACGGACAGTCCCAGCTGCCCATGCTCCGCCACCAGCGCCGGGAGGTCCGCCAGCCCGGGCTCGGGCGCGCGCCGAGCACCGCCGTCGGACTCCGGCCCCGGTTGCTCGCCCGAGCGCAGTACGCCCAGCAGGGAACGCATCTGTTCCACCGCTTCGCGGGAGGAACCCTCGATGGTCTGCAGGGCGCCCGCCGCAGCCCCGGGTTTTTTCTCCAGCACCCGCCGCGCCGCGCCGGCCTGGACGCCGATCACCGCGATGTGGTGTGCGACGACGTCGTGCAGCTCCCGGGCGATGCGCAGCCGCTCGTCGAGCACCGCCTGCCGGGCCAGCTCGGCCGCCTGGACTTCCAGCTGGGCGGACTGCGTGAGGAGCAGTTCGCGCTGGTGGGCGCTGCGCCAGGCGTTCATGCCGAACATGATGGCCCCGCCGAAGTAGGCGGCATTGATGGCGAAGTTGTAGATCGCCAGCGACACCAGCGGGGGCAGGAAGCCGCGGTAGGTGTCATCGCCTTCCATGATCCGTTCCAGGACGGAGTCATAGGAGGAGGAGACGGTGAAGGAAAGGATGACCCACAAGGCCATCACGGCAATGACCACGGTGGTACCGAGCCAGAGCATCCTGCGGTCCTTCGCCCAGGCGACGGCTGTGTAGAGCGAGGCGAAGTAGGCGGCCTGGAAGGTCATCTGCATGGAGACCGAGGGCACCAGCAGGCCCAGGCCGAGGAACACCGCACTGCACGCCAGCATCACGGCCACCGGGTAACGCCGGCGCACCGCCAGCGGCAGGATGATCAGGGCCATGGCCAGGTGCTGGAGCCAGATGGGTTTGGTTTCCCCGGCCACGGCACCGATTCCGCGGCTCACTTCCAGGATGAAGGCCGAGACCAGCAGCAGGACGATGGTGCCGATGACGTCATGGCGCTGCTGCTCGCGGGTGGGTCCCGGGCGTTCCCAGTCCTCGCCGGTGCGCCACGGGAGGCGTGTCAGCCAGCGCGGACGCGTCGGTCCGTGCTGCTCGGTGCCGGTGGAGCCTTGTCCGGGGCCGTGCCCGGACCCGGGTGTGTCGAAGGCCGTGGTCTCGATCATGGTGCCCAGTCTAGGAGGGGCGGGGGCGGCGGAGTATCGGCCGCAGGGATGAGCACCCCCAGAGGGAGCGGAACTCCGGCCGTCCCGCCGTCGTCGTTTCCCGTAATCGCCCTGTTGGGACGTCGACCGCTGTGCTGGAGGGGAAGGGGTGGTTTACTGCGTAGATAGCAGCGGCCGTACCGGCCGGTTATCAGCGCGGATGACGGGACTTCAAGCATGTTTGTACAGGAAGCACAGGCGATACTGCCTGAACTGGTGGCCCTGCGCCGTGAGCTGCACCGGGACCCGGAGACCGGAATCAACCTGCCGCGGACACAGGAAAAGATCCTCGCCGCGCTGGAGGGACTGGACCTGGAGATCATCCTGGGTGTCAAGACCACCTCCGTGGTCGCCGTGCTGCGCGGGGCGGAACCCGGACCCACCGTCCTGCTGCGCGGAGACATGGATGCGCTGCCGGTGAACGAACTGACGGACCTGGACTATGCCTCCACCAACGGCGCCATGCACGCCTGCGGGCATGACCTGCACGTGGCCGGGCTCGTGGGTGCGGCCCGCCTGCTCTGCGCCCAGCAGCAGGACCTCTCCGGCAACGTGATCTTTATGTTCCAGCCGGGGGAGGAGGGCCACGACGGCGCGAGCCTGATGATCGACGAGGGAGTGCTCGACGCCGCCGGGGAACGTCCCGTCGCCGCCTACGGCATCCACGTGCGGCCCGGCCCGCTGGGCGTGTTCCGCACCAAGTCCGGCACGCTGATGGCCGGCGCCAACGAACTGCGGATCACCGTCAAGGGCTCAGGCGGGCACAGCTCACAGCCGCAGACCGCCATCGACCCGGTGCCCGCGCTGACCGAGATCGCCACGGCGCTGCAGACCATGGCCACCCGCCGGTTTTCCGCGTTCGATCCGATTGTGCTTACCGTGACGCAGCTTTCCGCCGGGGAAGCGATCAACGTGATTCCCGATTCCGCCAGCCTGGGTGCCTCCGTGCGTACCTTGTCGGAGGAATCCCTGGACCGGGTGATCGTCGAGTCCAAGGCGCTCGCCGAGGGGATTGCCGCCGCGCACGGCTGCAGCGCGGAGGTGGACTTCACCATCCGGTACCCGGTCACCCGCAATGATGCCGACCGGACCCGGGAGGCGATCACTGGTCTGCGGGAGATTTTCGGCGAGGACCGGGTACTGGAATCCCGGGACCCGCTGATGGGGTCGGAGGATTTCTCCCTGGTGCTCAATGAAGTCCCGGGTACCTTCCTCTTCCTCGGGGCGACGCCGCCGTCGGTCAACCCGGTCACCGCCGCGTGGAACCACTCCCCGCGGGTGGTCTTCGACGATGCGGTGCTGGGGGACCAGGCTGCCGCCCTGGCACAGCTGGCGTATAACCGGCTGACCTAGGGGCTGGGGAGGGAGCGGGTGCCCCTGCCTCGGCCGACGCCGGGGTGTTAGCGTCGGGAGCATGTCTGCCCTGAAGAAAGTCCTCGCCCTTGCTGCCCGCCCAGCGCCGCCGATGTCAAAACCCCGGCGTTGGGCAGCCGTCGGGCTGGGGACGTTCCTGGCGTTTGCCGGTACCTCGCACCTGACCTTCGCCCGGCAGGAATTCCAGGCGCAGGTGCCGGGCTGGGTGCCGCTGGACGAGGACGCCGTGGTGCTGCTGTCCGGTGTGGCCGAAATAAGTCTTGGTGCGTCGTTGATCCTGCTGCGGAAGCGCCGGGTCCCGGTCGGTCTGGCGGCCGCAGCGTTTTTCATTGCCATCTTCCCGGGCAACATCTCCCAGTACGTCACGCATACGGACGCGTTCGGTCTGGATTCGGACCGCGCCCGGCTGGTGCGGTTGTTCTTCCAGCCGCCGCTGGTGCTGTGGGCGCTGTGGTCCACCGGTGCGTGGAAGGCTCTGCGGGAGGGGTTGAAGGGATAGGTGTGTGGTGGTGGCGGTTGGGCGGGGCGTTACGTCCAGCCTTACCAATACCCGCGGGGTGCCGAGGGTAGATAAAGGCGCGAACAGTACAGCGGCGGGCGCCAGAGCTCTGTCTATCCGCCGGCTGTACTAAAGGAAGACGCTATGACGCAGGACCCGCATCACCAGACCGCCCCCGTCCCCAACGCCGTCCATGTGCCCCCGGCGCCCCTTGCGCCGCCCGCGCGGCCACGACCGTTGGATCCACCGTCCGGAATGGTGCCGAATGCAGCCGCCATGCCGGCGTCGCCTTCTCCTCGCCGGAATTACGTGCTGTTTGCTGCAGCCGGATTGTTGGTGGGGCTTGGTGCCGGCCTCCTGATCGCGCAGATTGATCTGACGTCGACTCGACCTTCCACCGCATTAATTGATGCGGTGAGCACATGCGGTGTTGAAGATGAAACGGGAATTGAACTTGGCGACGAGGGCCAGAGCCTGACAATGGATGGCCAGGGCGAGGAGTACTACGCCACCGGTGCTGCCTACGAAGACATCGAATGCGTTCTGGGTGCGACCGGCATGCCGGACAGCGTCAGTAGTCGAATGGGAAACACCCGGGCCCTTGACGGCACACAAAATGCGCAGTGGGGGGACATCTCAGCTTCGTGGAGTTACCACCCTGACAGCGGGTCGAACGTCGTACTGGAAATCGTGGAACCCGCGGAGAAATAGCTCGGAGAGGATTTGGGGCCGGGGACGACGAAAAGGCCTGACGCGGCGCGCAGTGACTGTACAGATAATGGGCTTTTCGATGCCGAATGAGCCCATTATCTGTACAACGAACGGTGCTAAGCCCCGTTATCTGTACATCGATCGGGCGGCCCGCCGTTCATAGTGCAGTAAATGCTGCCTGCTGACTGACCGGGGGACATCTACAGCGCTATGGACCAGCCTGGGACTCTCAATCTCAGCAGAGCGTCCCACCCGGTGGTGCCGTTGTTGCTGCTGGGACAACACGGACCACACCATTCACACCAAGTGGGAGGCTGTGTGGGGATACCCGCCAGGATCCTCGTTCGCAGCAGAGCGTCCCACTCGGTGGTGCGGATGTTGCAGCTGGGACAACACCAGCCACGCCCGTCGCACCGCGTGGGAAACCGTGCCGGAAGCACCTCGGCAGACGCCACCTTCTGTACAGCAGATGCGCCCTAAGGGCCCGCCAGGCAGCATCAGCTGTACAGAAGGTGGAGGCCTGGCCGCATCAGCTGTACAGAAGGTAAAGCGGCCGGAAGAGAACCTCGACACAAGGAAGAAAGCCCCGGCGGATACGGCCGGGCCCGGAGCACCCGGAGCACCCCGTCAACCCCCCACCCCCAGCCCCGCCCAGCACCCCGCATCAACCCACCCAAACCCCACCCCAGACCGCTGCTAAAGCGTCACGATGTTCCGGTTCGGAGCTTTTCGGCGCTTAATGTGAAGCAGGTAACGGTAAGCTTGCTTGGTAGTTTTCGCCCAGACACCATGTGCGGGCGGACGACAGAAGCGTTCGTAACCAAGTGAAGAGGTCTTGATGTGTGGGAATTCGTGGCGGACCGGTATCAACAGATCCTGTTCGCCGGATGGCAGCACTTCAGCCTAGTTCTGCAGTGCCTGCTCCTGGCGACGGTCATTGCCGTGGTCATCGCAGCACTGGTGTACCGGAACAAGACCCTCAGCGGAGTGGCCAACGGCGTCTCCGCTGTGGGCCTGACGCTGCCGTCCTTCGCACTGATCGGCCTGCTGATCGCACCCTTCGGATTCGGCGCCGTGCCTGCCGTCATCGTGGTGGCGTTCTATGCCACCCTGCCCATCCTGCGTAACGCGGTGGTGGGGCTGGCCGGGATTTCCCCGACCGTCATCGAATCTGCCCGCGGCGTCGGCATGGGCCGGCTGCGCACCCTGCTGCGCATCGAACTGCCGCTGGCCTGGCCGGTCATCCTTGCCGGTGTCCGGGTGTCCGCCCAGATGGTGATGGGCATCGCCGCCATCGCGGCCTACGCCCTCGGCCCGGGACTGGGCGGCTTCATCTTCACCGGCCTGTCCCGCCTGGGTGGTGCCAATTCGCTCGAATCCGTAGTGGTCGGCGTCGTCGGCGTGATCCTGCTGGCCCTGATCCTTGACCTTCTCCTGGTCGGCCTCGGCCGGCTCACAACCCCGCGAGGTATCCGTGTCTGAGACCCTTTCCCCTTCCACCGGCGCCACAACCACCGGCACCGGCATCCTGCTCGACAACGTCACCAAGCGTTACCCCGGGCAGGACAAACCGGCGGTCGGCGGGCTGACCATGGAAATTCCGCGGGGCAGTATCGTGATGCTCGTGGGCCCGTCCGGCTGCGGTAAAACCACCACGCTGAAAATGATCAACCGGCTCATCGAGCCCAGCAGCGGCCGGATCATCCTCGACGGCGACGACGTCACCGGGATCGACGGCGACCAGCTGCGCCGCGGCATCGGCTACGTCATCCAGGCCGGCGGGCTCTTTCCGCACATGACCGTCGCGGCGAACATCGGCGTCGTCCCCAAGATGCTCGACTGGGACAAGGACCGCATCCAGGCCCGGGTGGATGAACTGCTCGAACTGGTGTCCCTGGATCCGGCGCTCTACCGGGACCGCTACCCGAAGGAGCTTTCCGGCGGGCAGCAGCAGCGTGTGGGCGTGGCCCGCGCACTGGCCGCCGATCCGCCCGTGCTGCTGATGGACGAACCGTTCGGCGCCGTGGACCCGATCACCCGGCAGCGGCTCCAGGATGAGCTGCTGCACATCCAGTCCGAGCTGCAGAAAACCATCGTCTGCGTGACCCATGACTTCGACGAAGCCGTGAAACTGGGGGACTGGATCGCCATCTTCGACGAGGGCGCCCAGCTGGTGCAGTACGACTCCCCGGAACGGATCCTTGCCAACCCCGCCAACGAGTTCGTGGAGAACTTCATCGGCTCCGGCGCCGGCCTGAAACAGCTCACCTTGACCCGGGTGAACGAGGTGGAACTGACCGCACCCATCACGGCCGGCATTGGCGACCTCGCCAGCGACACCCTCTCCCGGCTGCAGGGCGCGGGCGAGCAGAACGCCGTCGTCCTGGACGAACGCGAACGGCCCATCCAGTGGCTCTCCCGCCGGCAGCTCTCCCGGCTGGACCGGCACACCAACACCGTTGACCCCAAGCTTCCGGTCATCAGCGACCAGTCCACGCTGAACGACGCACTGGACACCATGCTGGTCTCCAGCACCGGGGCGGCGCTCGTCACCGGTCCGCACGAGCGTTTCCTCGGGACCGTCACCGTGCAGACCGTGATGGAAGCCATCACGGCAGCGAACGACGCCGCGCAGCTGGGTTCCTCCAGCGCTCCGGTTGGTCTTAACAGCGGCGGCATCGAGCGCGGCACCGACGCGGCGCCGGTTCCGGTGCAGGACGACGCCGGTGCTGCCGCCGGCCAGGGCACCCGGTGACCGCCGTCCCCACGGCCGCGCAGGCCCGGGCCGAGGCCGAAACCGGTGCCGGACCGACGTCGTGGCGCCCCCTGCTGCTGCAGCTGGCTGGCATTGCGGTGGCTTTCGGGCTGCTGATGCTGTGGCTGACCACTGCGGAGCTCAGCGTCACCGAGCGCACCACCCTGGACCCCGCAGCGCTGTGGGAATACACCGTCCAGCACCTGCTGCTGACCGGTGTGTCCGCGGTGATTGTGCTGGTGGTCGCGATCCCGCTGGGCGTGCTGCTGACCCGCGGACGGATGCGCCGGTTCACCGGCCCGATTATGGCGCTGGCCAACATCGGCCAGGCCGCACCGGCCATCGGGCTGCTGGTGCTGCTGGCCTTCTGGCTCGGCTTCGGCTTCCGGGCCGCCATCGGCGCCCTGGTGGTCTATGCCCTTCTCCCGGTCATGCGGAACACCATGGTGGGCCTGCAGCAGGTGGACCCGCGCGTTGTGGAGGCCGGCCGCGGCGTGGGCATGAGCAACTCCCAGGTGCTGTTCCGGCTGGAACTGCCGCTCGCGGTGCCCGTGATGCTCTCCGGCGTCCGGACCGCCCTGGTGCTCCTGGTGGGCACCGCCACCCTCGCCACGTTTGTCAACGGCGGCGGGCTGGGCATCCTCATCACCACCGGCGTGAACCTGAACCTGACCACCGTGCTGGTTGCCGGCGCCCTGCTGGTGGCGCTGCTGGCCCTGGTGGTCGACTGGATCGGCCGCCTGGTCGAGCACATCGCCCGGCCGAAGGGACTCTGATGAACAAGCCGTCAACCACGCGCGTCCGCCTGGCAGCAGCCGGTGCCGCCGCCGTCGGCCTGCTGCTTTCGGGCTGCGGCCTGCAGCCGGCAGCCTCCTATGTGCCGGAGGCGGATCCCGGCTCCATCCAGCCGGTCGAGGGCTTGCCCGACGACGCCAAACTCACCGTCACGAGCAAGAACTTCACCGAGCAGCTCATCCTGGGCAAGATCGCCGTGCTGGCCACCAAGGTCGCAGGTTTCGAGGTCACCGACCTGACCAACGTGCCCGGCAGCCAGCCGGCGCGCGAGCTGCTCCTCTCCGGGCAGGCCGGCATGACCTGGGAGTACACCGGCACCGGATGGATCGCCTACCTCGGCCAGGGTGCGGGCATCCCGGACAAGCAGGAACAGTGGCAGGCCGTGCATGACGCGGACCTCGCGAACGGTGTCACCTGGGGCGACCCGGCACCGCTGAACAACACCTATGCGATGGCCATCCGCACCGAGGCCGCGCAGGAACTGGGAGTGGAGAGCATTTCCGACATCGCCCGGCTGCCGGTTGAGGATCGCACCTTCTGCCTCGAGGCCGAGTTCAATTCCCGGCCGGACGGCATGAATCCGCTGCTCGAAAAGTACGGCATGCCGCGCGGTGCGCCCAACGGGGTGCCGGACGCCAACGTGGGGATCTATGACACCGGTGCCGTGTACTCGGCCACCGACGCCGGGGAGTGCAACTTCGGCGAGGTCTTTGCCACGGACGGGCGCATCGATTCGCTCGAGCTGACCGTGCTCGAGGATGACCTGGCCTATTTCCCCGCCTACAACGCCGCTCCGGTCTTCAACACCGAGGCGTTGGAGGAGTATCCCGTGCTGGCGGACATCTTCGCGCAGGTATCTCCGTTGCTTACCGACGAGGAACTGCGCAAGATGAACCTTGCCGTGGACGTTAACGGCCAGGAACCCGCCGACGTCGCGTTCGACTGGATGGTTGAGAAGGGCCTGATCACCGCTCCCGAGTGAGGTGGACACCGTGGACCTGCCAGCCATCCTCGACGCCGGCCGGGTCGACGACGCCGCCGGCCTGCTGCACCGCTACTACACGCAGAAACTGACCTCCGGCCACGTGCGGACCGGGGCGCGGTTCGATACGTGGGCCGGCGGCGGCGATGCGCCGGGTGCTGCCAACCGCATCACCGCCGACGACCTGGTGGCGCTGGCGCTGCTGGGTGAGGACCTCAAGGGTCCGGCGGTGGTGGGACTGCTCGAAACGCAGGCTCCGGAAATCGGCGAGCTGCTGGAACTGATTCCGGTGACCCTGGAGCTGGCGGACGTGACCGGCGTTGAATACCTGCACGTCCTGGGTAAGGAAAGCCCGGCCTGGCTGCTCTGGGACCTTTTCCGCGGCTACAAGGGCGGGCAGTGGAGGATGGGTCCGGGCAAAACCAGCAAGCTGCTGGCCCGCAAGCGCCCGAAACTGATTCCCATCTGGGATCCTCTGGTGGCCCGCAGCACCGGCGTGGCCAGTTCCCTCACCCAGTGGGAGGAATGGTACGCCCTGCTGACCGCCAATGACCGGGAGCTGGTCCGGCGCCTGGACACCGTGCAGAAACGGGCGGCGCTGCCGGCGCGGGTGTCCACCCTGCGGGCCATGGACGTCATTCTGTGGATGGACGCCAAGCAGCGCGGCTTCCGGAAAGCGCCGGGCGACGACTAAGCCGCTACCGCCGGTAGGTGAACACGGTCAGTCCACCGGTGGCGAAATTGGGAATGTCGGCATTGGCAGCCTGCCCCTCGGCCGTGGTCAAGGCATCCTGCATGGCGGGCCCGTCATCGAAATCCGCTTCAAACAGCGCGAAATACGGGGGCGTGCCGGCAGACGAGCCGAGCTCCTCCGAGGCGCGCAGCTCCCGTACCCCGGGGATGTTGCGCACCAGCGGCAGGTGCACGCTCCGGTAGTGCCGGCGGAAGGCATCAGGGTTCCGGGGATGCCCGAAGAGGACAACGAGGGTCTGCATTGGGCTCCTGCTCCACGAAGGGGAGTACGCGCTTCAAGGTACTCCGCCCGGCGCCTCCGGGACAGGGCAGGGGAAACGGAGTTGGGACAGGGCCGGCGGTGGTTTAAGGACAGCAGGCCCGCACCGGGCTAGAGTCCTGACTACGCCTGAGCCCACCGGAGCCCGCGGACCCGCAACGAGGAGGAACCGCATGTCGCTTTCCACCAGTCCCGCCGCTGCAATGCCGACGCCGGACCTGCCGGAGACGATGCGCGTCTCGGTCCTGCGCGTCCCGGCCGGACAGGGTAAAAACGCCGACGACGCCGGCAGCGCCGACACTCCCAACCTCCTTTCCGTCGACGAACGCCCGCTCCCGCAGCCGGGACCGGACGAGGTGCTGGTCCGGGTGGCCGCCGTCGGGGTCTGCGGCAGCGACGTGCATTATTTCCGGCACGGACGGATAGGGCAGTTTGTGGTGGAGGAACCGCTGGTGCTCGGGCACGAGGCCTCGGGGACCGTTGCCGCCGTCGGCTCCGCCGTGGATGCGGCCCGGATCGGCGAGCGGGTGTCCATCGAGCCGCAGAAGCCCTGCCGCCGCTGCGGGCAGTGCAGACAGGGCCGGTACAACCTGTGCCCGGACATGGCGTTTTATGCCACCCCGCCGGTGGACGGGGCCTTCGCCGAATACGTGGTGATTGAGTCCGACTTCGCCCACACCGTTCCGGACACGGTTTCGGATGAAGCCGCTGCCCTGATGGAACCGCTGTCGGTAGGCATCTGGGCCTGCCGGAAGGCCGGCGTCGGCCCCGGGCACCGCGTGCTGGTGGCGGGTGCCGGACCGGTCGGGGTGATCATTGCCCAGGTGGCGCGGGCCTTCGGTGCCAGTGCCGTCTACGTCAGCGATATTGCCCAGGACCGGCTGGACTTCGCGGCCGGGCACGGCGCCACGCATACCCTGCACGCATCGCAGCCGGTGGACGGGTTGGGGGTGGACTCGTTCATCGACGCCTCCGGCGCACCGAGCGCTGTCCGTGCCGGCATCCGCGCGGTGGCCCCGGGCGGCCGGGCGGTGCTGGTGGGTATGGGTGCCGAGGACGTTGAACTGCCGGTCGGCATCATCCAGAACCGCGAAATCTGGCTCACCGGCATCTTCCGCTACGCCAACACCTGGCCGCTGGCCATCTCGCTGGTGGCCGAGGGCAGGGTGGACCTGGACGTGCTGGTCACCCATGAGTTTGGGCTCGGCGAGGTGCGGGAAGCGCTCGACGCCGGCCAGCAGCCGGGAGCGCTGAAGGCCATGGTCCAGCCGTGGCGCTGAAAGGCGTGGGGTAGCGGGCACCCGAGCCGGTCCGCGAAGAACGGACCGGAAAAAGAAATTTCCGCGGTGCACCTCGACACTATGTTACTGAGCGGTAATATAGCTGGCATGCACCTGATCCTGCGCACCATCCTGACCCTCTTCCGCGCCCGCCGCCGCCCCAAGCTCGGCTTCTTCGACACCTCTTCGGTGCCCATGAAAGTCCTGCTCTCGGACATCGACTTTGCGATGCACTTGAACAACGGCATGTATTTCTCGCTGATGGACCTGGGCCGTTTTGACCTGCTGGTCCGAAGCGGCGTCTGGGACGTGATGAAGAAGCGCGGCTGGAGTCCGGTGGCGAACAACGAGACCATCAGCTTCCGCAAGTCGCTGCAGCTGCACCAGCGCTACAGCATCGAAACCCGGGTCATCGGCTTCGATGAGCGCGCCATCTACATCGAGCAGCGCATGGTGGTGGACGGCGAGATCTACGCCAGTGCCGTCATCTGCACCCGGCTCGTGTCCAAGAACGGCCCGGTGAGCAACGAGGAGATCTTCCAGGCCGTAGGCGCCGTCCCGCCGTCGGACCTGGAACTGCCGGAGTGGATCAACGACTGGCGTGCCGCCGTCGCCCTGCCGAGCACCCGCCGCCCCGCTCCGCACACCTGGGCCTAACCGGAACTGCCGCCCCGGGGGTTGTCCGGGACCGTTGACACCCCCGGATGCCGGGCCGACCCTAGAAACAGGGGGACCTAGGAACGGGGTGCTCGGTGAAGCTGACGGTCAACACTTTCCTGACGTTGAACGGCGTGATGCAGGCTCCGGGCAGCAGGGAGGAAGACCCGTCCGGTGGTTTCACCGGCGGCGGGTGGCTGATTCCGCATGCTGATCCCGATCTGGAGCAGATTGTCTCCGAGTGGTACGCCATGGCCGATGCACTCCTGCTGGGGCGCAACACGTACGACATGATGCAGCCCTATTGGGAGGCCGCGAACCAGCCCGGGGACCTCATTGCCACAGCTTTGAACAGCCTGCCGAAGTATCTGGTCTCCGCCACCATGCCGCGTGTGCCCTGGTATAACACCCTTCTGCTCGAAGGGGAGCTGATGCCCAGCGTGGAACGGCTGAAGTCCCGGCGCAGCGGCGAACTCCAGGTGCACGGCAGCTACCAGCTGGTGCAGGCACTGGCTGCGGCCGGGCTGGTGGACGCGTACCGGCTGCTGATTTTCCCGGTGGTCGTGGGCCAGGGCAAGCGGCTCTTCGAAGACATCCGGGAGGCCGCCTCCTACAGCGTCTCCCAGCCCCAGACCACCCGGTCCGGAGCCATCTCGGTGACGCTGCACCCTGCGGCTCTGCCGACCGGTTCCGGGTCCGCTCCCTGAATCCATGCCCGACACGGAAAAGGGCAGGTACCGCGGGTGCGGTACCTGCCCTTTTCTGCAGTGATGCGAGTGGTGGTGCGGTCTAGCGGTACAACGGTGCTGCTGTCCGGTGAGGGACTAGCCGTGGGCGCCGCGGCGTGTGCTGGCGATCAGCATGCCGATCGGGATCAGCAGCAGGAGCAGCGGGATGAGCACGGCCAGGATCTTCGGGGAGGTGAGGATTTCACCCGGAGTCAGCGCCGTGGTGCTGGCCCGCATGGTGTCCGCACCTTCGGAGATCTTGCTGTTGCCGTCGGCCAGGGTCTTGCTGCCTTCGGCCAGCTCGCCGTTGCCGTCAGCCAGGTCCGAGGCGCCGGTCTTCAGCTCCTTGGTGCCGGCGGTCAGGGTCTTGCCGCCGTCGTCGAGCTTCACTACGCCCTCGTCCAGGGACTCGGTGCCCGTGGCCAGGCGGCTGGTGCCGTCGGCGAGGGTGATGGTGCCGTCGTAGATCTTGTAGTTGCCGTCGGCCAGCGTGTACGCGCCGGTCTCCAGCGTGTCCAGACCTGTGTAGAGGGTTCCTGCACCGGTGTTCAGCTTGCCGGCGCCGGCGTAAAGCTGTGCGACGCCGTCCGCGGCGCTGTGTGCACCCGCGGCCAGTGCGGGTGCCTTGCCCTGCAGCTCGGCCAGGCCGTCGGAAACGGCATCGGCGCCGTAGATGAGGCCGGGCGCCTGCGGGGTTCCGTTGCCCTTGAGGCCTACGTCAATGCCCGCCACAAGGCGTTCGAGTCCTTCGAGCTTGTCTGCGGCTTCAATCAGGCGATCGCCCGAGCCTCCGCCAAGGCCACCAGCAGCATCGAGCAACGCTTGCGGCACCGGCACTCCAGCCTTCATCGCGTCCCCAATTAGTGTGCCGAGGGGGTTTGTCAGCGCATTTAGAGTTGCTCCAGCCGTCCGCAGCTCAATCGCGCCGGCGGAGACGCCTTCCTTGCCGTAGGCACTGCCGGTGCGGGCAAAGTCATCCGAGATATTCGTGTAGGCGGTCTTGCCGTCCTTACCCGGTGTGCTGTTGATGCCGGCATAAATCTCCAGCACGCCGCCGTTTACCGCAGCTGCGCCGGGAGCGAGCTTATTGATGCCGTCAACAGCAGAATCGGCCCCGGCAGCCAGCTCCTGAGACCCGCCGACCAGCGGCGCCATCTTCGTGTAGAGCTCGTTGGCACCGGCGGCCAAAGTCCCGGCACCGGTCCGGGCGTTGGTGGCACCGGCGGCCAGCTTGTTGGCACCGGTGTTGGCGGCCTCTGCGCCGGCCAGGAGCTTGAGTGCGCCCTCATCCAGCGTGGTGGCGCCTTCCTTCAGGGTGGTGACACCCGTCTTGGCGGAGGAGATGCCCGTGGCCAGGGTGTTCGCGCCGGTATCAACCTTTTCGGAACCGGCGGCAACCTTGTCCGCGCCGGCCTTGGCCTTATCCGCGCCCTCCTGCAGGTCGCCCGCGCCGGTGGAGGCACGCTCCGCGCCGTCGCTCAGTTCTGATGCTCCGCTGGCTACCTTGCCTGTAAAGAGGACGAAGAAGGCCAGGAGGAGAACCAGGAACAATGCCAAAAGAATGGTTAAAAGTGTGTGCGGGCGGCTAGCGGCGCGTCCGGACGGAGAACTCGTCATTGAATGTCCTTTTTCTGCTTCTTACGGGTTCGAGACTGACTGCGCTGCGCGGGTAGGCGCAGCCTTCGCGGATGCAAAAGGCCGGGGCAGTCGCAACGGTGAGACATATCCGGCCGAACTCAGTGTGATGTCTGTTACATCTAAGCTACCCATCGGTAACAAAGCAAGCCTTTTTCAAAATTAGTTACCGGCGAGTAGGTTGCGCGGTATGTCGGCCCGCTGTTTGGTCCAGCCGGTGAAAACTGCGTGTCGGACCGGGGCAAGACATGCCGCACGAGGCATCGTTGTTGAGAGACAAGATTTAGCGTGAGATAAAGGGAGTTTTTTGATGAGTTGGCTGGACCGCGACCGAACGATCGCACCGCCCGGATTTAACCGGTGGCTGATTCCACCGGCAGCGCTGGCGGTGCATCTGTGCATCGGCCAGGTGTATGCCACGAGCGTTTACAAGACGGCATTGGTGGAGTACTTCGACGCCAGCCTGACGCAGATCGGCGTCATTTTCTCCATTGCCATCGTGATGCTCGGCCTCTCCGCTGCCGTCTTGGGCACCTGGGTGGACCGCAACGGACCCCGCAAGGCCATGTTTGTCGCCGCCGTGTTCTGGGCGGGCGGTTTCCTCGTCGGTTCCGTGGGCATCTTTACCGGACAGCTTTGGCTGCTTTACCTGGGCTACGGCTTCATCGGCGGCATCGGCCTGGGCATCGGTTACATTTCCCCGGTCTCCACCCTGATGAAGTGGTTCCCGGACCGTCCGGGACTCGCCACGGGCATGGCCATCATGGGCTTCGGCGGCGGCGCGCTGGTCGCCAGCCCGCTGTCCTCAGCCCTCCTGGGCTTCTTTGATCCGGAGTCCGGAACCGAAGGATGGGTGGCCAGCGGCGACGCCGTAGGCAAACTGTTCCTCACCCTGGGACTGGTGTACCTGGTCTACATGCTCTACGGAGCGTGGAGCATCCGCGTGCCGGCGGCAGACTGGAAGCCCGCAGGCTTCGACCCCTCCAAGGTCAAGGCCAAGGCCATGGTCACCACCAACCACGTGTCCGCGGCCAACGCCATCAAGACAAAGCAGTTCTGGCTGGTCTGGGTTGTGCTCTTCTGCAATGTCACCGCCGGCATCGGCATCCTGGAGCAGGCTGCCCCGATGATCCAGGACTTCTTCCGCCAGCCCGACGGCGTTTCCCTGGTCTCCGCTGCCGTTGCCGGTGGATTTGTGGGCCTGCTTTCCATTGGAAACATGGGCGGTCGTTTTGTCTGGTCCGCCACGTCGGACCTGGTGGGCCGCAAGCGCATCTACATGGTCTACCTCGGCCTCGGTGGCGCCCTGTACATCCTGCTGTCCCTGTTCGGCGGCGGTTCCACCTTCCTGTACGTGGCTTTGGCGTTCATCATCATCTCCTTCTACGGAGGCGGATTCGCTACGGTACCGGCCTACCTACGGGATCTCTTTGGCACCTACCAGGTCGGTGCTATCCACGGCCGGTTGCTCACTGCATGGTCTGCCGCGGGCATTGCCGGTCCGCTGATCGTCAACTCGTTCCTGGATTCCCAGGGCACCCCCGGTGAACTCACGGCCGCGGCTTACCAGCCCGCGCTCCTGACCATGGTGGGCCTGCTGGTGGTGGGCTTCATCGCCAACCTGCTGGTGACACCGGTGGCATCCCGCTACCACGAGCCGAAGTCTTCACCCGTGGCTCCGGAACAGACCGCTACCGTAAACGGAGAACGCTAATGACTAAGGCAAAGCTGACAGTGAGCTGGGTGCTGGTGGGAGCTCCGCTGGCCTACGGGATCTTTCAGACCCTGACCAAGGCTTCGGCGCTCTTCGGCTAAAGCACCAATCAGTTAGACAACACCGTTCGGCTAAACGCTGTTTAGCCGAACGGAATACAACGGGCCGGCAGCGGGTGTGGAAAACACCCGCTGCCGGCCCGCAGTGTTTAACCTTCCTGCCGCAGCAGGAGGCAGTACGCCGGCTCTACCGATGGACGCCTGGCTCCCTGGAGTCCTTGGACGAGTCCCTCGAATCCATCGCCTGGTCCAGGATCAGGGAACCCGCGGCGGCAGCAACCGCCATCACCCGCCGGGGCTGCGCCACCCCGCGCCGGACCAGCCACGTTTCCATACGCTCGTCCAGCACCAGGCCCAGTGCCAGGAGCCCGCTCACGGTTGTACCCACCGTTGCCGCCAGAACCGCCAGCGCAATTGCCGGCACCAGGGTCCGGTGTCCGGACGCGTTCCCGGCAACGTAGGAAGGCGCAGTGGTGGAATCGGTGCCTTCGCCGCCGCCGTCAGTCCCAGTCCCAGTCCCAGCCCCAGACCCAGCCCCAGCCGTGAAGGGGGTGACGAGGTCAACGGTCCCGGCAGCTGCCAGTTCCCTTCCCTTTTGGGCGCCCTTTCGGACGGCCAGGACGCCGATGGCGCCGAGGGCAACACCCGGAGCAACAATGTAGGTGCGGCGCATCCGCGGGGACCAGTCGGCCGGCCTTTGCAGGGTGAATATGCCGGAGGAGGCGGCGAGCGCGAGAGACAGCGGAAGATTCTTCATGACCCACACGCTACCTGCGGCTCGAGGGCTGCGGAACCGGGGACGCGGGTGCAACGCTTAAAGGGCACATTCCATCCACCGCGCCCCGGCGGATACTCCGCCGCCGCGGAGAGCAGGAGCATGCCATGAGAGCCCTTCAGTACCGCACCATCGGCCAGCCGCCCGAAGTGGTGGAGATTGACACTCCGGAACCCGGCCCGGGGCAGGTGCGCCTGAAGGTCACGGCCTCGGGTGTGTGCCACTCCGACGAATTCATCATGAGCCTGCCGGAGAACGAATACATCTACGGACTGCCCCTGACACTGGGGCACGAAGGCGCCGGAGTGGTGGACCGGGTGGGCGAAGGCGTCCAGTACATCGAGGAGGGCACCCCCATGGCCGTCTACGGGCCGTGGGGCTGCGGACTTTGCTACGAATGTTCCAGCGGCCGGGAAAACTACTGCCGCAACGCCGGGAAATTCGGTATTGCGCCGCCCGGGCTCGGTGCCCCCGGGGCCATGGCGGAATACCTGATTGTGGATAGTCCCCGGCACCTGCTGCCACTGGGGGAGCTGGATCCGGTGCAGAACGTGTCCCTGACCGACGCCGGACTCACCCCGTACCACGCCATCAAGGGTTCGCTGGAGAAACTGCCCTCCGGCGCCACCGCCGTCGTTATCGGTGTGGGCGGGCTGGGGCACGTGGCCGTGCAGATCCTGCGGGCCATGACCGCGGCCACCGTGGTGGCACTGGATATCGACGAGGCGAAGCTGAACCTGGCCACCGACGTCGGCGCGCACTACACCTTCCCGTCCGAGCCCGGTGCGGTGGACCTGGTCCGGGACCTGACCGGCGGCCGGGGCGTGGACGCGGTCTTCGACTTCGTGACCATCCAGGCCACGCTGGACATGGGCCAGGCAATGGTGGGATCACAGGGCGACCAGGTGCTGGTGGGTGTGGGCGCCGGAACCCTGCCGGTGGGCCTGGGGGCCACCGCGGCCTGGGAAACCTCCATCCGGGCCCCGTACTGGGGGTCCCGGCCGGAACTTTTCGAGGTGCTGGACCTGGCCCGGGGCGGCGGACTCAATGTGCACACCGAGGTATTCAGCCTGGAGGAAGCGCCGGCGGCTTACGAGAAACTGAAGAACAACCAGCTGCTGGGCCGCGCCGTCGTCGTGCCCTAGCCGGGTCCGGAGGAACCGGCACCGGACGTTACAGCGGTGCCGGTGCCAGTCCCGCGAACCCTGCGGCGGTGCGCAGCAGCTGCGGCACCCCGGTCTCCAGCGACGGGGCAAACACCCGGTCGTTGGGGCGTTCGCCCTTGAGCCAGCGGGTGTAGATGGCCTCACAGAAAATCGAGGCCTTCCACAGTGCCAGGGCCTGGTACCAGGGCAGCGCGTCCAGATCCAGGTTCATCCGCTCCCGGTAGGCCGCAATGACGTCCTCCCGGGTGTAATAGCCGGGGTTGCGGGTCACTCCGGTCAGCTCGAGGGGCGTGACGGCGCTGCCGGGTTCGGAGTACGTGGCGGTGAGGTAGCCAAGGTCCGCGAGCGGATCGCCGATGGCGGACATCTCCCAGTCCAGGACCGCAATGACCCGTGCGGGGGACTGCGGAGCGAACATCAGGTTTCCGGGCCGGTAGTCACCGTGCAGCACCGATGCGGCCTGGCTTTCGGGCACGTTGTCCGCCAGCCAGCTGCCTATCCGGGCCACCTCGGGCAGGTTGCGCAGGGTGTTGACCTCCCACAGCCCGGAGAACCGGGCCACCTGGCGCTGCAGATACCCCTCCGGTTTGCCGAAGGATGCCAGATCCCCGCTGCCCACATCCACCGAGTGGATGCGGACCAGGGCGTCGACGACGGCGGCGCTGGTGGCCCGGCGGTCCTCCATCGACGTCAGCGCCGGCGGGATGGTGTTGGTGATGACCAGGCCGTCGAGGAAAGCCATCACGTAGAACGGCACCCCGAGCACCGACTCGTCTTCGCAGACGGCCAGGATTTCCGGAACCGGCACCCCCTGCACGCGCAGCAGCTGCTGGATCCTCGCCTCGCGGACCATGTCATGCGTGGAGCGGGGCAGCGGGGGGCGCGGGCCGCGGCGCAGTACGAAGTCCTCGTTCCCGCGCCGGATCCGGTAGGTGATGTTGGACTGCCCGTCGCCGATCTGCGTCCAGGACAGTGGTCCCGACCCCAGCCCGTGTGCGTCGAAGAACGCGGTGACCTCGTCCAGGATCAGCAGGGGAGGGGAGGCAAGCGCATCGGCGTCGGCGCGGGTGGCGACAACTTCGGTGCCGTCGGCAGTGGTGTGCATGGCGTTCAGGCTTTCGCTTCGGCGGGGGATTCGGCGTCGGACACCGGGCGGGACACATCGGCGAGATCGGGGGCGCCGTGCTCCACCTCGCGGCGGCGGTGTGCGGAGGCGCGGCGGGCAATGGCCAACTTATGCGTCTCGTTGGAGCCGTCATAGATGCGGAAGGCGCGGACCTCGTTGAGGTACGAGGCCAGCGGCAGCCGGTCGGTGACGCCGTCGCCGCCGCACAGCTGCAGGCTTCGGTCGATCACGCGGTACACCGCCTCCGAGGTGTGGGCCTTGGCCACCGAGGACAGGGCGGAGCCGGCCCTGGCATCGCTCTCCAGCAGCGCCGCGGTCTTGGTGATGATGGCATCGGAGGTTTCAATGTCGATCACGGACTGGGCGATCATTTCCTGCGCCAGGCCGAGTTCATTCATGACCGATCCGAAAATCTCGCGCCGGTTGGTCCGGTCCAGCGCAATGTCCAGGGACCGCCGGGCCAAGCCGAGCCAGCGCATGCAGTGGGTCAGCCGGGCCGGGCCAAGCCGGACCTGCGCGTAGCGGAAGCCTTCCCCGGGTGCCCCGAGCACGGCGGTATCCGGCACGAATACGTCCTCGAAGTGCACGTGCGGATGCCCGCCGCCGATCGCCCGGTCCATGGTGTGCAGCTGCTCGCCGATCCGCACACCGGGGGCGTCCATGTCCACCAGGAGCATGGTGGCTCCGGCGGGGGCGCCGTCCACCGCCGGGGTGCGGACCATGGCGATGCAGAAGGTGGCGTTGTTGGCGCCGCTGGTGAAGCGCTTGTGCCCGGTGATCAGCCAGCCGCCGTCGACCTTCGCGGCAGTGCTGCGCAGGGCGGCCGGGTCCGAACCGGCGCCCGGGTGCGGCTCGGTCATACCGAAGCAGGAGCGGGCCGCGCCGGAGACCAGCGGAGCCAGATAACGCTGCTTCTGCTCCTCGCTGCCGATCAGGTGCAGCATGTGCATGTTCCCCTCGTCCGGGGCCATGCAGTTCAACGCCGACGGGCCGATCAGCGAGTAGCCGGCCTCCTGGAAGATGGGGGACCAATGCTCCAGCGGCACGCCCTGGCCGCCGTATTCGTGCGGTGCGTGCGGGGCGAAGACGCCGGCTGCCTTCGCGGCGGCGCGCAGGTCCGCCAGCAGGGCCTCCGGTACGACGGCGCCCGGCCGCGGTTCGGCGGGGATCACCGTGCCGCGGATGAATTCACGGGTGCGCAGGCGCAGGTCTTCGATCTCCGGCGAAACGGTGCTCATGGCGGGGGTCCTTAGGGTGGCGGGATGCTGTTCGGCCAGCGGGCGGGTCAGGCCGCGCCGCCGGCCACCAGCAGGCCGCCGTCGAGGTTGATGATCTGCCCGGTGATCCAGGCGGCGTCGTCGGAGGCCAGGAAGGCAGCCGCGCCGGCCACGTCCTCCGGGGTGCCGAGCCGCTTGAGCGGGTAGGTGGAACTCACCTTTTCCTCGCGCCCTTCGTACAGGGCACGGGCAAACTGCGTCTTGACGACGGCGGGTGCCAGCGCGTTCACGCGCACGGTGGGTGCCAGCTCGACGGCGAGGGTACGGGTGAGTTGTTCCACGGCGGCCTTGCTGATGCCGTAGAAGCCGATGCCGGCGGCAGGTGTCTGCGCCGAGACGGAGGAGAGGTTCAATACCGAGCCGCCGCGGCCGCGGAAGTCCAGGGCTTCATGGGCGCAGACGGCGGTGACCCAGGCGAGGGTGCCGAGCACGTTGACGTCGAGGATCCGGCGGGCAGCCTCCGGGTCCAGCTCGCTCAGCGGGCCGTAGACGGGGTTCACCCCGGCGTTGTTCACGAGGATGTCCAGCCGGCCCCAGGTGTCCGCGACGGTGTCCAGCACCTCGGCGCGGTGGTCCGGGTCGTCGGACCGGCCGGCAACCGCCAGCACGGTGCCTTCCGGGAACTCCGCGGCGGCTTCCTTCAGCGGGCCGATGTTGCGGGCAGTGATGCAGACCTTCGCGCCTTCGGCCACCAGCCGCCGGGCGATGGCCAGTCCGATGCCGCGGCTGGCTCCGGTGACCACTGCCGTCCTGCCCTCGAGGCGGGCCTTGGTTGGGCCCTGCTCCGGCTGCTCCGGCGTCTGTTCCGTCATGCTGCGCCAACTTCCGCTCAAACTACTTCCCGGACCTACTACCGAGCGACCGCTCGGTACGGTTAGTCTGGTGCAGGCCCTCCGAACGTGTCAAGGGTCACATTGTTCTCGCATTGCTCCCACATTGTTTGCATGGAAGGGACGGCATGACCGACACCCGTGTGCAGCCCGGCTGGCGGGACTTCTCCGTCCCCGCCCTGCCCCCGCTGCTGCGCGCCGCCCTGGACTGTTTTGTGGAGCACGGGTACCACGGGACTACCATCCGCACGGTCGCCACCCGCGCCGGGCTCTCCGTGCCCGGGCTGTATCATCACTACCCGTCCAAACAGGCGCTGCTGGTGGGGATTGCCGAATCCGCCATGGCAGACCTGTACGCCCGCAGCACGGCGGCCCTGGCCGAGGCCGGGGGTGACGTGGAGCAGCGGTTTGCCCTGCTCATCGAATGCCTGGTCCTGGTCCACGCCTACCGCTGGGAGCACGCCTTCATTGCGGCCAGCGAGATCCGCAGCCTGGAGGGGCCGGCCCGGGCCGGGCATATCGCGGCCCGGGACCGGCAGCAGAAACTCCTGGACGACGTCGTGGCCGAAGCCGTGCGCAGCGGCCGCTTCACCACCGGCTACCCCAAGGACGCCAGCCGGGCGGTCACCACCATGTGCACCGGAGTGGCCCAGTGGTACCGCGCCGGCGGCCCGCTTCCGCCGGAGGAACTGGCGGAGCGCTATGTGCAGATCTGCCGCGGCGCGGTCGGCGCCGTGTAGACGGTCCCAGGCAGTCCTACCGGTACCAGCGGTGCAGGTTCTCCTTCGGTTCGTCCCCGCGGGCAGTCTCGGAAATCCACGGTCCCGTACCCTCGGACCCGTCCAGCACACCCTCCTCCTGCCAGGTGTACCGCCCGGCCAAAACGCCCTTGGATAGCCGGCGGTCGGACTCGTCGGAGTTGTTCCACAGGCCGTCGAACAGTGCTTCGATCCGGACCCGGGATTCCCTGCTGAAGGCATCGGCGAGCTCGAATGCGCTGGCTCCTTCCGCCGGATCCTCCCGGCGGATCTTCACGGCGCGGACGCAGGAGGCGGAGATGGCAAAAATCTCGGCACCGATGTCCACGATCCGGCCCAGGAAAACCTGGTGCTGTTCCAGCCCGGCCTGCCAGCGGGCCATGCCGTAGAAGGTGGAGCGGGCCAGCCGGCGCGAAGCCCGCTCGGCGTAGCGCAGGTGCCGGGCCAGCACGCCGAACTCCGTGTAGGACGTCGGCACATTGCCCTTGCCCGCGGCGAGCGTCGGCAGCCACTTGCCGTAGAAACCGCTGGCCTTCAAGGCCGCCCGCGCCTTGGCGCCCACCGGAGCATCCGCCACCGCCAGGTCTCCGGCCGCGGAGAGGTGGGCATCGACTGCTTCACGTGCAATGAACAGGTGCATGATCTCGGTGGACCCCTCGAACACCCGGTTGATGCGCAGGTCCCGCAGCTGCTGCTCGGCCGGGACCGCACGCTCGCCGCGGGCCGCGAGCGAATCGGCCGTCTCGAAACCGCGTCCGCCGCGCACCTGCACCAGCTCGTCCGCAATGTTGTAGGCCATCTCGCTGGCCCATAGTTTGGCCAGGGCCGCCTCGATGCGGATGTCCTTGGTGCCGGCGTCGGCCAGTTCGGCGGAGAGTTCAAACACCGCCTCCAGCGCGAAGCTGGTGGCCGCAATGAAGGCGAGCTTCTTGGCCACGGCCTCGTGCCGGCCAATCGGCCTGCCCCACTGCTCCCGGGCACCGGACCAGCCGCGGGCAATCTTCAGCGACCATTTGCCGGCTGCGGCGCACATGGCCGGAATGGACAGCCGGCCCGTGTTCAGCGTGGTCAGGGCGATCTTCAGGCCCTGGCCCTCGCGGCCCAGCCGGTTGGCGGCCGGGACGCGGACATTGGTGAACCGGGTGACCCCGTTTTCGATGCCGCGCAGGCCCATGAAGTTGTTGCGGTTCTCCACGGTGATGCCGGGGGAGGACATCTCCACCACAAAGGCGCTGATCCCGCCCTTGGACTCGCCGTGCGGCGGAACGGCGGCCATTACCACCACCAGTTCGGCAATGACGCCGTTGGTGGTCCACAGCTTGACGCCGTCGATCACGTATTCGCTGCCGTCGTCGGAGGGGATGGCGGTGGTGCGCAGCCGCGCGGGGTCGGACCCGACGTCGGGCTCGGTGAGCAGGAAGGCGGTCACCGCCCCGGCGGCGCAGCGCGGCAGGTACTCCTCCTTCTGCGCCTCGGTGCCGAACACCTTGACCGGTTCCGGCACACCGATGGACTGGTGGGCGGAGACCAGCGCACCCAGGCTGGGGTGCACGGTGCCCAGGATCATCAGGGCGCGCCCGTAGTTCAGCAGGGACAGGCCCAGCCCGCCGTAGTGCTGAGGGATCTTTATTCCAAACACCCCCAGATCGGCGAGCCCGCGCAGGTTCTCGTCCGGGATGATGCCGGTACGTTCAATGGCCCGGCCGTCCATGGTTTTGCAGTAGTCCGTCAAGGCCGCCAGGAACAGCTGTGCCCGGGCCTCTTCATCGAGGTCCCCCGGGGGCAGGGAGCCCACCAGGTCCAGGTTGTAGTTGCCCAGGTAGATTCCCTTGGCGAAACTCGGCCGGGACTCACCGGTATCCCGGGCCGCTTCGGTGGCGTTGCGGGCGTCCTGTTCGGTGACGACGCGTTCCTTGATTTTGCGGGCGCTGCCGTTGCGGCTGGCGTCCTGGGAAAGATCAGTGGTGCTCATGGGATTTCTCCTCTGTCACGGCTGCCCCGTGTGCACGGCTCAACAGCCTCGGCTCACTGTGGGGACCATGCTACGCGCCAGTAGGTACGGGTAAAGGGGGTTCGGTGGCTAATGTTGGCCGTAGGCCACATTGCCGCAGGTAACCGCCTGGAGAGGGCGGAAAATCAGCGGCGTTCAACGCGAAGGAGTGCAACATGGCATGGGTGGATACGGAACGCGCGGAACTGGTCCGGACGCTGCGGGAGGCGGATCCGCTCGCACCCACCCTGTGCGAGGGGTGGGACGTGCGCCGGCTGCTGGCGCACCTCGTGCTCCGGGAGCACGCCCCCTGGAAGATCGCCGCCGATGCGGTGCGCCGGCCCAAACCGGGCCAGGAAAAGCACCTCGGCGCCGAGGCCGCAGCGGCAGCGGTGCCTGAGGGCTATGCGGCGCTGGTTGACCGGTTCGCCGCCGGTCCGGGCCGGTTTTCGCCCTACCGGCTGGAGGCGGCAAACCTGGTGGAATACGTCGTTCACCATGAGGACATCCGCCGCGGCGAGGGAACGGCCGCACCACGGGAACTCCCTGCCGGCCAGCAGCAGGCGCTGTGGAAGCAGCTGGGCCTGATGGCGCGGATGGGATACCGCGGCAGCCCCGTCGGCGTGGAACTGGCGCTGCCCGGTTCGGGGCGGCGCAGGGTCAAGCGCGGCACTGAGTCGGTGTTGGTTTCCGGGGATGTAGTGGACCTCGCGCTGCATGCCATGGGCCGGCGTGCAGCGGCCAATGTCAGCATCGAAGGCGGGGGTGACGCCGTCCGCGCGTTCCGCCAGTGGGCAGGCAGGTAACCCCACCCGGCTTGACAAGTACCCCCTCTGTGCCGTTGAAATAGTAAGCACACTGATTGTTCAGCGGAGCAGAACCGCTTACCAATGACGTATCAGGAAAGCAGGAAGATGCAGAACGAGGGGGATTGGGAACCCGTGCGGCTGCTCTCGACGGCTGCACGGCTTGTACGGCGGGAAGTGGATAACAAGCTTCGCGCAGTGGGACTGACCCAGGAACGTGTGACGGTGCTGCGGGTGCTCCTTGCCGATGGGCCCATGCGCCGCGCGGAGCTTGCCCGGCGGCTGCGTGTTACTGCACAGACCCTGGGGACGGCGCTCGTGAGTATGGCCGGGCAGGGCCTCGTGGAAGAGGTGCCGGCGGAAACTGTCGGCAGGTCCGGACGATGGGTTGCCATTTCCGAACGCGGGCAAAAGCTCCTGGCCGACGCCGAAAACCTTGAGCAGGACGACTCCACCGCCGGGATCGGCCCCGAGCTGCGCGCGGAACTGACTGCGCTTATCCGGGGACTGGAACCGGGCAGGCCGGCCCGGCGTGCGGCTCCGCTGTTCCCCTCCGGCCGGCAGCAGGGTGTGCCCCCGCTCACCGCGGGCTCCGAGCCACCGCTGCCGGGGTAACGTGTTGACGTAAGCAACACGTTATTGGCCTGGTGCCGGGGAAGGAAGGGCATGAGCGAGGGTATCCGCGTTGCCGACGTTGATGGAATAGAAGAGGGCGAGGCCCTCACGGTGGACGCCGAAACGGCGGGCACCGCGGACGACATTGCCGTGTTCCACAGCGACAACGGACGCTTCTATGCGCTCAATGACACCTGCACGCACGAGGACGCATCCCTTGCCGAAGGGTGGATCGAGGGGGATGAGGTGGAATGCCCCGTCCACTCCGCACGCTTCTGCCTCCGCACCGGCGAGGCGCTGTGCCTGCCGGCCCTGGTCAATACCAAGGCCCACCGGGTGGACGTGCGTGACGGTGGGGTCTGGCTCTACCCCAACGAGAGTCCGCTCGGCGCTTGAGTACCGACGGAGCCCCGGCGTCCATAGCCGTGGTGGGCGGCGGAATCGCCGGCTTCAGTGCGGTGCGCGAGCTGCGCCGGCGCGGTTATGCCGGCGTACTATCCCTGGTGGATCCCGCCGGACTGCCCTATGACCGGCCGCCGCTGAGCAAGGCCTTCCTCGCCGGGACCCTGGACCGGCTGCGCCTGCAGCTGGCTCCCCGGCAATGGTTCGAGGACAACAGCATCTCCGTGATTGCCGACTCCGCGGGCATGCTCGACGCCGGCAGCGGCACCACCGCGCCCGTCCTCGCCCTGACCTCCGGCACGGAGCTGACGGCCGACGTCGTTCTGCTTGCCACCGGTGCCCGCGCCCGCCGGCTGCCGCTGCCGGGTGCGGACCTGCCCGGGGTGTTCACCCTGCGCAGCGCCGGCGACGCCGAAGCGCTGCGGGAGCGGATCATTCCCGGTGCACACCTGGTCATCCTTGGCGCCGGACTGATCGGCGCCGAAGTGGCAGGAACCGCCCGCGCCCTGGGCGCCGACGTCACCCTGGTGGATCCCGCCGGCCTGCCGTCCGCATCCGCGGTGGGTCCCGAGATGGCCGGCTCCCTGCATCAACTCCACACCGCGCACGGCACACACTCCCGGCGCGGCATGCCGGCGGCCATCCGTGCGGACGGGGGAGCCCTGACCGTGGAGCTCACGGACGGCAGCAGGCTTTCCGCCACCGCGGTCCTGATGGCCGCGGGCAGCGAACCGGTCACGGAACTCGCCCGCGGTGCGGGGTTGGCGGTGGACGGCGGCGTACTGGTGGACGGCTCCGGGCGAACTTCCCATCCGCGCGTTTTCGCGGCCGGAGATTCCTCCCGCCGCATCGGTTCCGGCGGAGTGCCCGGCCGCAGGTTCGAGCACTGGGATGCTGCCCGGCACACGGGTGAGGCCGCCGCAGCCGGGATGCTCGGCGTCGACCCTCCGGCCGCGGCGGTGGACTGGTTCTGGTCCGACCGGTATGGCGTGCACCTGGAAGTGGCCGGCAGCATGACGGTTCCGGGGCGGACCGTGCTCCGCGGCGAACCCGGCCCCGGTTTTATGGCCTTCCGCCTCGGTGCGGACGGGACGCTGGCCGGCGTGGCCGCCGTCGACGCCGGAACCGCCGTGCGGGCCGCGCGCAGGCTGATTGAAACCGGGCGCCGTGTGGACCCGGAACAGCTGCGGGACCCCGCCGTGGACCTGCGGCGGCTGGCGCGGGCCAAGGCCTAGGGCACCTCCCGTGCCGTCCGGGGCGCCCGGATGGCGGGGCACTCAGCGGCCGAAAGGGTATTACGAAAGATTAGCGTTGCGTAATTGGGTTAACCCTGGGCTAATCTTATTTTTGGACCCGCGACCGCCGGGTCCGTTCCGTCCGTTTATGTGATCCAAGGAGCCCAATATGGCCCTGTCCCGGATGCGGCGCGCAGCCGCTGCGGCCGCCGTCGCCGTTCTTTCCCTCTCCGCCTGCTCCACCGGCGCCGCGGGTGAAAACGAATCCTCCAGCAGTGCTGCCGCTGCCGAAGACCAGTTCCCCGTAACCATCGAGCATGCCTTCGGCGAGACCACCATTGAAGGTGTTCCCGAGCGGGTGGCAGCCGTGTCCTGGGCCAACGCGGAGACCGCCCTCGCGCTGGGTGTGGTTCCCGTGGGTATGCCCTTGATTGAGTTCGGCGGCAACGAGCAGGGCACCACCCCCTGGATCGACGACGCACTCGAGGACCTGGACGCACCCATCGGCTCCGAAAACGCTCCGGCGCAGTACTCCGAGGCTGACGGCATTGCCTTCGACGACGTCGCGGCCACCAACCCCGACGTCATCATCGCTGCGTACTCCGGCCTCTCGCAGGAGGACTACGACAAGCTGAGCAAGATTGCTCCCGTGGTGGCCTACCCCGAAGCTCCCTGGGGCACCTCCTGGCAGGACACCGCCACCATGATCGGCGAGGCCCTGGGCAAGAGCGACGACGCGGAAAAGCTGGTGGCGGACACAGAGCAGGCCATCACCGACAAGGCCGCCGAATACCCGCAGCTGGAAGGCAAGACCTTCATCTACGGCAACCTCGCCCCGGGTGCGGAGAACTCCGTCTACACCGCGCTGGACAACCGCCCCAAGTTCATGGAGTCCCTGGGCCTGACCCAGGCCCCCGTGGTGGCCGAGAACAGCAAGGAAGGCGAGTTCTACGTCCCCTGGTCCGACGAGAACCTCAACCAGCTGGATTCGGATATCTTCGTCAGCTGGGTGGCCAGCGACGACGTGGCGGACACCATTGCCTCCGACCCGCTGTTGAGCCAGATCCCCGCCGTGAAGAACGGCAGCCTGGTGGCCGACGCCGATCCCACGCGCGTCTTCTCCACATCGGCCATCAACGTGCTCAGCATCCCGTACGCCCTGGACAACGTGGTGCCGATGATCGCCGACGCCGCCACGGCAGCGGACAACGCGAAGTAACGTTCCTGCCCACGTAAGCAAGAACACACCTGCCGCCTCAAAGGCGCAGCGGACACCCCGGCATCCCCGGGGTGTCCGCTTTTTAACCGTCCGGCACCCGCTCCGGCTGCGGTCCGGACGCCCCGCGCCGATTGGACAGTTCCCCACGGCAGTTTGCAATCATCGAACCTATGGAAGACCTCCTTTCCCTTGCCGTCAGCTTTAAACCGCTCTTTGCCGTGCTGGTGGCAGTGGGTGTTGCCCTGATCCTCGCCCGGATCCTGCGGGAGGTGGTCCACCGGGCCTTCCGGAAAACACCCGGCATCCGGGAAATCTCCGTCAAGGCCCGGAACCCGCTGCGTTTGGGGCTCTCCCTGATCGGAGTGCGGATTGCCCTCGGCGCCACGGCAGCCGGGACCTCGTGGCTGCCGGCGGTGGACTATGTGCTGGTGCTGGGCCTGATTGGTGCGGTGGCCTGGCTTGCTGTGGTTGTGCTGCTGGTCATTGAGGCCATGATCCTCACCAGGTACAGCACCGATACCCGCGATAACCGCAGGTACCGGCGCCTCAAGACCCAGGTCATCCTGGGCCGGCGGGTCGGCATCGCCATCCTGATCAGCCTGGCCGTGGCCTGTGTGCTGCTGACCATTCCCGAGGTCCGTGCCCTCGGCGCCGGCATCCTGGCCTCCGCCGGTGTGCTGTCCATCGTGGCCGGCCTCGCCGTGCAGGGGACGCTGACGAATGTCTTTGCCGGAATGCAGCTGGCCTTCACCGATGCGATCCGGGTGGACGACGTCGTTGTGGTGGAAGGCGAATGGGGCACCATCGAGGAAATCACCATGACCTACGTGGTGCTCCACATCTGGGACGACCGGCGCCTGATCCTGCCCTCCACCTACTTCACCACCACGCCGTTCCAGAACTGGACCCGCCGCCGGTCGGACATCCTGGGCACGGTGGAACTGGACCTGGACTGGCGGGTCCCGGTGGGGGAGCTGCGCACCCTGCTCAGGGAGATCCTGGCCGACACCGACCTGTGGGACCAGCGCACCAGTGTCCTGCAGGTGACGGACGCGGTGAAGGGTCTGGTGCGGATCCGCATCCTCGTCAGCGCCGTGGACAGCGGCACCCTGTTCGACCTGCGCTGCCTCATCCGCGAAACCATGGTGACACACCTGCAGGAACACCATCCGGAGGCCCTTCCCCGGCAGCGCTGGGAGGAAGTCCGTCCACCGGCCCGCGCGGCGCAGCGCGTTCCCCGCAGCGCCCCGGTGCCGCGCAGCGAGGACACCAGCGACTCCCAGCTGTTCACCGGCAGCATCGACGCGGTGGAGCGCCGGGTGAGCTTCTCCGGCCCCGGCGAGGAGGTCTTCGCCGAACGGGAGGACGCCGCAGAGGAGCAGTCCCGCTGACTTTCCCGTTCCCGGCCGGGCCACACGCCGGAGGTGTTGACAGCAGGCCGTACGCCGGGCGGCAATAAGAACCCCGGCAGCACCGCCGGGCCGGCGAAGGGACGGGACGATGGCGGATGCTTTTGTGCTCCACGAAATCCAGGGCTCCAGTGTCTGGGCCAACGACGGCGAACGGCTGGGGCTGGTGGGGGAGGTCCACTTGGACCGGGTTACGGGCGAACCCGTCTGGGTCACCGTCGATCTGGGCCTGTTCGCGACCGAGGAGCACTATGTTCCGTTGATCAGTGCCCGGCGCGACGGGCAGGACATCTTCGTGAACTACAGCAGGAACCAGGTGGCGCACTCGCCGGGAGCGAATCCGGAAAATCCGCTCAGCCCCGGAGAAGAGTCGGTTTTGATGGACTACTACGGCCTGCGCTGAACCGCCGGGGTCCCCGCGTCAGCGGAACCTCTTTGTTGCTAAGAACGCTTACTAATAGCATGGGGGCAGACATCCATCCCCGCAGGAGGCCGAAGTGGCGCAGGACAGCAACAGCAAAGCCGAGACAGCACCGAGTCCGGACGACGCACGCAAACCCGATAAACCCACCGAGGTTTCCAAACCCAACTGGAAATACATCCTCAAGAAGACCGTCCGGGAGTTTTCCAAGGACCAGTGCACCGACCTTGCCGCGGCACTGACGTACTACACCGTCCTGGCGATCTTCCCGGCACTGCTGGCCATGGTCTCCATCCTGGGGGTCGTGGGACAGGGCGAAAGCACCACCAATGCCCTGCTGGACTTCGTTAAGCAGTTTGCGCCCGAAGACGCCGCCAAGGTCATTCAGGGACCCATCGAGCAGCTGACCAACTCCAGCGCTGCCGGCATCACGCTGATCATCGGTATCGTGGGCGCCCTCTGGTCCGCCTCCGGCTTCGTGAAGGCGTTCGGCCGTTCCCTCAACCGCATTTACGAAGTGGATGAAGGCCGGCCCGCCTGGAAACTGCTTCCCACGCAGCTGCTTGTGACCCTGATCCTGGTCCTGATGGCGGCCGCACTGATGCTGATGCTGGTGATTTCCGGCCCGATCGCCGAAGCGATCGGCAACGTCATCGGCCTGGGCAGTGAAGCGGTAACCGTCTGGAACATCGCCAAGTGGCCGGTCATGCTGATCTTCGCCGTGCTGATCATCGCAGTCCTTTACTACGCCACCCCGAACGTCAAGCAGCCTAAATTCCGCTGGATGAGCATGGGCTCGCTGATTGCCCTCGTGATCCTGGCGGTCGTGACCCTTGGCTTCAGCTTCTACGTCGCAAACTTCGGCAACTACAACGCCACCTACGGTGCCATCGGCGGCGTCATCGTCCTGCTGCTGTGGATCTGGCTGGCCAATGTGTCCCTGCTCTTCGGTGCGGAGTTCGACGCCGAGGTGGAGCGCGGCCGCGAACTGCAGGCAGGCATCCAGGCCGAGGAATCCGTGCAGCTTCCCCCGCGTGACACCCGCCAGACGGAGAAGCGCCAGGAGCAGGAAGAGAAGGACATCGAGGAAGGCCGGAAGCTGCGCCAGCAGCACGCCGGCAAGGACTACGACGACCACCTGCACGAGTAGCCCTTAGCGCCAAAGCTCTCAAAGAAACAGAACGCCCCGGACCGAACGGTCCGGGGCGTTCTGCGTGCCGGGGGCGTTCTGCGTTCCGGGTGGGGCGGGAGTTACCAAATTGTGAGTTGTCTCACAATGTATTAACTAGTAAGTTACAACCGATCGGCAGCGCCTGCCGACGTTGTTGACGAAGGAGTCAAGTGCCGGACAAGCAGCAGCCATCACCCGGACAGGGGCGGTGGCAGAAAACCGCGGCGGTTATCACCCGCATTGAAATATTTATCGGCGCCGTCGCGCTTATCACCATCCTGGCAATGGTCTTTATGCAGGCACTGCAGCGCTACCTGCCCGGAGGAGGCTACGCCTGGACCGGTGAGCTTGCCCGCTTTGCACTCATCTGGCTGACCTTCGCCGCAGCCGGCGTGCTGGTGAGCACCAACGGACATATCGCCTTGGAGATCGTGGACGCCATCCCCAACCAGATGGTGGTCCGCTGGGTCCAGGTCATTGCGCTGGTGGTGGTGGCAGCCACCGGATTCGGTCTGACCATCGAAGCCTTCGCGCTCATTGACTCGCAGCAGATCATTAAGTCACCCGTGCTTCGCGTGCCCATGTCCTTCGTCTACCTGCCCGTGCTCCTGGGCGTGCTCAGCCTGACGGTCCGGGCCCTGGTTGCAGCGGTCCTGGTCGCGAAAAACGGCCCGATGCTCACCGAGTACGACAGCGATGAAGCACCGGCGGTGGTCGTATGATGCTCGCCCTCCTCGGCATCGCCATTGCGGTGCTGCTGGTCATCCGTGTCCCGGTGGCTATTGCCTTCCTCGGCCCGTCGCTGGTCTACATGCTGGTGAACGGCCGCTCTCCCGGCAGCGCGCTGCGCGAAGTGGCCAACGCCGCCGACAGCTTTCCGCTGCTGGCTGTACCGCTCTTTATCCTCCTCGGCGCGCTGGCCAACCATGCTGGAATTGCGGACCGGCTGTTCCGTTTCGCCATGGCGGCCTTTGCCTCCGTGCGCGGCAACCTCGGTTATGTGAGCGTCGGCGTCAGCCTGGGCTTCTCCTGGATGAGCGGATCCGCCGTTGCGGATGCGGCAGCGCTGGGCAAGGTGGAAATTCCCGCCATGCTCCGCAACGGGTACAGCCGCCGCTTCGCCACCGGCGTCGTCGCGTCCTCATCCCTCATCGCGCCGGTGATGCCGCCGAGTATCCCGGCAGTCATCTTCTCCGGCCTCGCCGCCGTGTCCACCGGCGCGCTGTTCGCAGCCTCCGTCCTGCCTGCCCTGGCCATGACCCTGGGGCTCTGCATCGTGGTCTACATCCTGGTCCGCCGGCAGCCCAACATCGTCAAGGGCACCTTCGACAAGGCCGAATTCGTTGCCTCACTCAAGGGTGTCGCCCTGCCGCTGCTGGCGCCGATCATCATTCTGGGCGGCATCCTGGCCGGCATCTTCACCCCCACCGAAGCCGCCGCCGTCGGCGTGATGTACATGCTGCTGCTCGGCCTTGGCCAGCGCACCCTCTCCATGGCAGGGCTGCTGGCCGCCATCAAGGAAACCGTCCTCACCACAACCGGCATCATGCTGATCGTGGCCAGTGCGTCCCTGCTGGGCTACATCCTCGCCCGGGAGCGGCTGCCGCAGATGCTCACCGAGGCGCTGTTCGGGTTCACCGACAATCCCACGGTCTTCCTGATCCTGGTGGTCCTGCTCGCACTGCTGCTGGGCACCGTCATCGATGCGACGGCCATTCTGGTGCTTGTGGTTCCGATCCTGATGCCGATTGCCGTGCAGTACGGGGTCAACCCGATTTCCTTTGGTGTACTGCTCATCATCTCGCTCATGATCGGCCTGCTGACCCCTCCGGTGGGCACGGTCCTCTTTGTCACCTCGGCGGTGTCCAGGACCCGGATCGGCGAGGTCTTCCGCGGCTGCCTGCCCTTTATCATCCCGTTCCTGGTCATCCTGGTCCTGATCATCGCCTTCCCGGAAGCGCTGCAGGTGCTTCCCGGCTGGCTGGGGCTCTAGGCCCATGAATCCCCCTACGCACAACCATCCCAAACCGAGAAGAGAGACAACCATGAAGGCACAACGAAGCAAGCACCTGGCCCTGGCCACCCTCGCAGTGCTGCCGGCAATGATGCTGGTCAGCTGCTCAGGCGGAGATTCCGGAGCTGAAGGAGGAGGAAGCGGAGAGGAAGTGGAGCTCACGCTGGCCCACAGCTACAACGAAGACCAGCCGCAGCACCGCTGCGGCGCCCAGGTCATCGCCGACGAGGTTGCGGCGGCGGACGTTGGCGTGACCGTGGAGATCTTCCCGTCCAGCCAGCTTGGCGGCGACGCCGACCGCATCTCCTCCGTTGCGTCCGGGGACATCGATCTCGATATCCAGGGAGCCTCGGCACTGGGCTCGGTCTACGAGCCGATCAGTGTCCTCGACGCCGCCTATGTCTTCGAGGACGCGGACCACCTGGCCGCCTTCATGGCCAGCGACGAGTCGAAGACCGTGGTCGACGGCTTCGCCGAGGCCGCCGGCGTCCAGACCCTGGGTGCCTGGTCAGCAGGTGCACGGCAGTTCACCGCCGGCAAGCCCATCACCAAGCCGGAGGACCTGGAAGGCCTGCGGATCCGCTTCCCCGGTTCCCCGCAGTTCCTGATGAACGCGGACGCCCTGGGTGCCTCCGCCACCGAAGTGGCCTATGAAGAGCTGTACCTCGCCCTGCAGCAGGGCACCGTCGATGGCCAGGAAAACCCGATCACCAACATCAAGGCGCAGAACCTCGCCGAGGTGCAGGACTACCTGAGCATGACGAATCACCAGCTGAACACCAACCTCATCATTGCCGGTCCGGTCTGGAACGAGCTCTCCGGCGACCAGCAGGACGCAGTGAACGCTGCCGTTGAAAAGGCAGTTACAGAGGTGACGACCTGCGTCGAGGAGGACGAAGCGGAAACACTGTCCGCGTGGAAGGCCGAAGGGGCGTGGGAAATCGTGGAGGACGTTGACGTGGACGCCTTCCGCAGCGAGGCCCTCGAGTACCTGGAGTCCGAGTACACCGGAGATTCACTGGAAGTATTCGAAGCCATCCGCGCCACGGCAGAGTAACCGCCGTGCGGTCGACGACGGCGGCGCACACCGTTCCAACCTTTACCGGTGACGTGCCCGCGGACGAGCTCGGGACAACCCTGATCCATGAGCATGTTTTCGTGGGCCATCCGGAACTCGACCTCAACCTGCCCCATCCCGAATGGGATGAGGAGCAGGCGGTCGAGAAGGCTGTGGCCGGTTTCGAGCGGCTTTATGCGCTCGGGGTGCGCACCGTCGTCGACCTCACAGTGCCTGGGCTGGGACGCGATGTTGCCCGGGTGCTCCGCGTGGCGCGGCGCAGCCCGGTGCGGCTGGTCGCGGCCACGGGGTACTACACCGCTGACGGGCTGCCACAGTTTTTCCGGACCCACGGCCCCGGCGGCCTAGTGGACTCGGAGGATCCGTTGGTGGAGCTGTTCCTGCGGGATATCCGGGAAGGAATTGCCGGCACGGATATCCGGGCGGGCATGTTGAAGGTCTTTTCCGATGCCGACGGCATCACTGCCGACGTCGAACGCGTGTTCGCGGCTGCGGCGCACGCCCATTTGGAAACCGGGGTACCGGTGACCACCCACTCGCACGCTCCCTCCCGCGGCGGGATCGGCCAGCAGCAGCTGCTGGCGCGGCTGGGGGTGCCGCTGGACCGCGTAGTGATCGGCCATGCGGGGGACTCCGATGACCTTGACTACCTGATGGCCCTCGCCGACGCCGGATCCTTCCTGGGCTTCGACCGGTTCGGCATGGAGCATGTGGTCTCCGACGCGCAGCGGTTCCGCATGCTGTGGGCACTCATCAGCCGGGGCTACGCTGACCAAATAGTGCTCTCGCATGATGCGGCTTTCTTCAGCAGGATCACCCCGCCGTCCTGGCGCAAGCGGACCGTGCCGAACTGGCACATGGAAAACGTGCATACCCGGGTGCTGCCCCGCCTCCGCGAACTGGGGCTGGACGACGGCGTCCTGGACGCAATGATGATTGACAATCCCCGCCGCCTGTTGGCGCATGCGGGCCACAAATGAAAGACGGTGGAGTTATCGCCAGCGATACCGTGCAGCAGGGCGGAACACTGCGGAAGCGCGACCCGGAACGGACCCGCGCCGAAATTTTGGCGGTATCCACCGAGGTTTTCGCCGCACAGGGCTATTCCGGAGCGCGCGTCGACGAAATTGCGGACCGGACCCGCACCACCAAGCGGATGATCTATTACTACTTCGGCAGCAAGGAACAGCTTTACCTGGCGGTGCTCAAGAAGGCCTACAGCGGCATCCGCGAGGCGGAGCGGGCCATCCAGGTGGACAGCCTGAAACCCACCGAGGCCATCCGGCAACTGGCCGAACTCACCTATGACCACCATGTGCGCCACAGCGACTTCATCCGGCTGGTCATGATCGAAAACATCCACCGGGGTGTCTTCATCCGGCAGATCGACTCAATCCGCGACCTGGCGGAACCCGCTGTCGGCATCCTCGACGAGATCCTGGAGCGTGGGCAGGCCGAGGGAGTCTTCCGCCATGACGTGGATGCCTTTGACGTGCATCTGCTCATCAGCGCGTACTGCGTCTTCCAGGTGGCGAACCAGTACACCTTCGGCTATCTCTTTGGCCGGGACCTGCACGCCCCGCCGCTGAACGGGCATCTGCGGTCGATGCTCGGGGACGTCGTGGCGGCGTGGCTGCTGGCACCGGAGGGAACGCCCCGGCCGGCGTTGTGACGCCGGCCGGGACCCGCGGCTTACTGTTCCTTGCCCGCGTCCTGGGATTTCCGGCCGCGGCGTGGCTTGGCGCCCAGGTTTTTCCCCTTGGCCAGGAACCGCGCGCCGAACAACAGCAGGCCAACGGCCATCAGCGCTCCGGCCCGCAGCCACACGGTGCCGTCCTGCTGGGTCAGCAGCAGCAGGCAGGACGCGATGGCCAGGTACGGCACCACAATGGGGGCCTGGAAGTGCTTTTCCGCTACCTTGTCCCTGCGCAGCACAATGACTGCCACATTCGTGCTCAGGAAGACGAAGAGCAGCAGCAGGACCACGGTCTCCGCCAGGGAGGCCAGCCCGCCGGTCATGGTCAGCAGCATGGCGATGGCGGTGGTGGCGATGATGGCCACCCACGGAGTCCTGCGGTTGGGCAGCACCCGGCTGAAGACGGCGGGAAGCAGGCCCTGCTCCGACATGCCGAAGGTCAGCCGTGAGGACATGATCATGGTCAGCAGGGCGCCGTTGGCCACGGCGATCAGGGCGATCAGGCTGAAGAGCCAGTCCGGAACGCCGAAGCCGGTGGCGCTGACGACGTCGAGCAGCGGGCCTGAGGAACCGGTGAGGTCCTCGGTCGGCAGCGCAATCGAGGCGGCCAGTCCGATCAGGACGTAGACGAGGCCGGCGGTGAGCATGGCGCCGAAAATGGCCTTCGGGTAGACCCGGCGGACGTCCCGGACCTCTTCGGCAACGTTGGCCGAAACCTCGAAGCCGACGAAGGAGTAGTAGGCGATGACGGACGCGCCAAGGACGGCGGTGCCCGGATTCACGCCTACCGGGAACTCGGTGATCTGCTCGGTGTAACCCTTGCCCTGGCCCAGCATCAGGCCGACCAGCACAATCACCAGCACGAGGCCGGAAAGCTCGATCACGGTCATCACCACGTTGCTGCGCACCGACTCGGAAATGCCGCGGGCGTTCAGCAGCGCCACCAGCAGCAGGAACACGATGGCAGCCGGGACCGGCGGCACATCCAGGAACGGGCTGAGGTAGTCACCGGTGAACGCCAATGCCAGTCCCGCGGCGCTGGTCACGCCGGCGGCCAGCATGGCGAAACCGACCAGGAAGGAAATGGCAGGGACCTTGAAGGCGCGCTGGGCGAACACCGCCGCACCGCCGGCCTTGGGATACTTCGTCACCAGTTCGGCGTAGGACGCCGCGGTCAGCAGTGCGAGGACGAGGGCAACCAGCAGCGGCACCCAAATGGCTCCGCCGACTTCACCCGACACTTCGCCCACCAGCGCGTAGATACCGGCGCCGAGGACGTCGCCTAAAATGAACAAATAAAGCATGGGGCCGGTGATGCCCTGCTTGAGTTTGGAGGCAGGCTTTTCCTGCGTGGTTTCTTCCATGGGGAAAAGTCTAGACAACATACTAAGAATGCTGATGATCGCCGTTCGGTCCTGTAAAAATTACGTATGACCAGTTCGAACTCTTCATCACCAGTGTCCGGATACGACGTTGTCATTGTGGGTGGCGGCATGGCCGGCCTCACCGCGGCGCTGGTCCTCGGCCGGGCCCGCCGCCGGGTTCTGGTGCTCGATGCCGGAGCTCCGCGCAACTCGCCCGCCGGCCACGTCCACGGCTTCCCCACCCGTGACGGCATGCCTCCAGCCGAGCTGCTGGAGCTTGCCCGTGACGAGGTCCGCGGCTACGGCGTCGAAGTAACCCAGGCCACGGTTGCCGCCGTCGAACCCGACGGCACCGTCCGGACCGGCGACGGCCGGGAATTCCGCGGGCGGCAGCTGATCCTCGCCACCGGACTGCGGGACGTTCTGCCGGATATCGCGGGCCTGCGGGACCGCTGGGGCCGCGACGTGCTGCAGTGCCCCTACTGCCACGGCTACGAAACGGCAGACAAGGTCCTGGCCGTGCTGGGCACCGAGGAAACGTCCATCCAACAGGCGCAGCTGGTCCGCACGTTCTCCCCGGATGTGGTGCTGGTGCTGCACGCGGACATCAAGCTCAGCGACGAGGATGCCCACGGCCTGGCCTCCCTGGGGATCAAGGTGCTGGACGGCAAGGTCGCGGAAGTTCAGATTGAAAACGATGCCCTGGCCGGCCTGGTGCTGGCCGACGGACGGACAGTGCCCTGCGAGGCGCTGTTCCTGGAGCCGGCGGCCGAAATGGACAAGGGACTCACCGAACACCTGAAAGTGGACGACGACGGCTGCATCGTCACCAACGAGCTGGGCCGCACCAGCCAGGACCGGATCTGGGCCGTGGGCAACGCCACCGACCCCTCGGCGCAGGTGGTGGCCGCGGCGGGCGACGCGTACCGCCTGGCCGTGGTGGTCAACGCCAAGCTGCTAGAAGAGGACCTTGGCCTGGCGAGGGCTTCCGCAGGGGAGGACCCGGCTGCGGGACTGGTGGAAGCCGCATCCCTGCGGGAAGCCGTGTAGACCACGTGCTGTCTGAGTACAGCTAGGCGTGGTCCCGGCGGCGGGGTGCCAGCAGCGGGGAGCCGGACACGCCGTCGCCGGCGCTCATTCCGTCCAGCACATACCGCAGCGATTCGAGCGAGGTCCGGCGGGGCTGCCAGCCCAGCTCTTCCCTCGCCCGGGTGGTGTCCATGACCGGTGCACCGGCGGCCATGTCGATCCAGCCGGGATCGGTGGCCTGCAGATGCGCGGCCCAGGTCAGGCCGACGACGGCGCGCACCAGTTTCACCGGCACGTTCAGGATCCGCTTGGCACCCAGCACCCCGGCCAAAATCTCGGGGGTGATGACCGGATCGGCGGCGATGTTGAACGCGCCTTCGGCCCGCTGGTCCACCACACGCCAGTACGCGTCCGCAATGTCATCGGCGTGGACTGCCTGGAAGACAAACTCGGCGGGCAGCGGGATCAGCGGCAGGCGCAGCTTGTTCAGGACAAACTTGGGGATCACCCGGCCGACGAAATAGCCGGCGATCTCGCTTCCGGCGTCGGAAGAGAAAATCAGCCCCGGACGCAGGCGTGCCACCGCTATCTCCGGGTACTCCAGCTGGAACCGGTCCAGCAGGGCTTCCTGCTCGCCCTTGTGCCGGCTGTAGTGCGAACTGGCGATGCCGCGCGCCGGCCAGGACTCGTCCGTCAGGCGGTCCTTGGGGGCCGGGCTGTACGCCCCCACCGAGGAAGCACAGACAAACTGGCGGACCCCGGCGGCCGCTGCCGCGGCCAGGGCATTCTCCGTGCCCTGGACGTTGACCCGGTGCAGTTCCGCCTCGTCGCGGTTGGGCTGGATGAGCCAGGCGAGGTGGATCACCGCGTCCGCGCCGCGGAGCGCATCGGCCAGCACCTCCACGTTCCCGGTGTCGCCGACGTCGATGGAGTGCCACTCGACGCCGGTGTAGGGAGGCAGCGAGGTGTCCGGAATCCGGCGGGCAATGCCTACAACCTCCAGGTCGCCGCGCTCGATGCGGGCGTCGGCGAGCCGCCGCAGAATGGCTGTCCCCACGTTTCCGGTTGCTCCGATAACGGCTACTCGCATGGCCCAGATCCTTCCGTTGCACTGCTGCCGGCGTTGCAGTCGACTCTACCGCCGCGGCCTTAATTTCCGGCAGCCTCCGGGCCTCTGCAGGCCGCCTGCGGGAGGGCCGAACGCGCTAGTCTGGAGGGCATGACCACTCAGGGATCAGCCCCGGCGGACAGCGCCGCGCACAGCACCATCCGCTCCTATGTCACCGGGGGCACCGAGTACACCCGGGACACGAACTACATTGAAACCCGGATCACCCGTGACGGCCGCGACGGCTACCCCGTGGAGGCGGGCCGGTACCGGCTGGTCGCCGCCCGTGCCTGCCCCTGGGCCAACCGGACCATCATTGTCCGGCGGCTGCTGGGCCTGGAAGACGCCATTTCGCTGGGCCTGCCCGGACCCACCCACGATGCCCGCAGCTGGACCTTTGACCTCGACCCCGACGGGCGGGACCCGGTCCTGGGTATCGAACGTCTGCAGGAGGCCTTCTTTAAGCGGGTCCCCGGCTATCAGCGCGGGATCACGGTCCCGGCCATCGTCGACGTTCCCACCGGTGCCGTGGTGACCAACAACTTCCCCCAGATCACCCTGGACTTCTCCACCGAGTGGAAGGACTTCCACCGCGAGGGTGCCCCGGACCTGCTTCCGGCGGAGCACATGGAGGAGATGGAACAGGTCAACAAGCGGATCTTCACCGAGGTGAACAACGGTGTGTACCGGTGCGGCTTCGCCGGATCCCAGGAGGCCTACGACGCCGCCTATGACCGGCTGTGGACAGCCATGGACTGGCTGGAGGAACGGCTTTCCCGGCAGCGCTACCTGATCGGCGACACCATCACGGAGGCGGACGTCCGCCTGTTCACCACGCTGGTGCGCTTTGATCCCGTCTACCACGGGCACTTCAAGTGCAACCGGAACAAGCTCACGGAAATGCCTGCACTCTGGGGTTACGCCCGGGACCTGTTCCAGACGCCCGGCTTCGGGGACACCGTGGACTTCGAGCAGATCAAGGCGCACTACTACGTGGTGCATGAGGACATCAATCCCACCGGAATTGTGCCCCGAGGGCCGGAGCTGGGCGGCTGGCTCTCAGCGCACGGCCGCGAGGAGCTGGGCGGCCGTCCGTTCGGCGACGGGACTGCCCCCGGACCGGTGCGGGAGGCAGAGCGCGTGGTCCCGGGTCACGGCGCCGGAAACTAAGCGCGGCAGTCCTTCCTATTACGCAACATAAACGTTTCTTAAAGGCCCCGACCATAGGCTAGCCTTACTTAAGAAATTCGCCGTTGCCCTTGGGAGGTGCCTACGTGAGTGTTGCTGCACGCCCAGCCGGCGTTCTCCGCCAGCAAGGCTCCCGGACCGCACCCGCGACCCTCCTTATCCTGACCCTCGCCGTGCTTGCCGTGGCATCCGCCGCGTCCGTCGCCGTCGGTGCCCGGCCGGTGGCCCCCGGCACTGTGTGGGACGCCCTGACCGCATTCGACCCGTCCAACGGCGACCACGCAGTGGTCCTTTCCCGCGTTCCCCGCACGGTCCTGGGGCTGGTTACCGGCGCCGCCCTGGGCCTGGCCGGCGCGGCGATGCAGGGCGTGGCCCGCAACCCGCTGGCCGACCCCGGCATCCTCGGCGTCAATGCCGGAGCGGCTTTCGCCGTCGTGCTGGGCATCTACATTTTCGGCGTTACCAGCCTCAGCGGCTACGTCTGGTTCGCGCTGGCCGGGGCTGCCGGAGCCGCCGCCATCGTCTATCTGGTGGCAGGCGCCGGCCGCGAGGGCGCCACGCCGGTCAAGCTGGCGCTGGCCGGCGCCGCGCTGAGCGCCGGATTGATGTCCCTGCTCACCGCCGTGCTGGTCTCCAGCCAGCAGACCCTCGACACCTTCCGGTTCTGGCAGGTGGGCAGCGTGTCCGGCCGTGACTGGAACACCATCGCCGCGGTGCTGCCGTTTCTCGCCGCCGGGGCCCTGATCACCGTCTTCGCCGGACGCGCCCTGAACGGCCTGGGCCTGGGCGACGACGTCGCCCGCGGACTGGGCCAGCGTGTGGGCCTCAGCCGGGGAATCACCGCGCTGGGCGTGGTGCTGCTGTGCGGTGGAGCCACCGCCGCCGCCGGTCCCATCGCGTTCATCGGCCTGGTCATTCCGCACGTGGTGCGCAGCTTCACCGGCCCCGACTACCGGTTGATCCTGCCCTTCTCCATGCTGCTCGCCCCTGCCCTCCTGGTGACCGCCGACGTCGTCGGCCGGGTCCTGCTGCCGCCGGGGGAGATTCCCGTGGGCGTCACCACCGCCGTGATCGGCGCGCCCGTCTTCATCTGGCTCGTGCGCCGCCGGAAGCTGGCCGAACTGTGAGCGCCGCCGTGGAGACGTCCCGCAGTCCGCGCACCGCCCCCGCCGGTACCGCACAGGCCGTCCGCGCCGCCCGGAAACAAGGACGGCGACGCCGGGTGCTGGTCCCGGCGCTGCTGGCCGCCGCCGTGCTGGTGCTCTTCGCCGTCTACGTCCTGCTGGGCACCTACACCTTCACCATCCCCGATTTCTTCCGGATCCTGTTCGGTGAGCAGATCCCCGGGGCCAGTTACATCCTGATGGAGAGCAAGCTTCCCCGGGCTGTCATCGGCACCCTGATCGGGGTGGCCTTTGGAATAGCCGGCACCGTGTTCCAGACGCTGCTGCGCAACCCGCTGGCCAGCCCGGACATCATCGGCATCAGTTACGGGGCCAGCGCCAGCGCGGTGTGCGCCATCGTGGTCTTCGGCGCCGCCGGCACCACGGTCTCCGTGACCGCCCTGCTCGGAGCGCTGGCCGTGGCCCTGGCCATTTACCTGCTTGCCCGGCGCGGGTCGGCGGCCGGGTACCGGCTGGTCCTGGTGGGGATCGGCTTTGCCGCCGTGATGCAGGCACTGGTGAATTTCCTGCTCACCCGGACCGATATCCGCACCGCTTCCGAAGCCCTGGTGTGGCTCACCGGCTCATTGAACAACAGCAGCTGGGACCGTGCCGCGGTCCTGGCCGTGTTCCTGGTGGTGCTGCTGCCCGCCGCGGCCGTACTCGCCCGCAGCCTGCGCGGACTGGAGCTGGGCGACGACGCCGCTGCCGGGCTCGGCATCCGGGTCGAAACGGCACGGCTGGCCCTGATCATCACCGGCGTCGGACTGGCTGCCGTCGCCACCGCGGCCGCCGGACCGGTGGCCTTCATCGCGTTCCTGTCCGGGCCCATCGCCCGCCGGCTGATGGGCGGGGAATCCACCCTGCTTTCGGCCGGGCTGGTGGGCGCGTGCATCGTCCTGGCTGCGGACTTCGTCGGCGCCAACCTGATTCCCGGAGTCACCCTGCCAGTCGGCGTCGTCACCGGTGCGCTCGGGGCCCCTTTTCTTCTGTGGCTGCTGGTCACGTCAAACCGCGTAGGCCAAGGAGGCTGACATGGAGAACCTGCTTTCCGCTGAGAAGCTGGAGCTCGGATACGACGAGCGCAAAGTGGTGGACTCACTCTCGCTTACCCTGCCCGCCGGCAAGATCACGATCATTGTCGGCGCAAACGCCTGCGGAAAGTCCACACTGCTGCGCGGCCTGGCCCGGCTCCTGAAGCCCACCGGCGGCACCGTCTACCTGAACGGCAAGGACATTTCCTCCGTGCCCAGCCGGCAGGTGGCCCGCACGCTGGGCCTGCTGCCGCAGACCCCCACGGCACCCGAGGGAATCACCGTGGCGGATCTGGTGGGACGCGGCCGCTACCCGCACCAGGGCTGGTTCCGGCAGTGGACCCCCGCCGACGACGAAGCCGTCGCCGCCGCCCTGGCCGCCACGGACACCGTGGACCTTGCCGGCCGGAACGTGGACGAGCTTTCCGGCGGCCAGCGCCAGCGGGTCTGGATTGCCATGGCCCTGGCCCAGGAAACGGACATCCTGCTGCTCGACGAACCCACCACCTTCCTGGACGTCACCCACCAGATCGAGGTCCTGGACCTGATCACCGACCTGAACCGGCGCTCGGGCACCACCGTCGCGATCGTGCTGCATGACCTGAACCTGGCGGCCCGCTACGCGGACCACCTGATCGCCATGAAGGACGGCCGGATTGCCGCGGAAGGCGCCCCGTCCGACGTCGTGACCGAGGAACTGGTGGGCACCGTCTTCGGGCTGGCGTCCCGCGTCATTGCGGACCCCGTCTCGGGAACACCCATGGTGGTCCCGCTTGGACGCCACCACAGCGCCGCTCCGGAGACGGACAAGGAAGAACCGGAACCGGAAGCGGAACAGACGCAGGGGTACCTGCCCAACCCGGGTGACGGCCAGCGCCGCTCCGGCATCAATGAGCCCATGGAGGCAGCATCATGACGCACGTCCGCTCCACATCCGGGGCAGCCGCCGCGTCCGAGGCGCAGGAAACCGGGCCCGCCCGCCCGGCCCGCACCGGCCGCCGGGCCCGCACCGCAGGGGCAGTCATGTCCTTCGACGTCGAGGTCAAGCGGATTGTCCGGCTGGGCTCGAACTTCCAGCGCATCACCTTCGCCGGCCCCTGCCTGGCGGACTTCGGGGTGCAGGGACAGACCCATGACCTGCGGATCAAGGTCATTGTGCCCTGCGTCGACGCCGAGGGAACCTCACTGCCGCTGCCGGACCTCTCCACCCTCGACGCCGGCTGGTACCAGGACTGGTTGAAACTGGATCCGGCCACCCGCGGATGCATGCGCACCTACACCGTGCGCGGCGCACGCTGCTCCGGCCCGGAGCCGGAAATCGACGTCGACTTCGTGCTGCACTTCGATGAAGACGGCAAGGGCGGCCCGGCGTCCAGCTGGGCCGCGTCCGCGGAGCCGGGGGACCGGGTCTGCATCATCGGACCCAACGCCGCCCAGTGCGTCACGGCCGAGTCCTACGGCGGCATCGAATGGCGTCCGGGCATGGCCCGGCACGTCCTGCTGGCAGGTGATGAAACTGCGGTTCCGGCCATGACCGCGATCCTGGAAGCCCTCCCCGAAGACGTCACCGGCCACGCCCTGATGGAAATCCCCTCCAGCGGTGACCGCCAGGAGGTCCGCACCCGGTCCGGTGTCCAGATGATCTGGCTGGCACGCGGCTCCCGGCCGCATGGCGAACTGCTCGACGCCGCCGTGCGGCAGGCAGTGGCGCTGCCCGGCTGGGCATCGGTGGACACCGCCGACGGCGAGCCGTTCCGCCCCAGCCCGGCCCTGCCCGAACCCGAAGACGTCAACGTGGACGAAACCATCCTGTGGGAAACCCCGCAGCGGCTGGACCCGGCCGTGGTGGAAGCTTCCCGGAACCCGCACGCTCCCTCCGGCGCGCTTCCCTTCTACGCCTGGATTGCCGGGGAAGCGGCAGTGGTCCGCGGCCTGCGCCGCTACCTGGTCCGCGACGTCGGGATAGACCGCAAGCAGGTGGCCTTCATGGGCTACTGGCGCAAGGGCCGTGCCGAGCTGACCTAGGCTCCCCGGATTTTTTGCTGTGCCCGGCCCGCCGTTCGGCGGGCCGGTTCTTCTGAGAGGAAAAATAATGAAAAGAGCTCCGATCGCCGCCTTCCTGGCGGTTCCCGCCGTCCTGCTGGCCCTGAGCGGCTGCGGCGCGGACGCTGGGGAGAGCCCGGCATCCGAATCAGGCGAGACGGCATCGGAGAACTTTCCGGTCACTATCGAGTCCGCCCTGGGCGAGGCAGTGATTGAGCAGAAGCCCGAACGGGTAGTCACCATCGGCTGGGGTTCGGCTGACACCGCCGTCGCCCTGGGCACCACCCCGGTGGGCGTCGAGGAGGTTACCTGGGGCAATGACGAGCACGGGAACTACCCCTGGGTGACCGAAGCGATCGAGGAGCGCGGCGATGACCTGCCGGCCACCTTCACCGGCGGGCAGGACATCGACATCGATGCCATTGTCGCCCTGGAGCCGGACCTGATCCTGGCCCCCAACTCCGGCATCACCCAGGAGGATTTCGATGTCCTCAACGAACTCGCCCCCACCGTGGCGTACCCGGAGCAGGCGTGGAACATCAAGTGGGATGACCAGATCTCGCTCATCGGCAAGGCGTTGGGCGAGCCCGACGCCGCAAAGGACGCGGTGGACGGCATCGGACAGTCCCTGGCCGACAGCGCCGCCGAGCACCCGGAGTTCGCCGGAAAGACCTTCGCCTATGTCTGGGGCGGGGGAGCCCCCGGTTCCCTGGTGCTCTACAACGAGGGCGACGCCCGGGTGGACATCCTCACTGCACTGGGCATGACCGTGGCCCCCGAGGTGAAGGACATTCCCTCGAGCGAGGGAAGCTTCACCTCGGACCTGGGACTGGAGAGCGCCGGCAAGCTGAACGACGTCGACGTCCTGTTCACCTGGTACAACGACGAAGCCGAGCAGCAGCGTACCGAAGAGCAGCGGCTCTTTGCGCAGATTCCCGCCGTGGAGCGCGGCTCCGTGGTCCGCAGCCTGGACCGCCAGGTGGGCATGGCCTCCAGCTTCCTGACCCCGCTGAGTGTCCCGTGGGTCCTGGACCGCTTTGAGCCGATGATCGAAGAAGCAGTTGCCAAGGTCGACTAGTTCGACCGACCAACGGATCCCGGCGGAAGCCGGGAACCCGGGAGC
>NZ_JAUCPU010000008.1:0-192864 GCF_030373105.1 Arthrobacter sp. zg-Y877
GGTCATAGCGTGGGGGAAACGCCCGGTCCCATTCCGAACCCGGAAGCTAAGACCCACAGCGCCGATGGTACTGCATCCGGGAGGATGTGGGAGAGTAGGTCACCGCCGGACAATATTTGTTCAGAGGGTCAGGTCCGCACCAATGGTGCGGGCCTGACCTGTTTAAGCGGCACTGTCTTTCCGGGCCTGCTCGACCAGGCCGATTCAACCCCGCCGATTCAACCCCGCCGGCCGGAAGCTATGGGATAAATAACAACCTCCCGAAGAGCGGCCGGTTCGGTCAAAGCAACCCCAGACACGTTGTAGAATAGAAGAGTACTTCCCGCCGCACTGCGGCCGGGGCAAAAGTTACGGCGGTCATAGCGTGGGGGAAACGCCCGGTCCCATTCCGAACCCGGAAGCTAAGACCCACAGCGCCGATGGTACTGCATCCGGGAGGATGTGGGAGAGTAGGTCACCGCCGGACATCCTTTATAAATGAAGGCTCGCACACTGATGTGCGGGCCTTCATTTGTTTAACATCCCGGCACTCCTGACCGCGGCAGCCACGCGCGCAACAATGGGCCTGTGCCCGGTGTGAGCAGGAACCAGCTGTACAGGCGGGAGTTCAACTCAGGACCCGATGTTGACCGCACCGCATTCTTCAGTGATGCCGTTTTTGCGATCGCGATGACTCTGCTGGCTGTGGGGATCCAGGTTCCCCGGGTCCCGGCGGACCAGCTCGGTGAGGCTGTAGCCGGGCAGTTCCGGGAGTTCGCCGCGTACGCGCTCTCCTTTGTTGTCACGGCCGCGTACTGGCTTAGTCATCACCGGCTCTTCCGCAGCCTGCGCGGTTTCACCCAGAGCCTTCAGCGGCTGAACCTGTTGCTGCTGCTGTTTGTGGCCCTGATCGGATATGCCACGGATGTGTTGGCGTTTTATGCTGACGAAGCGGTCGGCGTCGCCATCTATGCGGGGTTGCTGGGCCTCACCGGAACGGTGGACACACTCATGTGGCTCTACTGCAGCCGCCGGGGCCTGTTCCGGGACGGGTTGCCGCCCGAGTTGCTTCGCACGGCCTGGATCCGGGCGGGAATCGCTCCCGCCGTGTTCCTGCTGTCCATCCCCATCGCCTTCCTGGACGAGGATGTGGCGAAGTACTCCTGGCTGGCCATGGTGGTCATCAACCTCCTGGTCGGGATCCATGACCGCAGGCCATTGCCGGGTCTCTAACCCTGCTTGTACCACCCCCGATTCGTTGGTTTGGCCCCGTGTCGGGTAGTCTTATATCTGCTTCTACGGGAGCAAGCCTGGAGGATTCGCCTAGCGGCCTATGGCGCACGCCTGGAACGCGTGTTGGGTTAACGCCCTCGGGGGTTCAAATCCCCCATCCTCCGCCAGAGCAAAGAAACACCCCGGTCCTCGGACCGGGGTGTTTCTTCGTTAAGCCCCGCCTGCGTTACGGCCGGAGTGCGGTGCGCGTGGCTACCGCGATGGATCCCAGCCCCAGGGCCGCCGTCGCACCGGCCAGGCCGAGGTACACCGCCGGCACGATGGTGGGCAGCGGCATCCCCGAGACGCTGACGGCAATGCCCATCAGCGGGGGAAGGGCCAGGACGGTACCGATGACGATGGCAGCCGCGACGATGAGCAGGGACTCCGCTCCCATCATGCGCCGCAGTTGGGTATCCGAGGCGCCCAAGGTGCGCAGCAGCATCATTTCCGGCCGCCGCCGTGCCGTAGCCATCACGAGAGTGTTGACCACGGAGACGGCCAGGTATCCCAGCAGGACCAGCATGGCGATGATGGAGACCCACTTGTCGGCGTTCCGCTCGGCCGCTCCGGCGGCACCGAGTTCCTCCTTATCGAGCAGCGTCAGCCCGAGTCCGCTGACCGCGGTGGCCAGCTCAGCCGGATCGGTCTCCGGCTCCGCCGTCACCAGCAGGTAATCGTTCAGTCCGCTGGTGGTGTGGCTGCGCAGCGTTTCATTCGCCACTGCGACATCGCCGAACCCCAGCCCCCGCTCGTACGTGGCGACGACGACGGCGGTCGCCTCGGTTCCGTCGCCGTAGTAGAACTCGAAGTCCTCACCCACTGCCGTACCCGCTTCCCGGGCCAGTTCCGCGCTCAGCGCCACGGTTCCGTCGTCAGCCAGCCGGTCCAGCGACCCTTCCCGTACAGAGAGGTCCAGTGTCCCGTTGACGTCCTGTGCCGCCAGGCCTTGAATGGCGTAGGGCTGGACGCCGTCCTCCATCCCGGCGAAACCGGCCTTGGCCAGGATCGCGGAACGGGCCACCGGTGAGGTCGCCTCCACCCCGGGCAGCGCCGCCACCCGGTCCGCCAGATCAGCGGAAACCCCGGATCCCGAAGCACTGACCAGGTACCCGGCCACCACCCCGTCGCGGGACTGCCGTTCGGCTTCCGATTCCACGGTGGCCGGCATAAAGAACTGCACCGATCCAAGGGCAATGGCCAGGGCCAGCGGAACAATCCCGGATGCCAGCCGGCGCGGGAACGCGGAGGCGTTGGCTTCAGCCAGGGCCAGCGACGCGGAGGGGCTCCGGCGGACCAACGGCTGCACCAGTTTCAGCGCCCCCGTAACCAGCCAGGGGCCCATCAGCCCGGTGCCGATGACCAGCAGCAGGATGCTGGAGGCCGCGGCGGCAAGTCCTGCGGTGCCGGGGACTGCTACCGGCGCCAGGGCCGCGACGAGGCCGGCGGCCAGCAGGGAAACCCCGGCGATGACCCGTCCGCGGCCCAGTTGGGAGGCTTCCGTGACGGAGTCCCGCAGGGCATCGGTCGGCGCGGCACGGACCGTACCTCGGGCGGAGACCAGGGAGGCACCCACGGCTGCGGCAATGCTGATGGCCACGGCGGCCAGTGCCGGCAGCGGGCTGAAAGCCAGCACAAAGTCTTCCGGAATTACGCCGGCAGCGGCGAACCGGCCGCCCAGGAACCAGGCGAGCAGGAAGCCGGGTGCAGCGCCCAGTACCGCGGCAGCGCCGGACACCAGCAGGACTTCACGCACCACGATGCCCAGGGTCTGGTTGGCTCCGGCCCCCACGGCCCGCAGCATGGCGAACTCGCGCCGGCGTCCCATGATGGACAGGGACAGTGTTCCGGCGGTGACAAACACGGCGGTCATCACGGCCACCCCCGCCAGCGAGCCGCTCAGCAGCAGCAGCGTTGACCGGGCCGCGGACCCGCCCAGGTTCTCCACATCTCCGCGGCGGTCACCGGTGTAACCCACGACGCCGGCCACCTGCGCCTCGATGTCGGCGGAAAGCTGCTCCGGGCGAACACCGGGCTCAGCCGTCACCCCTACCGTTGCCACCGTCTCGCCGTGCGGCCAGAGGGCCTGCGCCCCGGCGGTGCTGAGGAAGGCGGCAGGGCCGGAGGGCCCGGCGCCCGCGTCCGCCGCAACTAGGCCGGAGACGGTGTACTCGGACGGTTCGCCGCCGTGGCTGAGCACCAGGCGGCCGCCCGGAGCCACACCGAAGGACTCATCGACCACGACGTCCGTCAGCTTCATTGGTGCGTCCCCGGAGGTCAGCTCAAAGGGAGCCAGGGCAGCGGAGTCCCAGGCCGACGCCGAAACAGCTGTTCCGTCGGTCGTGGCCAGCGGCACGTCAATGTTGCCCACCGCCCGGTCCACGCCGGGGACGGCCGCAATCTCCACGACCGCGTCCGCGGGGAGCAGGACCCGCTCGGCGAAGGGGGCGTCCATGTCCTCAACTACGGGATGCGACTGCGGCGCCCCCACAACGACGTCGGCGCCCTGCATCCGCTGCGGGGCGATGCCGCCGCGGGTGCCGGACTCAATGAGGACACCCATCGCGGTGATGAGCGCGGCGCAGAGGAACACGGCCACGAAGACCCCGGCGAAACCGCCGCGGTGGTGCCGGATGGAGGCTTTGGCAAGTGTCCACATGTTAGCGCTCCCCAAGGGTGGCCATGCGTTCGCTGACGTCCAGTGCCGTGGCACCGGTCAGGCTGCCGTCGAGTCGTCCATCCGCTAGGAAAATGACGGTGTCGGCGGCGCCGGCGGCCACGGGATCGTGGGTCACCATCACCACCGTCTGGCCCAGGGCGGAAACCGTGTGCCGCAGCAGGTCCAGCACCTGGCGTGCGGTGCCCGAATCCAGGGCGCCGGTGGGTTCATCGGCGAAGACGGCGTCGGGCCGGGTGATCAGCGCCCGGGCAATGGCTGCGCGCTGCTGCTGCCCGCCGGAGAGTTCCTGGGGTTTCCGTTCGCCCAGGCCCGCGAGTCCCACGGCCTCCAGCACGTAGTCGAGCCAGACCTTGTCGGTGCCGCGTCCGGCCAGCAGCAGCGGAAGCGTCACATTCCGCGACACGGTGAGCTGGGGGAGCAGGTTGTAGGACTGGAAGACGAAACCGACGTGGTCCCGGCGGAAGCGGGTCAGGGCCTTGCTGCGCAGCTGCGAAATTTCGGTGGTTCCCAGCAGCACCCGGCCGCGGTCCGGGGCATCCAGTCCGGCCGCGCACTGCAGCAGCGTGCTTTTACCCGAGCCGGAGGGGCCCATGACCGCGGTGAAGGTGCCGGCCGGAACGGCGAGGGAAACATCCCGGAGGGCCGGAACGGTGGCGTTGCCGGAACGGTAGCTCTTGGACACGCCCTGCAGCTGCAGGGCTGCCGGGCCGGAGAATTCGGAAGCGTCGGTAAACATCGGGTCATCCTTTGGTCGAAGCGGTGATGAATGGGGAACCTGCTGTCTTCGACGCTACGGATTGCGGAAACCGGATCCGATACAGCCAGCAGCCCGGTTTGGGGTATAGCTGGCTATACCGACATGGGGAGGGACGCAGGGCATAATTCAACGGGTGAGACTCCCCGACCGCGCCAGAACCCGTATCCGGGATGCGGTGTACCTTGTGCGCGAGGGCGGCTACTGGCTCGTGTCCCTGTCCCTCCTGACGGCCGGGGTCGTGCTGCTTCCGTTCCTGCCCCTGGGCATCGGCCTCTATGCCGTCCCCACCCTCCTGGACGTCCTGGACCGGTTTGCCGCCCGGGCCCAGGACCGCGCCGCAACGTTCTCTTCGGCTGTCATCCCCTTTGACCGGCGCCGCCTCACGGGCCGGTATTCCTTCGCTGAGCTGGCGGCCCTGCTGAGTGCACCCGAAACGAAGCGGGATCTGTCCTGGCTGCTCTTCCACGGTGCGTTTGCCGTGCTGGCCGCGTTGCTGACCCTCGCGCTTCCCTTTGGTGCGGTGCTTTATGTGGTGGCGGCACCGCTGTGGCAGCTCTTCCCGCCGGAAGCACCGCTGGAGTTGACCATCTTCGTCCGGAACTGGGGTGACGCCTTCCTGATGATGCTGCTGGGCGGCGTGTATGCAGCCGCGACGTGGGTGCTGCTGCCCTGGCTCGCGCGCCGGTTCAGCGGGGCCACGCTGGCCATTCTTTCCCCGCGCCGGTACGCGGACCTGGCCCGCCGGATCTCGGACCTTTCAGCAGCCCGCGCCAGCGCGCTCGCTGCCCATGCGGCGGAACTGCGCCGGATTGAGCGGGAACTGCACGACGGCGCACAGAACCGGCTGGTCGGCGTCGTCATGATGCTGGGACTGGCCCAGCGCGCTGCCGAAACCGACCCCGCCGCCGCCGTCCCGTTCATCGGCCGGGCGCAGGATGCCGCAACCGAGGCGCTCGCGGGACTGCGCGCCGCCGTGCATGACATTTATCCGCCGGTCCTGGACGAACTCGGCCTGGGCGGGGCGGCCTCGGCGCTGACCAGCCGCTCGCCCATCCCCACCTCCCTGAATGTGAACGGACTGCTGCGTGCCCCCGCAGCGGTGGAATCGGCGGCGTATTTTGTCCTGGCCGAGGCCCTCACCAACGCAGCCAAGCACTCCGGTGCGTCGCGGATTGACGTGGTCCTGCGGACCGAAACAACCTCCCGGGAGGATGTCCTGGTGATCCTGGTGAACGACGACGGCCGCGGCGGTGCGACGGCGGCCCCGGCCGGCGGCGCGCAGGCTCCGGCCGATGCCAACGGGTCCGGAACCGGGCTGGCCGGGATCGCCCGGCGTGCGGCCGCGTTTGGCGGCAGGCTGCTGCTGAGCAGTCCCGACGGTGGACCAACGAACATAAGGGTGGAACTGCCATGCGCCTTCTAATTGCCGAGGACGACGCCCTGCTGCGGGCCGGCCTGGAACTGCTGCTCCGCGGGGAAGGGTTCGAGGTGGCGGGTTCGTGGGACAACGCCGATGACCTGCTGGCCGCCTTCGAGCCCGGCAGCGCCGATGCCGCCGTGCTGGACGTCCGGATGCCGCCGACCTTCACCAATGAGGGGCTGCGGGCCGCCCTGGAACTCCGGTCGCGGGTGCCCGGTTTCCCGGTCCTCGTCCTCTCCGCCTACGTGGAGGACCGCTACGCCAGCCGGCTGCTGGCCTCAGGTGCCCAGGGTGTGGGCTACCTGCTGAAAGAACGCGTCGGCAACGTGGGCGAGTTCGTGGACGGCCTGCGGCGGGTGGCCGGCGGCGGAACGGTGATGGACCCGGAAGTCATCGCCCAGCTGTTCAGCCGCCGCAGCAACCAGGACCCCATCCGGTCCCTGACCCCGCGGGAATTCGAAGTGCTGGGGCTCGTGGCCGAAGGGCTGGGCAACACCGCCATTGCCTCCGCGATCTCCGTGTCCGAGACCGCGGTCAGCAAGCACATCGGGAACATTTTCGCGAAGCTCGGGCTCGCCCAGTCGGACAGCGGCCACCGCCGCGTGCTCGCGACCCTCGCCTACCTGCGCTCCTGACCCGTTCCCCTGCGGCCTTTTCACAGCGGGTCTTGTTCCCGGACGGTACCGGTGACAAGGTGTGATGCACTACAGCCGGGCGCAGGAGGAACGCACGTGGAACACAGCGGCGGAAAGGTAGCGCTGATCACCGGTGCTTCGCGGGGGATCGGGCGGCGCGTGGCCGAGCGGCTCGCGGCGCAGGGGACCGCCGTCGTCGTTAGTTACCGCCGGAACGCGGAACTGGCCAAGGACGTGGTGGCCCAGCTGCAGGACCTGGGCGGCGGCGGAATCGCGGTGCAGGCCGACGTCGAGAACCCCGAAGACATCGTCCGGCTCTTTGACGCCGCCGCGGAGGAGTACGGCCGGCTGGACTATTTCATCAACAACGCCGCCGCCGCCGCATTCAAGAACGTGGTGGACCTGAAAACCCACCACCTGGACCGGGCCTACGCGGTGAACGTACGCCCGTTCGTGCTCGGCGCACAGGAGGCGGTGAAGCTGATGGACGACGGCGGGCGGATCGTCGCGCTCACCAGTTACGGAAGTACCCGGGCCTTCCCCACCTACGCGGCCCTCGGCTCCTACAAGGCCGCAGTGGAATCCTTTGTCCGTTTCATGGCGGTGGAATTCGGGCCCTACGGCATCAACGTCAACGCCGTGAACGGCGGCCTGATCGAGTCCGATTCGCTGGACTACTTCTACACGATGGACGGCATGGCGCCGATGGACAGCGTCATCTCCCGCCTGCCCAAAGGCCGTCCCGGCACGGTCGACGAAATGGCCGCCAGCGTGGAGTTCCTGCTGTCACCGGGCGCCGAATACATTACGGGCCAGGTCCTGGCGGTCGACGGCGGCCTGTCGGTCATTGCCCCGCCGTTCCACGCCGACGCGTCCGGCCCGCCGGTCGCCCTCCCGGACCGGCCCACCCGGGGCCGCAGCCGGTAGCCCTCCCCGCCGCATGGAGTGAAAGGAAGCATCAGTGAGCTACGATCCCGCCCGCTACCGGAACTACTTTGAACACTCCCTGACCTACGCCGCGGGCTTTCGCCGCAATGTGTCCCGGTATGCGGACCGCGTGGCCCTGGCCGATCCGCCGTCGGGCCGGGAATGGACCTACGCCCAGCTCGGCGACGCCGTCGACTCGGTGGCCCGCGCGCTGGCCGAACGCGGTGTGGGGCGTGGGGACCGGGTGCTTTACCAGCTCTACAATGGGGTCGAGTTCGCCCTGCTGTACCTGGCCACCCAACGCCTCGGTGCGGTCAGCGTCCCGGTGAACTACCGGCTGGCACCGGCCGAGACCGCGCACATCCTGAAGGACAGCGACCCTTCGGTCTTCATCGTCGACGCCGAGCACACCGACGCCGCGGCGCAGGCGCTGGAACTCTCCGGGGTTTCCCCGGTGGTCCTGGTGGCCGGCGGCAGCGAGGCCGGGCACTGGGGGATGGGCTCGGGGCAGCTGGGACAGGATTTCGACGCCGCCGTCGACGCCGCGTCCGGGGACCTGCCGGACCTGCCCGCGGATTTCTCCACCTTCGAGGAGAGCACCCGCTTCTACACTTCCGGGACCACCGGCATGCCCAAGGGGGTGCCGCTGCCGTCCATTGCCGAGCTGATGAGCGCCCACGACGTGATTATGCATTTCCCGCTCAGCCCGTCGGACCGCACCCTGAACATGACCCCGTGGTTCCACCGCGGCGGGCTGCACTCCGGCGGGCCCAACCCCCTCTTCTACATCGGCGGGTCCGTGGTCCCGATGCGCAGCTTCAACCCGGCCACGGTGCTGGACTGGGTGGGGGAGCAGGGACTGACCTACCTGATCGGTGCGCCCACCACCCTGGAGATGATCGCCGTCGAACAGGAAAAGGACCCGCGGAACCTGGACTCGCTGCGCGGCATCGTCACCATGGGGGCGCCGCTGGACCGGGCTGCGGCCATCCGGTACCAGGAGCTGCTCACCCCGCGGATCTTCAACGGCTACGGCACCACCGAGGGCTTCTGGAACACCTTCCTGCGGCCGGAGGACCTCCCGGCCCACGCCGGCAGCGCGGGACGGGCATGCACGGACGACGACGTCGCCGTCATCCGGGTCTTCGAATCCCGTCGCGGTCAGCCGCACGAACTGGCTGCCCGCGACGGCAGCGAAATTGGGGAGGTGATTATGCGCTCGCCGAAATCCGGGTTCAGCTACGCCAACCTGCCCCATGTGGAGGAGGAGAAATTCCACGACGGCTGGATCTACCCCGGCGACATGGCCACCTGGGACGCCGAAGGGTTCCTCACCATCATGGGGCGGACGGATGACATGATCATTTCCGGCGGGGAGAACATCCATCCGGTCCAGGTGGAAGCGGCCCTGGCAGACCATCCGGGTGTCCTGGACTCGGCGGTGGTCGGGGTGCCGGATGAGCGGTGGGGCCAGCGCGTGGTGGCGTACGTGGTGCGGCGGGACCCGGAGCTCGACGCCGACGGGCTGGACGCGTTCTGCCGGGCCCACCCCGGGCTGGCCGACTTCAAGCGCCCCCGGGGCTACCGCTTTGTCGACGACGTCCCGTTGACCGCGACAGGAAAGAAGATGCATTACAAGGTGGCCGACGCCGCGGCGCAGGACTGGCTGGACGGCCGGATGGATGTTCCGGCACCTGCGCGGAAGGCGGAATAGATGGACGAGCGTGTGGTCATCACCGGCATGGGGGCGGTGACCCCGCTCGGCAACACCTGGGGCGAAACCTGGGCGGGGCTGAGGGACGGGCGCAGCGGGATCGACAAGATCACCGCGTTCGATGCCTCGGAGTTCCCCACCCGGATTGCGGGGGAGGTGAAGAACTTCGATCCTGCGGCGTACCTGCCGGTCAAGCGGCTGCGGCGTTCCTCCCGCGCTTCGCACCTGGCGGTGGCAGCCTCACGCGAGGCGGTGGCCGACGCCGGACTGGGCACCACGTTGGAAGACACGGACGCGGCGGTGATCATCAACAGTGCGGTCTCCGGGTATCCGGAAATCTCCGCCGCCACGGAAATCTTCGGCCGCGACGGGCTGCGCCCGATCAGCCCCAGCTTTGTCGCCTCGTCCCTAACGAACATGCCGGCCTGCGAAGTGGCCATCGACCTGGCGGTCCACGGACCGGTGAACGCCAGCGCCCTGGCCTGTGCCAGCGGTACGCAGGCTCTGCTGGAGGCCCGGCGTACCCTGCTGGCCGGCGACGCGGACGTGGTGGTGGCCGGCGGCACGGACGCTGCGATCACTCCGGTGATGTTTGCCGGGCTCAGCGCCATGCGCGGCCTGTCCCGGAACAACGAGTCACCCCAGGAGGCCAGCCGTCCGTTCGACGCCGACCGCGACGGTTTTGTCTTCGGCGAGGGGTCGGTGGTGTGCGTGCTGGAACTGCTCAGCCATGCCCGTGCCCGCGGGGCCGAGGTCTATGCGGAGCTGCTCGGCGGTGCGCTGACGTCCGATGCCTTCCACATTGTGGCCCCGCACCCGAGCGGGCAGTACGCCGCCGAAGCGATCTGCCGCACCCTGGACCGGTCCCGGCTGAATCCGGAGGACGTGGACCTGGTCTGCGCGCACGGCACCTCCACGCAGGCCAATGACCGGACCGAAACCCTGGCCCTGCACACCGCCTTCGGCGGGCACGCGCCGTCGCTCGCGGTCACGGCCCCCAAATCCATGACCGGGCACCTGATCGGGGCGGCAGGCACGCTCGGATCCCTGCTGTGCGTGATGGCCATTGTCGAGGGAGTCATCCCGCCCACGCTGAACTACACCACTCCGGACCCGGAGTGCGACCTGGACTATGTCCCCGGAACCGCGCGGGAAGCACCGGTCCGGTACGCCGTCACCAATGCGTTCGGGTTCGGCGGGCAGAATGCTGTTGCTGCGTTTGGAGCCGTGTAGGCGGGGGCTGTGCCGGTGGGAGCGGTGCCGGTGGCACCGCCGGGCGCCGGTGGGCGCCTGCGGGCCCGGAACGGCGGCAACGAAATTTCCGCGCTCGCAGAGCTCGCGGGAAATATTAAAGCCGCCTTCCTCCGGGCCCTCCGGTGCCCTCTTGCCCGGCCCCCCGCCGGAGCCGTCTTGGGCCCACTGCCGGCCCCCTCTTGCGCGCCGGAGCCGTCTTGCGCGTCTTCTGTACAGCTCATGCTGCCTGGAAGGTCGGTAGGGGACATGAGCTGTACACAAGGCAGCGCAGGCCGGGTGGCGCCGTCGTGCGGGGACCGTAGGGGGCCGGAAGTTACCGCACCGGAGTTAGACCCCGGCGGTCTCGAGCTGCGGAAGCTTCTCTTCCGGTTCCGGCTTGAGGGGGGCTCCGCCGCCCACTGCCTTGGACGCCAGCCAGACGGAGATGCCGCCGAGGGCGAAGCCTGCGATGCCGTCCACTATGTAGTGCCAGCCGAAGTACACGGTGGCCAGTGCGGTCAGGACCACGTAGGCCCACAGGACCCAGCGCACCACCTTCGGGAGGCGGGTCAGGTGCGCTACCAGGGCGGCCGTGAAGACGATGGAAACGTGCAGGGACGCAAAGGCGGCAATCCCGTGCACATCGTTCGTAGCGAACGGGTCGGCGAGGACCTCAATGCGGTTCTCGTAAAGGCTTTCCTGCAGGCCGCTGACGGCGGTTTCGGGCAGGTCCGTGAAACGCTGCGGTTCGGCGTAGATCGGGCCCAGGGAGGGCAGTGCGTAGTAGCTGACCGTGCCCAGGATCCAGTTGAAGGACAGTGCGGTGGCGTACCAGGCGCCGCGGCGGAGGTTGTCCGACCAGACCAGGCCCGCGGCCAGGGTCGCCGGAACAAAGACCATGTACGCCATGTAGACGGCAGAGAGCACGTCGGCGGTGATGCCCGTGCCGAGGACGTCCTGCAGCAGGTCCCCGGGATGGGCGCCGAAGGCAAACCACTCGTCGGATTCGATCAGCATGCCGTCTGTGAGGCGTTCCTGCAGGAAGGGCAGGAAGCTCTTGAAGTTCCGGTAGGACAGGTACGCGAGGTAGAACGTGATCAATCCGGCTACCGCGACGCCCAGCCGGGAACCGGACCATCGGGTGCGCAGCACGTCCCAGACTGCCTTGCCCAGACCGCCCAGTTCCGACCGCCGGGAGAAGGCGCGGGGGACGACGTCGACCGCGATCATCAGCAGACCAATCAGCGGCAGGCGGATAAAGCTGGGACCGAGGAAACCATCCGGGTCACGGATCGGAAGGTCGGCCCACACTGCTGTGGCCAGCATAAGCACGGTGAAGACAACGGAGACGCAGAGCGGGACGCCGAAGAGGCGGCGCCAGGCAGGGCGGACGGAGCCGGCTTCGATAGTCATGAGACATTTTTATCCCAAGATCGGTATAAACCTGTTATCGAAGCCCCCCAGTCATCAGTGTGCTTTCGATCACACTTTCGGCGACTGCCTAGTTGGGCAGGGCGGCGTCCAGCTGTTCCTGAATGGCACCGTAGTCAACGGCGTCGAGCTCCAGGATCCGGTTGTCGAGGATCAGCGAGGGAGTACCGGGCAGCTGGAGGTCCTGGGAGTCCTGCAGATCCTTGTTCACCCGGTTCCTGATCTCTTCCGAGGAGTAGTCGGTGCGGAACTTTTCCGTGTCCAGTCCGAGGTCCTCGGCGTAGGAGACGAAGGCGTCCTCTGCCTCCTCCGCGCTCAGGGTCTTCCAGTCCTGCTGGTGCTCGAAGATCGATGCGGACATTTCCTCAAACGCGCCCTGCTCCGCTGCGGCTTCCGCAGCTTGTGCGGCCGGTGCGGCGTTCGCGTGCTTCGGCAGGGGGTAGTTCCGCACCAGGATGCGGACCCGGTCTCCGTAGTTGTCCTTGACCTCTTGGATCACGCTGTCCATCTGCGCGCAGTAGGGGCACTGGTAGTCGGTGAAGAGAACGAGCGTGGCCTCGGGGTTGGCCGGGTCGGTGATGGCCTGGGCATCGGAGGGTGCCACCTGGTCCATTCGGTCAGCCGGGACGGTGACCTCTGCCGACGGGCTGGCCGATGCTTCCGCCGTGGCGGTGTCTCCCGACTGTCCGGAATTCGACGCCGTACAGGAAACCAGGCCGACGACGGCGAGCAGCCCGGCAATCAGCAGGGCGAGGATGCTCTTGCGCATAGTTCCTTTCGGTGAAGTGTCGGGGGTTGTTCTTTTCGATGTTCCCACCGGATCGGACGGCGGGGTAGCCCGCAATCGGGCATGGGTTTATATGCTTTTGATATGGCTGAAGCATGGCCGAACCTTCAGGTGCTGGATCTGTTCGTTGCCGTGGTGGATGAGGGCAGCGTCGGTGCCGGTGCCCGGAAAGTGGGCATGGCCCAACCCAACGCGAGCCGGGCCATTGCCGAGTTGGAAGCGGAGGTGAAGACGCCCCTGCTTGAGCGCAGCCCGCGCGGTTCGGCACCTACGGCGACGGGACTCCTGCTGGCCGATTCCGCCCGGGAACTGCTGGAGGCGGCGCGGCGCTTCACTGAAGTGGTGCACACCAGGGGCGGCAGCGAGCCGTTGGAACTCAGGCTGGGGGCCAGCAACACCATTGCGGAAACACTGCTGCCTGTCTGGCTCGCCGAATTGAAACGGCGGTTGCCGGAGGCACGCGTTGATGTTCAGGTGCAGAACTCGGCGCAGGTGATCCAGGAGGTGCAGCAGGGCACCCTCCCTTTGGGATTTGTGGAGACACCGAACCTTCCAGCTCAGCTCAACGCCCAGGTTGTCCGGGAGGACGAACTGGTGGTGGTGGTTCCCCCGACCCACGAATGGGCCAACCGCTCGGGCCGGATCAGTCTGCAGGAGCTGGCGGAGACACCCCTGGTGGTTCGGGAGCCGGGGTCGGGGACGCGGAAAGCGCTGCAGGAAGCACTGTCCGGGTGCGACGTCGTTGAGCCCGCCCAAGTGCTGGGCAGCAATGCTGCGGTCCGGGTGGCCGTGGAAGCAGGAGCCGGTCCGGCCGTGTTGAGTGAATTGGCCGTGCGGAACCAGCTCGCCAGTGGGGAACTGCTGCGGGTTCCTGTCGAGGGTGAGGGAATCACCCGTCCCCTGACGGCCATCTGGTCCGGTCCCCGCCGGCTGACTGGAGTTGCTGCCGAGCTGGTGGCGGTGGCGGCCGGGGAACTGTAGCTGTTCCCGGGGGACGCGCTGGCTGTACGTGCGGTGCGTATAGGCGGTGTGCCGCAGGCCAGCCTGTTCACCCCGGTGTCAGCCGCAGGGCCGGTTGGACGGTCTTGCGCATCACGGTCTTGCTCTTGCCGATGTGGCGTTCGAACGTGAATCCTGCCTTCTCGAACATGGCGCGCGTGCCGTTGTGGAGGAACGAGGATGACGTTCTTTTTCCAGGGGTGAGTTCGTTGGGGAACGAGACCACCTCGCCTCCTCCGGCCTGCGCAATCAGGTCGAGCGCACCGTCCAGTGCCTCTCTGGCGACGCCGGAACGCCGGTGGTCGCGGTCGACGAAGAAGCACGTGATGCGCCACGGTGCCGGCCTGGTCTCGCCGGCGTCGTACTGCTTGCGGTGGTAGATCCCCGGCAGCTCGACCGGACTGCCGTACTGGCACCACGCGATTGCGTCGTCACCGTCGAAGACGAGTGCGGCGTGTGCTGCGCCTTCCGCCACGAGCCGCTGTTTAAACGTCGGCCCGTTGTAGTCGTTTTTGACGGTGGTTTCCGTGTTGCCGTGGAAATACGAGCAGTAGCACCCACCCCAGACCCCGTTGTGCTTCTGCGCGAGGGCAAGCCACGCCGGAAAGGTCTCCGGAGTGAGCGGCTTGATCACGTGCGGCATGCCTTGCCCGCCTTGTTCCGGGTTCACGAAGGTTGGGATTCCGTCTTTGCCACTGGCGTCTCGGCAACACACAGGACGGCGGTGTTGCCGTCCTGGTCGGCGATCACTGTGAGTGACGGTGAACCGCTGTCGTCCACGACGGTTCCTCCTGCCGCAACCGCGGCGTTGATTCGGTGCTCGGCCACCTCGGGTGCAACGTAGACCTCAACGTGGAACCGCTGGCGCTGGGCTCCGTGCTCATCGGCGTCTCCGAACCAGAGGTTTGGTATCCGTCCTGTGGCGTCCCGGATTTCGTCGCTGGGTGACCCGTGGCCCTGAGCGTCTGCGTTGCCTGTCAGCAGGGCTGCCCACACCGGGGCGATGGTTGCGGAGTGCGCCGTGTCGAGGCCGAGTTCCAGGACGCTGACCGAGGCAGGGTCGGCGTCGATCTGGTGGTCGGCTGCGATCTTCGTGATCAGCCGCGCGAGGTCCACATCCTGTTGGGTGACCCATTCGACGACGTGTTCGGTGCCCTCGCCATCGCGGTAGATGGCGTCGGCGCTGACCAGTTTGAGGTCGACGTACCCCTTGCCCATCGACTGGCCCATCGACACGCTCGGGTGGTGTCCGAGCGCATCGCCCGCTTCACCTACCGCGGTAACGAACCGTGCGCCAGTACCAAAGTCGTCGACCAGGTAACGGGCATGCAACCCTTGGGCCAGCTTGCGCCAGTCTGTCAGACGAGCCTCGGTGATCGCCCTACCCGTCAGCATGGCCCTGTTCGGAGATTCAATCTGTGGTTCAGCTGCAGCGTTGGAACTCGTCATTGGTGAGTGCCTCCCGTAGGTGTGCGAACAGTAAATCCGACGTCGAAGGCATCTACAAGGGACATCAGCCACTGCAGTACTGGCAAATGGCCGCGACACCAGCCGGCCTGCAGCCGACAGACGACAGGCGACAGCCGACAGCCGGCGACCGGCGGCCAGCGGCCAGCGACCGGCGACCGGCGGCCAGCCCGCCGTGTCACCCTCGAGGCGCCCGCCGTGTCACCTCTGGGCGCCAACCGCGGTGAGCGGTTGCCCCGGCGAGGACCGGGGCCTGCCTAGAACGGTGGTGCCGACTCCTGCCTGGGTTCCGTCTGCTGATGTTCGATTGGTGGATCCGCGGATGGGTGCGGTGGATCCGGGGACGGGCGCGGTGGTTTCGGATGCCCCAGTTCCAGGAAGGGCTCCGTCCGGTAGACGCGTCCGGTGGGGGAGGTCCACTCGATCACACCAGGTGTGGGTTGGCAGGCCTTCCAGTAACCGAGGGTCTTGAAGCGGTGGTGCCGGCGGCACAGGTGCGCCAGATTCCCGTGGTCTGTGGGTCCACCCTTTGCCCAGTCGGTGGTGTGGTCAATCTCGGTAACCGCGGTACTGACTCGGCAGCCGGGGAACCGACAGGTCCCGTCGCGAGCCCGTAGCCAGCGGGCCAGTCCTGCGGGGACTTTTCTTCGCCGCCCGACGCCCAGGATTTCCCCTGTCCGCGGGTCCTGCGCCAGCCCGGTCCAGCTGGCGGCGTTTCGGGCCAGCCTGCGGGCGGCGTCGGCGCTGATGGGTCCGTAGCCGTGCAGTTCCGCGGGCTGGTCATCGGCGCCGCAAAGGGTTTCGGCGTTGATCAACACCATGATTTCCGCCCGCGGCACCATGCCGGCGTCGTCGCTGTCGGGTTTGCGCGTATCGGTCTTTGCACTGACCAGTGTCGGGTCGAGACCGCCCATCAACAGCTGTGCCAGGATGTCGGCCCGCAGCTGATCCGTGGTCCGGGAATCCCCGCCAGCATGCTCACCCCGTGCTGCGGTGCTCAGCGTGGTGTAGATCTGTTGGGCCTCTTCGGCACGCAGATACGCAGACAGGCAGGACATGCCGTCCTCTTCCCGGTCCAGAGTCACTTTGCGCTTGTCGAACGCGGTGACATGCCGTTTGGCCACCGTGTCCGGATACCGCTTCTCCCGCAGCCGGCGGGCCTTGCAGGCGAACTGGGCCCGGGTTTTGCCCTCTGCAGCCTTCAGCAGGTCCACCTCGAACTCCGGGAGCACCGCAGCGGGAACGTTCTCACACTGCTCCAGCACCACCTGCGCATGCTGGTACGACAAGCGCCCGTCTTCCAACCCGGCCAGGGTAGAGGCATGGGTGCTGCACAGGCTGCCCGCTTCGAACATCATCCGCTGGGCGGTAACCTGCGGAACGCTCAGGACCGCGGCGCATTCAGAAGACGCGAGACTGAACGCCATGCCGGGTTCGAGCTGTCCCGACGCGGCATGAAAGTCATCCCGGAAGATCTCCTTCATCCGGTGCATCAGACGGGCCTGCTGGGCCTGCGCCCAAGAGATCAAATGAGCCATCCGGGACAGGGCGTCGCCAACGGTTTGCTCATCGAAGGCTTCGAGGTTCTGCAGGGCCAGTGTGCCGGTGAAACCGTCCGGGTAATCGGAGACAGGTTCTGCAGGTGTGATCTCGGCGTCGTTGTCGGGAGCGGCAAGTTCCGCCCGGTAAACCGACACGGTGCAGGGCGGGAGTGGCCGCTCGGCACCACCAGCCTGCCCTTCCGGCTGCTGGTGTTCACTGCCTGGCTCTTCGGTTATCCGTTCGGTGTTCCCGAGCTGATCCATACCTCAGGATTTCATCCGGCACTGACATTTCGGGGCTAAAAACAGGCCGAAAACGGGGGCTCCTGGAAATCAGAAATACCTGTCTTTTGAGCGCAATTACTTGGTGCACAAACGACAAATCAGGGGCTCCGAAGGCGCCCTCCGGCCTGCTGGGGGCGATTGGAAATCGCAGCATGAGGGGCGGCCCTGTAGCGAGCGCGACGGCGGCCTGGTCGACGTCGGCCGTGCAGGCCTCCCCCCCCACCGGGCGGACGCTGCCGCCGGCTACCCCGCGGCGGAAAGCCGTGCAATGCGCTCGCGGGCGGAACGTTCGCTGGGTCCCTGCGGGCCGAGTCCCAGACGGATAACACCCAATACAAGTTTCACGGGAAACGTCATCGGTACCGGTACCGGACCCAGATGCGGTGCGCGCAGGCCGAGCAGTTCCCGGTGCCGCGGTTCCAGGCTGGCCACCGCCCCGGCAAACAGCACCCGGTACCCGAGCCGTTGGCTGGCCGGCAGCGGTGGACGCTTCAGGAAGGACAGTGCCTCTCGCACGTACTCGCTGCTGCGCAGCTGGGAATCATAGGCGGCCATCTGCTTCCGCAGCTCTGACTCAGAGCGCGGCGGATCCGGAATGCCCATCAGCTCCCCGGCCACCGCCCATTCCGCGACATAGGCATCCGGACCGCCCGGAATAGGCCCGCCGAACTGCTGATGCGAGGAAAGGAACGCGTCGGTGAACGCCAAATGGACCCAGCGGGCAATCTCGGGATCATTGGCTGAATAGGGCTGCACCTCGCCGTCGGCATCCAGATAGGTGCCGTGGACCTTTTGATGCAGCCGCATCACCCAGCCCGAACCGGCGCGCGCCGTCGTCGTATCCCCGTAGGTGACGGTGAAGATCCACCGGATGGTCCCCGCAAGCCGGCCCAGCGGATCCTCCTTATAGTCGGAGAAGTCATGCACCCCGGCCATCGCGCCGGGATGCAGTGCCTGGAGCAGCAGCGCGCGGATGCCGGCAATGATCGGCGTCATGGACCCGTGCACCGCCCAGACGGCGGAATCCGGACCGAAGTGACCGACGTCGGACCCGCGAGCCAGCTCCAGCTCCCACTGCGGAACCTCGGCGGCGTTGTTACTGAACGTGCCGATCAGCTGGCGCCGCCAGGATTCAATGAACTGCGGAGAATGAACGCTCACCTTCCCCAGTGTCGGCCTGTTCGGGCTTCCCCGCCAGCGCAGCAGAACACGGCCGGCAGGTTACTCCCCGGGCCGACGCCCGGAATCCGGACGACGGCGGATGTGCCGCGACCTGGTCACGGCACCAACGGCCGCCGCCCCGAACAAAAGCAGCGCCACCAGCCACAGGATGCCGGCGATGGTTTCGAACGGTCCGAACGTTCCCAGCAAAATACACACGACGCCTGCGGCCAGGGCCACGATCACTTGTTGTCTCATACCGGAACCTTTCCTAGCGCAGCAGGATATCCACGGACCGGGAGTTGCCCATGGCCCGTTCCATCACGCCGGAACGGTTGGTGACGTCGTCGCGCAGGATTTCCGTGACCGAGCCCAGGAAGCGGGAGAGGTCCACCTTGTCCTCCGGCGCCGCGAGCAGCAGCTGGAAGCCGAACTCGTGCAGCGCGTTGATGCTCGCCTCGGCAAAGGACAGCGACGACTTCACAAACGCCTCATCCATCATCACGGTGCCGTACGTGCTGAAGCCCTGGGACACAATGCCCAGCTGGTAGGCCAGCGCCGAGGCCATGATGAACGCGGTGAACCGCTGGCCCTCGCCGCCGGACATCAGCGACGCCTGCAGGTTGGTGAAGGTGTGCCCGCTGGCGAGGCGGTGGGTGCATGTGATGGTCACGTGCGAGCGGACATCCAGCACTTCGGCCCGCCAGCGCTTCTCGTCCGGATCCTTCAGCCGGTCCACCAGGGACTCCAGCGCAGCGTACCGGGCGTCCATGTCCGCCTTATCCTGCCGCGAACCCATCATCGGCAGCGCGTTCTTCAGTTCCGTGCGGAACTTGTGTGCGGCGTCCGGCACGGTGGTGGCGACGTCGATCTCCAGATGGCTGCCGGCGGAGTACTCCACCCGGCGGAGCACCGAGTTCAGCGGCAGCAGACGCGAGGAGATACTGCGGCGTTCCTCATCGAGCAGCTGCAGCAGGTCGCTGAAGCGTTCGTAGGTGCGGTTGTTGAAGTATTCGCGGAACTCGGCCTCGCGCTGCGGCAGGCCCTCGGAAATGATGTCCTCGAAGCGGTCCTCGTACGCGCCGGCGGATTCCACCGACGTGCCGAAGTCCGACCCCCACTTGTCGCTGAACGTCTCGAACGTGCGTTCCAGCTTCGCGCGGGTTTCCAGCAGGGTCTTTTCCAGCCGGCCCTGTTCGGTGATCAGGGAGCGTTCCACCTCGCCGGCGGCCTCCTTCAGGCGGGCCGGGTCGGTCAGCTCCCCGAACGGTTCGAACAGCTCGGCCAGTGCGGAGCGCAGGCCCTCGGACAGGGCTTCGGGTGCCTTGGCGGAGAGTGCGGTGCGGCGTTCGACGGCGGCGGCCAGGTCGGTGTCGAGCCGAGCGGCGTCGCCCTTGAGCACACCGACCTTTTCCGTGGCTGCGGTGAGGTCCAGTTCGGCGGTGTCGAGTTCGAAGCGGATCTGCTCCAGGTCGGCGTTGGCGTCCCGGGCGGATTCCAGCCGGTCATTGGCGGCGGCGACGGCGGCCCGTGCGGCGTCGGCGGAGAGTTCCTCCCAGGTCCGCCGGTCGGCGGCGATGGTGCGGACGGCGGAGAGGCGGCGGACGAGTTCGTCCTGTTCCTGGGCGTGCTGCCGGGAGAGGGTGTCCGCTTCCTCGAACACGTTGCGCAGGGCCAGCAGTTCGTTGCCGAGGGCCGCGACGGTGTCCTTGTTGTCAAAGCCCAGGACGTTGTCCGAGGCCTTGGTGTGCCGGTCGTCCTTTTCGGTGGTGCTGCGGTTGCGCTTGACCGCGCCGCCGAGGCTGACGCCCTTGGCGACGTCGGCCAGCCCGGCCGGGTCCTCGACGCACACGAAGTCGTAGTGCGCGGTGATCTTCCGGGCCACCCAGCGGCCCATCTCCGAGTCTTGGGTGATGAGCTTGGTGATCAGGTCATCGGGACCGGGTTCGGTGGGTCCATCCACCGGCACGGAGACGTCGATGCAGCGGACGTAGCCGTGCATGTCATTCTCGCTGAGGTAGCGGGTCACGGCGGTCATGTGTTCGCCGGGCACCAGCAGGGCGGTGGCGAGGGAACGCAGGGTGCGCTCGGCGGCCGGACGCCACTGTGCGTGCTCGTTGGGCAGGTCGATCAGTTCGCCGGCGAAGGGCATGTCCGCTTCGTCGATGCCGGTGGCGGCGCAGATCCGGGTCCGCTGGTCCAGGGAGTCCTGGCGGATGTTGGATTTGCGGCGCCGGAAGGAGCCGATCTCGTTTTCCAGCTTCGCGATCTGGCCCTTGAGGGACCAGGCCTCGCCGTGGGCGTTGCTGCTGCGCTCGCGGGCGGCATCCAACTCGGTGCCGAGGGATTTCACCAGGTCCGTGGCGCGGCTGCGGGCGGTGACCAGCCCGGCGGGGGAGAAGTCGACGTCGATCCCGGCGGCGGCAAGCTCGTCCTTGGCGGCGTTCTCCACGGTTTCCCGGGAGCGCAGCTGCGCGGCGGCGGCGGCGAGTTCCCGTTCGAGGGTGGCGATGGCTCCACCGCCCTCTTCGGTGTAGCGGGTGCTGAGCGCATCGCGCTGGTCCTTCAGCGTGGCCCGGCGGGTTTCGGCGGCGGAGAGCGCGGAGCGGGCTTCCGCGGCGGCGGCTTCCAGTTTCTCGGCGGTGCGCTGCGCACCTTCCAGGGCCAGGCGCTGGCGGTAGGCGGGCAGGCCTTCCTTAGCTAGGGCGCGGTTGTGTGCCAGAGCGTCGGCCGCTGCGCGGTAGCGGGTGTGCAGTTCGGGCACGTTCTGCAGGTGGTCGCGCTGCTGCCGGGCGCGTTCGAGCTGGCGGCGGATGCTGCGCAGGTGGCTGAAGTCCTCCACGGCCTCTTCGGCGGCGGTGAGGGTGCGCGGGGTGTCCAGCACGTTGTTGCGGAAGAAGTCGTTGACCGTTCCGCCCAGGCCCTTGCCGGTCTGCAGGATGCGCAGCAGGTTGAAGGCCTTCTCGTCCTCCACACCCAGGGCATGCCGGTAACGTTCGGCGAACATCTTGTGCGAATCGAACACGGACGCACCGGGCAGCAGGGATTCGAGGCTGCCCTTGGTGAAGCGGCCGCGCATGCCGGCCTGCAGGGCCTCGATGTCCAGCGGCAGGTTGTGCACCAGGTAGTAGCGGCCCAGGTTGTGCTCGGTGCCGGTGGCGGGCAGGTCCATGACCACGGAGAGGCTGGTGATCTGCCCCAGCCCATTGTCGAACGTCAGGCAGACGGCGGACCAGGTGGCGCCGGGACGCTGGTAGGCGGTGCCCGCGCCGTCGTCGGTCCCCTGCGTGCCGAGGCGTCCGCGCATGTAGGAGAACGCGTTGCGTTTTTCCTCGGCGTTGGTGCCGGCGTTGTTCTGCGCGGCCTCGTTCATCCGCGGGCGGGCGTCCATCACCTGGAGCATGGCGTCGAAGATGGTGGATTTGCCGACGCCGGAGTCGCCGGTGAGTAGGGTGCCGGCGCGGTCCACGGTGATGGTGTGCGCGCCGTCGAAGGTGCCCCAGTTCACGATCTGCACGGAGGCGAGCCGGTTCTGGCCGGGGTTGATCAGGTCCCCCATGGGGAGGGTGTTTTCGATGCTCATGCCGGCTCCTCGCCGTCGTTCGTGGCGGGTTCAGTGTCGGTGCCGGCCAGGTCCAGGGCGGGCGCGGCGTCGTCGTCCCCGCCGCCGAGGGTCTGCATAAAGGTGATGATGTCGCCGATCTGGCTGTAGGGCAGGGCCAGCGGCAGGGCGTTGGAGATGACCCAGACGTTGTCCAGTTCGGTGGGGAGCAGCAGCCGGCGTTCCTGCACGAGCTTGCGGATGGCGGCGTCGGCGGTGTCCTCGATGGACTTGGCGTCGCGCTGGCCCGGATCCACGTAGCCCTCGAGCACCTCGACGATGTCCTGCCGGGCGATGGTCGCGTCGTTCCCGGTGCCGGTGTGGCGGTCCAGGATGAGGCGCATGCGCAGCAGCAGCAGGGTTTCCTCGCGGGTCATTTCGCGCTGGCGCTGCAGGGCGGAGGTGTGCGGTTCGGCCATTTCCACCGGGCGCAGCAGGGCGACCTTGCGGTCCTCGTCAATGACCAGGGTGAGGAACAGTTCGCTCAGCCGCACGCGCAGCTGTTCCTGGTTGTCCACCACGGTCTCGTACACGTTGTCCGAGGAGTTGGCGTCCAGGTACGGGCCGCGCAGCAGCCGGATGAGGGCCTGGCGCAGTTTCAGCGGCAGGGCGCCGGTGTCGCCGGGGAACAGTTCCGGGCCGTCGACGAGGAGGTCGCGGGGGGTTTCCTGCTGGTCCTGGTCGTCTTCCAGCTCCGGATCGAAGTCCTCCGGGGCTGCTGTTGCGGTGGTCTCGCTCATTTTTCGGTTGCTTTCGCGACGGCGACGGCGGGCAGCAGCGCGGTGCGCTCGCTGCCGTCGATCTGGGTAAAGGTGACGGATTCAAGGTGTTGCTTGGCAGCAGAGTCGGCGGCTGAGCCGCCGGCGAGCAGGGCCCGGATGCTGTTCAGGTGCCGGTGTTCGGGCGGCAGCTGCTCGAACACCTGGGCCACGGTGGCACTGGCGTGGTCCGCCGTCGCGCGGGAGACGGCGTCGGCCAGTACCCTCCGGTCGGCGCGCGGGGTGCGTACCGAGCGGTGGATGTCCGCCTCGGTGAACTGCGGCGGTGCGGGCAGGGTGCGCGGGGCGGCGTGGTCTTCGGGGTTGTAGACCCGGACCATGCTGAGGGATTCGAAGCCCGAGCCGTGCAGCTGCGGTGCGGGGACGACGGCGGCGCGGCGGCGTCCGCGCGGAGCCTTGTGGATGGCGGTTTCGGCGGCGCGGATGAGCTGGCGCAGCTGGACGGATTCGCGGTACTCGTCGCTCTGCACATAGGTGTGCATGGATTCAGAGAGCCGGCCGTAGATCCGGTGGATTTCGGTGGCCTGGTCGCGCATGTCGCTGATCAGCCGGTAGAGGCTCTGCCGGTCTTCGGGGCTCATGTCGTCGGCGAAGTCCCGTTCCAGGACCTCCGCGATGGCGGCACGGAAGCGGGCCTGCTGGTCGGCGTCGTTCAGGAAGGCGGTGAAGCCCTCATAGGTGCGGCCTTCAGCGGTGCTGCGCAGCTTCTTGTCCGCTTCGAGGATTTCGCCCATGGTCAGGCCCTTGGCGGCGTTGGATTCCACCATTTCCTGGCGGAGGTCATGGAGCATCTTTTCCAGACCGTCACGCATGCGTTTGAAGTCGGCGGGCAGGGCGGCGGCCAGGTCGAGGATGTCGCGGGCGGCTTCGACGGCGGTGTCGTCCGGCAGGGGTGGGGGAGCCTCGCCGGATTCCAGGGCGCGGATCATTTCCTCGCGGCGGGCGACCTCTTCTTTAAGGACGGCGATGCGGGCGGCCGGGTCCGGGTTGGATTCCTGGGCCAGGTTTTCCACCCGGTCCAGCAGGGTGGCCAGGCGGGAGGAGTTCAGGGAGGTTTTGTCGCTGGTGTAGGCGTCCAGGTAGGAGAGGAAGCGGGCGGAGGATTCGGTGAGCTCGTAGACGAACTTCCCGTCCGCGCGGGGCCGGGCGAGGAAGCGGCGGGCCACCCAGTCATCGGCGTAGTTCCGTCCGGTCCAGTCCTCACGCAGCTGCACTCCGTCCATCCGGAGGCGGGCTAGGAAGGAGTCCGTCATGGCATGGAAATCGTCCAGCGGAAGGCGCGGCCGGGTGCGGGTAAAGGCCTCCCGGAAGAGCGCCGGGACCCAGGCGTTGGCGTTGGTCAGTTTCCAGCCGGGGGCCGCCTGGAGCCGCTGCAGTTCGGCCCAGCGGGCAACGGCGTTCTCGATGAAGGACATTCTGCGCTTTCCGGCCGTGCGGTGAGGAGAGACGGGCCTCCTCGATTTTAGCCGGGTGGGAGGGCGGGAGCTGTATTGGGGTATCGGGGGACTGAAAGCCCTGGGACGCGGTCTAGGAGAGGCGTGACGAATCTCGGGGTCTGCGCAGACTAACGCGCCGAACTGAACCCTCAAGAGGGAATTTGGAAACGATCTCGGCTGCCTTTAACCTCTCAAGTACGGACTTCGCCGCGGGAGAATCCAGGACCTCATGCACGCCGTATCCTCGGTCCGCGATCTTCGCCCATGGGGCGCCGAGCGCACGAAGAATGGCGCGCAATTCTGTCAGGGTGACGTCTCCATCCGCCACTGCCAGAAGATCGATGACGACCGTAACTCCCACCCCACCCTTTCTCATCATGTCGATCCAGGCTGCGTCAATAGTGAACGCTCCCTCAACGGCTCGCTTTGCGGCTGCCTCAAGCGCGGCCCGAGGAACGTCTGTGTAGGAATGCAGCGCCCCAGCAATCGCCGCATGGGCTGGCCCGAGTTCTTCGCTTCTAAATAGGGAAACCAGGTATTGCGGCTGGAGGGTGTCGGGCGAGGCAAAATTGAGAAAGTTCTGCGACATGCGGATCGTGTGAAGCTGTGTTTCCCAATCGAGCATCAGTCGAGACGCGAATGCGTCCTTGTCGTCCGCAACCAGCCCGGCAGCAATCAAATCACCTATGAGACGCCCGGGCATAGGTCGAATGCCGTTCACATCAAACTCACCAACGTCGAGCGATTCTGTGAGTTTCACCCTTTGTTCCGCCGAAAGGACGTTTGTTGGGGCGTTAAGTATGCCCAGAGCGAGCGAGGACCGGGCCGCTTGATCCTGAGAATCTGCAGAACCGATTTCTGTGACAGCCCCCAGCGACACCGCGATGTCTGAATCGATGTGCTCAAAAGTGCTGCTGTACGCCGCGACATTCTTGAACGTCATCGGAGCACGTTGGGTCCGGACGAGGGCAGGCCAAGCTGCAGAAGGAACGTCGGCCAAAGACTCGACACGGCACTCGGGGCTCGAACCAACGATGACTCCTTCGAAATCTTCACGGTTCCAAGTCGCCGATGCGTTTAGGACTTCGGCGAACAAGCTTGGCAAATTAATGGTGAAGGGAGTGCCTGGGGAGTCGTTGTACGCCCCTAAATAGGCATCAATCGAAGCCGTGGCGTAGAGAAAAGCTTCCTCGTGCAGTCCGTGCAGTGTATCCAGGGAGATGTCGCGCGAGTCGACGACCTCTTCGAGGTTTTCGGCCGTCAGGGCGTATGCACGACTCCCTCTAAAAGCGGTCAAAATTTCGTCTGTGAGATCAGAAACATCCGCTAGGACTGCCCCCGTCCAAGAAATGAAAGCAACCGCGGCGCCCGCTGCTTGAGCATTCTCCGAAGGCACAAATGACAGAAGAGGCCGGTACTCACGCTCGATCAGCTGACGTAGTGCGTCGGACTTTTCGTATTGGACTCGAGATGAACGGTGCATGATAGCTACGGCGACGAGCCGTATCCGTTCCTCAGCTTCCAGCTCGCTGGCGTTAGCGAGATAACTGAACACACCCGGCATAACTGGTGTGAGCTGCTCGACGAGTTGCGCCTTGGCGCTCCCCGTGCCCAGATAATTATTTATAAAATCTGGATTATACGAGGAGTCAAGCAGGTTTCGGATAACAATAGTCGCGTCATTTGGGCGAGTCTCGAGCAGGTGATTCAGAACCCCGATGTTGAACATGCTCGGTTCAACTAACACAGACGTGCCCTGATCGCGGAGTATTGCCTCGACATCGTCAGGTTCGAGGCTGTAATCAGGATCTGGTCTGCCCTGGTCCACGCATCGTAGGACATAGACCATGGCGTCAGGGCGAATTAGCTGCCCGTAAAATGACGAAACATGCAGTGAGAAGTGCGAGTTTATGTAGCCATTCACGACGAGATCCACTGCGAGACGTGACGGCAGCAAATATTCGACCCATTCGCGAAAGCTTCGGTCCACGCCGTCGGACTTACCCATATATTTGAACTTCGTCGCTTCAGCAAGCTCCTTCCACGTGTGTCGTTGCAGGAATGTAAGGTCCATACTGTTTATGTCCAATTTACTTTGATCTGACAGCACTTCGTTTTCTACAAAATGGTGCCCATCAATGGGAATACCCACAAGGGCTTCTATGGTGCTTTTAGATAACTGCATGTGTTGTTTACTGCCATAGCCGCCCGTGTTCGATAGCACTATGGCCGTCAGGCTCTTCTGCTCTTGAATAAAGGTCTGCCAAAATTCGACCGACTGCATTTGCGCGGTGTCTACTTTGCCGCCATCCATATAGAGTGTTGGACCCGCGAATCCGGAGCCCGGGGCTACTGCTAAGGCGTTTATCCTCTTACGGAGTTCAGCGGCCAGATTTTCTGCATACATTGATGCACCGTGGCGGTCCGCGATGTACGCGCGTCGCTGCTGTGAATCAGTTCGGATCCTTTCCAAGTTCTGATTCACCAGGGCCCTCCAGAGTTCCCATAGGACATCGAGAGAACTCTCGGCGTGCCGAATTCGCTCAAAGTCGCCAAGGTGTGTGTTCTTGAATAAGATCATTGCAAATAAACGTTCAGCGTCGAGGCCGGGGACTGGCCTATCAACGTCGAGCAAGCGGAACTTGAAAACCTCGTATTCATTAACAATGTTATGAATAAGCCGCATGTCAGCGACGTGGCGAGCGGCTAAATCGATCAAGTCCTTGGAAATCTCATGGCCCCGCTCCGTTAGCAGAGAATGCATTAGATCCCGCGCATTCTTATGGGTAATGAAGGGTACTACTGGGATGACCAGTTCGAAGAACTTCGTCCTATTGGCGCGAACTAGCTCACCACGGGCTTCATCGCCAATATTCCCTGTGTTATCCCGTCCGAGTTTCTCAAAGACGCTATCCCGGAGCGCGTAAATAAATCTGATGTTTTGATTTTGAAGCTGTCGCGCTGCGTTGAGTAGGCCATTGAGGGAACGGAGCGCCTCAAAAATTTTTGGATCGTCAAATCTGTCGAGATCCTCAATAATCACGATGTTGCGTGCGGGGTTCATTTCAAAAAAGTATATGATTTCGTCAAGATACTCATCAAAATAGCTAGTGGAGCGTGGGGGGAGCGTAATTGTTGCGGGCCCAGCCGTAACACTTTCTAGACGGAGGCGGCCACGGATCAGAGCCCGAACCACTAGCAGTGCACTGCCGGCAGCTAGGGCTAGCGTCAGATAAAGTGCGGTTACTGCGACGAATCGTGGACGTTCAACTAACGTAAGTCCTAAGGAAGGACCGAATGCCATATCGAGGCCTGCAATAAATGCAAGCACGGCTGCTATTAAGCCTGCACCGGCGGCTAATCCGATCTCAATTCCCCATCGAAACCGAACAATCCTCCGGAATCGAGATGCTGGGGCATCGGTGGGGCGCTGCTGATAGAGAAGTTGTTTAACGATCTCCTTTTGGATGCGGTTGGTCGTAGTCGTGGCCGCGGGGTTGCTCTCTTGTGAATCCGTGGTGGCGTCTGGCTCTGTCCCGAGCGTGAGGAGCGATACCTCTATGACCCGGCTGTTATACTCCTCGCCTACTTTTTTCAGAATGCTGCTCTTGCCTGTGCCATATGTGCCAGCTAGAGCTATATTTCGGATCTCGGGCTGCTTGTTGATGGCCCGCTTGAGGATATTGAAGTACACGCCATGGTCTTTTTCCGAATAGCGGGGGCCCAGGCTCGCCAGTCTTGGTGCAGCGGTATCGTCCTGCAGTCGATTTCTCGGTTGTCGCCGCACACATTCCCAATCTCCAACAGCGCGCAGGGCCCAAGTGGGATGTTGAAGCGACGCGCTGTTTCGCTCCTATAGGGCATCTTACGAGTTACATGACACCATTTCATGTAGGCATCGCACGGAGGGCGTAAGCCGGCCAGATATTGGACCTGCATGGGAGCTGTGGCTAGCGCACGGTGACTAGCCGCTACCGTTTGAGTTAAGTGAGCAGACCGATCACTGCCGACAGGCGGCCGTTATGGAGAAGTACTCCTGAGGGAGTGGCAAGCCCTCGGTACATCCGTGCCGTTACCGAGGAGACGTAACTCCGTGTGGGCCTACGCCTCCTGTTTTTCTTCAGACGATTTGGCAAGCGTCTCCCAGGCCGAGGGATTCACGATCTCAACGCCTCGAGCCCGAGCCTGCCATTTGTTCAGTGGCTTTTGAAGTGATTGAAGCTGCTCAACAGTTAGCTTCGCGTCACGGATATTTGCTCCTCTGAGATCAACACCCTGCAGGTCTGCTCCCGCAAAATCCGCGTTTCTAAGGTTGGCAAACCGGAAGTTGGCTTCAATCAGTTCGGTGTAATGAAATATGGAGCCTTGCAGTAAAGCCCTGCTGAAATCTGCCCGGAAGGCAATGGCTTTGAAAAAGTTAGCCTTGCGACAGTCGCTTCCACGGAAGCTGGTTTCCGCTAGAAAAACTTTTGTGAAATGTCTCTTTGCGAGGTACGCGCCTCCAAGGTCCGCCCCCTCGATGTTCAGGTCCTGAATCAAGTAGCTCTCTAGCTCGTCACGCTCATCCGGTCTACGAAGGCGCATAAGCGCTATCCCTAGGGCCTTCTTCACTTCTTCTGTTAGCCGGTGGTTAGGAGGAGGACCTGAGGTACTGCTGGTAACACTGATGCCGAAGGAAGGAAGCGGGTCTGGGCGGAACAAGTTTGTCCGGAGGATCGAGACAATTGTCTTCCGGTCGCGCTCGGAATCGTGCCCGATCCGCTCCAGCGCGTAAATTCCACCTATCCGAACATTTTCGTTGTCGCTCGCAAGCTGGTCCAGTGAACTGGTGAACCTGGCCGTGACATTGGCATCCTCGGCATTTTTTAGTTCCCTGAGCTTTGCTGATTGGCCGTGCCCAGCTATCACCGCCCCTACAATCGCAGCGAGCAGGGCTGTCAGCGGGATGGCAAGCCTTCCCAGAGCCTCCCAAGGTAGATCTTGCCCATTCTCAAAGGGGTTCCATGTGCCCAGATACCAACTAGCTAAAAGATAACTGAGTATTCCGACGACTATGGCGCTAGCCATTATTGCCAGAATGCAATCACGTATGAGGTGGGGATTCCCTGTGCTTCGTTGAGGCATCTTTGTCGAACTTCCTGGGATTCAGATATGTAGGTCTTAATGCAGAGTAGCGGCTCACTGGCCGCCAATACGCCAATCCGTCGCCTTGCCCGGACGAGACGCCCCTGAGCTTTACAGCTGCAGGCCTTCGATTGCTCAGGGGTTAGAGGGCATCCCATGGAGTATTTGAGCGATTGGGCGAAGGGAAGTTGGTTGCACGATGGACAATCCATCGGCAGGCGCTTCAGCGGATGCGCGTGAACATTTTAAAGACTCGTGACGGGATCCGCATGCGCTTGGGTTCTAGGGGGGCTGGCTTACGGGCTGGGAACCGCTCAGGCGAAGAACGCTGTCCGGGCGCAGCACCAGGCGCTTGCGGGGCAAAAACACACTCTTGGGCCTGATCGGAGGTCATGTAGGCAGACGTGATCGCGAAAATGACCAAAGGCGTAGACGACACAACTGAGGAATGGGTTCACAAGTGCGAGCTAGGCGACGACAGCCGTTGGAAATGTTCCCTCCAGGCTGTCGCTCTTGCTCCTGCAGGAGCTGCACGGTCTCCTCGATCATCAAAACTCATTGCTGCTCTCGATGTAGTCACCTGCGGAATCGGGAGGGCCGGTTTTGCGTTGCTTTCCCGGATGAGCGGAAACTGCCGGCACTCCGGAGAATTAGTCGTTGCTCTTTCCCTAGTCATCGGACTCGCAGGATCCTGGTCCGGTGCTTTCCTGAAACGCCGGCGTGATCCCAACAACACTCCCACCCCACCTCTGGCACAGCCCGATCCGGCCGCCTAGACTGGCGGCCATCCGAGCGCGCCGAACAGAGGAGCAGCATGCCCACGATCGCCGAGACCGTTGTCCACAACCTCGCCGCCAATGGGATCCAGCGGATCTGGGGAGTACCCGGCGACTCCCTGAACGCGGTGACCGAGGCGATCCGCCGGGAGAAGGGCATCGAGTGGATGCTCACCCGGCACGAGGAGGAGGCTGCGTTCGCGGCCGCCGGGGAGGCGGCGCTGACCGGCGAGCTCGCGGTGTGCGCGGGCAGCTGCGGCCCCGGAAACATGCACCTCATCAACGGGCTCTACGACGCACACCGCAGCCGAGTTCCCGTGCTCGCAATCGCCTCGCACATCCCGAGCGACGAGATCGGCAGCCAGTACTTCCAGGAGACCCGGCCCACCGAACTGTTCCGCGACTGCACGGTCTTCTGCGAGATGGTGCTGAGCCCTGAGCAGATGCCGCGGCTGCTGGAGATCGCCATGCGGACGGCCATCGAGAAGCGGGGCGTCGCCGTGCTCGTGATGGCCGGCGACACCGCGCTGGAAGACGCCGTGGACGAGCGCGTCTTCACGGTCCGCCGCACCGACCCGGTCACCGTGCCCTCCCCGGCGGAGCTGCAGGAGGCAGCCACCACGCTGAACTCCTGCGGGAAGGTCACGATCCTCGCGGGCGCCGGCGTCGAGGGGGCACGCGAGGAGGTCCTCGCCCTCGCCGACGCGCTGGGCGCGCCGATCGTGCATGCCCTCCGCGGCAAGGAGGTCATCGAGCACGACAACCCGTTCGACGTCGGCATGACCGGGCTCCTCGGCTTCGCGTCGGGATACCGGGCGATGGAGGACTGCGACGCGCTGCTGATGCTCGGCACCGACTTCCCGTACCAGCAGTTCTATCCGAAGAAGGCGAAGATCCTGCAGATCGACATCCGCGGCGAGCAGCTCGGCCGCCGCGTGCCGCTCACCCAGGGCATGGTCGGCGGCGTGCGGGAGACGTCGGCGGCGCTGCTGCCGCTGCTCGAGCGCAAGTCGAACCGCACCCACCTCGAGAAGTCGCTTGACCACTACCGCCGTACCCGCGCGCAGCTCGACGACCTCGAGAAGCAGGGCCCGGGCACCATCCATCCGCAGCACCTCGCCCACCTCATCGACAAGCTCGCGGCCGACGACGCGGTCTTCCTGCCCGACGTCGGCACTCCCGTCATCTGGGCGTCACGTCACCTGCGGATCGGCCCGCGACGGCGCCTGATCGGCTCCTTCTGGCACGGCACCATGGCGGCGGCGACCCCGCTCGGTATGGGCGCCCAGGCGGTGGATCGGAACCGGCAGGTGGTGGTCCTCGCCGGTGACGGCGGCCTCGCGATGATGCTCGGTGAGCTGCTCACGGTGGTGCAGCATCGGCTTCCGATCAAGATCGTGGTGTTCGACAACGCGGCGCTCAGTTTTGTCGAGGTGGAGATGAAGGCGGCGGGCATCGTCAACTTCGGCACCGGGCTCGAGAACCCGGACTTCGGTGCGGTTGCGCAGGCGGTGGGGATGCACGGCGAGAGCGTCACGCGCCCGGAGGACCTTGAGGGCGCCCTGCGCCGTGCGTTCGCGTACGACGGCCCCGCGCTCGTCTCGGTCGCGGTGGAGCGGCAGGAGCTGTCCATGCCGCCGAAGATCGACGCGAAGCAGGCCACGGGCTTTGCGGTCTACGCGATGCGCACGGTGCTTGCCGGGAACGGCCGTGAGCTCATCGATCTGGCCCGAGCCAACGCGCGGCAGCTGCTCTGAGCCTGAGCCTGAGCCTGAGCCGGGGGAATGGCTATCGGCGGCCAGGCTCAGCAGGCACGAAATGATTTCACCGAGCGCCCTATAAATTGTCATAGCGGCCTGTCCGGAAGCGTTTGAGCGGTGGGTCAGGCTGGGCCGATTGTTATTTTCAGGGGGACATAAATGAAGCGTCCGCACCCGGTTGCCGGAATGTTCGCCGCCACGCTTGTGCTGTGGCTTGTATCCATCGGCTGCACACTATTTGCCGCTTTCACAGTCGGGATTGAGCCGAACGCCGGACTCGTGGGGCAGCCGTCGCCGCTAGCAGTCTTCGCCGCCGTTGCAGCTGTAGGCGCCGGTGTCTTTGCTATATGGACCGGATGGCGAGCGTGTCGAGCTCTGGATTATCTGGTGCGCACGGCCCGGTGACTGGGTAGCCGCCACCGCAGACAGCGAAGCAGGCACCTCACATCCTCATGTAAACGGCCGATAGTGAAACCTGTTCACATCGCACGTTACCGGAGGACCCTTGAAGTATTTGAAGATTGTTGTCGTTGCCGCACTCAGCGCCATGGTGGTCACCGGCTGTGGTGACACGGGTCCTGCGTCACAGGACAAAGCGGTTGTGGAGCCTTCAGCGTCGACCACGCCGGCCTCCGCCCCTAAGCAGGATGGCACAGCATCCCGTCCATTCGATTTCGGAACGCTAGCTACCTCTTCTGCCAAGAGCACCTGGGATGTGACTGTGACTGAGCCGGTAACGACCGGGGGAGCGGCGCTGATCCTCGCCGAGAACCCCTATAACGAGGTCAAGGACGGTTGGGACTACGTGCTCGGCCGCATGACGTCGGTGGTAAATGAGAACCTTCCAAGTGCGGATGCTGGAGAACCTATGCATCCAGCAGCATCTGTTGTGCCGGTATTCATCGGCAGCGACGGACGGATTTACGACACGTGGAACGACAACTCAGCCGTCGCAATGGAAGAGGATTGGACCGGACAGCCCGACATCATCGGCAAGACGGGGGTTGAAACTACCGGCCGTTTCGCTATCCAGGTACCAAGTGCTGCTATTCCAGGAGGCCAGTTCGCGACACGTAATGAGGTCAAAGGAACAGTTCTGTACTTCGGGGAACCCGTTAAGTAGGAAAGGTGAATAGAACGGCGGCGAGGGAATCGGCGGCACTTCGCCACTCACCTCATCCCGATCCGGCCCCACAGCACGCTACCTGCGCTTGAAGAGAACGAACTCAATTTCATCGGGACGGACTTTACGTGCACCGTCTAAGCGTTCCATGGCCTGCTCGGCCCAGGAGCCGGCCACGGCACAGTAGCGGGCGTAGGTGTCCGGGAACCATGCAGTCTTTGGAGGGTCGGGCCAGACATCCGATAGATTGTGGGCAACTACCTGATCGAGGATGAGGTAGCGCGGTGGGGTTTCCTGGCCTTGGGCGAAGTAGAGGAACTTGGTGGAGAAAGCCGGTCCAAACCATGGAATGCGTCCGGCGCCCCTGTTTGTGGTCAGTACGCCGTAGACGTTCTGTGCAGACTCGCCGTTCCTCACCGCTTGCCATGCCTCGACCAGCAGTTCTCCGGCTCTGTCCTGATGGGCAGCGAGGGCGTTCAGGCGCTGATGCAGGCGTGGGGCGCTGCTGCCAAGGCCCCAGGCGAGAGAATAGTAGAGAAGCTGGAAGGCGTTCGACGGGGTGATCTCACGGCTGCCGAACCCGAATACATCGGCACGGGAAACTCTCGTGACGCCCTGGCCTGCCAGTGCACCTTGCAGCAGCGGCAAACCGCGCGTGCGGAGAGCGTCCTGCCATCGGTCACAGTTGACAGCGATGGCATGGCTCATGACGGCGTCCTCCCCGGGAAGAGCGGCGAAGAGGTCTTCTGGCAGGGGCGCATCCGCATTGATCATGGCGTGACTCTACGGGGTGAATCGCCGGTTTACCTGCGGCTCGCAGGACGGTTCCAGGGAATTCGTGACGGGCGCCACACGCTCATCCCGGCCACCACTTCGTCGGGTCCGCCCGTTGGGCTATGCGGACATAGCGTTTCGGCCGACTTTGATGTTTGTTCTCGGTCGTTCCTATTTCTCGTTCGGCGCGATGACGGCCAATCCCTCTGTTGTAGGGGAAAGTTCCAGGACAGTTTGATCAGACTCAGTCAAAAGGGGCAAGCTGTCCGGAGCAGCGTGAAGTGCTCGCGCAAGACGTCCGAAGCTGGTGCGAGCCCCGATAGTGCCCTTACCTGCGAACGCAATTGGTACCTTGCTCGAATCGATCTGCAGAACATTGAGGTCATCAAGGAGACCCACAAGTTGGGACTGCCTGTCCGCGAGTACTGAAAGCTCGTCCCGAAGGACATTCTCGACATGAGGAAGCGAGCGATCCCCGTTCAAGAACTCAGCTGCAATTTTCTCAAGTACGACCACTCGTGCCCTGAGCGCAAGTGCCTGATAAGTCTTGGCTACCATCTGCTCGAATTCCAGTGCCGGGTTGTCACGTTTGTCGACGAGGGCCTTCATAAGATCCGGTGCGTATACCCGGTCCGATCCCTGGTGTTTGTTGGCGATTTCCAGCCATCGATCGAGGCGATTAATGTATGTATTCGTTAGGGTGTCGAGATCGCCAAATGCATGAGCAGCAGACGAAATAGATGGTATGTGCGCCTGATCCAACAGGTATCCGGCAACCTTTCGAGCTTGTTGTTCTGCAGTTATTAATACCGAACGCTCTTGCTCATCCATGCGGACCTGAATCCCGGTCATGGCGTTCTTGATCGCGTCTAGCTTCTTGTGCATCTGATGTTGCGCCAACATCTCACCGGCCACGGCAAGACCCACGGTCGCAATGAGCGGCCCGGCAGCAACGGCGGCACCAGTACCCGCTGCCGCCGGTATGAGGCGTACGTGTCCGGCGATCTTTGTTGACCCGGCCGCTCGAGCGATTCCCCTAAATCCACCACCAACGGCCGGGACGAGATCTCTTACCACCGATCCGGTCGGGAGGATGACTCGATATAGGCCCTCAGTTGATGCAGCGCGGCCAGCTTGTCCAAACGATTGACTGATCGCCTTCGCGAACGCTCCCGAGGTTTGCGCAATCATACCCGTCGTTATGCTTTCTGCGGGCTTTGCGGTGCGGCTAAGGAGCAGCGCCTCTCGATTCATCAGCATTCGGAGCATCGTCTCGGTGCTTGGCTCCTTTTCCATCGGAACGAGTGGAACAACGACGGCGTTTTCTTCAAGTTCCATAGGACCCCCCGATGACGACTTATCAACTATTGTCCGTAAGTATCCCCTACGTCGGTGACCGACCTCCAATTTGGTTATGAAAGCCCGTCCCGCAAGTAGCCGGGAACAGGAGGTTGAATGGCGTTTGCGGGGGAGCCCGGCCTTGGGCAGAAATGGAAATAGGCGACACTTTTGCCCACGACCTCGAGGGTGCATTGCCCCTCCCATTTCGAGTACGAAGGGCGGCGCTCGTCTCCATGGCGGCGGAGCGGTAAGTGCTGTCCGTATGAACGACGATCGAAGCGACGCAGTCCACCTATGCGCTGCCGACGGCTCGCGGGCAACCCGCGAGCTCATCGACCTCGCCCAGGCTAAGGCGCCAGCTGCTTTTGACGTCTTCACGTGCATGGGCTGATTGGCAGCTTGTACTCGATGAAGAAGGACAGCCCGTGGTCCGCCCTGTGCCGGCGGACGCCCATCGGCCGACTACCGTTTTGGGGTTGCCGGCCGCCAGAACACCTTAAAGGCTTAAAGGCTGAAACTGATTTGGATTAGCAACTAAACCGGCAGCACGGGCCTGTAGGCTGCAATCATGGCTGTTGGGGATTGTGAGCGGGCGTTTCAGGAAGCTGCCATGCAGGACGGTGTAAAGCTGAACCGGTATAAGCTGCCCTGGATTAACCAGCAAGGACACTTCGGACTGCCAGCGAGGGCAGGCGCAGCGAAGCTCCTGCTTCATGAGATTTTCCTGGCGCTGGGAGGGGACGCTGCGGAGCAGGCAGGCAAGCGATCGATAGCGCTGCCTGGCGATCTGATTCACGAACCGACAAGAACAGTGATCGAGGTCGACGAGTCCCAGCACTTCACGAGCTTCCGCTTGAAGACCTTGGAGATGTACCCCGCCGACTATCTGGAAGGCATGAATCTGGCGGAGTACCGCGAGCTTTGTCTGCTCTGGGCTGCCCGATCAGATGGCTACCGCCGTACCAAGCCTGCGGTTGCTTTTGGCCTTGGTGGTCGGCAGAGACAGCGCGCGTACTACGACGCACTTCGCGATTTGGCACTTCCCGCAATGGGATATCCGTCGATAATCCGAGTGCCCGAATTTGACGGTGACGGGCAAGCTGCCTACTGGCGGAACCGGGACAGGATTCGAGCCGCTTTGGAACAAAATGCGGCTGTGGCTGGTCCCACGTAGGTCGAGATTAGTGCGCTGGTGTAGATCCTTACAAGCGTCCGCGTTCTAGCTCTGTAGGGGGAATTGTCTTCTGCCTACGGACAAGGCCACCCAAGTTCCAGGTTCCAACTTGCCTGGCTCAGCTGGGCGGCTCGCTGAACGCACTGCCTATGCGCCCGAACGCACCGCTGCGACCGCGCGGTCGTAGAGCACGCCCAGATCTTCCGTGCCGTCGCCGCTGGTCCACAGCTCGCCGGCCACATCCAGGCAGGTAATCGCACTTGCGACAATGGCGGCGGGCGCGGGGTCGGTTGCGTCGTCTTCGGCGAGCCCTAGGCGTCGCCGAATGTTGGGCACCAGCAGCGACTGCCAGTGCAGGTGCTTCTCGATGCTGCGCGCCCGGAGGGACGGCGTGCCGTACATCATCTTCGCGATCTTTAACGTGACGCCCGGCTCGACGGCGAGGGCATCCACCGCGTGCAGCGCCTGCCGCAGTGCTTCCCACGGCTCGACTGTCAGGGGAACATTTTCCAGTGCATCCCGCATGAGCTCGCCCTGCTGCGCCAAGCCGCCCAGCACAACGTCTTCCTTGGTGCCGAAATACCGGAAGAACGAGCGCCTCGAGATACCCGCCGTCGTCGCGATCTGATCGATCGTCGTCTGCTCGAAGCCCTGGTCCAGGAACAGCCGCATGGCGGTGCTCGTAATTTCGGCATAGGCCGCCTGGCGCGATCGCTGCCACAGAGTCGATTCTTCGGTCACCGGTTCAGCGTACCTCAATGACTCATTGACACTGAGTGCCAGCTAGGCATACGGTCGCAGCAACTCACCCGGAACATTGGAGCCACTCATGCCGGTATTGGACTTTCCGAATCAAACCATCCTCATCACTGGGGCGTCATCAGGCATCGGCGCGGCCTTTGCCCGCACGTTAGCCGCCCGCCGAGCCAGCCTCGTGCTAGTCGCCCGGCGCCGGGACCGCCTCGACGCTCTCGCCGCCGAGCTCACGGCGGCTCACGGGGTGACCGTCACCGCGATTACCCAGGACCTGGGGTCACCTTCGGTGGGCAAGGACCTCACCGCAGCGGTCGCGGCGGCAGGGCTGCAAGTCACGGGGATCATCAACAATGCCGGCTTCGGCACATTCGGCGACTTCGTCGAGGAGGATCCCCACCGGCTGGCCCAGGAGATCGCCGTCGACATCAGTGCACCGGTCCAGATCAGTGCGGCGTTCCTGCCCGGCATGGTGAAGGCGGGCAAAGGGTTTCTAATCGATGTCACCAGTATGGCCGCGTACACGCCTACGCCGCGGATGGCCGTCTACGGAGCGGCCAAAGCGTTCGTCCTGAGCTTTACTGAGTCACTGTGGGCCGAGACCCGCGGCACGGGTGTCACCGTGTTCGCCCTGTCGCCCGGCGCCACCAGCACGGAGTTCAACGCCGTCGTCGGCACCGACGATGCCACTGCAGGTGCCCGGATGCGTACGCCGGACGACGTCGTCGCCACCGCCCTCACTCATCTGGCCCGTCGCAACCCGGGCCCGAGCGTGATCGACGGCCCGCTAAACCGCGTCAGCGCGAGCGCCGCCCGAGTGATGAGCCGCCGCGGGACCGCCGCGTTGATGCATCGCGTGACCGATCCCGCCCGCCGCAAGCGTGCTGACGGTGGGACGTAGAGCTACGCGGCCGTGTAAGCCTTTAGTCGCTGTTCAACGGACCTAGGCCCGGAAATCAGCGTTTGGGGTATATCCCGCCCTGCGAATTGGCACCAGGGAATGATGAAGAGGACACGGCCCGTGGACAGGCTTATAGGTCAGTATTGCCGCAAACTCGACATAGGAATGTCATTAATTGAAAGCTCATGTTCTAGTAGGATCGGCTATTAGACGAGCGGAGTCCGCTTTGTCTGACCAGATGGGAACTCCCGCCAGTCGCTTCGCCAGCGGCGGTATCTCAAACTCGTTTCGGCTCATCTGATGGCGACTTTCACGTATCGCGACAATGAAACGAGACAACCATGGGCAAATTCAGTGATTCCGTTCGCAATATCGAACGCAACACACAAAGCACAGCCGACTCGGCCGCATCCGCAGCCCAAAGTAACGCAGCGACCTCAAGGGCAGCGCAAAGCGCTGCGACGGGCGCGTGGGTGGGAGCTGGATTCCAGGCGGCTGCCGCATTCCAGTCGGCTCGCGCCGCACAAGCTGCCGAGGAACAGCTTGAACTCCAACGCGCGAGGAACGAGCAGGACAAACTCCATCAGTTCGCCATGTGGAGTCAGACACCCGATGGAGTCGCGTTCGTAGCATGGCGAGAGCGAGCAGTCAGCCTCGCGCAGTTCCTCCGGAACCGGGAAGCTACCTGGCTTGCAGCATGGGCACGCGTCATCGGACGAGCGCAAGCAGAAACCCCCGACGCCGAAAAGCATCGGTTCTTGAAACAGCCTGCTCGCCTTAAGCAGAATGGTTTGAGAATCGCGGCTATCTTGAGCCTGGTTATCGCGGCACTGTACGCGGTCAGCTTCACTCTGCAGATTTTCGTGGCGAACGTGCTGCCATCTCGTGAACCTGCTGGCGGCTTCACCTACGAGCAGTGCCTGGCACAGCTCAATGACCCCGAGAATTTCCTATTTAGTGAAGCCGATTGCGAGGCCATCAGCCCTCACGCATCTATGCCAGCGACTCTGTTTCCATTGGTATTTTTCCTAGGTATAGGCGTCGTCTTTCTGGTACTGCGTCATATCCGACAGCGGGCGGCGAGAGTTGACCAGACCGTGGCTCACGAGGCGCAGTTGCGAATTGAACGTTGGGGCTTCGATCCACTCGCTGCGCGGCCAGGCTACACCGCGTTTACGTGGTCTCAATCCTGGAACCCGGACGAGTACGCCAACCAGCTCATGCAGCTCGCGCTGCACGGGCATGTCAGCTATCCAGCCCAGTCGCAACTCATCAAGCTCGCCGTTCCTAAGTCCTACCCGCCCTCCCAGAACTATCCAGTAGAGGTAAACGAAGTGCTCGAAAAGTTCCAGCACGAACGGCCGTCGCTCGGGTAACCTTGCGGGGTTCAGCCTGGCCTCCTGCGCTCGAACAGTGGGCTGGTTTCCCGTGCAGCGCTGGCGTCCGGCGGGCCGACGGATCTAGAACAGCGGCCAGGGAACCGCAGGCATGTCGCCGCTCGGAGCCGGGAAAACCCCGGCCGAACGCAGCCGGGCGCAGCGCGCGGCAAGTGAAGCGATCTCCTCGGCGGTGAGCAACTTCGCCAGCTGCGAGCCCAACTCGCCCTCGAGCCCCAAGAGAACCCGGTCAACACCCTCGAGTTCCTCGGCGCTCAACGAGTCCCCGATCCAACCCCACAGCACCGTGCGAAGTTTGTGCTCGTGATGGAAGGTGAGTCCGTGGTCCACCCCGTACCGGTGCCCGCCGGCCATGGCGAGGATGTGGTCGCCCTTGCGGTCGGCATTGTTGACCAGGACATCGAACACGGCCATCCGCCGCAGCGCCGGAGTGTCCTCATGTATAAGGGAGACGATCCGCCCGTTTTCGTCCTGACCCTGAAGGACCTCTTTCCACCCGGTCTCCGGCACGTCATCAACAGCCACCAGGTCCACCGCGGTCTGCTCCGGGTCCGTCTCCTGCCAGAGCTGGACCATGCCCTCACCAAGCGGCCCGTCCCGCATCCAGGTGCGCGGCACGATGTTCCAGCCCAACGCCTCCGACACGAGATAGGCGGCCACCTCGCGGTGCGCGAGGCACCCGTCGGGAAAGTCCCACAGCGGCTTCTCGCCGGCGATCGGTTTGTACACGACGGCCGCGTCACCGATGCTGCCCAGGAAGGTGGCGTTGGTCGCCGTCGTAATGCGGCCGGTGAGCGTGAGCTCGTCGGTTCCCAGGTCGGGCGCGGGCATCAGGCCTCGGGGAATTCGCAGGTGTGCCCGTCGGCGTCGATCGGCTGACCGCAGATCACGCAGATCGGACGCCCGGCGCCCACCACTTCCCGCGTGCGCTTCGCGAAGGCCCGGGCGGTGCCGACCGGCATGCTGACGCGCAGCACCTCAGTGGCGTCGTCGGTCTCGTCGTCGTCGTCCTCGAGGAAGCCGTCGTCGTCCTCATCCACGTCGTCGAGGGGGTAGGCCTCGATGACGAGCTGCGCCGTCGTCGGGTCCCAGCCCAGGCTCATCACGCCGGCACGGAACTGTTCCTGAACCGTCTCGAGGTCGTCATTGTCGACGAGCTCCAGGGGAGTGCTCGCGGGAACGTGGAAGGGGTTGCCCTCGACGGTCATGAGCTGGTCGAGGATCTCGTCGATCTTCTCGGCGAGCTGGGCCGACTGCAGCTTCTCCAGGGCGATACTGACAATCTGCTTCCCGGTGCGCACCTGCAGGTAGAACGTGCGCTGCCCGGGGACGCCGACAGTGCCGACGACGACGCGGTCGGGCCACTCGAACTCGTGAACGGTTGTAGGCATAGAACTACTCTAGGCTCATCGGGCGGGCGGCGCCGCGTGACCTGCGCCACCGCCCACCGGGGCATCGTCCGACGTCGTGCTGGCCGCCAGCCAGGACAGGTCCCCGGCGTCGGTGTTGGTCGCGAGGACGGTGGGACGTCCCGTGCCGTAGCGCACGATCGACACGGAAGCCGGGCCCACGTTGATGCGCTGGAACATGTCCAGGTGCATGCCGAGCGCGTCGGCGAGGACCGACTTGATGATGTCGCCGTGGCTTACCGCCACCCACACGGCCCCCGGCCCGTGTTCGGCTTCGAACGCTGCATCGTGGCGCCGGATCGCCGCAACCGAGCGGGCCTGCATCGTGGCCATGGACTCGCCGCCGGGAAAGGTGACGGCGGAGGGCTGCGACTGCACCGTCGCCCACAGCTTCTCCTTCGCGAGCTCCTCGAGCGTGCGGCCCTGCCAGGAGCCGTAGTCGCACTCGGTGAGGTCGACGTCGACCGGTGCGTGCGGGGTCCCGGACTGATGGTCGAGGATGAACTGTGCAGTCTGGCGGCAGCGCTCGAGCGGGCTGGACACCACTCCGACGAGGGGTACGACGGCGAGCCGGTCGCCGGTTGCTGCCGCCTGGTCGCGGCCCACCTGGTCGAGTTCGACGCCGGGGGTCCGGCCGGCCAGCACACCGGAGGCGTTCGCTGTGGTGCGGCCGTGCCGCACGAGGATTACTGTTGCCATCTCCCCAGCCTAGTCATGTGGTCGACGGCGACGGCGACGGCGACGCGGACGCACGTTGGCGGGTGCGCCTTGTGGGCACCGGGCCGCAGGCAGGCCCGTGGATGCGCAAGGCGTCAACTGCTGCTTGAGGGGGTGCGCTGCACGATCCGGTATACCGTGCTGCGGGCGACCCCTGTCTGAGGAGGCGAAGTGGCCCAGGGAATGCGCTGAGGGACCGGCCTACGAACATAGGCACAACCAACCCCTCGTGCACCTGGGAAGGGGATACCAAACTTCCACATGCAGAAGGCAGATTCAGTATGGGCAATAGTATGGCCCACATGGGGTTCCGCCTACGGGCGTCGTCCCTCCGAGTTTTTCCTAAGCACTGAAGAACGGAAGAGCTTTCGCCAGACCGGTCACTGCCAGATCCGTGGGATCGGGCGTGGCCCAGTCTGAAACATCGAGGCGTAGACGGTCGGAGACTACAACCCGCCCGGCGAGGACGTCCCGCGAGATGCCATCGGGACGATAGCCGAGCCTACGCGAGACGCCTTGCGAACCAATGTTGTCCTGGAACACCTCGGTCAGCGCGGTGACGGCTCCTAGTCTCTCGAAAGCAAAACTCAGCAAGGCTGTCCGAGCCTCAGTACCAATGCCCTGCCGGTGAAATTCAAGGCCAAGCCACGACTCGGTTTTTACCTCACGCAGTACAGAAAAATTGCGTGCCTTCAGCGTGACCATGCCTACCGGCTGGTCTGCATTAAATATGCCCATTTCCAATGCCCAATCCTCCGCACACCACGTGCCCCTGCGGCTCCAGTGCTGCTGCATCACGTGGAGTGCCCTCTCACGAGGAGGAAGATCCGTCCATGGTGTCAAGAAGGGCTGCTGACCAGGCTCGTGCACACCGATGGCCGCGACCTGAGCCAGTTCGGATAACTCGTCATCGTTTGGAACGCGGAGTTCCAAACGCTTGGTTGCGAGCTTCAATTGGGCGAGAGGCCAGTAATCGTTGAGCACTTCGCCAGTATGGCACTGCAGAGTTCACCGGCTCACGTTGAGGCACCCGAGAAACCGCATGCCAACTGCCGCCACCGTCCCGCAGGAGGTTCCTACGTGACCGGCATACGAAGACTGCAGGCCTGATTATGGTGCTGCTGCTCATATTGGGGGCGAGTCTAGTCTTACAACCTTCTGACGAGGAGGTTTACGTTCGGCAGGCCCTGGCGGAGCTTGAGGCAGGAATACACGCGGACAGCCCTCGGTGGGAGGAAGCATGAGAAGCTGCCCTCTCCGGTCTTGATGGTCTTGAGAATATGGACGTTGCCTACAGCTTGCTGGATCGTCTCGCAAGGATTGCTGGTGGTAGGCATAGTTCGTTCACGCCTCCGGAGCTGGCCCAAGAGTCCCTATCTGCAGCGCGGAATGATGCCGACCTTCCCCTACCTTCGTCCTGATCCTGCTCGCAATCCGTCGGCCAAGGGCCGAAGGCGTACGATTCGACACGTGAGGTAGCCTCACATGCGCCCGCAAGTGGGATCTTGCTGGCGGCGCCCCCGAACCCATGAGGGTGGCGCCAGGCTGTCGCAGCACGGCACCGGCTTACGGGCACTTGGGTTGCCTTGTGAGTGAGGGCGGTTTCTCAAAAAATCCCAGTGGCATTGAACCTAGCCGTCGTTAAGAGGAATCCCAAGATAGTCTGCGGAACGTACGTGTCCTCTCACGTCTAGGTTCCAGGCGGGCCGTATAAACCTTTCCGAACTTAGGCGCAGGTACTGAACCTCTGTTAATTCCGCAGGTTTCCAAGATTCCCTGAAAATCCCGTTGGGCTCGTAACCCAAAGATTTTGACACACCCAGAGAAGACGAGTTCCAGACTGCTGCCTCGGAAACAGCGGTGTCCGCCTTCAACCAATCGAACGCGTAGAGGATGACTGCCGTTCGCATTTCCTTGCCTAGGCCTTGGCCCTGAGCATCTTGGCGGAGCCAGGAGCCCGTTGACACGGTCTTGAGAGTGCCAAACCCTTCGGCACTCAAGTCCTGACACCCGACAAAGTCGTTGCCTCTCCAGACTCCGAAGTGGAGTGCCCACTTCTCCGGTGTCGATTCTGCACGTGCCGCCAAATCCGTCGTGCAGTGTTTGCGGGAAGATCTTCAGGGCGTGCCTCCGTCCACGGATGGGAAAAAGGCATCTGCCCTGGGGGATGTATGCCAGCCTCCGCGGCTTCCACGGCAGCGGGCAAGTCTGCATCTTGGATCGGTCGCAGAACCAAACGTGGAGTGGAGAGAACTAATCCGAAGGGTGGCCACAAGGTGGCTAGGCTGGTCACCCCTCATCCTAACCAGACGTTGTGACGTTGATCCGGCTCGAAATCCGTAACCTCCTATGCGCACGGCCCGCTAAGGGATCCATTAGCGGGACATTTGGCCTGCAACCCATTCCCGTTTACAGGCACCCTCGTTTGATTCATAGTCTAGGCATGAGACTGGCTGGCATTATCCCCGAAGACGCCCCCGACCCCCGTGCTGAATGGGTCGAGAATCTGAAGCGCATGCCTATTCCGGTGCTGGGGCTTATGCCCCAGCCGGCGCTGGAGGACACGGACTTAGTCAGCCTGAACTCCGCCTTGGATGAACGTGGGTACAGCGAAATGACAGCGAGCATCACCTACACTCTCTGGCGAAACCCGGACGATCGCTCCGACCCGGTCAACCTCGCGGACCTCGACGAGGAGACCCGAAGGGCGATCGAGGAAGTTCCGCCATGGCCCCGGCCCCCTTGGCTGATCGAACAGGTGGAGCGAATGCAATATCCGCAGCTGTGGGAGGCCGTGCGAACCACTTGGCACCGGGAGCCGTCCGAGCACTCGCTTCAAAGCCTCCTGGCTGATCATGTCAACCACATCTTGATGAACCAGTACCGGCAGGAGCTCTGGCCCGGCGGCAAACCCTGGGACCAGCACGCCCCCGCAGTGACCGGCCGTATGGTCAATGGCCAAGCCAGAACCGTCGTCAACGGAGTCGACGTACCCGGTGCAGAGGTCGATACTGACCCGTTCGTGTACGGTATCGGAACCCGTCTCGCAGGCGGCGGCGTCGTGACCGCAGTACTTCCACGCGCTGAACTCAAACGAATTCAGGTCCGGTTTGCGACCCGGAGCTAACGGCCACACCCCTGCGTCCGAGTGGGGACCCCGCCGCGACGTCTAAACGCCACTCCTCGGCTCCATCGGCGACGGATGGCTACCCATCGAGGTCCCGACGGCGAAAACCAGTGAAACCGATCAGCAGGAACACGGCGGTGACGGCGGAGATTCCCGCCAACCCGGCCCAGCCGGCGTCGTCGACGGAAACGTTGGGAACGTGCCAGAACGGACTGATCGCCAGTACCCAGTCCCAGAGCCTGAACGTCGGGCCCAGCAACGTGAGCACGAAGGAAATAAACACACCAGCCCAGGACGCGATTACCACCTGCGGCCGCGCACCGACGACCGCCACCGAGACAGCGGTGGCCGTCCATACGGCCGGAACCGTCACGACGGCCTGCAGCAGAACCTTGCCGGCGTCGATGCCCAGGTCCCCAGAGGCCAGCGCCGTGATGATGGCTCCAGCGAGAAGCAGGTAGATGGTTGGTGTGGCCAATGCGAGCATGACGTTTGCCGTGAAGTAACGGGAGCGCGGAACGGCGGCGGCCAGAACGGGCTCCAGCCGGCCCTCCAGTTCCTCGATCCGCACCTTCTGCAGGATCTGCACGCCGGGAATGGCCGCGAGAATACCGACCAGGCTCAGGATCGTCACCAGGAAGGCCGGCGCGAGGCCATCCGGCGTGGCTGCACCGGATGCGAGAACCGAGGCGGTTGCACTGTCACCGCTCAGGATCTCCTTAAAGGAGCGGGCAAAAAACCCGAAGACCACCCCGATAATCATGAATGCAACGGTCCACGTCAGGAGCGGGGCGCGGTTCAGCCGGACCACCAGGCTCCACGGAGTTCCAACCCTGCCCCGGGCGGGGCCGGGCCCGGGGACGATTGCCCCCTGCCCGAAGTCTCGCCGCGACTGCAGCAGGAAGGCTATACCGAGCAGGACGAGGGTGAGGGCCATTGCGGGGAGCAGGGGCCACCAGTGGTTGCCGCTGGCCGGCCGGGTTTCCGTCATCCAACTCAACGGATTTATCCAGGACGTCCAGTCCGGTGCCTCCACCGAATACAGGAAGCCGCGCAGCAGGAACAGTGCGCCGAAGGTGCCGACGGCCAGTGAGTTCGCCGTCCGCGCATCGGATCCCAGCTGCGCGGTCACAGCGGCGACCGCAGTGAACATCCAACCGGTGGCAGTGAACGTTGCTCCCAGCAGCAGGGAGGCATTCCAGCCGCCGCCGCACCAGGAAGTGACGACTCCGGCAACGGTTCCGAGAGCCGTCGAGCCAATCAGGGCCAGGCTCACTCCCGCCAGAAGACGGCTGCTCCGGCCCAGCACACCGGATGCCAGAAGCTCGGCCTGTCCGGAGTCCTCCTGGCCCCGGCTGGACCGGGTGACGGTGAAAATCGATCCGAGTGCGGCGAGGAATCCGCCCAGGGCGAGGCTGCGCCAGGCGTTGAAACCGTCGTCGGTGCTCAGATCGTAGGCCGGCCCGAAGATCAGGCCCAGGGCCGGGTTGGAGCCAATGGCAAGGGCGAGTCCGAGGCGGTCCTGCTGGGTGGGAAAGACCCATGGGTAGACGAGCACGGAGGACGCAGAGAGCGCCGTCGCGATCAGGATCCACGGCACAAAGCTGCGTCCGTCGAACCGGACAGTAGCACGCAGCAGGGGTCCGGTACCCGTCAGGGCGTTACTCATGGGCGCGCCCGGGTGTCATCGTCGTACAGCCGCAGGAAGAGGCTCTCCAACGAGGGCGGTTCAACGGTCAGCGATGTGATGCCGAACGGGGTGAGTGCTGCCATTGCCTCACCCACCCGTGCGGACTCCACCACAGCCGTGAGTTTGCTGCCGTCCAGGTGCACGTCCCCGAACGCGGTCAGCTGGCCGGGCTGTGGGTTCCGTTCCAGAGTGGCGTGGACGGCGGTGGTGGTATGCCCGCGAAGCTGGGCCAGCGTGCCTTCCTCCACGATCCGTCCGTCCCGGATAATGCTCACCCGGTCCGCGAGGGTTTCGACTTCGGCGAGGATATGGCTGCTGAGCAGCACCGTGGTGCCGCGTTGCTTTGCCTCACCGATCACTTCCTGGAAGACGTTCTCCATCAGCGGGTCCAGACCGCTGGTTGGCTCGTCGAGGATCAGGAGCTCGACGTCGGAGGCCAGGGCGGCGACGATGGCTACCTTTTGCCGGTTCCCCTTGGAGTACTGGCGGCCCCGCTTCGCGGGATCCAGCTCAAACCGCTGGATCAGTTCCGCCCGCCGCCCCTCGTCCAGCCCGCCGCGGAGCGATCCCAGCAGGTCGATGGCCTCGCCGCCCGTCATGCCCGGCCACAACGCGACATCGCCCGGCACATAGGCAAGCCGCCGATGCAGCGGCACGGCGTCCCGCCACGGATCCTTTCCCAGGACATGCAGGTCTCCGGCGTCGGCCTTCAACAGCCCCAAGAGCACGCGGATAGTTGTTGACTTCCCTGCACCGTTTGGCCCCAGAAAACCGTGCACCTGCCCACGCTCAACCTGTAGGTTCAGCCCGTTCAGAGCCTGGAATCTCCCGAAAGCCTTCTCCAGCCCCTGAACACTGATGACCAACTCCGCGCTCATAGCCTCCCCGTTCTCTAGCCGTCCCTGCAGCTAGTGTGCGGGCAAATCCGCCATGGTGACCATTGTTTTCCTCTACCTGCCGACCCCGCGTTGGGCTTCGACGTGACCGATGACCGGAGAACTACACAGCAGATCCCATAAGCGGCTCGGCTTATTGCATACGTTGAGACGCGAAGTTTTAGGTGTAGATCAGCGGAAGTCGCCGACCTGCCTCTCGACCGGAACGGTGCCCTCCACGACGACGTCGCCGGTGTGCGCGGTAGTGACGGTTTCGATGAGGACGATCTCGACCTCCTCGTCCGCGATCGGATTGTGCTGAACCCCGCGGGGAACGACGTAGAACTGGCCCGGCGTGAGTACGACCTCCTCAGCATCGGGCAGCTGGATGCGTAACCGACCGGAGATGACGAGAAACATCTCATCCTCCGCGTCGTGGGCGTGCCAGACCAGCTCACCGAGCAGCTTCGCGACCTTCACGTACTGATCGTTCACGCGCCCAATGACCCGTGGGGTCCAATGAGCGTGGACCTGCCGGAGCTCAGCGGCGACATCGATTCCGTGGAGAGAATTCATGGGCCCATCATCGGACCCAGGACGCGCGTACGACGAATCGACCCACCGACGATAGAAACTCCCCGTCATCAACGTGCAAGATCGGACTGTCCCGCAAGGGATCCCCGGGTGGAACGCCAGCATGTCTGCGCGCCAGATGACGGCGAGGTGCTGAGGACTCCTACCCCCTAAGGCAGAAATACGCCATCCCGAGGACGCCCCGGTAGCCCTCTTCATATGCAGCGCGCTGTTCCTCATATTGCCGACGGACCTGCCCTGCGGCGGGATGGTCGGCATCATGCGTTTCCAGCCAACGGGTAAACCTGTCGCGGTATCCGGTCTCGAAGACGTCCCACTCCTGAACGCTTGCCTGGTCGTCGTCCACCACCTCGAAACCAACGGCGCGGATCTGCTCGCGTAACGCATCTGCTGTCAGGTACTCGTCATCACGTCCAGCCAGAGGAGCGGTAGCAGCCGGATGAGGTGTTGCTGACCAGATCGCCTCGCCGTAGACGAGCCGGCCGCCGGGGAGCACCAGAGCTCGAAGTGCACGCAGGGCCGCGGCGTAGTCGAGCGGCTGCGCGTCCTCTACCGGCGGCCCCCAGATCTGGCTCGCGCCGATGCAGATGACAGCGTCTGCGGGGCGATCCTGAGCTTCCAGCCCAGGCATCGAATCAAACGTCACTCTGTTGAGCAGCCCACGAGTCAATGCCTGTTGCCTCGCTCGGTCGATGGATGCGGAAGCACTGTCCACTCCGCGCCCCCGTGCCTGCGGGGCCGATGCCATAACCCGAAGTAGTAGTTCGCCCCATCCGCACCCCATGTCCAGAACCTCAGCCGGCGCCGGGTCGGACAAGAACGCCACAAGGTGAGCGGCACGTTCCTCGGAAAGCGGAGTGAGCCAGGTCAGGGACTCATATAGGGGCGGCAGCTCAAGCGAAGTGGCGTCGGTCACTCGATGATGTTCTCACGAGTCATAGAAGCGCCGGTTTGGGGTATCCGCTTGGCCGGCCATGGACCGGCTTACGGGGCACAAAGTTTCATTGGCAGTGGGCTTGCTCTGCGTATCTCGCGGGACGCTCTCCGCGAGGATCCCTGTAACGACTTTTGCCGCTCCTGCATCTTGCTGTCAGGCTGACCAAATGACTGTTCAGCTCATTCCTCTCAGCGCCCAACAATTCCCCGCCTGGATGGAACGAAGCCGCACCGAATACGCATCCGATCTCATTACGGCAGGCGAATCCCCGCAAGAGGCACATCGGCGTGCCTATGAGAGCCTCAATGCCGCGTTTCCTGAGAACACTCCAACCATGGATAACGCCGTGTTCGATGTTCTTGACGGTACTGGCACAACCATTGGCTACCTCTGGATTGGAACTGACAGTTCTGAAGATAATCGCTCTTGGTGGGTGTGGGACATAGTCGTTGATGAGGAGCATCGCGGCAAAGGGCTAGGCCGGAAGGCGATGAAGCTAGCGGAAGACTACGCGCGTTCCCAAGGCGCCCACACTCTTGGACTCAGCGTCTTCGGATTCAACCACGGCGCCCGAGGTCTCTATGAATCGATGGGTTACGAAATAGTGACCACGAAAATGAAGAAGCACCTCTAAACCTTGAATCTGTGAAGGATCCTTCAACTGACAGCGGACGTCATGCTTCAGGCTACGAAGATGCAGAACGGATGACCGGCCGGATCGGCGTAAACGTACAACGGCTCGTCCAGGTGGTCCGTACGATCGAATCGGAGCTCTGCCCCCAACGCCAGCGCCCTGGAGTGGTGATGGTCGAGTGTCTCCCGGTCAGGAACTGTTAGGTCGAGGTGCATCTGCATCGGCACATCAGGCGCCGGCCATGTTGTCCTCTTCAAATGATCAACGTGCTGAAAAGCAAGCTTGCGGTTGCCCTGCCCATCAGTCAGAACGAGCCAATCGACGTCGTCAGGCATGCCCTCACCCACGGGCGGCTCATCTCCTGGCCGATACTGGAGTCCGAGCAGATGACGGTAGAACTCTGCCAGCCCGCGCACATCGGTAGTGTCGAGAACCGTGTGAAGCACCTGTGGGAATACGCTCATGGGCTGAGACTAACCCTGGTGGCTGCCGATAGGTTTGCCAGCCGGTAAATAGTGTTCGTCTACTTGCCTCAAGGCTTTGGTGCACTGGATTTCGCCCAAGTAGTTGCGCAGGGACCGCAAACGGAATCCAATAGCCCAATGACGAAAGATCCCGGCACAACCACGCCAGAATCATCACCCGGGCTGAAGCGGGCCATCGGCGCGCTGCTGTTGTACGGGTTTATCGTGGGTGACACCCTCGGTGCCGGCATTTACACCCTGGTGGGCACCATGGCAGCCGACGTCGGCGGCGCGATCTGGATCCCCCTGCTGATCGCCCTGGTCGTCGCCCTGCTCACCGCCACGACCTACGCGGAACTGATCACCAAGTACCCGCACGCTGGAGGAGCCGCGCGCTACGCCGACCGGGCTTTTGGCATCCCCTACGTGTCATTCCTCGTTGGCTTCCTGATGATGGCCTCGGGAATCACCACAGCCGCTGCTCTCGCGAACGCCTTCGCCGGCGATTACCTTACAGCGCTCTTCGATGTGCCGTCGGCCCCCGCAGCGGTCGCCTTCATCATCGTGCTGACCCTGATCAACCTGCGCGGCGTCAAGGAGTCCCTTACCGCGAACCTGATAGCTTCCGTCATCGAGGTCTCCGGCCTCGTCCTCGTCATTGTCGTCTGCGCCATTGTATTCGCCGCCGGCAACGGGGAACCGGCGCGGCTCCTGGAATTCGCGCCGGACGTACCGCCCCTCGAAGGCGCGTTCGCCGCATCGATCGTCGCGTTTTTCTCCTTCCTCGGCTTCGAAGCGGCAGCGAACATGGCCGAGGAAGTACGCAACCCGTCCAAGGCCTACCCCCGCGCACTCTTCGGAGCCATCTGCACCGCCGGGTTCGTCTACCTTCTTATCGCCCTCGGCGCGGTCATCGTGGTGGAGCCATCCGAGTTGGCCGAGTCCACCGGCCCCCTGCTCGACGTCGTCGCAGCCAGCGGTGTGGGCATCCCGCCCTGGCTTTTCAGCATCATTGCCCTGATCGCGATCGCCAACGGAGCGCTGCTGTTTATGGTCATGGCCAGCCGCGTCGGTTACGGATTGGCGGAAGCGGAACTGCTCCCCCGCGCCTTCAGCCGCGTGCTGCCGGGCCGCCGCACCCCCTGGGTCTCCATTGTTGTGGTTGCCGGACTAACGATCATTTTGACCCTTACCGGAAATGTCGCCTCATTGGCCGAAACCACCGTGCTGCTCCTGCTGCTGGTGTTCCTGTCCGCCAACGTCAGCGTCCTCGTCCTCAAAAAGGACAAGGTCGACCATGACCACTTCTCCGCGCCCCGGTTCATGCCGGTCCTCGCCATCATCGCGAGCATTGCGCTCCTCTCCCAGCAAAGCGCGGCCATCTGGCTGAGTTCGGCTGTCTACGTGGCGATCGGATCCCTGTTGTTCCTGGCGGCCCGGGCCCAGCGCAAACGCGAGGACCGCAAGAGCGCGGGCTGACTCGCGGCTCGCGGACTGCCGGGGAGCCAAGGGACGCTGAATCCCTTGCCGCTTCCGCTCGGTTGGGGGTCGTTGACTTGAAGTTGGGGGCCCTTTTGTGCGCCAACACGGCTGACCGTCCTGCCATGGCAATGAAACGGAGAAGCAGTCTTTCCAGATAAGATAAGCGCACTTAGGACTGACAGCCGATATGAAAGTGAATGAATGGAAGACGCCCTTATGACGGGTACCAGCGTGGATTCGAGTGGAGAAGGCAAACACCGGCCAGCTGGCCCGGCCCGCCAACGGCACCTCAGCGACTTCACGGCTTTGACCCGGCAGATCCAGGAAGCCGGCTATATGCGCCGGAACTACGGCTACTACTGGGCCAAGCTGATCGGGGTAACCCTGATGGGTCTGGTGCTGGCCCTGGCTTTCATCCTGCTGGGGGACACCTGGTGGCAGATGGTGACCGCGGTGGTGCTGGCGTTACTGATGACGCAGATCGCGTTCCTGGGGCACGACGCCGCACACCGGCAGATCTTCGTGTCGCCGAAGTGGAACGAGTGGGTTTCGCTGATCGTGGTTAATCTCTTCGCCGGCATGGGCCTTGGCTGGTGGAATGCAAAACACAGCAAGCACCATGCCGCACCGAACAAAATCGGCACGGACCCGGACATCGCTCCCGGTGTCCTGGCCTTCACCCCCGAGGCAGCCGAAGCACGCACGAACCGTTTGACGCGCTGGCTTGCCACCAAACAGGGATATTTTTTCTTCCCACTGCTCCTGCTTGAGGGAGTCAACCTGCATGTGCAGGGCATCAAACGGGTACTGGGCAAGGGCCGGATCAAGCGGCGGTGGGTGGAACTTAGCTTCATCGCTGTGCGCCTGGTCAGTTATGTGGTGCTGGTCTTCATGGTTCTTTCACCGGGCAAGGGTGCAGCGTTCATCGGCGTCCAGCTCGCCGTCTTCGGGCTGTACATGGGTATCTCCTTCGCCCCGAACCACATCGGCATGCCGATCGCGCCCAAGGACGCGGGCATCGATTTCCTGCGGCGCCAGGTATTGATGAGCCGCAACATCACCGGCGGCCGGTGGGTGGATACCTTTATGGGCGGACTGAACTTCCAGGTTGAGCACCACCTGTTCCCCTCCATGTCCCGCCCGAACCTGCGCAAAGTCGCCCCGCTGGTCCGCCAGCACTGTGAGCAGTTGGGGGTGCGGTACACCGAAACCGCGTTTGGGCAATCCCTGCGGGACGTCACCACCTATATCAACAGGGTGGGCCGCGGCGGGGTCGATACGTGGGCATGCCCGCTGGCCAGCACGCACCGCGTGTAAGTTCCCGGCCGCGGAGCACTGCTTTTAGATCGTGAACAAAACCGGACCACCCCTCAGGGGGTGGTCCGGTTTTTGTTTTTGGCGGCCACTGTCCTGTTAAGTGCTGGGCGGGGCAACGCCCGTGTTCATCGGGCCGCGACGGAGTTCGTACCCTCGGTTTCGATCACGGGGTCCCCGGAGGTGTACGTGACGGTGTTGTTCTCTCCTTCGACGTCGATGTCACGGGTTTCCTCGACGCCGACAGTGTTCGCGGTTCCGTCCACATCGATGTCGGGCACATTGCTGAGGGTGGCTTCATTATTGCTGCCCTCAATCTCGAGGCTTTCCGCGTCCTCGCCACTGACTGTGTTGCCATTGCCCTGGATATCGATGTCCTCACATTGACCAGTGGTCTGCACGGAGGAGCCACTGGTCTCGACGTCGATGTCCCCGCCGCCGGAGCAGGTAATGCTGACGCTCGTGTTCGCTTCCGTAATTTTATGTTCCTGCCCGCGGCTGAGGGTGATCGTCGCACCGGAGCCAGCGGGTGCGGTTGATGCGCTTAGGTCCGTCGGGGAGGCCGTGGAGGTGTTTTCGGGTGTTCCGACGCTGGTTGATGAGGGTGTTCCGGTTTCCTCCGGGGACGGGGCCGGGGCCGCGGTGCATCCGGTGATGACTGCCAGGCCCGCGACAAGGACGGGTGCGGTGATGCGGAAATTGCGGTACATGCGGGTTCTCCTCAGCTAGGCGGGGCTGGGTGTTGTGTTGGCCTGCCCGGAGAGAACCTGCAGCTGCCCGAGCAATCCCTGATTTGGGGCTCTTCCGCTTGCCTGTTTTATTTTCCAGCATCTTGAACGGGATGGCCACGTAACTCCGCAAAACGCTGGGCGGATAGTCCCGAAGGGACCTAGGAGGCAGACGGCCGCCGGGTGAGACGCTCGGTGAGGAGCCGGTTGGCCCAGTTCGGAGTCACCTGGGAGAGCGCGGCCAGGAAGCGTGCCTGCGATCCGACGGCATGGTGGACGTTGCGGGGCCAGTTCGGGCTGCGGCGGGACCTGATGCTGCGTTCCACGGCGGCGACAGCGGCTGCGGCAACATCGGTTTCGTTCAGCCGCACGCCGAACGACTGGATTGCTCCGATATTGACGCCCTTGACCATCCCGGTATTGACGAACAGAGGCCACAGATCGAGCACGGCAATGCCATGCTCCGCCCATTCCAGTTCCAGTGCCTCGGTCAGGCCGCGGACCGCGAACTTCGTGGCGCCGTAGGTGGCAAGATCGGGCTGCCCGTAAATGGCTGAGGCGGATCCCAGGTTGAGCAGCACCGGTCTGTCAGCGTTCTTCAGGTACGGGAACGCGGTATGGGCACCGTTGATGGTGCCCAGAACGTTGACGTCCACGAGTGCCCGGTGCCGTTCGAGATCGGTATCAACGAACGGTCCGGCGGCCAGCAGCCCGGCGTTGTTGACCAGTAGGTCCAAGTGATCCTCGCAAACGGACGCCAGGGCTTCGCGCCACTGCTGGGCATCCCGGACATCGAGCGTTCCGGTGACGACGGTGGTGCCGTGCGCGGCAGCGATGTCCTTGAGCTCAGATAGGCCGTGACTTTCGATGTCGAACGCGCCGACTATCCATCCGCGGCGCAACAGACGGGCCGCGGTGGCGTGCCCGATGCCGCGGGCGGCGCCGGTGACGACGGCGACGCGGCGTGAGTGCTGCTCAGTGTTCCCGGCCATGTCAGGCCCCCACACGGTTGGTTGCGGCCTGCACAGCGGTTCTGCGCCGCGCTCCGGCATCGCGCTCGCTGCGTAGGGCACGCATGTAATCGACGAAATCCACCTGGATGGTGTGCCGCTTGCTGGCGACGTACCTTTTGGTGATCGCCTTGCGGTGGCGGTCGATCTCGGCGTCCATCGCGGCCCGCTCGGGCAGGGTGTAACGGCCCTGGAGATGGTCGGCGGCGAGCCCGGACTGCCGCTCGGCGATCGGCATGACCGCACCGAGCGGCTGGACCAGTCCGATGAAGTACAGCCCCGGCACCGTCGGGTGGAACATCCGCTGGTAGAGCCGGATCTCGTTATCTCCGGACGGGTCGAGGAAGCCGGCGTCAAAGAACGGGAACGAGATCTTGTAGCCGGTGCAGTAGATCACCAGGTCGGCCGCGACGCGGGTGCCGTCGGTGAAGATGACGCTGTCACCGTCGAAACGCTGGATGTTGGGCTTCGGGACCACGTCGCCGTGGGCCAGCCTGTCGAGTATCCGGCTGGAGACGGTCGGGTGGGCCTGGGCGAACTTGTGGTCGGGTTCCTGAAGGCCGTAACGCGACATTGGGCCGGTGGCGGCGCGCATGACCACGCGGGCGACGCCCCAGCGGACCCGGGACGGGATCTTCTCGTGCGCTCCGATCTCGTCGAAGGGCTTGCCGAAGACGTACTTAGGAATGATGTGCACGCCCCGGCGGTGGGAGAGGTAGGTCTCGGCCGCGTGGTAGCTGGCATCTGTACAGATATCCATGGCCGAGTTGCCCATTCCAAGCACCACGATCCGCTTGCCGGTGAGCTGTTGCTCGTCCGTGTATTCGTGGGAGTGCATCTGCTCACCGGTGAAGCCTTCGGCGCCGGGGAAGGCCGGCTCCGGCATCCGCGGGTCCCAGTGGTGGCCGTTGGCCACTATGACCGAGCCGTAGCGCCGGGTCTCTCCGGTGCTCAGCCGAACCTCGAAGCCGCCGTCGGGCAGAGGCTGCACGTGCTCCACCCCGGTGTTGAAGGTGATCTTGTTTCGGAACCCGAAGTGGTCGACGTAGGCGTCGAAGTACGCCGCAACCTGATCGTGGCGTGCGAAATTGGGCAGGTTCGCGGGCATCGGAAAGTCGCTGAACTCCATCCGGCTGCGCGAGGTGTTGATGTGCAGAGACTTGTAGGCCGCGGACACTCCGTTGCTGTTGCCCCACACCCAGTTGCCACCGACCCGGTCCGAGAGTTCAAAGCAGTCGAAGGCAAGTCCCCGTTCGTGGAGAACTTTGGCCGCCGTGATTCCGGAGCAGCCGGCGCCGATGACGCACACGCGCTCGCTGCTGCCGAGCTCGTGGGTGGGCGGTGTGCTGTGGGCAGTCGTCATTGGCGCTCCAAGCAGGTGGATGTGTCCGGGCTTACGTGATGTACGTCACTGTAGGCTCACCCGGCCGCGCCCAGCGTTATCAACACCCCGGCAGCAGTATCGCGCCGGCTACTTGAGGAGGTGCAGTAGCATTGCGCCCACTAGCCAGCAACGAAAAGGACTTTACGCAATGCCGCACTACGTCGTCTTACAGGAAATCCTCAAAGAGAAACTGCTGGGAACGGGGTCGGGCAACCTGACCTCCCTGGAGAAGGCCATTAACGAGCAGGCGGCAAAGGGCTACCGGCTCCACACCATCACGACCGCGAGCAGCGGGAGCAAGGGTTTCGGTGGCGGAGACCGCATCCAGGCGACGATGGTGTTCGAAAGCCTCGGATAACCTTCCTAGCTGAAGTCCGCCTTCCGGATCAGCCCGTGGACACCCACGGTCCGGTCCACCACCTGGGAGATGGCAAAGTCGGCAGCGGCGGAAAGATAGGCGTAGGCAACGGCGCGGTCCATGCCTTTCTCCTGCTCGAGGAAGTCCAGGGCATTGACCACCGCCCGCCGCATGGCAATATCCAGGTCGCTGTTCACTCCGCCGCCACCAAGGCCGTCGGGGTCGGACAGGCCGATGGGGATCCAGGCGTCCGCCGTCTCGGCGAACGGATACCGGTGGGCCAGTTCCGGAGCGTCGCCGGAGCCGGGTTTGCAGACGGTCAGCCGGAAGGTGCCGCGCAGGGACCCCTCCATGGCGGTCAGCGCCACTTCGCCGTCGCCCATACCCATGTGCGGATCGCCCACATAGAACAGGGCGCCGTCGGCCTTGACCGGCAGATAGAAGGTGGATCCCGGACCGAGGTGGCGGATGTCGATGTTGCCCCCGCCAAGCGTGGGCGGCACCGAGTTCGCTTCCGGGTCGGTGAGGCCGCTGGTTTCGGCAAAGGCCACACCCATCATGCCCATGAACGGGCGCAGCGGAAAACGGACCTTCATCTCGCCGCTGGTCATCACGCCCTTGCCGTCCTCGACCGCGGTGAAGACCGAGACGTTGTGATAATCCGTGGGAACGCCGGAGCCGCGGTTATCCGTGTCCACCGGCGGCATGACCTCCTCCAAGGTGATGCCCGCGGGCGCTTCCGGTCCGGGCTGCACGGCAAGCGAACCTTTACCGTGGCGGCTGGAGACGACGCCGTACGGAACCCGGGGAACGGCGTCGAGCGTTTCGATTTTCAGGACATCGCCGGGCTCCGCGCCCTCGACCGCGACGGGACCGGTGACGACGTGCGGTCCGTCGGTATCGAAGTTCCGCGGCGTGCGGTTGTAGCCGGCGGCAATGTCGACGGCGTCCTGAAGCACCCCGCTTTCTTCAACGCCGTGGCCGCCGAAGAAGGACACCGGGTCCCGGCCCTGGTCTTCCAGGATCCCTTCATGGGAAAGGGCGTCGATGGTGATGGTCTCGCCGGATTTCATCCGTGCCACCGGCGTCGCATGCACGGTGGGCACGTACCCCCACAGCACTTCGTCGGGGGTGGAGACGAGGTAGTGGTCCCCGGGGATATCGCCGGAGTGCGGCTGCAGGATGTCCTCCGGCTGGGCGCCAGGCGATCCGGTTTTTCCCGCTCGGGCGGCCGCCGCCGGGGACGGCGCGTGGGCCGGTTGGGTTGTGCACCCGGTGGTGAAGGCCAGGGCGCCGATGCCCGCCGCGGCTCCGAGGAATCCCCGGCGGCCCAGTCCTTTGGTCAGCACCTCAGCGGCGTCGCGCCCGATCAGCATTCTGTCCATCGTGTCCTCCTCTAGCTGGTTTCATCACGCTAGCCAACTGGAGTTTCGAGGCTGTTTCGGGCGGGTGAACAGGCTGTGTGGGAGGTTGCGGGGCGGGTCGGGCAAGGGTGAGCCGACGACGGCGGGGCGGCTACTTGATACCGAAGTCGAAGCCGGCCTGGCGGTGCCCAAACCGTTCCCGAAGGAAGTTGCCCGTGGTGGTCAGTTCCGCGGAGGTGCGGCGGTGGCGGCCCGAGTACAGTGTGTCTGCTTGTCCGGCGAGGAGCTGCAGCTGCTCGACCAGTTCCTCGTTGGGGGTCCTTCCGCTCGCCTGTTTGGTCTCCAGCATCTTCGGCGGAATGGCCACGTAATTCCGAAGAACGCTGGGCAGGAAGTCACGCACCATAGCTGTGAGTTCGTACTCGAACTGGGGATCGCCGAGCGGCTGGCGCGTTTCGGCGTCGATCACCGCGTCCAGCGTCTGGCAGGTTTCCAGGATGCTGACATACGCCTCGGTGGGAATCCGGTTCTTGTTCTGCCGGGCGAGGGCGGCTGACCAGGCCAAAGCCTGTGGCAGGTCCTCCGGGGGCGAAGGGTTCGATGCCCCCGGCGTAGACGGGTGCTGGACCTGCGGCCCCGAGGCTGCGGGCTGGGTCATAACCTGCGGTACTCGACCGCGCGGGTGCAGCCACAGGTCCCGGAGCATGTAGGACCGCATGGCCGACACGGCCACGACCCCGAGAATCACAAAGAACGAGAGAACGGCCAGCGCGCTGTACCCGGCGACGGCGGCGGCAGCCAGGACAAGTGCTACGTACAGGCCACCCTCAAGAATCACCTTCCAGTTACTCCTGCGCACCCCGATCATCAGCACCAGGAGAGGCATAAAAGGAAAAAACAGGAGGGCGACGGCGACTTTGAAGATGTTCCCCACAGTAAGTCGAGACATCATGATCCTCTCGTTATGGCGTGGTGGCAGACCCACAATTCCAGATTACAACTCCACCGCGTCCCCCGCTGTGGTGTACCTGACAGCACCTGCGAAAGCTAACCTATTGTGCTTTTTAGCTAAGTCAGTTAGCTTTATGGCATACACCGAGTGCCTGGAGGGCATCATGACTGAGTACCTGAGCATTGGAACGAACCGGCTGGCCTACGACCTGCAGGGGGAGGGCCCGCTGGTGGTCCTCGCGCACGGCATGGGCGACAGCCGCCGTTCGTACCGCTTCGTCGTGCCGGCATTGGTCGCCGCGGGCTACCGGGTCGCAAACCTGGACATCCGCGGCTGCGGCGGGTCCAGCACCGGCTGGGACGGCTACAGCCGTACCGACATCGCCGGCGACCTCGTGGCCCTGGTGCAACATCTCGGTTGTCCCGCAGTCCTCGTAGGCCAATCCATCAGCGGCGGCGCCGCCACGATTGCCGCCGCCGACGCGCCGGACCTCATTGCCGGCGTCGTCGAGATTGCACCGTTCACCCGGAAGCAGTCCATGGACCTCGGTGGCATGTTCCGCGTTCCGCGCTATCGGGCCGCCTCCCTCCAGCTGCTGCAGACCATGCTCCGCGGGAGTGTGTCCAACTGGCTGAAGTACCTCGACATCGCCATACCCGTGAAGCCCACCGACTGGGCAGCTGAACGGTCGCAGATTGCCGCGGTGATGCAGGACCCGGCTCGCATGAAAGTCCTGCAGGCCATGATGAAGACCGCCCCCACCGACGCCGGGGCGCGGCTGGCCGACGTCCGCAGCCCCGTCCTCGTCATCCAGGGCAGTGCCGACCCGGACTGGGCCGACCCGCGCGCGGAGGGCGAACGTGTCATTGCCGATCTCCCCGCCGGTCTGGGCACCCTCGCCGTCATTGACGGCGCCGGCCACTACCCGCAAGCCCAGACACCCAACGAACTCCTTGACCTGGCGCTGCCGTTCCTCGCCCGGGTCCTCGGGGCACACACCAACCGCGGAACCGACCATGCCTAGGGCGGGACTCAGCGCGGCCGCCGTCGTCGAGCGCGCGGCACAGATGCTCGACGAACCCCACAGCGAGGGTCTGAACCTCGCGGCCATCGCGGACAGCTTCGGCGTCCGGGTCCCCTCGCTCTACAAGCACGTCGACGGCGTCGCCGGCCTCCAGCGGGGCGTGACCCTGCATGCGAAGCGCTCACTCACCCGCGTCATCGCGCAGGCCGCAATCGGACGTTCACGGGATGATGCGATCATCAACATCGCGCACGCCTACCGCGGGTGGGCGCTGGAGCACCGCGGCCTGTACCCGTTGGCCATGCTGCCCGTCGACAGCGGGGACCCCGAGGAGGTGGAGGTCGCGGCGTCGTTCCTGGACGTTATGACCGGCGTCCTGACGGGCTACCAACTCTCGGGCGACGACGCCATCGACGCGATCCGGTTCCTCCGCGCGGCGCTTCACGGCTTCGTCTCGCTGGAAACCAGCGGCGGCTACGAAATGCCCCGTGACCTGGATCGGAGCTTCAACCGCCTGGTCGGGAGCATCACCACCGCGCTGGACGGCTGGGCGCGGTCATGACGCGTGCTGCCTCCAGTGGCGCCATGAGGCCGCGTCCCTACAGCGAAGTCGATGTCTTTTCCGCCGAGCCGTATCGGGGCAACGCCTTGGCGGTTGTTCACGACGCCGACGGCCTAAGTGCCGAGGAGATGCAGCGCTTCGCCACCTGGACGAACCTGTCGGAAACGACGTTCCTGCTGGCCCCCAGCAGCCCGGCGGCCGATTACCGGGTGAGGATCTTCACCGCGACGGAAGAACTTCCTTTTGCCGGCCATCCAACGCTCGGCTCGGCCAGGGCCTGGCTGGATGCCGGCGGGTCACCGCGGGCAGGCGGAACGCTCATCCAGGAGTGCGGCGTGGGGCTGATCCCGATCCGTATCCAGGAGGACCAGCTGGCCTTTGAGGCGCCGCCGCTCACCCGTTATGAACCCGTGGATGAGGTGCTCATCGGCCGGATAGCGGCAATCCTGGGGATCCCACGGGAGAACATTCTTGATGCGTCCTGGCTGGTCAATGGTCCGCAGTGGATCGGCGTCCGGCTTGCCTCGGCGCAGGAAGTGTTGGACCTGCAGCCCGACCCGGCAAAGGCCGGCAGCCTGGAAATCGGTGTGGTGGGCCCGTGCGGGTCCACGGCGGAAACCCAGCTCGAGGTGCGTGCGTTCATCGGCGGAGACCCCGTCTGGGAAGACCCCGTGACCGGCAGCCTGAACGCGGGCCTTGCACGCTGGCTGACCGACGCGGGTCTGGCCGCGCCGCCGTACACCGCGTCACAGGGAACAGTCCTCGGCCGCCGGGGCCGCGTGCACATCAGCCTCGACGACGGGAACATCTGGGTCGGCGGCCAGGTCACGAGCTGCATCGAGGGAACCGTCCGGCTGTAGCGCGCACCTAACGGGCGAGGGGACCGGCAGGGTCGCTCAGGGCCCGGTGCACGGACGCGACGGCGCTGGATCCTTCGCCGACCGCCGCCGCGACGCGCTTCATGGAGCCGTGGCGGACATCACCGGCGGCAAACACCCGTGGAGTGGAGGTTTCAAAAGGCATCGGTTCGCGGCCCAGCGGCTGCCACTGCTCGAGAGCCTGAACCGCTATGTCGGTCCCTGTGCGGATGAATCCCGCATGGTCCCTGTCGAGCGTGGGCAGCCACGTGCTGGCAGGGTCGGCGCCGATGAAGCAGAACAGGCCGCGCGCATCGACCGGCCCGGCGGTGTCGATCCGGACCGTTTCCAGGGCGGAGTCTCCGTCCAGCCCAACGATGTTCGACCGGGTATGGATAGAGATGCGGGGATCCTCCCGCAGCCGGTCCACGAGGTAGGAGGACATCCGCGCCCCAACGTCCCGTCCACGGACCACCAGATGGACCGGGCATCCGTGGGACGCGAGATAGAGTGCGGCCTGGCCGGCCGAGTTTGCCCCGCCGACGACGACCACCGGGTGCCCGGCGACCTGGCGCGCCTCGAGGCTGGTAGCGGCGTAGTAGATTCCGTGTCCCTCGAAGTCCTCCCACCCCTGAACTCCGAGACTCCGGTAGGCGGCCCCGGACGTGATCAACGCGGTGCGGGTATGGAGGACGGCGCCGTCCCCCAACGTGAGCTTGAGGCCATCGTCCATTGTCTCAAGGGATACCGCATCGCAGGGTGCCCAGATCCTTACCCCGAACTTGATCGCCTGCAGTGTGGCTTGGCGGATGAGGTCTCCACCGGCAACGCCAAAGGGAAAACCGAGGAAGTTCTCGATCCGGGAGGTCGCCGCCGCCTGGCCTCCCGGCGCGACGGCGTCGAGCACCACCGTGTTCAGCCCTTCGGAGGCTGCGTAGATGGCCGCGGCGAGCCCGGCGGGTCCGCCGCCAACGACGAGCAGGTCCGTGGCGCCCTCCTGGTGGGGCTGGTAACTCAACCCGAGGCGCTCGGCGACGGCTCCCGGCGTCGCACGTGTCATGAGCTTGCCCTGAATGAGTGCTGCCGGCAGATCACCGGCCGCTATACCGTGGCCATCGAGGGCGCCCATGCCGTCGGGCGGGACGACGAAGACGGTATGAATCAAGTCCAGCCGTTCCGCGAAGCGGCGAAGAGCCAGCAATTCGCTCGACGCTTCCGTCCCGATGAACTTGAGCGTCATGGCGGCCGGTCCCCGCCGAAGGGCTTCGCGGCGTTCCCACAGAGTATGGAGAACAATCCCCCCGAGATCGTCGTCCTGGTTCATGACCAGCCGCAGATCCTCACGGGCCAGGCGCCGGATGCGCCCGGGCTCCTTCACCCGCGCCGACAGGAGCGCGGCCTGTCCGTTGAGCAGCCCGAGTTCACCGCCGAACGAGCGTGGCCCGAGGGTGCTGAGAACGGTTTCTTCGTCCCACCACAACGGGTCACGCACCATTTCAATGGCGCCCGATTCCACGAGGATCATTGGATAGTTCAAGTCCCCGGCGCGGAAAACGTAGTCGCCCGCACCGACGTCGGTTGGTGCGGCCATGCCGAGGAGTCTTTCCCACTGCGGGTCGGAAAGACGAGGCACGTCACTGGTTCGCTTGGCAGAGTGCTCACTGACATCCGTCATGTCGGTCCTTCGAGCTAGACGGTGGATCAAGAATGCAGTGAGATTACCTGATTGAACCTGCGAATGGATGGCCTGCCGGAACGTTTAGCTGTCGCGGGCGGCCGCGAGTTCGAGAACGCGGTCGCGGCAGAGCCGCCAGCCGAGCATCAGGGCCGGGATGATGACCACCAGGGAGGCGATCGTCCAGGTGCCCACGGGGGAATCGAAGGCCATCAGGATCAGCACGGCGAGAAGGAACGCGAGCGTAATCCAGCCGGTGACGGGGGCGCCGGGCATCCGGAAGGACGGGCGCGACAGTTCGCCGCGCTTAGCCCGCCGCGTCAGCTCCATCTGGCAAAGGACGATCATGGCCCAGGTGCTGATGATGCCCAGCGATGCGACGTTCAGGACAATCTCGAACGCCTGGGCCGGAACGACGGCGTTGAGGACGACGCCGAGCAGGGCAACGAACGCGGTCAGGGCGATACCGCCGTACGGGACGCCCGCCTTGTTCATCCGCCCGGCGAACTTCGGCGCGGAGCCGGCCATGGACATGGAGCGCATGATGCGGCCGGTGGAGTACAGGCCGGCATTGAGCGAGGACAGAGCGGCGGTCAGGACCACCAGGTTCATGATGGCGTCCACACCGCCCACCCCGATGGACCCGAAGAACGTGACGAACGGGCTTTCGCCGGCTTTGTAGGAGCTGTACGGCAGCAGCAGCGAGAGCAGGACGAGCGTGCCGACGTAGAACACGGCAATGCGCACGATCACGGTGTTGATGGCCCTGGGCATGATCTTTTCCGGGTGTTCGGTCTCGCCCGCGGCGGTGCCGATGAGCTCGATCGAGGCGTAGGCGAACACCACGCCCTGCATGACGACGACGGCGGGCAGCAGGCCGTTGGGGAACAGGCCGCCGTTGCCCGAAATCAGGCTGAAGCCGACCACCTGGCCGTCCACGGGGGTGCCGAAGAGCACGAAGCAGATGCCCACGATCAGGAAGGCCACCAGGGCCACGACCTTGATCAGCGCGAACCAGAACTCCAGTTCCCCGAAGACCTTGACGCTGATGAGGTTCAGCCCCAGCACCAGGACCAGGGCGGCCAGGGCCCAGGTCCACTGCGGGATGTCCGCGATCGGCGGCCAGTATTTCCGGAAGAAGTTCATGTACAGCGCGACGGCGGTGATGTCCACGATGGCGGTCATGGCCCAGTTCAGCCAGTACAGCCAGCCGGTGACGAAGGCCGCCTTCTCGCCGAAGAACTCACGGGCGTAGGAGACGAAGGAGCCGGAGGAGGGCCGGTGCATCACCAGTTCACCCAGGGCCCGCAGGATCATGAAGGCAAAGAAGCCGCAGACGGCGTAGCTGATGACCAGCGAGGGGCCTGCAGCTGCGAGGCGGCCGCCTGCTCCCATAAAGAGCCCGGTGCCGATGGCGCCGCCGATGGCGATCATCTGGACCTGGCGGGGCTTGAGCCCCTTGTGGTAGCCCTCCTCCTCGTGGTGGAAGGTTGGTTCGGGGGTGCCTGCCTGGACGGTGGAGTCCGGGAGGGAGGCTTGCTGCGTCATGGCTGCAGGTCCGGTTTTCCGGCGTTCGGGAGGTTCACTTCGTAGACTATGGCAGTCGTATCCGGCGAGCGTCAAAAGCGGAGCGCCGGCCCCGGACTCCGGTGCGGGACGCTGACCGGCACAACAAATGCGCGGCGTCCAGCCATTGGCTGGACGCCGCGCCCGATTTCCGCCGGCAGCTGCCCGCGGGGCCGTTAGAAGGAAGCCGTTCCGGACCGGTCGATGAAGGTGCCGGTGGGACCGGTCCCGCCGCGGGTGGCCAGCTCAACGATGGCGTCTGTTCCCTCACTTACCGTTTGGGTTCCCTGCCGGCCGTTGAAATCGGTGGCGGTGTATCCCGGATCAGCAGCGTTGATGCGGAGCTCGGGGAACGCCTTGGCGTATTGCACGGTCAGCATGGTGACGGCGGATTTGGATGAGGTGTAGAGCGGCATCACCACGGTGGACTCGATGCGCTCCGGATCGTGGACGGAGTGGAAGGAGCCCAGCCCGCTGGTGACGTTCACAACGGTGGCCGCGTCGGACCCGCGCAGGATCGGCAGGAAATGGTGCACCGTACGGACAATGCCCACAACGTTGGTGCCATAAACGGCTTCGGCGTCCGCTGCCGTCAGGTCCTCGGGCGCGGCTTGGGGTCCGGGAATGCCGGCGTTGTTGATCAGGACGTCCAGGCCGCCCGCGGCAGCCACCGTTTTGGCGGCGGCTTCAACGGAGGAGTCGCTCGTGACATCCAGCTGCACAAACTGACCGCCCAGGGTTTCCGCGGCCTCCCTGCCGCGGACTTCGTCGCGTGCTCCCATCCATACGGTGTGTCCGGCCTCGATGAGCCGGCGTGCTGTTTCGTATCCGAGACCCTTGTTGGCTCCGGTAATCAATGTTGTTGTCATGGAGCGAGTCTTTCCGCAACGGACCGGAGTGTCGTGGCCCGGACCAACGTATGGATTGGCAGTGCCACCCAGAACCGGGTTCCTGATGCCAGACTCTAGTCATGCCGGATTCGCTGACTGACCTGGGTACCCTTCTCCGCTCTTGGCGCGACCGCCTGCAGCCGGCCGACGTCGGCCTGCCGGTGTACGGTTTCCGCCGCGCTCCCGGCCTGAAGCGGGAAGAACTGGCCCGGCTGGCGGGAATGAGCGTCGATTATTTGGTGCGCCTTGAACAGGGCCGCGCGCGCCGCCCCTCGGCGCAGGTGGCCTCGGCCCTGGCCCGGGCCCTGCAGTTGAGCGACACGGAACGCGCCCATCTTTTTGTGATCTCCGGACTCCTTCCCCCAGGCCCCGGGATGGTTCCAACACATATTCCGCCCGGGGTGCAGCGGTTGGTTGCACGGCTCGGTGAGGTCCCCGTGGCGGTGTTTACGGCCTCATGGGATCTGCTCGCCTGGAGTCCGCTGTGGACCGCTCTCCTTGGCGAGCCTGTCCAATCCGGCGAAAGGCGCCCGAATGTCCTGTGGGCACAGTTCACCGGGCATTTTGTGGGCAGCAATGAGGTTCGGATAGTCGACCCGGCCGGGGGACTGGAGAATTTCAAAGCGTCCCTGGTGTCCGACCTCCGCCGCGTCTACGGAAGGTATCCGGAGGATCCCGGTGTGCAGAAGCTGGTTGCGGAATTGACCGCAGCGAGTGCAGAGTTCCGCCGGCTTTGGGACAGCGGAACCGTCAGTGAGCACCAATCCGAAGTGAAAGTGGTGCGGAACCCTGCCGTGGGTGATGTGCAGGTGGACTGCGACATCTTCAGCGTGGCGGGAACAGACCTGCGGATTGTCGCCTACACCGCTGCCATGGGATCAGAGGCAGCGGAAAAACTCGATTTCCTGCGCGTCGCGGGCGTAACCGCGGCTGCCCCTGACCACCCGCCGCGGGTGGGCGTATGACCCGCCTAGGAAATATTGGAGCGATACTATGTTCCCGCTGCCGCAACTGACCGGCCGCAACGACCGGAGGGGGAACCATGAGCGGGAACCGGCAGCCAGCTGGCCGTGTCCAACCGAAGCCGCCCCTCGAATTACCGGGTGGAGCTGTCTGTACTGTGCGGATGCCGACCCGTAAAGCGCCGCCGATGTTCTGGACGTGGTCCGCGCATACTGGGGTTTTCGGCTCCGTCGCGATCCTGGTACTCGGCGCGTTAGGCATGCTGCTGTGCCTGAGCGGCGCGAAAATGAACGACTTCGAGTTTGTGGCGGCGAACGGCGGAATGGACAGCCTTATGGCTATCTACTTTGTGATGGCGGCCTTTATCGCACTTATTCCTGCCGTGGCGGGGGTTTCGATTGTGTACGTCGAGGCCCTGCCCCTCCGGGATATGTGGGCTGAATACCGGCAGGCAGGCTGGAGCACCTGGGAGTGCCGGACCGTGTGCCGCAGGGCCCGCGCGGCGGGGACCGACCTCATTCCTGCCCCACACACAAGCCGGAGTGCCGTACGCGCATACTGGCTGACGCTGTGAAGGCCGCCTGTCGACACACAAACAGGGTCACCACCCCCCGCGCGTAGGCGTATGACCCTTCCTCGCGTCGTCGGGCATGGCCATTTCGGCGCGCAGGCCCAATAGCCGGATCGGCCGGCCGGGCTCGATGGCACCGGCCAGGTCCAGTGTCCGGGCCAGGACATCGTCCCGGTCGAAGGTCTCCGGGATCTTCTTCGCGTGCGTTTTGGTGGTGAACGGCGCGTACCGGACCTTGAGGGTCAGCCCGATCACGGGCCGCCCTTCTGCGGCCACATCCGCCAGGACCTGCGCCGCCAGCTGCCGCACGGCGTCGTCCACCTGGTCCGGCTCGGTGAGGTCGGTCTGGAACGTGGTTTCCCGGCTGTGTCCGCGGGCCACCCAAGGGGTGTCATCCACCGTGCTGGCGCCGCCGCCGCGTCCGAGCTCCGCATACCAGGGACCCATCTTGGGCCCGAACTCCGGCACCAGAGTGGAGGGATCAACTGCGGCGAGTTCAGCCACGGTATTGATGCTCAGCTTCGCCAGCCGGCCGGAAATCTTGCTTCCGACGCCCCACAGTTCCTTGGTGGGCCGACCGCCCATCACCTCAAGCCAGTTCCCGGCGGTCAGCTGAAAGACACCGGCCGGTTTGCCCAGATCGGTGGCGTTCTTCGCCCGGACCAGGGTGTCGCCGATTCCCACGCTGCAGTGCAGATGCGTCTGCTCCAGCACCGCGGCCTGCAGCTCCCGGGCGTAGGCCTCCGGATCCTCCGTCACCGTGCCGACGAAGGCTTCATCCCAGCCCAGGACCTGCACGACGGCGCCGGGCTGGGCGCGCAGGGTGGCCATCACTGCGTCCGAGGCCTCGAGGTAGGCCTCGGCGTCGACCGGCAGGATCACGGCGTCGGGCACCTTCCGGGCGGCAATGCGCAGCGGCATGCCGGACCCGACGCCGAACGCGCGGGCTTCGTAGGAGGCGGTGGAGACCACGGCACGTTCGGTCGGATCGCCGCGGCCGCCAACGATGACCGGTTTACCGGCCAGTTCCGGGCGCCGGAGCACTTCGACGGCCGCGATGAACTGGTCGAGGTCGACGTGCAGCACCCAGGGGATAGCGTTCACGCGACCAGTGTGCCCTAAACGTTCCGGACAGGCACCCGCCTACCGGCCGATGCTGTCCAGCTCGGCCGCATCCTCCGCGGAAAGCGCGAGCCGGGCACCGGCCACGTTCTCCCGCAGATGGGCCACCGATGAGGTGCCCGGAATGAGCAGGATGTTCGGGGAGCGCTGCAGCAGCCACGCCAACGCCACGGACATGGGCGTGGAATCCAGCCGCGCCGCCACGGCGGAGAGCGCTTCGGACTGCAGCGGGCTGAACCCGCCCAACGGGAAAAACGGCACGTATGCGATGCCGTCCTGCGCGAGGGAATCGATCAGGTCGTCGTCCCGGCGGAAAGCAAGGTTGTATCTGTTCTGCACCGAAACGATGGGGACAATGCTGCGTGCTTCGGCGACCTGCTCCGGCAGCACATTGCTCACTCCGAGGTGCCGGATGACCCCCTGCTGCTGGAGATCGGCCAGCGTCTCCAACGCTTCGGCGAGGGAGCCGGGCACTGTCCCCTCGCCGTCGCCCATCCGCAGATAAACCAGGTCCAGCACATCAAGGCCGAGTGTTTCCAGGTTCTCCTCCACCGCCCGGCGCAGCTGGTGGGGCTCCCGCGCCGTAGGCCATCCGCCCTGGTCATCGCGCGTGGCGCCCACCTTGGTCACCACGTGCAGGGCGTCCGGATAGGGATGCAGTGCCTCACGGATGAGCGAATTGGTGATGTGCGGGCCGTACGCCTCGGCGGTGTCGATGTGGGTGATGCCCAGTTCCACCGCCTCCCGCAGGACGGCGAGGGCGCCCTCGCGGTCTGCGGGCTGTCCCAGGGCCCAGGGTCCGGCGAGCTGCATGGCTCCGTAGCCGAAGCGGGTAACCTCGAGGCCGGCTAGGGTCCAGGTCCCGCCGGGGAGGGAAGCGGTAAAGGTGCTCATGTTCTGCCTTTCAGGGGTGGAGTTCCTTACTAACGCAGTCCACTATGGTGACGTAACTTCCCGGCAGGAAGTAGGCACCTGGAAGTGCCTAAGTAACCCGAAAGGTAAGGGCGGTAATGGCCACGATCACGGCGGCAGCGAAACGGGCGCAGGAAAAGTCAGACTACAACGCCTTTCTGGATGTATGCCCCAGCCGGAAACTGCTCGACCGGATCTCGGACAAATGGGTGACGCTGGTCCTGGCGGCTCTCGGAAGCGGACCGGACTGCGACGGCGGTCCCCGGCCGTTGCGGTTCTCCGAACTTTCCCGTGTGCTGGCCGGCGTGAGCCAGAAGATGCTGACCCAGACGCTGCGCTCGCTGGAGCGGGACGGGCTGGTCACCCGCACGGTGACCCCCACGGTACCGGTGACCGTGACCTACGAACTCACCGACCTTGGACTGTCCCTGTACGGGCTGACCCGCGGTATCAAGGCCTGGGCCGAGCAGCACATGGATGACGTCTTCGCCGGGCGTGCCGCCTACGACTCCCGCAGCGCCTGACCTTCCGCACCCGGCCCGCCGTGGCTAGCTGCCCTCGGTCAGCGAACCGACGGCGAGCAGAAGCTGGTTGCGGAATCCTTCCGGCGGGGTGGCGGCGTCGGGGCCGGCGAGTGCGCGCAGGGACCAGGAGGCATTGGACCAGCTGGTCACCAGGGAAATTGTCATGGCCATCAGCACCACCGGGTCGTGGCGGCCCGCTATCTGCCCCCGGTCCTGGGCCTCGCGGATGGCCGCGATCTTGCTCCGGTACGCCTGCACCTCAACGTCCAGCGGAGCCGGACGTTCCAGGACTGCCCATGACGTCAGCCGGCCGACGTCGGGGTTCAGCTGGAGCATGTCGAACAGGCTTGCGGCGTACTGGGGGAGCGAGGCGGCCTCAAAGGGAACCGCATCGGCCAGTTCCAGCAGGGCCTGGCCCACGACCAGATCGAACAGCTCTTCCTTGGCGCCGAAATGGACGTAGATGGAGCGCTTGTTGGCCTGCGCCTCCTCCGCAATGCGGTCCACCCGGGCACCGGCGAGTCCGTTCAGGGCAAATTCCGCGCGCGCCGCAGCCAGGATGCGGCGCTTGGTGGGGGTGGCGTCAGGAGGCATACCGCCATCGTATGTAACCAGATGGTTGCTTACCAAGCCGGAGTCTGCCACCCTGTAGGTAACTAACCAGTTACCTACAGGAGGAAGACATGCCCCGCACCTGGTTCATCACAGGCACTTCATCCGGATTCGGCCGCCATCTGGCCGAACAGCTTCTCGAGCGCGGCGACCGGGTGGCAGCTACTGCCCGCCGCGTGGAATCCCTCGACGACCTGGCCTCCCGGTACGGCACGCGGCTGTGGCGCGCAGCCCTCGATGTCACCGACACGGCCACCCTGCGGACAGTGGTGACGCGGGCGTTCGACGAACTCGGGCGGATCGACGTCGTCGTCTCGAATGCCGGATATGGCCTGTTCGGGGCGGCCGAGGAGCTCAGCGACGAGCAGATCGACCGCCAGCTGGCCACCAACCTCACCGCTTCCATCCAGCTCGCACGCGCCGTCATCCCGCATCTGCGGCGGCAGGGCGGCGGCCGCATCATGCAGGTCTCCAGCATCGGCGGCCAGGTCGCTTTCCCGGCCATGAGCCTCTACCACGCCACCAAATGGGGCATCGAGGGGTTCTGGGAATCCACGGCAGCCGACATTGCGCCGTTCGGTATTGGTGTCACGCTTGTCGAGCCGGGGGTGGCCCGCACCGGGTTCGGCAGCACGAGTGCGGACATGGGTGCGGCCCTGCCCGAATACGACGACGGCGCTCCGGGACAGCTCCGCCGCATGATTGCCGGCGAACTTCCGCCGCTGCCCGCACCGGGAGACCCGGCCAAGATTGCGGCGGCAATCATCGCTTCAGCCGACGGTCCAAGTGCCCCGTTGCGCCTCACGCTCGGTTCGGACGCCTACACCCTGGCCACCTCGGCACTGCGGGAGCGCCTCGCCAGGCTGGAAGAGGGGAAGGACCTGGCCCACTCGACGGACGCCGACGACGTCGCGGCCCACCAGCCGAGCGGCTCCGCCTAGCCCCCGCCTGGCCCCGGCGGTTATGAGGTCAGTGCCACGTGCGGGTAGGCCGGCTCCCGCTGCTGGAACTGCAGCACGTCCTTGTTCCGGATGACGCCGTCGCGGATTTCGATCGCCCGGGCAATGGTCTCGTTCTCCGCCCACGCGGCGGGACCGCTGATGACCGTTTCCAGGAAAGGCAGCAGCGCCTCGCTGATTTCCCAACTGGCGGAGTTCCAGAGGTAGGACGGGCTGTGGTCGACGGCGTAGTAGTCGATGTGCTCGCCCACCTCGAACATGGGATCGGTGAAGGTGGTGGATTTCGCCCACTCGAAGCCCATGCCCTCGTCGCAGGAAACGTCCACGATCAGGCTGCCGGGCCGGAAAGCCGCAAGATCCTCAGTGCGCAGGTAGGTCAGCGGGGCATTGGGGTCCTGCAGGGTGCAGTTGACCACGATGTCGCTCTCGGCAAGGAACGGGGCCAGCGGCACCCGGCCGTCTTCGGTGATGACCTCGCTGAGGAACGGTGATTCCGCCGCGTCATGGTCGAACTGCACCATCCGGGCCGAGTGGATCGGTGCTCCGACCGCTGCAACACCGCGGTTGGTCAGGACCTGGACGTCATGGATGCCGTGGGCGTTCAGGGCAGTAACCGCCCCGCGCGCCGTGGCGCCGAAGCCGATGACGACGGCGCTGAGCCGCCGGCCGTAGTCGCCGGTGGATCCGGTCAGGCTGAGGGCGTGCAGGACGGAGCAGTACCCGGCCAGCTCGTTGTTCTTGTGGAACACGTGCAGGCCGAAACCGCCGTCGCTGGCCCAGTGGTTCATCGCTTCGAAGGCGATCAGGGTGAGCTTCTTGTCGATGGCGAGCTGGGTGATGGCGCGGTCCTGCACGCAGTGCGGCCAACCCCAGAGGGTCTGCCCGTCCCGCAGCTCGGCCAGGTCCTCGGGCTGCGGCTTGGGCAGGAGGACGACGTCGGCCTCCGCCACGATCTGCGCCCGCGGGAGTACGGCGCGCACGAATGTCTTCAGCTCGGCATCCGAAACGCCGAACTTCTCCCCATAGCCTTCTTCGAGAACCAGCTGTTCCCGAACCTCCGGGGCGATGCGTTCCAGATGAAGCGGGTGGATGGCCAGCCGCCGCTCGTCGGGCTTGCGCCTGCTGGAAAGGACACCGAGGGTGAGGCGCTCCACGGGGGAGTTCACTTCTTTTTCGGCGGTGTAGGTTTGACGGCGGCCGTATCGAGGGGCCCGGAACCGGCTGCGGCGGCCTTCTTATCTGCGCGCTTTTCCTTGATGGATTTGCCGGACTTCTTGGATGCTGCTTGGCGCGGGGACTTGTCAGACATGTTCGCTCCTGTAGCGGAACCGAAGCGGTTCCTGACCCTGAACCCTACAGGTACGCCCGACGGGCCGGACTACCGGCCGGTCCAGGCCTCCGCGTAGAACTGTGGGGACAGGGAATCCAGCAGCTCAATGTAGGGTTCCGGCTCCATGGCCTGCGCCGAACGGGCCGGGATCTCCGGGGCGAACGCGGACACACCCAGCCCGGCCTCCCGGTCCTTCAGGGTCAGGCCGGCGGCTTCCAGGATGGTGGGGTACATGTTCAGCTGGTCCACGCCGGGACGCAGCGTCACCGTGGGGTCCTGGCCCGGGACCCAGATCCGGTTGAAGATGGTGCGGTTCTCGTGGTGATCCAGCTGCTCGTGGAAGGCGTCGCCGGCACTCATGTGCTTGAGGTGGTCGCCCATGATCACCACGGCTGTGTCCTCGAGGTAGCCCTTTTCCTTCATGTAGTCCACGAACCCGGCCACCTGCGACATGGAGCAGGAGAACACTGAGGTGACCTTGTTCTCCGTATCCACGTTGCAGTAGTCGTAGACATGCACCGGTTCATGGGTGTCCAGGGTCAGCATGGAAAGGTTGAACGGCTGCCCGGTCTTTTCCGACTCGGCATGGAGCCGGTCGATTTCCTCCTTGGCGTGGGCCATAAGCCGCTCGTCGCTCAGGCCCCAGTCCTTGCGGAAGTTCTCTTCCGGCTCGTCGAGGGCACGCCAGTCGGAGAGGCCCTTTTCCTCGGAGTAGCCGTGGCTGCTCAGGTAGGTGTCCTTCGCGGCGAAGGAGGAGTTGGCGCCACCGAGGAAGACATTGGTGTAGCCATGCTTTGCCAGCACATCGCCCAGGCAGGTCGACCCGCCCAGGTACGTTTCGCCGTCGTCGTCGAGGTCGCCGGTGGCGCTGCTGTCATCGGAGGAGCCCACGCCCTTCAGCGGTACGCCGCACTGCGTCGAGACGAGGCCGGCCATGGTCCAGCCTCCGCCCTCGTACTGCTGGAAATTTTCCACGCTCCGCCAGCCCGCTTCGGCCGGCGTGGCTTCCTTCAGCGGTGCGAACGAGTCTTTTTCGAAGAGCTGGTCATCCGCAAGGGTGGCTTCGCCGGACTCGAGGTAGATCAGCACCAGATTGCGCTTGTTCTCATCACTGGTGACGGTCGGCTCCACGTAGTAGTCGCCGATGTCGTACTTGGAGTTCGCTGCCTTGATGTAGTCGGCCACACCCACAGTTGTGGCAAAGGCGGTGGCGCCGCCCACGAACACCGCGGCCACCAGAGCGGCGGCGACCGCCCGGCGAATCCACTGCGGGCGGCGGGAGTGATCCTCGCCGCCGCCGCCGGCTGCGCGGCGCTTGCGGCGCCGGGTGTACTGCCATAGGGCAATTCCGAGGGTGAGAAGCAGGGGTAGAACGCCGACGCCCAGGATGCCGAGCCAGACAATGGCTCCGCCGCCGCCGTCGGTTTCCACCGAGACGAGGTTCAGGAGCATCTGCCCCACGGAGATCCTGCCCCAGAAGAAGCGGATGCCGGCGGCGGCGATGAGCAGGGCGAGCCCCGCCCAGATCAGGACGTAAACCAGGACGCGGCCAGCAACGAGGCCGACCCGTCGGGTCACGTGAAGAATCCGGCCGGACATTGCAACACCTCGTTCCAGATGCCGCGTTTACGCCGAACACCCTTGACATCCCACCCGATCTCGGGCGTTTAGAAGACTAGTACCGCCACTTTACCCGCTCACTACTGGTTTTGCCGGGAGAAAGGTGCTTCCACAGCGGTGTATTCCACCTCCATCGTGATAGGTTTTGTTCGTTTCCGTGCGGAGCCGTTCGCTTGTTTTACTCATCTTCAGGAGGACCATGCTTGCAGCGGAGCGCCATGCGGCCATCCTGAACCGGCTGGAACGCCAGCCGGCCGTCCGGGTCAGCTCGCTCGCCCGCGACCTCGCCGTGTCGGAGATGACGGTCCGCCGGGACATCGACACCCTGGCAGCGCGGGGAGCCCTGGTGCGGGTGCACGGCGGCGCCGTCCGGCCCGGCAGCCTCAGCGCGGTGGAGCCCGGCTTCGATGCCAACCGCACGCGCGGAGGCGAGGCCAAGCAGCGGATCGCGGCCGCAGCGGTGTCCCTGCTGGCACCCGGCATGACGGTGTCCATCACGGGCGGGACCACTACCTACGCATTGGCGCCGCTCCTGGCCAAGGTGCCGGGCCTGACCGTGGTCACCAATTCCCTTCCCCTGGCGGACGAACTCCACCGGCTGCGTGCCGCTGCCCCGGCTGACGGAGCGCCCGAGGTTCTCCTCTCCGGCGGCCAGCTCACGCCGTCGAAGGCCCTTGTCGGTCCGCTCGCCACCCGGGCCATTTCCACTCTCCGCGCGGACCTGTGCTTCATGGGGGCGCACGGGGTGGACACGGAGGGTGGAATTACGACGCCGAACCTCGCGGAGGCGGATACAAACACCGCCTTCGCCCAGACCTGCGGCAGCCTTGTGATCCTCGCCGACGCGACGAAGATCGGCGTCGTCAGCCTGGCCCAGGTGGCTCCGCTCGATGCCGCGGCCGCCCTGGTCACCGACCGGTACCCCGACGGCGAATACGCCGCCCTCACCCGCATCCTCTGTGACCCCGTATCCGACTTCGAACTGGAAGAGCGCCCATGACCTTCGTGACTCCCACCCGGCTGTCCGACGGGCGGGAACTGATCTACTTCGATGCGGGGGAGGACAGCGCCGCACGACACCGTGACGCAGCCACCCGGGATGTACGGCGACTTCCCGCACGGGGACCGGCGGGGACCGTACGCTATGACGCGCTTTCCGGCGAATGGATCGCCGTCGCCGCGCACCGCCAGTCGCGAACCCACCTGCCGCCTGCGGACCAGTGCCCGCTGTGCCCCGCAACGCCCGGAAACCTCTCGGAGATCCCGGCCGCCGACTATGAGGTGGTGGTGTTCGAAAACCGGTTCCCTTCGTTCGGGCCGGACCTGGGCGAGCTGCCGGCCACCCCCGGATGGGGTACGACGTCGGCGGCGTACGGACGCTGCGAGGTCGTGGCCTTCGACCCCGCGCACGAGGGTTCCTTCGGATCCCTCGCCCCCGAGCGCGCCCGGACCGTCATCGACGCCTGGGCCCAGCGCACCGAAGCGCTCTCCGCGATGCCCGGGATCAAGCAGGTCTTCTGCTTCGAAAACCGGGGTGCCGAAATAGGCGTCACGCTCCTGCACCCGCACGGCCAGATCTACGCCTATCCATTCATTCCGCCCCGTGCCGCGGCCCTCGCCACCCGGGCAGCGGAGTTTTTTGACGCCTCCGGCGGAAAACAGACGCTCATGGGACATGCCCTCGCGGCGGAGCGCAGCACAGGGGACCGGATGGTCCTTGAGGGGAAGCACTTCAGCGCCTTCGTGCCCTTCGCCGCCCGGTGGCCGCTGGAGGTCCATCTGGTCCCGCACCGCCAGGTCGCCGATCTCGCCGCCCTGACGGGGGAGGAACGCGACGAACTCACCACCGTCTACCTCGACCTCCTGGGCCGGATCGATGCCCTCTATCCCACGCCGACGCCGTACATCGCCGCCTGGCAGCAGGCGCCGGTCGATCCGGTCCTCCGGCCGGCGGGCTACCTGCACCTCCAGCTCACCTCACCGCGCCGGGCCGCCGACAAACTGAAATTCCTTGCCGGCTCGGAAGCGGCAATGGGAGCCTTCATCAACGACACCACCCCCGAGGCCGTCGCCGAGTCGCTGCGCACTGCCGTCCCCGCCGTCCATGCAGACACCCGCGCCCGAAAGGACCAGGCATGAATCCCACGACGCTCGCGGCTGCCTTTACCGAACTCTTCGGTGCCGAGCCGGACGGCCTGTGGTCCGCCCCGGGCCGCGTCAACGTCATCGGTGAACACACTGACTACAACGACGGCTTCGTCCTGCCGTTCGCCCTTGAGCACTCGACGACGGCCGCCGCCGCCGTCCGCAGGGACCGGATGGTGCGGGTCGCGTCCACCCTCACGCCCGACGACGAACCCGTGACCGCCGATCTCGACCTCCTCACCGAAGGCAGCGTTGAGGGATGGGCGGCGTATCCGCTCGGGGTCCTGTGGGCCATGGAACAGTCCGGGTACCGCTGCCCCGGCATGGACCTGCTGATCGATTCCTCCGTTCCCGTGGGCGCCGGACTCTCCTCCTCCGCGGCGCTCGAGTGCGCCGTCGCCGTCGCCGCCAACGATCTTTCACAGGCGCAGGTGTCCCGCCGGGAGTTGGCTGCCATCGGGCAGCTCGCGGAGAACCGGATGGTGGGTGCGCCTACCGGCATCATGGACCAGTCCGCCTCACTCCTGGGCGAAGCGGGCCACGCCCTTTTCCTCGACTGCCGGTCCGGGGAATCCCGGCTGGTTCCCCTGGACCTCGAGGGTGCCGGGCTGGAACTCATGGTCATTGACACACGGGTCAGCCACGCGCACTCCACCGGCGGGTACGCTGCCCGCCGGCGCTCCTGCGAACGTGGCGCCGAATTGATGGGTGTTCCCGCCCTCCGGGATGTTTCGGTCGGGGACCTCGAGCGGGCAGCCGGGGTAATGGACGAGGAGACGTTCCGGCGCGTGCGTCACGTGGTGACCGAGAATGCGCGGGTTGAAGCCGCCGTCGAGGTGCTCACCGGAAGCGGTCCCGCCGGACTCGGACCGCTGCTCGTGGCCAGCCACGCGTCGATGCGCGACGACTTCGAAATCTCCTGCCCTGAACTCGATGCGGCGGTGGACGCAGCCCTCGCTGCCGGGGCGCTCGGTGCCCGCATGACCGGCGGCGGTTTCGGCGGTTCCGCCATCGCGCTGGCCCGCGCGGGGGACGTGCCTGCCATCCGCTCCGCTGTGGAGCAGGCATTCTCCAACGCAGGCTTCCGGTCACCGGTCATCTTCAGCGTGCTCCCCGGGACCGGTGCGGGCCCTACCGCCTGAGCCTTGTGCCGTCGGGGAAACTCAGGCCAGCGGAAGCTGCTGTTTCGTGCCCGCGGCCGGGAGGTCCGAGGAGGCAAGCAATGCGAGCTTCTCGGCATGCTGGGAACCGGCGTCGGGATGGTAGACCACCAGCATCAGGCCATCCGATCCACTGATGCTCAACCGCTCCCGGTTGAGGGTCATTTCGCCGACCACCGGGTGGTCCAGCCGCAGCGGCGTCCCCCGCTGCCCGCGTACTTCGTGCCGCGCCCACAGCTGCCGGAACAGTGGACTGGCCAGGGATAGCTCGCCGACCAGTTCGATAAAACGCGGATTCTCGATGTCGTTGCCGACGGACTGCCGCAGGTTGGCGATGAAGCACTCGGTCACCTGTTCCCACTCCGGGTGCAGGGTCTGCTGGGACGGGTCAAGGAACATGTCCCGGAGCTGGTTGCCACCGACGTCGAGGCGGGGGGAGAGCGCTTTGGCGAGCCGGTTCGAGGCCAGGATGTCGAAGTACCGTCCCTCGATGAAGGCCGGCTGCGCGAGGGAGTCCATGAGCTTGAGCGCACCCTCGGGCGGTGTTTCCTTCGGCGGGCGGCGGACCCGCTGCTTCGGGATGTCCGCGACGAGTGTCAGGAGGTAGGCCAGGTGCTCGTCGTTGAGCTGCAGCACGCGGGCGATGGACTCGAGGACCTGCACGGAGGGACGCCGGTCCCGCCCGCGCTCCAACCGCAGGTAGTAGTCGGTGCTGATGCCCGCGAGCATGGCTACTTCCTCGCGGCGCAGCCCCGGCACCCGCCGCACGCCATGGTCCGGGATGCCTGCCTGCTGAGGAGTTACCAGCTCGCGCCGGGCACGAAGGTATTCCCCAAGGGTGTTCGGTGTTGAACTCATAGGGCCAGCGTAGGGGGTCACGGGGCAGGCGGGATAGGGATGGAGGGGGTCCTGCCGCACCCTAGGCTGGGCAGGGCTCTGGCTGGAGAAAACAGGCATCCGTAGCGTTCTCAACGGCTCATCCGAGCCGGATTCGAGAGGACAATACATGACCGTCACACTGATCACCGGTGCCAACAAGGGCATTGGCTTCGAGACCGCCAGGCTGGACGTCCTGGTGAACGAGGACGAGGAGCCGGAATTTTGAGCTCCCTGACCACCTCCGCACCAGCGAAGCCGAAGACCTCCTGGGCCGGCGTCGTCTCCCTGGGGCTGGGAATCTTCGCCATCGTGATGTCGGAGTTCCTGCCCGCGAGCCTGCTTCCGCATATTGCCGGCGATCTGGGCGTCACCGTCGGCGCGGCGGGACAAAGCGTCACGGTTACCGCTGCCGCTGCTGTCTTTTCGGCCCTGCTGATCGCCGTGGTCCTGCCCCGCGCTGACCGCCGCCGCGTGATGATCGGCCTCACGGCATTCGCCATTGCCTCCAACATCATGGTGGCGCTGGCGCCCAATTTGTTCCTCCTTTTGTCCGCGCGGTTGCTGCTGGGTATCGCCCTCGGCGGATTCTGGGCCATGGCCACAGCCATGGCCGCGCACCTGGTGCCCCCCGACCACCTGGGCCGGGCACTGACCGTCGTCAACGCCGGTGTAGCGCTCGCAACCGTCGCTGCAGTTCCACTCGGGGCATGGCTGGGGGAAATCTGGGGCTGGCGGGCAGTCTTCGTTGTCGCCGCCGTAGTCGGAGCACTGGCCCTGGGCGTTCAGGCAGCTACCCTGCCGCACATCATGCCCACCGTGGTGAGCGGGCTCCGCGCTCTGGGATCGACCCTGCGCTCCGGCGTCGTCGTCGTGGGCCTGATCGCCGTCCTGCTGGTGTTCGGCGGACACTTCAGCGGGTTCACGTACATCCGGCCGACCGCGGAGAGCCTGTCCGGTATCGACGCCGGTGGACTCGCGTTGCTGCTGCTGGTCTTCGGAGCCGCCAGCGTCCTCGGCACCGTGATCAGCGGACCACTGGCAGACAGCGCCCTTCGTGCCGCCGTCCTCGTTTTCCCGTCAGTGGTGGGGATTGGAATGCTGACGATGCTTCTCACCGGCGGATCGGTCCTGGGCTGCTTCATCGCCGCGGGACTCTGGGGCTTTGGCTTCGGCGGCCTGCCGACGTCGGTGCTGAGCTGGGGCGCCAGGGCCCAGCCGGACCGGCTCGAGCAAATCGGCGCGCTCGTCGTGACGGTCTGCAATATTGCGATCGCTCTCGGTGCCGTCGTCGGGGGAGTCCTCGTTGACGGCCCAGGCGCCAGCGCCACGCTGATCGTGGGCGGCACCGCGGCACTTCTCGGCGCCGTGATCCTCACCAGCCTGCGGACAACGAGGCCCGGGCCGGAGCAGATCCAGGATCGCTGAGGCTTTCCCGGGGCTAGCTTTCGCAGCAGAGCCGGACCGCCACGGGGGCGGTCCGGCTCTTCTTGTACTGATTACTTACTTCTTGTCGTCCTTGTTGCCGTCGACGGCGTCCTTCGCCTTGTCTTTAGCCTGGTCGACCTTCTCCGGATGGTCCTTGGCTGCGTCCTTCGCCTTGTCTGCCATTCCGCCTAGATCTGCCATTGGATAATGCCTTTCCTCTGTGCGGTCCGGGACTCGTGCCTCCCCGGCTGGGTACACCCATCCTGCACCCCCAGAGTGGTTTGGAACCCGGGTGTCCGTGTTTTTTCGTTGCGACGTAGGCTGGGAACATGCGAAGCGAAACTCTCTGGGAAGCAAAAAAGCGGCAGAATCCAGGGCATTCCGCCTGGTACATTTCGCGGTTTGAAGAGATGCGGGAGCAGGGCAAGGATCTGGACGGCGAAGCCCGGCTGATCGATGCGATGCTGCCGCGGGGAGCACGGATTCTCGACGCCGGCTGCGGTCCCGGCCGGGTGGGCGGGGAACTGGCGCGGCGCGGGCACACTGTCGTCGGCGTCGACGTCGACCCCGAACTGATCGAGGCAGCCCGGCAGGATTTCCCGGACCTGCAGTGGTTCGTGGGTGACCTTGCCGAACTGGACCTGCCCGCAGAAGGCATCACCGAACCGTTCGACCTGATTGTCTGTGCCGGCAACGTGATGACCTTCCTGGCGCCGGGCACCGCCGTCGACGTCCTGACCCGGATGCGCGGGCACCTTGCCGCAGACGGCCGCGTGGTCATTGGATTCGGCGGAAACCGCGGTTACGCCTTCGAGGCGTTCTTCGACGACGCCGCCACGGCAGGCCTTGAGGTGCAGCAGCGGTTCTCCACCTGGGACCTGCGGCCGTTCAACGGGGACTCGGACTTCCTGGTGGCGGTGCTGGGCCGCGCCTGATCGGCATTGACGCCCCGGCGGCGGACAATAACGTCCATCAGCAAGTCGAGGGAAGGCGGGGCACTGTGAACCTGGAAGCGGATCCGGAGCGGGCGTCGCAGATGTGCGTCGAGGCCCAGGCGCGATTGATGCGCCGTGTCTCAGACCTTAAAGACGCGGACGTCAGGGCGCCGAGCCGCTTGCCCGGCTGGACCGTGGGCCATATTCTGACCCATCTCGCCCGGAATGCCGATGCCCACGCCCGCCGGCTGGCCGGCGCCCTCGACGGGCACGATGTCCCGAGGTATCCCGGCGGTTCCGAACAGCGGGCCCGCGATATTGAGGAGGGGGCCGGACGGCCGGCAGCAGAGATCATTGCCGATCTCCGCTCCAGCATGCTGCACCTCGAACAGGTCCTGGCTTTGTCTGCCGCGGCGGGATGGCCCAACGGGCACCTCATGGGTGACGACTCCTACGGTGTGGCTGGTTGTCCGGCGCACCGGCTCCGTGAGGTCGAGATGCACCACGTGGACCTGGGGCTCGGCTATACGCCCTCGGACTGGCCGGAGGAGTACGTCGCGTGGGACCTTCCGCTCCTGCTCGCCACGGTTCCCGAACGGCTCGGGTCACTCGGCCAGCGGAGGGAATTCATGGCGTGGCTGGCGGGCAGGGGGCCGCTGGCTCCGGACACGAAGCTGGCGGACTGGTAAGTCGAGGGTTCGCGGACTTCCGCTTAGGCGGCGGACTTCCGCTTAGGCGGCGGCGTCCATCGTGCCGGTAATCCGTGCCCTCAGTTCCTCCGGCTGCACATGCCGGCTGACCAGGGACAAGGCCGCCGGGTCGGCACCGCGCAGCACCCCCAGCAGGAGATGTTCCGTCCCAATGTAGCCGTCCTTCCGGGCGATTGATTCGCGCAGGCTGTTCTCCAGGACGGCTTTCGCGCCGCGGTTGTACGGTATGTGTCCGCCTTTGCGGGAGCCGAATAGGCCGCGTCGGCGTTCGGAGGGTTCTGCTGCATTGAGCGCGCCCTCGCCGAACTGGGCCTCAACGGCGCGGCGCACTTCATCCAGGTCGATGCCCACGGATTCCAGTGCGGCGGCGTCGTCGAACCCCGCGTCCTGTCCCATCGCCTGAAGGTCGGCGCGGAGCTGCGCCGGGGTCAGGCCGTATCCGGTGAGCACTGATGCCAGCGGGGAGGGGGATGCTTCCGCCGTCGCCACTGCGCCGAGCAGCACGTGGACCGGGAGGATCTGGGTTGCCTTCAGGGTGCGTGCCTCTTCCTGGGCGGCAATCACGCTTTCGCGGGCTTGCTTCGTAAACCGTTCAAACATGGCGTCACTTCGCTTTCCGGTTGTACTTCTGGTGCACTGCCTGCTTGCTGATGCCGAGCTGGTCTGCGATCGCCTGCCAGGACCAGCCCTGCGCCCTGGCATTGGCCACCTGGACGGCCTCGAGTTGGTCGCGCAGCCGGCCGAGGGCGACGACGGCGCGCAGCCCGGTGGCTGGGTCGGGGCTGGCTGCTGCGGCGGTTAGGGGGGATTGGTCTTCCATGGCTGTCAACTTATATTGACGGGCGGGGTGCGTCAAGGGGTAGTGGAAAGTCCGGAGGGAAGGGCAAGGGCTCGCCTTCGCCGTGGGGAGCGGGGCGGGGTCGCTTTGTGTCCTCGGTGACGTCGCTTTTCGCCCGGCGAGACTGCCTTTCGTCCGGAAAAGCCCCCTGCACTGCGGGCAGGTAGTTCGGGCCATAAGACGGGTATTTTTGGGTTCGCGAAAGGGCCGGTTTTGGCCTGTTTATGGGCCTGGAATGTCAGTGCTGGATGAAATCCTGAAGCATGGATCAGCTCGGGAACACCGAATGGATAACCGAAGAGCAGGATGGCCAAGACCAGCAGCCGGAAGGGTTGGCTGGTGAATCGGATGCGCTCTGCAGCTTGGCGGTTTACCGTGCGGAACTCTCCGCCGAACCTGCCGCATCTGGTGGAGCCGCAGCCGCGGGTACCTCTGCTTCTACTGTCCGTCCCGGGAACGACGCCGAGGCCACACCTGCTCAGCCTGCCGCCGCCGATGGTGCCGACGGGACCGAACCGACAGAGCGTGCTTCCGCATCCAGCGCCGACAGAAGTGCCGCCAGCTCTGATGGTCCCAGTGACGCAGGGAATTGTGCCCGGTACCCGGATGGCTTCACCGGGACACTGGCGCTGCAAAACCTCGAATCGTTCGACGAGGACATGGTAGGGAATGCCCTGGGCCGGGTGGCGCATCTGATTTCGTGGGCGCAGGCGCAGCAGGCCCGGCTGATCAACCGGATGGAGGTGATCTTCCGGGACAGCATCGCGTCGGACTGGGGCAAGGCCGAACCCGGACTGGCCTTCAGCCTCGCGGCCTCGGAATGCGCCGCCATCCTCAACGTTCCGCAGGTAACCGGTCAGCGGATGATGAGTGAAGCGCGCAGCCTGTGCGGCACCCATTCCGCCACGCTGTCCGGTCTGGAGCAAGGATGCTTTTCGTACCAGCATGCCCAGGTGGTGCTGGACCAATGCGGGAACCTTCCCGCTGATGCCGTGCCGGAATTCGAAGCCAGCCTGCTCAAGGCCGCTGAGGGGCAGACCCGGGCGCAGTTCTCCGCCAAGGCCCGGCGGCTGCGCGAGAAACAGTACCCGGACACCATCGAGAAAAGGCACCTCACCGCGTTCGAGCAGCGCAAGGTCACTCTGGACCGGGAAGAGGACGGGATGTCCTGCCTGTCGGCTCATCTGCGGGCAGAGGAAGCCCAGCAGATCTACACGACACTGACTACCGCGGCGCGGGGCGAGCAGACGGCCGGGGATACTCGGACCGCGGATCAGCTGCGGGCAGACATCTTGGCGCAGCTGCTGATGGGTGGGCTCAGCTCCACGCGTGGCGGCGGGGTTGGGACTCATGCCGGGACAGCACCGGGCGCGGGCGGAACTGACTGCCGGGAAGGCGATGACACCGGTGCCGTCCCGAGGGCGGAAATCATGGTCCTGATCAGTGCCGAAACGCTCTTCGGCGCCGACGACCGGCCGGTCGAACTGCACGGCTATGGACCTATCAGTGCCGAAGCGGCCCGACGGTTGGCCCGCAACGCCACAGGCTGGACCGGACTTGCCCAAGACCCTCGGACAGGGGAAATCCTGGGCGTTGGAAGGCGAAGGAAAGTCCCAGCCGGGCTTCGCCGCTGGCTCCGAGCCCGTGACGGAACCTGCCGGTTCCCCGGCTGCCGGGTCAATACCGCGAACTCGGACATCGACCACACCACCGACTGGGCAAAGGGCGGTCCCACGGACCATGGGAACCTGGAACATCTATGCCGCCGGCATCACCGGTTCAAGACACTGGGTTATTGGAAAGCCTGCCAACCCACACCCGGGGTGATGGAGTGGACCTCGCCCACCGGACGCGTCTACCGGACCGAACCCTTCCTGGAACTTGGACCCCCACAAGTGGATGCGGATCAGCCACCGGGTCCGCCGGCGGACCGGCCGGTGGATCCGTGGAGCGGCCAGCAGTTGGCGAACACCAGGCGAAAAGATCCCCGGCAGGAAGCGATGCCGCCGTTCTAGGGATGCAGCCGTCCGCCTGGATGTCCCGGATGGTGCTCCCGGCCGCTCCCGCCCGGCACCCCCGGCCGGATGCTCCCGGCCGCTCCCGGCCGGACACTCCCGGCTGGACCGTGCAGGCGTAAGAAAGTACCCTTCCCAGCAATATCTGGTCGCCCGGAACGAAAACCAATCCAAAGGATTGTTCCCTCTCCTATGACTGCGTACTCTCCGGCATACCTTTTCATTTCCTCCTGATCCCTTGGAGCACCGAAGGGAACACCATGAACGGTTCCAACACCCCTGACACCATCGTGCTCGTCCACGGTCTATGGGTGACGCCCCGCAGCTGGGAAGGGTGGAAAGCCCACTTTGAGGCGAAAGGCTTCACTGTCCTGACGCCCGCGTATCCGGGATTCGACATAGAGGTAGAGGCACTGCGTGAAAACCCGGACGTGATTGCCACGCTGACCGTGCCGGAAACCCTGGATCACCTCGCGGGCGTCATTGAGTCTCTGCCCCGTCCGCCCATCATCATGGGACACTCCTTCGGCGGTCTTCTGACGCAGATGCTTCTCGCCCGAGGTTTGGGGGCTGCCGGTACGGCCATTAATTCGGCACCAACCGAAGGGGTGAGGGTTACCCCGCTGTCCCAGGCCCGCGCACTCTTCCCCGCACTGAAAAATCCTGCCAACTTCCATAAAGCGGTGGGGTTCACCCCGGACGAATGGCACTATGCCTTCACCAATACGCTGAGCCGGGAGGAATCCGATGCTGCCTACGAACGGTATGCCATTGCCGCTCCCGGGAATTGGGTGTGGGCGTACGGATTGCTCGCGAATTTCCAGCCGGGACATCAGGAGACGTGGGTGGATTACTCCACCGACAGGGCACCGCTGCTGTTTATCGGAGGCAGTGAAGACCACATCATGCCCCCGTCGGTAAATAAATCCAACGCCAGGCACTGGGCCAAATCACCCGCCCTCACGGAATACCACGAGTTCGACGGGAGGGCGCACTGGACCTGCGCCGAACCGGGGTGGGAAGAGGTGGCCGATTATGCGCTGGATTGGAGCCTCGGCCATGCGCAGCCGCAGCCGTCCGCTTTCTAGGCGGGGTGGGAGCCCGGCTTGGGACCGGCCCCGAACCGACCCCGAACCAAGCACCGCAAAAGACGAAAGAGGCCCGATTTCTCGGACCTCTTTCGTCGTCACCAGCCCTTGCTAGCCGACGGGCGCCACGTCCGGAACCTTCAGCAGGTCCTCCTTGGAGGGGCGAATCATGAAGTACCCGATCGGGGCAGCGAGGAACAGTGCGACGCCGGCCCAGATGAACGCGGTGGAGTAGCCGTTCACGAGTGCCTCGAGCTGCGCGGCGGGCTGGCCGCCGTTGCTGCTCAGGTAGGACGTGATGCCCGCCGTGTAGACGGCCGTGAACAGTGCGGTGCCGATGGACCCGCCAATCTGCTGCGTGGCCGAGACAGCGGCACTGGCCACACCGGCGTCGTGCTCATCAATGCCGGCCAGCGCCACATTCTGCAGCGGCACGAAGATCATTGCGAGGCCGAAGCCCAGCAGCGCCAGTCCGGGCAGGACTTCCAGGGCGTAGTTGCCCTCCACCGAGATGAACGAGAGCCAGATCAGGCCGGCAGCGCCGACGATCGGTCCCACGGTCATGGGGAGGCGTACACCGGTGCGGGGAAGGAACTTGGACAGGACGCCTGCGCCGACGGTGATGGCGATGGTCATGGGCAGCGACGCCAGGCCGGACTTCAGCGGCGAGTAGCCCAGGACAATCTGGAAGTAGAAGATCAGGAACAGGATGCCGCCCAGCAGGGCAGCGCCGGTCAGCGTGGAGGTCAGGAACGCGCCGCCACGGACCTTGTTGGTCAGCACGCGCAGGGGCAGCAGCGGGTTCGAGACCCGGCTTTCCACGAACACGAACAGCGCCAGGATCAGCACGCCGGCAACCAGGAAGGCAATGGTCTCAAAGCGGGCCCAGCCGTTTTCGGCCTGGGAGAAGCCGTACACGAGCGAGGCCAGTCCGGCCACCACAAGAATGGCACCGGGCAGGTCATAGCGGGTGTTGCCGTGCGCCTTGCTTTCGCGGATCAGGGGCAGGCCGGCAGCCATGGCGGCGACGGCGATCGGTACGTTGACCAACAGGCACCAGTTCCAGCTGGCGTACTGGGTGAGAATCCCGCCAAGCAGCAGGCCGATGGCCGCGCCGCCGCCACCAATCGCGCCGTACACGGCGAAGGCCTTGATGCGGTCCTTGCCCGAGGGGAAGGTGATGGTCAGGATAGCGAGCGACGCCGGTGCGAGCAGTGCGGCGAAGGCGCCCTGCAGGCCGCGGGCGGCGAGGAGCATTTCGGTGCTTTCCGCAAAACCGCCGATGGCGGAGGCCACGGCAAAACCGGCCATACCCACCATGAAGGTGCGCTTGCGGCCCCAGTAATCGGCGATGCGTCCGCCGAGCAGCAGCAGCGAGCCGAAGGCCAGCGCGTAGATCGTGACCACCCAGGTGCGGTCGCCGTCGGACATCCCCAGTTCGCGCTGCGCATCCGGCAGGGCGATATTCACGATGGTTCCGTCCAGGACCACCATCAGCTGGGCGAGTGCCAGAACGGCCAGCAGCAGCCAGCGGTGTGGATGTGCCGAGTGGTCGACGGCGGCGGCCTGCGGCAGGCCGGAAGGGGTGGTGCGGTCCATATAAAGGGGGATCCTCATCAAACGAAACTGGTGGGGTGGCTTAGAGAGCCTACAGGCATCCGGCTCGACAGCGTGCCGCTGCACTGTCCGCAAACGACGCCGGCAGGCCGCTATTGCTGCGGCCTGCCGGCTTCTTGCGCCTCCGAAGGGCTACGTGCTGCTGCCGGCCTAGAGGGCGGTGGCTACCTCCCAGGAGGAGTGGATGGCGCCGTGGATGTAGTTGACCGCACCGGCGTCGCCCACCACGTCGCAGGTGATGTCCGCGGCCCGCAGCTCGTCCGCCAGGGGAGAGGCCGACGTCGTGCCGTCCGCGTAGACCACCATGTCCGCGGGGGCGGAGAAGCTTTCCCCGCCCACGGTCCACTCGACGCTCTTCTCGGTGATGCGGGTGATCGAGGCGTTGCGGTGGATCTTCACACCGTGCTTTTCGGATTCCTTCACCGCGGTCCAGCGGCGCGGCATGGCCAGCGGCAGGCCGAGCTGCTGCGTCTCATGGAGCAGCGTCACCCGGCGGCCGCGCTCGGCGAGGAACTCGGACAGTTCCAGGCCCACCAGGGAGCCGCCGATCACCACAACGTCCTTGCCCATCGGCAGCCAGACCTTGGTGAACTGGCGGACAAACTCCGGGCTCTTGGTCACGCCGGAGAGGCGGCCGAGCTTGCCCAGGGTGCTCAGCACCGCGCCAGCTTCCTCAGCAGTTGCCGTACCGAGCATCATGGCCCGCAGCGTGTCACCGGTCTGCACAATGGGCAGGTCACCGCCCGGGAAGTCCGGCTTGGGGCGCACGGCGCCGGTGGCTACGATCACGTGGTCCGGGTGCAGGGCACGGATGGATTCCACCGTGGCCGGGGTGTTCAGCTTGACTGCGATCTTCAGGCGCCGGATTTCAGACTTGAACCACTTCAGCAGCCGTTCGTTGTCCGGAGTGGTCATGGTGGAGAACCACATGGTCCCGCCCAGACGGTCGGACTTGTCCACCACGGTGACCCGGTGGCCGCGTTCGGTGAGGACCCGGGCGCTTTCCAGTCCGGCGGGGCCGGCGCCGACAACCACTACGTGCTTGGACGCGGAGGCGGGCTTCAGCGGCAGCAGCGCCTCGTTGCCCAGCGCCGGGTTGACCGCGCAGAACGGGGTGTCATCGAAGAAGTTCTCGGCGACGCAGAGGTAGCAGTTGATGCAGGGGCGGACCTGGTCGAACTTGCCGTCACGCAGCTTGTTCGGCAGTTCCGGATCGGCCAGCAGCTGGCGTCCCATCGCGGCGAAGTCGATCTGCCCGGCGGCCAGCGCCTTCTCGGAGACTTCCGGAAGCATCCGGCCAACGGCGATCACCGGCACGTTCACGTGCTTCTTAATCTCCGCGGCGTTCTTCAGGTACGCGCCCACCTTGTTGGGCAGCGGACCGTCGGTGAAGTTGTCGAACGGATTGCGGCCCCAGCCGGTGACGTGGATGGCGTCGGCGCCGGCCTGCTCGAACAACTTGGAGGCTTCGATGGCCTCATCGAGGGTGAGGCCCCCTTCCTGCCCGTATTCCTCGCCGGCCACGCGGACCAGGATGGCCAGGCGGTCGCCCACCCGCTCCCGGACGGCACTGATGACTTCGCAGGCGAGCCGGGCCCGGTTTTCCAGGGTGCCGCCGTATTCATCCGTGCGCAGGTTGTCCCGCTGGTTGAGGAAGACGCCCAGAATGTAGCCGTGCGCCACGTGGATCTCGATGGCGTCGGCGTCGGCCTTGGCGACGCGTTCGGCCGCATCGGCCCAGATGGACACGAGCCAGGAAATGTCCTCGGCCGTCATCTCGTGGTACGCGGTCTGCTTGCCGGCGGTGGCCGCACCCATCTTGCCGAGCTCTTCGCGGGTGCTGTCAGCCAGGGCGGACATGTCATAGGTGTAGTCCGGCTGGTTGGGTGCCAGCACCGGCCGGTCATTGGCGACGTCGACGCGGGCTACCTTGCCGTGGTGCGTGGACTGGATGCACAGCTTGCTGCCGGCGGCATGGACGGCGTCGGCCAGTGCCTTGAGCCCGGGAATGTACTTGTCATCCGACAGCCCCGGCTCCTTCATGGACGCCGCACCGTGCGGGAAGGCAATGGCGCAGGCACCGGTGATGATCAGGCCGGCGCCTCCAGCGGCGCGGGCCACGTAGTGGTCGATTTCGGGCTGTTCAATCTCGCCGTGCTCGGAGACATTCATGTCCATTGCCGGCAGGACGATTCGGTTATGTGTTTCCATGGGGCCCATGCGCCCGGGGGCCATGAGGAGGGGGAAGTTTTTGGTATTCACAGGGGTATTTTAGCCCCGATGTGTACACCGTAAACGCGCGGCCCGGCGGGCCGGAGCGCCGTCAAAGCGCACCGCTGGTCAGGTGCTGCTGGCCCGGGGTGCTCCAATGCCCGGATCGATCTGGAACGGTCCGGCCGCGGAGGGGCGTACATCGAAGTCGAAAATGGACGTCGGGATGTACACGGTGGAACACGAGTTCGGGATGTCGACGACTCCGGACAGCCGGCCTTCAATCGGTGCGGCGCCAAGGAGCAGGTAGGCCTGTTCGGGGCTGTACCCGAACTTCGTCAGGTAGTCGATCGCGTGCAGGCAGGCCCGCTGATAGGACAGGTGCGAGTCGAGGTAGCGCTGCTCGCCGTCGAGCGTCACCGAGGTGCCCGAGAAGGCGATCCACTCGCTGAACTGCGGATCCACGTTCCCCGGCATAAAGATGGCGTTTTCGGAGACACCGTAGGTCTCCATACCGCCCTTGATCAGGTCCACCCGGAGATCGATGAACCCGCCCATTTCAATGGCGCCGCAGAAGGTGATTTCGCCGTCGCCCTGGGAGAAGTGCAGGTCGCCGACGGAAAGGTTCGCGCCGTCGACGAACACCGGGTAGAAGATCCGGCTGCCCTTGGACAGGTTCTTGATGTCCTGGTTTCCGCCGTTCTCCCGCGGCGGCGCAGTGCGGGCGGCTTCCCCGCCCACCCGTTCCCATTGGTCCCGGGGCAGACTGCCGAGGACGGCGTGCCCGGCCTCCGGCGGCAGGGCCAGCGGCGGAACACGGTGCGGGTCGGTGGCGATCAGGTCACCTTCCCGCTGGTTCCATTTGGCCAGCAGGGCCGCCGACGGCGCGGTCCCCATCAATCCGGGATGGATCATGCCGGTAAACGAGACGCCGGGGACGTGCCGGGAGGTGGCGGTCTGGCCGCTGAAGTCCCAGACGGCTTTGTACGCCTCGGGGAACTGTTCGGTGAGGAAGCCGCCGCCGTTCTCGCGGGCGAAGATTCCGGTGTACCCCCAACCCTGTCCTGCGAGCGGGCCGGAGTCCTCCTGCGGAATGGGGCCGACGTCGAGAATGTCCACCACCAGCAGGTCGCCGGGACGGGCGCCTTCCACGGCGAACGGGCCACTGAGTTTGTGCACGGTCAGCAGCGGGGCGTTGAGGATGTCTTCGGCGGAATCGTCATTGACTATGGCACCGTCAAACCACTCGCGGCAGTCCACCCGGAAGGCCTCCCCGGGGCGCAGCACCGCAACCGGAGGTATTTCCGGATGCCACCGGTTGTGCCCCAGCTTCTCTTGGTCCTCGAACTTCCTGGACGAATCAAGGGGAAAGACGACCTTGGGCATGGCTTCTCCTCTAACTGGGGCGGGCGTTTGTGCGGAGGTTTAGTCGGGACGGGGCAGCTTTCGGTGGAGCGGATTGCTGGTGATGTTCCCGGCCGGACGGGCGCCGGACACCGGGCCGGGGGAGCGGACGACGGCGGGCTCCGCCGCGCTGCGCTGGGTGGACTCGATCAGCCGGTACGCACTGGAGGAAGAGCGCGAGAGGTTGGGTGCGGTGAAACGGCGCCGGGCGGGCGCCCCGCAGACAGGGCAGGGGAGGGAAGCGGGGGCGGAGCCCATGGCGAGCTGGACCTCGAAACCGGCGCAGGTGAACCCGGATGAACCGCCGGCAGCGCAGCGGTAGGCGTAGAGCGGCATGTCGAAAGCCTTTCGATCACCGCGGGAGCGTCATGGTCTGGAAACAGCGGTGCCGCTCCGGCTTGCCCGACAGCCTAGGGATGGGGCCGGAGCGAGTCAACGGTAGCTGCGCGATGGCGATAATCGGTCGGCTGGAATTGTTTCCGGGAATCCAGAAAGAATTATAAAGGGATATTAATATCAGGACTTCCGCTATTCCTGTCGATTGCATCGGTGAGTAAAGGTGCAATACTTTCGCGGCGCAGGGCTGTCGGTGGAGCGTGGCTCGAGCGCTTTCGCTCGATTAGTCCTGCCGCGGTATCAGTGCTATACGGCACTTCTGCGGTCGATCGAGAGGGCATCCTTGCGATCCATAATTTACTGAAATTCGCGCTTTATGCACTAAAGTTTAGCGTTATGAATTCCGAGTCTTCACCTCCAGAGCACGTCTCAGGCAGTACCGACGGTTCACACGTGTCCGGGTCTCCGGTGCGCAGGGCTGCCGGCCGCCCGGTTGAGCGTGTCAAAAAAGCGCTGCGTACTGCTGCTTCCACCCCCGTGCTTAGCCTCCATCCCGGGCTGGTCCCGGGCATCAGCGTTGAGGACACCGGGGTCAGCTATCCGACCCGGCGCGGTGTGTTCATTTTTGCCATGGCCATCTCTCTCGCCGTTTTGGCGTGGGCGATTTTTGCGCCCAGCAACCTCAGTTCCGTAGGCACCGGGATGCAGGGCTGGGTGGTTGTGCATTTCGGCTGGCTGTTTAACGCCACCATGGTTGCCGCCGCGATCTTCATGCTGGTGGTCGGTTTCGGGCCGACCGGCAAGATCCGGCTGGGGGCCGATGACAGCACGCCGGAGTACTCCACGGCGTCCTGGATCTCCATGCTGTTCGCAGCCGGTCTGGGCATCGCGCTGATCTTCTACGGGCCGATGGAACCGCTCAGCCATTTCCTCTCCCCACCGCCCTCGACTGATGCCGAGGCAGGCACCTCCGCCGCCATCCTGCCGGCCATGTCGACCACCTTCCTGCACCAGGCCAGTCTCGCCTGGGTCATCTACGCCCTGGTGGGTGGTGCCCTGGCCTACGCCTCGTTCCGGCGCGGCCGGCTGCCGCTGATTTCGTCGCTGTTTGAACCGGTCTTCCCCGACGGCAACAACCGGGTGCTGGGAAAGATCATCGACGTTTCCGCCGTGCTGGTGACACTGTTCGGCACCGCGACCTCGCTGGGCATCGGCGCGCTCCAGATCCGCACCGGAGTCTCGATCATCACGGGCCGGGAGCTGGGTAACGGCTTCGTCGTCGTCGCCATCAGCCTCCTGACGGTTGTCTTCACCATCTCCGCTGTCGCCGGCATCAAGAGGGGCATCCGGCTGCTCTCCAACCTCAACATGACCCTGGTCATTCTGCTGACGCTCTTTGTCCTGCTGACCGGTCCGACGTTCTTCCTGCTCGATCTGCTGCCGGCCTCGCTCATCGCGTTTGTCGGCAACATGCCGGATATGCTGACCGTCTTCGCCGGCCAGGGCGCCGAGCAGGAGGCCTTCCTGACCGGCTGGACCACCCTGTACTGGGCCTGGTGGATCTCCTGGTCCCCCTTCGTGGGAATGTTCATCGCCAAAATCTCCAAGGGCCGCACCCTGCGCCAGTTCGTCACCGTCGTCGTCTTCGTTCCCTTGACCATCTCCGTCTGCTGGTACACGGTCTTCGGCGGAACCGCCATCTGGATGAACCAGAACGGGCTGGAGTTGACCATGAAGGGCTCCGGAGAGAACGTTATGTTCGATCTGCTGGCCAACCTGCCGTTCAGCTCCGTGACGCCCATCGTGTGCATGCTCGCGATTCTGGTCTTCTTCGTCACCGCCGCGGACTCGGCCGCCAACGTCATGGGCTCGATGTCCCAGTCAGGCCGGCCCGTGCCCTCGAAATCGGTGACCATCATCTGGTCGGCGGCACTCGGGCTGATCGCCATGTTCCTGCTGCTGGCCGGAGGCCAGAACGCCCTTTCGGGGCTCCAGGCCATCATGGTGACCTGCGCCCTGCCGTTCACCATCATCCTCGTCGGTGTGATGATCTCCTGGGCCAAGGACCTGCGCAACGACCCACTGATGATCCGGCGCCGGTATGCACTGGAGGCCATCAGCGGCGGCGTGCGCCGCGGCATCGACGAGCACGGAGACGACTTCGTCTTCGGCACCGCGCACGTGCCGGAGGCTGAAGGCGCCGGGGCCGACTTTGAGAGCGACGACCCCGCCCTCACCGATTGGTACACGGACAACGTGCAGGACGCGGACGTTGTAGAGGGCCCGGAGGAGGAGCATTCGGACAAGGTGAAAGCCGGCGCCGTCGACTAGCGCTCCTGCCGGATTGAAAGCGGAAGCGGGAACACATGGTTCCCGCTTCCGCACGGCAAGAGCAGACGCCACAGAGACAAGCTAGTTCCGCAGTGCGTTGCCCTCGGCGTCCAGATAATCCCGCCAGGACCGCTTCGGCCGCCAGCCGAGCAGCTTGTGTGCCTTGGCGCTGGAAATCCCCGAGGCGTCCGGCCGGTCCAGGCCGCGCAGCTGGATCTGGTCGCCGTAGTGCTCCGACAGGATCTCTGCAAAGTTGTGGCCGCCGACGTTGTCGGGTGAGGCAATGTAGAAAACCTCGTGCCCGGGCAGGTCCGATTCGGTGGCGAGGACGATGGCGTCGGCCAGATCGTACACATCCACATAGCTCCACAAACCGGGGCTCAGCACCGAGCTGTCGCGGATCTGCGGCCCTAGGTTCAGCTCGTAATTGCCCTCGAACTGCACCCAGCTGGGCCGGATGGAGATGCACTGGATGTCGGAGCGGGCCACGGCGGCGTCCATGAGCTGTTCGCCGAAGTGCTTGGAGAGCGCGTACGGGTCCTGGGGATGCACCGGATGCTCTTCGTCCACCGGCGCGTAGTCCGGCAGGAAATCGCGTTCCGGGAAGAAGAACCCGGGCACGGTTTCGCTGGAAATGTAGACGAAGCGCTGCACCCCGAAGCGGACCGCGGCTTCCAGAATGTTGAACGTGGCCATGAGGTTGTTCTGGAAGACGACATGCGGAGGATGGCCGGTGGGTTCCGGGATGGCAGCCACGTGCACCACGGCCTCCGCACCGCGGACGACGGCGAAGGCGTCGCCCGCGTCGGTGAGATCGGCCCGCATGTACTTCGGGGTTCCCGGCAGTTTGCGTTCGAAACCCGGCTGCGAGAGGTCGGTGGTCATGACCTCGTGTCCGGCGTCCATCATGGCCTGGGTGACGGCGCGGCCTACTTTTCCGTGGGCACCGGTGATGAGGACTTTCATTCGTTCTCCTGGGGTTGCTGGGAGTGCCGAGACTACCCCTAACTTCCGTTGGCGGCTGCAGCATGCCGCTGCTGGCTCAGGCAGCCTGCCGGGTTCCCTCCACCGAGGACTTGGGCAGGCGTCCCGCGCGGGAATGACCCTGCATGGTGTCGCCCGTGACGAGAACCTCGAAGTCGAGGTTCAACCGGATTGGCTTCGTGATCGACTGGCTCCAGGTGACTGTTTCCCCGGCAGGAGAGATAACCGTGCGCAGGTTTTGCAGCGGCACTGTCTCCGCCGCTCCCGCCGCGGTCCCGGTGAGGACGCCGTCCTTATCGGTGAAGGTCATGGTGGCGTTGATGCTGCCGATGGGTGTGCGCATGGTCAGCGCCCAGGTTCCGGGAAGGGAAGTCATGGAGGATCCGTCTCTCTGCAGGTGATGGTGGTGGGTAGCGGGGCGTGTGCGGACGTCAGGCGACGAGAGGCACGGGACCGCGTTCGTGCCAGACGGTTCCGCGGCGGTCATAGGAGAAGAGCTGCTCAACAGCGTGGGAAATCCGCGGACCGTAAAGCCGCTCGAGCAGATAGAGGGCCAGATCCAGGCCGGAGGTGACGCCGCCGCCGCTGACGAGGTTGCCGTCGTCGACCACCCTGGCCTCGATGACGCGCACGCCGGTGGCTTCGAGTACGGGGTTGCCGAGGGGGTGGGTCACAGCGGTCCGGCCCTCAAGCAGGCCGGCCATGGCGAGCACCAGCGATCCGCCGCAGACGGTGGCTACCAGAGTCTCGGGGGCGGCGAAGGCGCGGCTTATCAGGGCGGGCAGCGCTGTACCGCCGAGCCGGGCAATCATGACCGGGATGGTGTCGATTTCGTCCGGATCCCCGGCGATGGGTCCCGATGCCCCCGGGACAATAACGACTCCGGGTGCTTCCGGGTCCAGGGTATGGGTGGCCTTGAGCCGCAATCCGCGGGTGCCGCTCGTCACTGCGCCCGGCTTGCCGAGCGCCACGAGCCGCACGTCCAGATCACCCCCGACCGCGTCTGATCCGGCGCAAAGCACCTCGAACGGGCCGATGACGTCGAGCGGGTCGAAGCCGTCGAAAAGGACAATCTGAGCGAGCACGGTGCTGCCTTTCGGTTGAAGGGGACTCTTCAACGTTAGAAGCGGACCGCAGCCCGGGCGAGTGGCTGATACGCCGTCATGCGCAACGATTCCGCCACCGGTAACGCTTAGGATGTCAGCATGCACACCATTGCTGTTCTTGCCGTAGACGGCGTCATCGCCTTCGACCTGGCCACGCCCCTGGAAGTTTTCGGCCGGAGCGGCGGGGGAGAGCCGCTGTATGACGTGGTGGTGGCCGGCCCCCGACGGCACGCAGGCGCCGGCCCGATATCAGTGACTGTCCCGCATTCCCTGGCCCGGATTGCCGAGGCTGACACTGTGATCATCCCGGGCCGCGCCGAGGGCAGTGGTCCCCTGGATCCCCGCACTGCCGCCGCCATCCGCGCCGCTGCCGGAAACGGCGCGCGCATCGCGTCGATCTGCGTCGGAGCGCTGGACCTGGCAAGTACAGGGCTGCTGGACGGGTTGACCGCCACCACCCATTGGCGTGCGGCGGACCTGCTCGCCACCCAGTACCCCGCCGTGAACGTAACCCCCGCCGCGTTGTTCGTCGACAACGGGCAGATCCTGACTTCTGCGGGTGCGTCGGCCGGCATTGACCTCTGCCTCCATATGATCGCCCGCGACCACGGCGGCGCCGTCGCCGCTGACGCCGCACGCGCTGCGGTGATGCCCCTCACCCGCGACGCCGGCCAGGCCCAGTACGTGCGCGATGACACGCTCGGCGCCAATGGGCTGGGGGACACCCTGCGGTGGATCGATGAGCACGCCTCCGAGGCCATAACCGTCGTCGACATTGCCCGGTCGGCGGCGGTCAGCACCCGCACCCTGAACCGCCGCTTTGCGGCAGAACTCGGGCTGACACCGAGCCAATGGCTGACCCGGGCCCGTGTCCGCCGTGCCCAGCGCCTGCTGGAGACGACAGATTATTCAGTGGACCGCGTGGCAGCGGATTCTGGTCTCGGAACCGCCGCCAACCTCCGCGCCAGGTTCGCCGACATTGTCGGGACCAGCCCCACCCGTTACCGCACTGCGCTCACCGCCCACTGAGCTCCGCGCACTGAGCTCCGCCCACCGACCTCCGCGGGCCGAAGCCCCTATTTCCCCACAAGCTCCGGATGGTGCAGCTTGGCCACCTGCGGGTGGGCCCGGAGCCAGCCCTTCAGGACATTGGCGCCGTAAGAGGCGAGCATGGGGTTGTCGGGATCGTCGGAGATGCCGCGGGACTGGCTGGCCAGCTCCGCGGGAAGCGTCACGGGATCAATCACCGAGTCCAGCCGCGGCGACCAGAAAAACGGAATGGCGTACCGGTCCACGCTGGGCGCCGGAGCCAGGACGCGGTGGATGGTGGCCGAGAGGTAGCCCTGGGTGGCCACCTCGAGCATTTCACCCAGATTCACCACCAGTGCGCCGGGAATGGGCTCCACCGGAAGCCAGGTATCGGACTCGTGCGGCTTCACTTCCAGCCCACCCACCGAATCCTGCAGCAGCAGGGTGATAAAGCCGTAGTCGGCGTGCGCTCCGACGCCCTGGGTGCCGGCTTCCTTAACGACACCGCCCACATAGTGGATGAGCTTGGCCATCCACGCCGGGGTGTCTTCGAAGGGTTCGGTGAAATGGTCTTCTGGCAGTTCCAGGGAGACGGCGATGGCACTGAGCAGCTCGGCACCCACCCAGCTCATGGCCTCGGCCCAGTCCATGGCGGTGGCCCGCAGCTCGGGGAGCACCTGGTCCGGGAACTGGTTGGGTCCCTGCACCAGCCAGTACGGCTGGTCTGCCGGGTACTCCGCCACCGGCGCGCGTTCGGGGCCGAAGTCGACCTGCTCGCGGGCGTCGGGGCGGCCCTTGGTGATTTCGGTGCCGAGCCGGGTATACCCGCGGAAGTGCGGGGAATTCCGGTTGTCCAGCGCCAGCCGGTCCTCGAGCGGCAGGTCGAAGAACCGCTTGGTGACGTCGAACAGCTCCTCCACCTTCGCCTGGGCCACACCGTAGCCGACCAGCTGGAAGAAGCCGATCCGGTGCGTGGCATCACGCAGCTGATCGATGAATCCGGAGTTGAAGGAGCCGTCGGCACTGCGTGCCGTACTCAGGTCCAGGACGGGTATTGACTCGGGAATTGCACTCATATCGGCAAGCTATCACCGCCTCTGTCAAGTTCGAACCAAATATTACGAAGTGCTATGAAACACGTCCTGGTGTTTCATCCGGGTAAGCGCAGAAGCCGGAATTGGGCGTTCAGCCGGGGATGGGATGCAATGGAAACAGACCAAATCGAAAGGGAGCTCCGTGGAGAACAACGCCGTGAACGAGAACTTGTACGACATTCCCCTCACCATGCTGGACGGCACCGAAACCACCTTCGGCGAGCTGTTCCGCGGTAAGGCCGTACTGGTGGTCAATGTGGCCTCGCGCTGCGGTTTCACACAGCAGTACGAGGGCCTGCAGGCCCTCTACGAAACCTATGAACGCCGGAACTTCTCCATCCTCGGTGTGCCCAGCAACTCCTTCGCCGGGCAGGAACCGGGCAGCAACGAAGAGATTGCCGAGTTCTGCTCGCGGAACTTCGGCGTGACCTTCCCGCTGACGGCCAAGGCGGAGGTCAACGGCCCGAACCGGCACCCGCTCTACGCCGCGCTGACTAAGTTCCACGACGGTGAGCTGGGCGATGACATCGGATGGAACTTTGAGAAGTTCCTGATCACCGACAGCGGCGAGATCGTGGGCCGGTTCGCGTCCGCCGTCGCCCCCGGGGCACCAGAAATGCAGGAATCCGTGGAGGCCGTCCTCCGTCTGGAGTAGGGCTGGAGTTCCGGGGGAGCGCTAGACGACGACGGCGTCGTCCGCCGCTTCCCCGGCAGCCATGGCCACCCAGCGCTCAAAGTAGGCAGCACCGGCGTCGTCGTGGATCAGTGACCCGGCCGTGAGCACCGGATACGGCACGGTCGGAACGCCGTCCGCCGGCCGCACGTCCACGTGCGCGACGTCGTAACCCTGGGTATGCAGCTCGTCCGCCATTGCGTAGTCGGTGCGGGAGTCGCCGACCGTGCGCCAGATCCGCGGAATCGGCGTGCCTTCCGCTTCGAGCAGTGACAGCGCGCGGCGGGCGCCCAGGTCCTTGCCGACTCCCAGGGCTTCAATGTCCGTGGAGATGATGGTGGGGTCAATCCGGAAAGCCACTGTTCCGTGGGCATCCGGGATCGCGTGCTCCAGCCGCTGGGCGCCCATCCCCGCCAGGGACATCTGCTCCAGGGCGTCGGCGTCGAAGCGACGCTGGTCCGTGAGGTAGTCGGCGTTGTCCACCCGCAGGTGCTGCTCCACTGACACCATGGCCAGCTTGGTCTCGTCAAAGAACATGGTCCCGGAGTACTTGGCCGCGACCAGGCCGCGGATGGTTTCGGCATAGTCGCCGGGGACCTTTAGATCCGGGTCCACCTGCGGCTGGCCCGCTCCGGTGCCGTCGAAGGAGAACCAGACCGCGCCCTTCTCACAGACCGCGTGCAGCCGCACCCCCTCCGGCAGGCCGGCAGCCATCATCGGCTGCATCACCTGCTCTCGGATGAAGGCATCGGAGCGTCCGGTGTTGAAAATGACCGGCCAGCCCGCAGTTGCCAGGGTGACGAGGTTCCGGATGATGGAGGGGCGGACGCTGCGGGAGACGGGGCTGGCCACGGGACCGTCGACGTCGAGCAGGAGACCGATTCGGGGAGCAGAGGTGTTCACCTCCCCAGTATCCCGTCTCTGCCGCCAGGACCGCATTTTTGGGGACCGCAGGACCGGATGCGGCTTAATCCGGGGTTTTGCCTGCGCCGCGCCCGAGCGTCGCTGTTTCTTTGGATGCGGATGTTCTCTACTCTGTACTAGTGATCTTCAAAGCTGTTGGCGACGTACGCCCCTACCCTGACCATGGATATGTAACACCGAAGGACTGGGCGGCTGTACCTCCCCGGCAGGTTCGCCTGGATGAACTGGTGACCACGAAGGGCACGCTGGACCTCGGCGCTCTGCTGGCCGAGGATTCCACCTTTTTCGGAGACCTGTTCCCGCACGTCGTCCAATGGAAGGGCACCATGTACCTCGAAGACGGACTTCACCGGGCCGTAAGGACGGCATTGCACCAGCGGACCATTCTGCACGCCCGCGTGCTGGTCCTCGATGACTAACCAGCCCCCGGACGGGGATCCCGGCGGGTACTCCGCCAGGAACGATCCGCGGGAATGGCACGGGCACCGGATTGTCACCGGCGGGGACCTTGGGGCGGTGTTCGCACCGACCGAGGAGCCGGAGCTGGTTCGGCGTGCGAAACGGCGCCGCCGGCTGCATAACTCGGTGGTTGCATTTCTGGTTCTCCTCCTGCTGGTGGCAGGGACCCTGGCGCAGGGTTTGATTTCGGGGTGGGTGCGGCTGCCAGCGGCGGCGCCCAGTACCTCAGCAGGTCCGGTGGACGAATGTCCAGCCGGGCCTTTTCCGTATCTGGACACCGCCGCAGTGGAGGTGAACGTGTACAACGCGACGGCGAACCCGGGTCTGGCGGGAACCGTCGGGGATGCCCTAAACCAGCGCGGCTTCCGCGTGGACAGGGTGGGGAACAGCAGCGTGAACCGCTCCGAGATGACCGCGCTGGTGCTGTCCGGACCCTCCGGCTTCGCGGCCGCCTACACGCTGCAGCAGCACATTCCGGACTCTCAATACGTTCGCGACGAGCGCACGGACGGGTCCGTGGACGTGGTGATCGGTTCCGGGTTCTCGGAGCTGGCGCCGGCGGAGCAGGCAGCCGCAGCCGGCCCGGGCGCACTCAGCTGCCCGCAGTCCGAAACGCCGGCGCCGGCTGGCCAGTAGCGCGGTGTCCTTTCAGTGCCTAGCAGCCGTCGGGTCCGCAGGCAGGTCCATCCACTGACTCCGGTGTGAGGCTGATCAGCGGGTGGGATTCCTGCCAGGCCTGTTCCAGCGCGGAGGTGAACAGATCGGCGGGCTGGGCGCCGGAAATGCCGTACTTGTCGTCCAGCACGAAGAACGGCACACCGCTGATCCCAAGGGAACGCGCCTGCGCAATGTCGGCAGTGACGGCGTCGGCGTATTCATCGGAGGCCAACATGCCCGTCACCCGGTCTGCGTCCAGGCCGACCGCGGTGCCGATCTGCACCAGGTCCGCTGCCGCACCGATGTCCATGCCCTTCTCGAAGTGGGCCGAAAGCAGTGCTTCCTTGGCGGCGTCGGCGGCCGTGAGCCCGCCCTCGGCCTTAGCCAGATGGATCAGCCGGTGGGCGGAGAAGCTGTTGGCCACCACCAGGGAGTCGTAGTCGTAGGACAGGCCTTCGCCGGCGGCCTGGACCGTTACCTCGTCCAGCATCCGGGCGAGCTGCTGAGGATCGATACCCTTGCGCTCGCTCAGGTACTCAACCTCGGTGCCCTCGAAGTGTTCGGGAAGGGACGGGTCCAGCTGGAAGCTGTGCCAGCGGACCTCCACCTCGTCCCGGTGCGGAAAGCGGGCGAGCGCGGTTTCGAAGCGGCGCTTGCCGATGAAGCACCACGGGCAGGCAATGTCGGACCAGATATCAATCTTCATATCCGGTGCAACGCGAAAAGGACCGGAAGCCATTCCCGCGCTGCTCGAAAAAGCGAACGGTCATGGTTTCCGGTCCTTGCCGCTGCGGATACTGAAGCGGTATCCGCAGTTCCCCTCCCCCAGGGGTTATGCCGGTGCCAGCTCCTGCGATTCATGCAGGAAGCGGGCATAGGCAGGCACGGTGAGGAAGGTGGGGAAGTGTTCCCCGCAGGCGACTTCCTCAAAAAGCTCACGGGCATCGTCGAAACGGTCCCCGTCGAAACGCTGCAGCCGGGCGAACTCTTCTTCGAGCAGCTCCTCGACCCACTGGTGCGTCACCAGGTCACCCTCGTCGGTCACGGCCGAGCAGTGGATCCACTGCCAGATCTGCGAGCGGGAGATTTCCGCGGTGGCGGCGTCTTCCATCAGGTTGTTGATAGCGGCCGCACCGTTGCCGCGCAGCCAGGATTCGATGTAGCGGATGCCCACCTCGATATTGCTGCGGATACCGGCCTCGGTAATGACCCCCGGGGTGGAGGCGATGTCCAGCAGTGCCTTGTCGCTGGGCACCACATCCTCGCGGGTCTTTTCCAGCTGGTTCGGGCGCTCGCCGAGTACGCCGTCGAACACCTCCATCGCCACCGGCACCAGGTCCGGGTGGGCCACCCAGGAACCATCGAAGCCGTCGCCGGCTTCGCGGGTCTTATCGGCGCGCACCTTCTCCATCGCGATGTCGTTGGCTGCGGCGTCCTTGCGGTTGGGAATGAAGGCTGCCATACCGCCGATGGCGTGGGCACCCCGGCGGTGGCAGGCACGCACCAGCTGCTCGGTGTAGGAACGCATAAACGGCGCGGTCATGGTCACCATGTTCCGGTCCGGCAACACGAACCGGGGTCCGCGGGTACGGAAGTTCTTGATCACCGAGAAGATGTAGTCCCAGCGGCCGGCATTCAGTCCGGCGGCATGGTCCCGCAGTTCGTAGAGGATCTCCTCCATCTCAAAAGCGGCGGTGATGGTCTCGATGAGCACCGTGGCGCGGATGGTTCCCTGCGGAATACCCAGCAGGTCCTGCGCCAGGACGAAGATGTCGTTCCAGAGCCGGGCCTCGAGGTGGTTTTCAATCTTCGGCAGGTAGAAGTACGGGCCGCGTCCCTGCGAGATCAGGCGCTGGGCGTTGTGGAAGAAGTACAGTCCGAAGTCGACGAGGCCGCCGGCGATCGGGGTGTTGTCCACCAGCATGTGCTTTTCCGGCAGGTGCCAGCCGCGGGGGCGAACCACGATGGTGGGCAGTTCCGTCAGGGAAGTTCCCTGTACCCGGTACTCCTTGCCTTCCGGAGAGGTGAAGTCGATGCGGCGGTCCAGGGCGTCGCGCAGGTTCAACTGGCCGTTGATGACGTTGGACCACGACGGCGTGGAGGAGTCCTCCATGTCGGCCAGCCACACCTTGGCGCCGGAGTTCAGGGCATTGATGGTCATCTTCCGGTCGACCGGCCCGGTGATTTCCACCCGGCGGTCCTCCAGCCCGGGGGCGGTCGGAGCCACCCGCCAGGAGCTGTCCTCGCGGATGCCGCGGGTCTCCGGGAGGAAGGTCGGATCGGCGCCGTTGGAGATCTGCTGGCGGCGCGCCTGACGCTGCTGAAGGAGTTCCTGCCGGCGGGTGGTGGTGGCCCGGTGCAGTGCCTTGACGAAGTCCAATGCCTGCGGGGTGAGGATTTCCTCCTGGCGCCGTACTACCGGGGCGGTCAGGGAAATACCGTTCAGGGTGATCGGGTCATTCATGGCGTTTCTCCTTGGGGTCTTTCAAAACTGGGGGTGGTGCTGCGGGGCCGGTCGAGCCGGCCCCGCAGCACCGGGGGTGCAGTGAGCGATGCGGTGCAGCAAGCGGGAGCCGCGGGTTTAGTGGAGCCCGGGTTTAGTGGAACTGGGCGGACTCGGTGGAGCCGGCCAGGGCCAGGGTGCTGCCGTTCGGGTTCAGCGCGGTGGCGATGGCATCGAAGTAGCCGGTGCCCACCTCGCGCTGGTGCTTCGTGGCGGTGTAGCCGCGGGATTCGGAAGCGAATTCCTTCTCCTGCAGTTCCACGTAGGCGCTCATGCCGTTGCGGGCGTAGCCGTGGGCCAGATCGAACATGGAGTAGTTCAGGGCGTGGAAGCCGGCCAGGGTGATGAACTGGAACTTGAAGCCCATGGCACCGAGTTCGCGCTGGAACTTGGCGATGGTGTCGTCGTCCAGGTGCTTCTTCCAGTTGAACGACGGCGAGCAGTTGTAGGCCAGCATCTGGTCGGGGAACTCGGAGCGGACAGCTTCGGAGAACTTGCGCGCCAGTTCCAGGTCCGGGGTGCCGGTTTCCATCCAGATGAGGTCCGAGTACGGTGCGTAGGCCTTGGCCCGGGCGATGCAGGGTTCGATGCCGTTGCGGACCTTGTAGAAGCCTTCCGCGGTGCGCTCGCCGGTGATGAATTCCTGGTCGCGCTCATCGACGTCGGACGTGATCAGGGTGGCGGCCTCGGCGTCGGTGCGGGCAATCACCACGGTGGGGGTGCCGGCGACGTCGGCCGCGAGGCGGGCGGCGTTGAGGGTGCGGATGTGCTGGCTGGTGGGGATCAGGACCTTGCCGCCGAGGTGGCCGCACTTCTTCTCCGAGGCGAGCTGGTCTTCCCAGTGAACGCCCGAGGCGCCGGACTGGATCATGGACTTCATGAGCTCGTAGGCGTTGAGCGGGCCGCCGAAGCCGGCTTCGGCGTCGGCCACGATCGGCACCATGTAGTCATCCACGCTCTGGATGCCTTCGGCGAACTCGATCTGGTCGGCACGCAGCAGCGCGTTGTTGATGCGGCGGACCACGGTGGGAACCGAGTTGGCCGGGTACAGGGACTGGTCCGGGTAGGTGTGGCCGGAGTTGTTGGCATCGGCGGCGACCTGCCAGCCGGAGAGGTAAATGGCCTTCAGCCCGGCCTTGACCTGCTGCACTGCCTGGTTGCCGGTGAGGGCGCCCAAGGCGTTGGTGTAGCCCTCGTCGCCGGCATTGCTCAGCTGGTCCCAGAGCTTTTCGGCGCCGCGGCGGGCCAGCGTGTGCTCTTCCTGGACACGGCCGCGCAGCTTGACGACGTCGTCAGCGGTGTAGTCGCGCTCAATGCCGTCCCAGCGGGGGTTGTTCTCCCAGTCCGAGGTGAGCTGCTCTGCGGTGGGGGCGGTGTTCTGGTCCTGGCTCATTGCAAATCTCCTTGAATTCATTCATTCGTCCCGGCCGCTTCAACCGGAATTTCCTGCTGTGCACTAAGCCTGTGCCAACAACAACCCCTCTTCTAGGGTTTTTCTATGGAAAGAAACGCAGTTCTTCGCGTATCGTGAAAATGTGACGCCTACTACATGGAACCGGCCCGCTCCGACCCCCCGAAAGGACGGATCGGCGCCCGACGCCGACAGCACCCTGGACGTGATCAGTCTCGGCCGCCGGGTCCGGCACCTGCGCAAAGCCAAGGGCATGACGCTCGATGACCTGGGGGCCGCCGTCGGAACGGTCGCCTCCCAGCTGTCCCTGATCGAGAACGGAAAACGTGAGCCCAAGCTCGGCATGATGCAGGCATTGGCTGCTGCCCTGGACGTCAGCATCGATTCACTGCTGGGGTCGGAGCCGCCCAGCCGGCGCGCTGCACTGGAAATCGAACTGGAGCGGGCGCAGCGTGGACCGCTCTATGCTTCCCTTGGCCTGCCGAAGGTGCGGATCGGTTCACGGCTGCCGATCGACGTCCTCGAATCCCTGGTGGGGCTGCAGGCCGAGTTGGAACACCGGCTCAACGAGCAGGTGGCCACCCCCGAGGAGGCCCGCCGGGCCAACGGTGAACTGCGGGCCATGATGCGGGAGCGCAACAATTACTTCCCCGAATACGAGGCCGAGGCGCAGAAGGTGCTCGATTCGGTGGGGCACACCTCCGGTCCGCTGTCCCAGCATGTAATCGCGGATATCGCGGCGCACCTGGGCTTCACCCTGCACCATGTGAATGACCTGCCCCATTCCACCCGGTCCGTCACCGACCTGAAGAACCGGCGGATCTACCTCACCCAGTCGCAGCGTTCGGACCATGACCCGCGTTCGGTGCTGCTGCAGGCGCTGGGGCATTACGTGCTCCAGCACCAGACGCCGCGCAGCTACGGCGAGTTCCTGGGCCAGCGGGTAGCCACGAACTACTTTGCCGCTGCGCTGCTGCTGCCGGAGAAGGCGACGGTGGAGTTCCTCCAGGGGGCCAAGGCCGCCAAGGAAATTGCGGTGGAGGACATCCGGGATGCCTTTGCGGTGTCCTATGAGACGGCCGCGCACCGGTTCACCAACCTCGCCACCCAGCATCTGGGTATTCCCACCCATTTCCAGAAAGTGCACGAGAGCGGGATTGTCTACAAGGCCTATGAGAACGACGGCGTGACGTTCCCGGCCGACCATACCGGCGCCATCGAGGGCCAGCCGATCTGCCGGTACTGGACATCGCGGGAAGTCTTTTCCGTGCCCGACCAGTTCAGCGCGTTCAACCAGTACACCGATACTCCGGCAGGTACGTACTGGTGCACGGCCCGGATTGAACGCGGTTCGGCGGGCAAGTTTTCGCTCAGCATCGGCGTGCCGTATCAGCACGTGAAGTGGTTCCGGGGCCGGGACACCACCGAGCGGTCCAAATCCCGCTGCCCGGATCCGGACTGCTGCCGCACACCTCCCGGCGAGCTGGCCTCCGAATGGTCCGGGTATGCCTGGCCGAGCGCCCGCGCGCATTCGCACCTGTTGGCGGCGCTGCCGCCCGGGGCGTTCCCCGGCGTGGACGAGACCGAGGTGTACTCGTTCCTGCAGTCACATTCGGCGGGGTAGCGCTACACCGCAGGCATGTCACAGGCGCAGCGCCTGTTTCGTCACTCTGATGTAGGTATTTCCTCATCAAGGAGCGGACGATGAACCTCATACTGTGGATTGCCACCGCGCTGCTGGCGGCTGTAGCCCTTGCCAGCGGACTGCTCAAACTACTCGTTCCCAAGGAGAAACTCGCTGCAAGCAAGGGTGGGGGATGGGCTGCCGATGTCAGTGGCGGCTTCGTCAAGACCCTTGGTGTCCTCGAAGTCATGGCTGCGGCGGGCCTGATCCTGCCTGCTGTCTCCGGGGTTGCACTCTTTCTGGTGCCGGTGACGGCTATCTGCTGGGTCCTGCTGATGATCGGCGCGATGATTACGCACGGCCGGCGCAGCGAAACCCCGTTGATGCTGGTCAATCTGGTGTATTTGTCACTTGCCGCCTTCATCGCGTGGGGCCGGCTGGGGCCCGGGTCTTTTGCCGCGTGAGCGGTGCCCGGGACTGCTGCGGGGCTTGAAAGTCGTTGACCCATCGCCGAGGGTGGTGGTCACACCAGCGGTGCCGCCCGGCTGTGGGCGGCACCGCCCACGGAAAGAGGTATCCCGGTGGGCCGGACCGAAGAGTTCCTGGCGTTACGGCCGCTGCTGTTTTCGATTGCCTACCGCATTCTGGGCAGCGTGAGCGAGGCAGAGGACGTGCTGCAGAATACGTGGCTGCGGTTCGACGCTTACCCGGGGGAGCCCCGCTCGCCGAAGTCTTTCCTTTCAACCGCGGTGACCCGGAGCTCGATCGATGTGCTGCGTTCGGCACGGGTCCAGCGGGAGGAATACGTCGGCACCTGGTTTCCCGAACCGCTGGTCGACGATCCGTATGAGGATCCGGCGCGGGCTGCTGAGCTTGCTGATTCGGTGTCACTGGCGTCGCTGCTGCTGCTGGAACGCCTCAGTCCGCTGGAACGTGCGGTCTTCGTCCTGCGGGAGGTCTTCGACTTCGGGTACCCGGAGGTCGCCTCTGCGGTTGGGCGTTCGGAGGCAGCCTGCCGCCAACTGGCGGTGCGGGCGCGGGACCACATGGCAGCAGGCAGGACGCGTTTCACGGCGGACCGAACCGAGCATTCCGAACTGGCGTCGCGGTTCTTTGATGCCCTCCGTGACGGTGACCTCGCCGGCCTGCAGAAAGTGCTCGCCGCTGACGTGTCGATGGTCGGCGACGGCGGCGGCAACGCCCCGCAGCTGGCCCGCGCGATCATCGGTGCAGCAAACGTGGCACGCCTGCTGGCCTCGGTTTTCCCCCGCATGGTCCGGCTGGACATCACCATCGAGCAGCACGAGATCAACCGGCAGCCCGGCGCGATAGTCCGTGACCGGGACGGGCGGGTGCTCACCACGGTGGTGCTTGACGTGCTCGATGGGCAGATCCAGGCGATCCGCTCGGTCATCAATCCCGACAAGCTACGGCATCTGGGAGCAGTAGCGGACGCCTGGGAACTCAACCGTGAAGTACGAGCGATGGGGAACTGAGCCACCAGCGGGGTGGACTGCCGGCTGCATTGCGGTCCCGGATGGGTGCTGGTTCAGGGTTTTGGTTTCGCCTAGGGTGAGGGCATGCCTGAGATGCCCGAGGTGCAGGGACTCGCCGACTTCCTGCGGTCCAAGCTGCTGCCGCCCGATGCACCCGCTGCGGTGATTTCGGAGGTTGAAGTGCTGTCTTTTCCCGTGCTGAAGACCGCGGCGGTGCCCGTGGAGGAGCTGTACGCGGGGCCGGTGTCCGGCGTCGAGCGGCGGGGCAAGTTCCTGGTCCTCACGGCCGGCGGGGTGCACCTGGTGATGCATCTGGCCAAGGCCGGCTGGCTCCGCTGGTCGGATGCGCTGAAACCGGGCCGGCTGCGCCCGGGCAAGGGACCGATGGCCCTGCGGGTGCGGTTTGCGGCCTCCGGCGACGGCGGTGCCGAGCCCGGCTTTGACCTGACCGAAGCGGGAACGCGGAAATCGCTGGCGGTGTACGTGGTCCGGGACCCTGCGGACGTTCCGGGGGTTGCCCGGCTCGGTCCGGAAGCGCTCGACGTCGGCGCTGACACCTTCGCTGCGCTGGTCGGCGCACACCGTGGCCAGATCAAGGGACTGCTGCGGGACCAGTCGGTCATCGCGGGGATCGGCAATGCCTACAGTGACGAGATCCTGCATGCGGCGCATCTGTCCCCGTTCGCCATCGGGGCCAAGCTCGACGCCGGCGAGGTGGACCGGCTGTTCGAAGCGATGGGCGCTGTCCTGGACTCTGCAATCAGCAACGCGTCCGGGCGCCCGGCGGCGGAGCTGAAGGATTCCAAGCGGCAGGCAATGCGGGTGCATGCACGGACCGGCGAGCCCTGCCCGGTCTGCGGGGATACCGTCCGTGAGGTGGCCTTTGCCGATTCCTCGCTGCAGTACTGTCCCACATGCCAGACCGGCGGCAAGCTGCTGGCCGACCGGAGGATGTCCCGGCTGCTGAAGTAGGTCCAGAACGGCTGTAGGCCCCGGATTCCTCCGGGGCCTACAGCTTTATCGAGTGTGGTTTCCTAGTGCGGCACTAGGTTCTAGCCGCGGCCACCGCCGTGGCCGTCACCTCGACCGTCACCCCGGTTGTCACCGTGGCCGTCTCCGCGACCATCGCCGCGTCCATCGCCCCGGTTGTCACCGTGGTCATGGCCGCCCTTGCACTTCTGGGCCTTGAAGGAGGCCTTGTAGCTGGCCTTTTCAACCTTGCCCTTGCCGGTGAAGGTGTAGCTCGCAGTGACGTCGCCGGCCTTGATGGATGACTGGCGGGTCTTGATAACTACAGACTTGCTCTTGCCCGGAGCCAGGTCCCGAACGGAGGCGGTGCCGTAGCTCGACTTCACCACGACGTCGGCCTCCCGGGTTCCGGTGTTCTTGACCGTCACCGCAATCTCGGCACCCGAACCTGAACACTTACTGACGGCACTGACCGGATTGGCCGGTGTCGGTTTGGGTGTCGCTGTCGGCTTAGGTGTTGCCGTCGGGCTCGGCGTCGGCTTAGGTGTTGCCGTGGGCTTCGGCGTTGCTGTCGGGCTCGGCGTCGGCTTCGGCGTTGCCGTGGGGCTCGCCGTGGGCTTGGGCGTTGCCGTGGGGCTGGGCGTCGGCGTAGGCGTCGGAACTGCCTTAGCCGGTACCTTGATCGGCACCACTTCGGCCTTGCCGCCGTCGCCGTTTGTACCGCTCAGATCCCCGGTGGCGTTGTGCAGGTGCAGGAACAGTGCCTTGGCATCGGTGGTTCCCGCGCTGCGGGTGACATCGATCTGGCCGCCGTCGACATCCGCGAACAGGCTGTCCGGGGTGGCGCCGGTGAAGGTCAGTGCCGGGTTGGCGGCATCGAAGGCGATGTACTCGGTGGTGTCGACGGGAACACTGTTGCCCTGCTCGTCCGCGTTGTAGGGGTGCCACGTGCTCACCCGGTAGCGGAGCGGCGCCGAGGCGGCGTTGACGTCCAGGCCCAGCGCCGCGGCCGAAACCGGCAGCGTGACCGCGTTGGTGTCGAACGTGTTGCTATCGGTATTGCCCAGGACGCCGTTGGCGCCGGTCTGGTCCACCAGCGTGGCCGTGCCGTCCGGGTTCAACCGGTAGGTCGAAACCAGCACCAGGTCCAGGTCGGCAGCCCGGGTGGTGAAAGTGACAAAGTCCGGAACCGAGTCACCGTTGGTATCGATTTCCACGTCGATCTCGGCCGCACCGCTAAGAATCGGCCAGTTGGCCCAGGTGCTCACACCGAAGTTCACCAAAGAGTTCTGCAGGTTCCCGCCGGCAGCCTTCACCGTTGGAACAGTAGACGAGGCGCCCACTGCCTGCAGGTCCATGGCGTACATGGAATCCATCTTCACGGAATCCAACCGCGGGCTCTGCGCGCCCAGGACCAGGGGAGAAACCAGCGAGAGGTAACGCGAAGCGCCCGCACCTTGGTTCAGCTCGCGGCCCTCCAGGGTGACTGTGCTCTCCAGTGCCTCGGAGTCGGCGAAGGCGATTTCCTTGCCGGCACTCATATCCGAGGTCGGCTTCGGGGCTGAGTAAACCGGAACCCGCAGCGTGGGCGTACCGGTGCCGGCAAACTGCACCCGGCCGGAAACATCGGCCAGGAACTGCCGATACAGGTCCAGCTGCTCAGTAGCAGCAGCCGGATCCATGGTCTTGGTCAGCGCCGCCGGATCGGAAATGCTCAACGTCACGTCCACTGTGGCCTTGCCATTGGCGGGAACACTCACCGAGGGGGTGGTGCTCACGACGACGCCGGGCATTGCGGACGCCTGCAGGTAACTGACGTTGTACGCCACCGGCCGGTCTGACTTGTTTTCCACGGTGACCTGACGGGTCAGCACCAGGGCTTCCTTGCCAAGTTCCAGCACCCCAAAGTTGACGCTGGTCAGTGCCTGATCCTCTGTTGCATAGGCAAGGACCTTATTGTCCAGCGCATCGAGGGCATCAACACGTCCCGCACCGACCCGGTTGGGACCCTGCACGGCACCACCCGCAGCAAGCACGTCGTGCGTGGCGGTATTCATGATGGCCGTCTTGACCTCGTACGGGTTCAAGTCCGTAGCCGCGTAGACCAAGGCGGCAATACCAGCCACATGCGGGGTAGCCATGGAGGTTCCGCTGCTGACTGCTGCACCGGTACCGGACCCGACGGCGGCCGAACCGATGGAGGAACCCGGTGCCGCGACGTCGGGCTTGACGATGCCATTTGAACCGTGCACCCCACGTGAGGTGAACGGGCTGGCGGTATCGCCGGCACCCGACGGGGCGCTGATGGTGGCCCGGTAGGCCGAGGATAGACGAAGGGTGAGGGTTCCCGCCGACGCAGCCGGACGCAGCAGATCCGAGGACGCCGCATTCAACTGGATTCCGGGGATGGTGGTGTTGCCGGCGATGCCTGCGTCAAAGACCGAACGCGGGGAGTCCAGCACCACACCGGTTGCACCGGCGGTCTGGGCGTTGTTGAAACGGACTCCCGACCCGCAGGGGAACGCCCCGTTATCCTCCCACTGGAGCCAGACCCACTTACCGGTCAGCGAGCCGGCGGGGAAAGCGTTGCAGCCAAAGCGGTTGTCCGCCGGGGCCATAACGACGTTGCCGGTGAGCTGCGCTTCGGTGACCGCCGGGTCCGAGTAGTTGAAGTTGGCCGAGTACTGCCCTGCAGCGCGTCCGGCCAGCTCGGCAGGCGCGAGGACATCCGCTCGGTCCAGGGCGACCTGGGTACCGATGGTGCTGGCTACGCTCAAAGCCGACTTCGCGTTGCCCGGGGACCCACCGACGTCGTACACATCCCCGGCGTTGCCCGCGGCGACGACGGAAAGGATGCCCTGCTCGGTGAGTTTGTTAACAATGTCGTTATCGGGATCGTCCACCGGTGAGTAGTCGGTGCCCAAGGACATGTTCACTACCTGGGCACGGTCGGAGAAATCACCGTCGCCGTTGGGGTCCAGCACATAGTCCAGGGCTTGTCCGACGACTTCGGAGGAGCCGGCGCAGCCGAAGACCCGGAGGCTTACGAGCTGGGCCTCGGGCGCTGACCCGGGACCGATCCGCATCGAATTGACCTGTTCCGCCGTGAGCGTGGAGTAGTCACCGCGGAAGGTGGAACCGTCATCGTTGGTGCCGTAGCCGGCAGCGGTTCCGGCGACGTGGGTGCCGTGCCCCTCGCAGTCGAGCGGATTCAGGTCCGGCCGCGGAACAGGCTGATACGTGGGGTCAGTGGAGGTGGCATTGTAGTCATCGCCGACGAGGTCGTAGCCGCCGATGAACTTCTCCGGGTCAAGCAGGCCGCTTGCTGCAGAGGGGATGGCTGGGGACGCCTGGGCGGCCTGGTAAGCCTCAACGGTTCCGGGGCCGCCGAAATCGCTGTGGGTATAGTCGATGCCGGTGTCCAGGACAGCGATGGTGATGCCTTCGCCGGTCTGGTTTCGCTCCACCCAAGTGTTCAGGGCACGGGTGTCAATATCCGCACCCCTGTTGTCGATGTGTTTTGGAACGATCTTGGTGATCCGGACGACGTCAGCGCGTCCGGCCAGTTCGCGGATGGCCGCAGCGTCGCCCACGATGGCGGTGCCGGGAAGTGTATTGGTGGTGGTGTAAAGCGTGCTCGCATCCGCTTCCGCCGCTACGGACTTGGCCTGGGACGTGATGTTGCCGCGGATCTCCTCGACCAACGGCTTGTTCACCACGGGCTCCGCTTTGCCGTCCTTGACTGCGTCCGGCTGCGTTTGTTCAAAGGCGCCTTCACCGGTGAACTGCACGTAGACGGACACCTGGCCGGAGGCATCCCGCAGGCTGGCGGAGACTTTTTGTTCGGCGAACCGCTGGACCGAGATGCCCTCGGCCAGTGAGGTGCTGCTGACTGGTGCCTCGGTGGCCTGGGCCGGCAGGCCCAGGCTCGCTGTAAGTGCGATTCCGGCGAATGCGGCAGTGAGGACCGCGCCGGGTTTGTAATGACTGGACATTGGGCTCCTTGAACGTTCCACCGAGCGCTACCGGCACGTCCAGGAGACAGTTGCACGGCTGCTGACACACGCGGCAGGTTTTCCGTTGTGCCTCCAACCCCCGCGGGGAGCGTCAGCGTGCACGTAACGGCCCCCAAACCAAGCAGCCGTAGGGTCACAATAGAGGACCAATCGTGTGGTGCATAGGTTGGGGTTTTTTGGAGCCAATTACGCGCCGGACCCTTGTTTTTCAGGAATACTGCCTGTAGTTTTCCTCGCCTGCCGGGGTAGATTCACGCTAATTGCAGCGGTGTCCAACCACCGAAGGAACCGCACCGAAGGATCAGTACAGACGGATTAGCACAGACGGACCAACACAGAAGGAGCCGTCCCGTTGCCGGGAGGCTCCTTCTGAAGGTTCTGCGGTTCTGCCGTTCTCGGGCTCGGCTCGAGGAAGTTACAGTGCCGGACCCTGTCCCGCATTGCCCTGCCACAGGGCATCGAACGGAGCATTGGAGGAAACGCGGTTCCGGATTCCCTCGGTGACGAACGCCTTGGCGGTCCTGGCTGCTTCGAGCGGGGTTGCGCCCTTGCCCAGTTCGGCGGTGATGGCTGCGGCCAGCGTGCAGCCCGCACCACTGACGGCTACCTCGCCCACCTTGGGTGCGCGCAGGACCTCCATGGTTTCGCCGTCGTAGAAGACATCGACAGCGTCGGCACCTTCCAGCCGGACGCCGCCCTTGGCCAGAACCACTGCGCCGCTGGCTTCATGGATGCGGCGGGCCGCTTCCTTGAGGTCCTCAACGGTCTCGATGGAGTCCATGCCGGACAGGGACATCGATTCGAAGTGGTTGGGGGTAACGAAGGTGGCCAGGGGAAGGATCTGGGCCTTGAGTGCCTTGTCGGTGTCCAATGCGGCACCGGGTTCCTGGCCCTTGCAGATCAGCACGGGATCCAGGACCAGGTTCTTCCAGTCATGGTCCTGCAGGGCCTTGGCCACGACGTCGATGGTTGCGGGGGTGCCGAGCATGCCGATCTTGACCGTGTCCAGGTCATAGGCGGTCATGATCGCTTCGAGCTGGTCGGTGATGACCTGCGGGTCAACGGGAACGAAGCGGTGGTTCCACGAGTCCTTCGGATCGAAGGACACAATGCAGGTCAGTGCGGTGATGCCGTAGACACCCAGTTCCTGGAAGGTCTTCAGGTCGGCCTGGGCGCCGGCGCCGCCGGTGGCTTCAGAGCCGGCGATGGTGAGCGTGACGGCCGGTGCTGAGGCCGCAGAGGAGGATGTGTTTGCAGACATGGGTCCATCTTCCACCCAAAGCCCCGGAACGGGCCACCCTTGCAAGACGCGCTGTTACGGCGCGCCGTCGTCGTACCGGCTCACTTCGCTGCGGGCTCCCCGTCCCGGCGGACGCCGCGGAGCACGTGGACTACGTCCTCCACGATGTTCCGGACCACGGGAAGACGGGACAGGATCACGAGCTTGGCCACCAGCGGCGCCACGCCGGCAGCCAGGCGGTGGGACCGGCGCTGCCCCGGCGAACGGTCGTAAACCCAGAAAAACGTGATGCCCATATACATCAGCCACAGCAGTTCGGGCAGGTCGCCGCGGATTGCCACAGGCGGCTGCGGCCGGGCAGTGGCCACGGCCTGGCGGAACATCGCGATGGACTTGCCACGTCCGACGGCGGCATCTTCCCTGCGGTCGGGTGCCATGGCGTCCCGCAGGAAATGCACACCAAAGGCGTGGTACGGCTCCATCGTCGTCAGGCCCGTGGACAGGATGGCCGAGAGGTTCTCGCCCAAGTTGTGGCCCTCACGGATCAGCGGCAGGGCCCGGGAACGATGCTCGTCCTGCAGGAACCGGTACAGCTCATGGATGAGGTCATCCTTGGAACGGAAGTAGTAATAGGCGTTGCCCACGGAGACATTCGCCTCCAGTGCGATGGCCCGCATGGTGGTCTTTTCGTAGCCCTGGGCGGCGAAGAGGCGAAGTGCCGTATCGATGAGGAGCCGGCGCGTCTGTTCGCTCTTGACGGTGACGGCCAATGTTGCTCCCTTTTGCAGTGTTTTCAGGGTCCAGTAGACCATGTTTTTGAACATGTTCAAAAACATTGGCACCACTGGTTCCGCCCGGTCGTGGCACAATGGATGCGGCCCACGTGGGCCGCCCGGGGCAGCGGGCAAGTGCTAATACAGCCGGCGACAGCCAGGCGAACCACTACCGGAACGGAAAATGCCATGGACGTACAGCCACGGGCAGCAGGAAAAACCGCTGCAATTTACGCCTCCCGCGGGAGCTCCCACTATGACCTGATCCTCACATTGATGTGCGTGGTCATTGTCATTTCAAATATCGGTGCCACCAAGGGTGTGCAGTTCGCCCTTCCAGGCGGCTGGGAGATTGTCACCGACGGAGGCTTTTTCCTCTTTCCACTCGCCTACATTCTGGGCGACGTGGTCAGCGAGGTGTACGGCTTCAAAGCCGCCCGGCGCGCGATCTTTGCCGGGTTCACCATGGCGCTGCTCGCCGTCGTAAGTTTTGCGGTGATCATTGCGCTGCCGGGGTTCAATGACGCCTACGGCATGGAAAAGCAGGCCGCCCTGGAAGCGGCGTTGGGACCGGTCTGGCAGATTGTGCTGGCCAGCCTGCTGGGGTTCCTCGCGGGGCAGATGCTGAACTCCCTGGTGCTGGTGCGGATGAAGGAGCGGTTCCGGGAGAAGGCCCTGGCCGGACGCCTGATGGTCTCCACCGGAGTGGGCGAGTTTGCCGACACCCTCATCTTTTGCGCCATAGCCGCTCCGGTGATCGGCATTACCGACGCCGGCGGGTTCTTCAACTATGTACTTTTCGGTTTCCTCTACAAGACGCTGATCGAGTACCTCTTTGTGCCGGTCACCGCCATGGTGATCCGGGCCATCAAGAAGCGCGAACCCACGTACGTGCCGGCCGGGCTGGAGCCTGTGGCTGCCGGGCACTAGGTTCTCCGGCGGGCTTGGGCCGGCAGCTGCCGTTGCCGACGCCGGTAGGCCGGCCATTCGCCGGGGGTTTCCGCTGCCGGTTTGTACATCCGCTGCCATTTCGGGATTTTGCTGCCGCGCAGAACAGCAGCAAAAACCCAAACTGGCAGTAGTTTCTCAAACCGGTCGGTTTTGGAGTGTCGGGACTGCACGAGGGGCCCCTGCGGTGCGGGATGCGCTGCTCAGGCCGGGCGAAATCCCCAGCCAGGTGTGCAAGGGTGGGGGAACGCACGCGTTTCACTTTCCCGGATGGCAGGAGACAAGATGAGCAATCAGGAACCAGTTTCGAACCCCGGTGCCAAGGCAGTGGATGAAAACCTTGCCGGAACCGCGGACGAATTCAACGACGCTGTCACACGGGCAATGGTTGAGGATGCACAGCAGGCTGACTCGAAACCAGGTGACGAAGAGCGGGACTCGCAGGAAGCGCTGGAAGTCGACGAAGAGACTCAGGCCAAGCCGGACAATTCCTAACCCTTCTGCAGCAGGTCCGGGCAGTACTGCAGCGGTAGGTCCAGTTACTTGCCGCTGTAGTACTTGCCCAGTACCTCTGCCTTGAAGTCGAAGAACGTCCCGTCGTCGATGGACAGCCGGGCGTCATCCACGAGTTTCACGGTGAAGCGTTCGTTGTGGATGGAAATCAGCGTGTGGCTGACCATCTCGTTGGCCTTGAACAGGTGCTGGATATAGGCCCGCGTGTAATGGGTGCATGTGTAACAATCGCAGCCGTCAACCAACGGCCCGAAGTCCCGCTTGAACTTGGCGTTGGACAGGTTCTTGCGGCCGTACGGCGTGTAGAACGCGGAATTGCGGGCCACACGCGTAGGAGAAACACAGTCAAAGGTGTCGGCTCCGTTTTCGATGGCCGTAAAGATGTCATCCGGCTCGGAAATTCCCAGCAGGTGGCGCGGCTTATTCTCCGGAAGCTCCTCCGTGCACCAGCGGACGATAGTGCCCAGGTTTTCCTTTTCGAAGGCACCGCCCAAACCGAATCCGTCAAAGTCCATGGCACCCAGGTCCCGGGCCGCTTTCCGGCGCAGGTCCTCGTACTGTGCACCCTGCAGCACCCCGAACAGGGCCTGGTACGGCTTGCCGGCGCGTTCCTCGGTCAGCCGCTGGTGCTCCGCGAGGCACCGCAGCGCCCAGAGCCGGGTCCGTTCCAGGGACATTTCCTGGTAGCCGCGGGAATTCATGAGTGTGGTCAGCTCGTCAAAGGCGAACATGATGTCCGCACCAATCTTGTGCTGGACCTGCATCGAAATTTCCGGACTGAAGCGGTGCTTGTCCCCGTTGAGGTGGGACTTGAACCAGACGCCGTCGTCGTCGATGTGCGCCAGGCGCTCCTTGCCGGGCGCGACGTCGTCATCCGCGCCGGTGGCATGCGTGGAGCCGTCGGCATTCATGTTGATGACCTTCTTGAACCCGGCGCCGAGGCTCATGACCTGGAATCCGCCCGAGTCGGTGAAGGTGGGGCCGGACCAGTTCATGAACTTCCCCAGGCCGCCGGCCTCGTCCAGGATGTCCGGACCGGGCTGCAGGTACAGGTGGTAGGCGTTGGCCAGCACCGCCTGGGCGCCGAGATCCGCTACGGATTCGGGCAGCACAGCCTTGACGGTGGCCTTGGTGCCCACCGCGATAAACGCCGGGGTCTGAATTTCACCGTGGGGCGTGGAGATGGTTCCGGTGCGGCCCTGGAAACCGCCGCCGTTCGCCTCGACCCGCTGTTCGGCCGCTGCAGGGGCGGTTTCGCGCAGGCGCTTACCGAGGGTGAAGGAAAAGGCTGAGGAAGACACCCCTCCATTTTGCCCTACCCGGAGCGCACCTCCCGCCGGGCGCGGCCGCTGGGAGATGCACCACATTTATTCAGCCCTGCGCTTTTCCGGGGATAGGTTGGATGGGCGGAATTTGAAGCCGCTGGGGAACCGGCGGAAATTATGCCCGCACCCACCTATTCCAATGGAACGAAAGTGCCAGTGGTACGAAAGTCAGAGGCCGTCCCCTTGACGCACCTGCAAGAGATATTCAGGATTGCTCCGGCGAACAATGACCATCAGGCGGCCATCCGCTGCGCCGTTGGCCTGGGAGCACCGCTTCTCCTGCTGTTGTTCACTGGGCGGATCGATCTGGCCATATTCGCAACGTTCGGTGCCTTCACGGGAATTTACGGCCGGAACGAACCGCACCGCCAGCGTCTGGGCCATCAGGGCCGTGCAGGCGCACTGATGCTGGCCGTGATCCTGGCCGCCGCGCTGTGCGCCCGCCTGGACCTGGACGATTGGGGAACCGTGGTGGGCACCACCGCGGTAGCCGGACTTGGCACGATCGCCACCGGATTCTGGCGGCTGCGTCCCGTGGGTTCCCTGTTCCACATCTTTGCCTTCGCGGCTATCTCTTCCGTACCGAACCAGCCACCGCTCTGGCAGGGCATGCTCACCGCGGTCCTCACCGTGGGGTTCTCCCTCCTGCTGGGTCTCTCCGGGATGCTGGTGCGGAAGCACCGCACCGAATGGGCCAGGCACGAGCGCCCGCGGTTCTCCCGGGTCCAACGCCGCCTCATCTACATTGACGGGCTGCAGTACGCCACGGCAGCGGTGCTGGCCGGTTCCATTGCCACCCTGCTCGGCATCGGGCACAACTACTGGGCCATGGTTGCCGCGACCGTCCCGCTGGTCGGGGCGACCGTCCGCCACCGGGTCCACCGGGGACTGCAGCGCATCCTCGGCACGTTCGGCGGCCTGCTGCTGACAGCCCTGATTCTCTTTCCCGGGCTGGAGCCCTGGCAGATGGTCCTGGTCATTGCCGCCTGCCAGTTCGGTGCCGAGATGTTCATTGCCAGGCAATACGCCCTGGCGCAGGTGGTGGTCACCCCGCTGGCACTGGTCAGCACGGAACTGGCCCACCCGAGCGATCCGCTGGAGCTGCTCCGGGACCGGGGCCTGGAAACCCTGATCGGCGCCGCGGTGGGCATGGCCGTGGTGGTGGCCGTGCATCTGCGGCAGCAGCATCTACGCGAAAAGCACGCGCGCCGGAAGCAGGACCAGATAGGGCAACTCCGCTAGCCGCGCACCGCAATAAGCTCGGTGCGGATCCGCCGGTCCAGCTCGGCGTCGGCCAGTGTCTGCGAGCCGCCGTGGGCACGCAGGTACAGGAGGGCGTTCAGGCGCAGGAGCCGCCATTCCCGTTCGCTGGCATCGTTTCCGGCCTCGGCGGCGCGGTGGATTTCACGGTCATACAGGTTCGGCTCGTTCAGCTGGCGCTGCAGCAGCTCGGCCGCCAGCTTCGCCTTCAGCGGGTCCGTCTCGGAGGTGTCCGCAGAGCGCACGGCATGGCTGTAGGCAGCTGCGCTCTCCGCATCGCCGGCCTCCTGCGTAATGTGCGCGGCCAGGGCAAGGGCACCCTGGATCCAGTTCCACCGTCCGAAGTTCCCGTCAAAGGGCAGCCCGGTGATGACGTTGCAGACCTTGAGCGCGTGCTCTGCGTCGCCAAGATCGATAAAAAGAATGTGGGCAAGGTCTCGGACATCCTGCAGATGACTGCCGGATTTCACGTTCAATCCGCGCTCCAGACGTGCCGCGATTTCCTGCACCGCAGCGTTGTCCGGATGCGCCGCCGAAGCTTCGGCAATGATTTCGGCAGCGTTGTCCTCTTCGGAAGGCACCTGCTGGACGGCGTCCGAAGGTGCACTCTCCGGAGCCGGAGCGGCTACCCGGACGGGGGACCCATAAGCCAGCCGGAGCGAGGATCCATCTTCCAGTTTGGCCAGCACCAGGGCCGGAATCCCGAAGTCATCGGCCTCCACAGTGGTTCCGGCTACGGGAGCCAGTGGTGCTGCGGCACCGTCGCCCGGGACCAGCATTTGTCCTGGGGCAAGCAGTTCCGCATTGACCCGGAATGCGTACGTTTCCGGTTGGCTCTCAGACATGGCGATTCCTTCGTGGTTGGACCCGGCTCCCCCCAGAACCCCCATTATATAAAGCTTGGGCTACGCCCCTTTGTCAGCGCCCCCAGCCGGCAGACGCAAGCGCCTGGCGCAGCAGGTCCCCGCGGCCGCCGGAGAACTCGGCGTAGATGGCCGGGCTAAGTGCTTCCTCGGGCGTGAGCCAGGACAATTCCAGGGCATCCTGGCGCGGGTCACATTCACCCGTTACGGGGATCAGGTAGGCCAGCGCGACGGCGTGCTGGCGTTCATCGGTCAGCCCGCTCTGGGAGGGGGAGGGGAAGTACTCGGCGACGGCGAACGGGACCAGGGTGGGCGGAAGCTGCGGCAGCGCCATGGGGCCGAGGTCCTTCTCTAGGTTGCGCAGCAGCGCGCCGCGGATGGTCTCGCGGTACAGCACCCGGCCCGAAACGAAGGAACGCACCATCTGCCCCTCCGGAGTTGCCTGCAGCAGCAGACCGACTTCGGTGACGTAGCCCAGCGGGTCACACCGCACGGGCACCGCCTCGACGTAAACCATGGGCAGGCGTTGCCGGGCTTCGTAGAGATCTTCCTCGGAAAGCCAGCCTGGATACGGGTCAGGAGTACGAACGTTCATAGCAGTGTTCTACCTCAAAGGTGCCGTGTCCGTCACATGGAACGCTGCGCTTCGGCCATTGGCTGAACCGGCAGGGCCCTTCCGGCGGGCCGGACCCTTTCAGGCCGGCAGGTGCTTCCCTAGACTTGGACCATGACACGGGAGCTCCCCGAGCTTCTCCTGCCCGACGCCGGGGCGTGGCGGGAGTGGTTGGAGCATAACTACGGGTTGTCCTCCGGCGTACGGCTGGTCCTTGGCAAGAAGGGTGGCAACGTCACCCGGCTGACGTATCGCCTGGCACTGGATGAAGCGCTCTGCTTCGGCTGGATCGATGCGCAGGCTGACAAACGCGATGAGGAAAGTTACCTGCAGCGGTTCCAACCCAGGGGGCGCCGCAGCATCTGGTCGCTGCGGAACGTGGGCCACATCAGCCGGCTGGAAGCGGAAGGCAGGATGCACCAGGCAGGCCGGGATGCCGTGCTCAGTGCCAAGGTGGACGGGCGGTGGGACGCTGCCTACGCCGGTTCGGCGACGGCGGAAATCCCCGCGGACCTTCAGGCGGCCATCGCAGCTGTTCCGGCTGCCCAGGAAATGTTTGACGTGCTGACCTCTCAAAACCGCTTTGCCATGTACTTCCGGCTCCAAGGACTCAAGACGCAGGCAGCCCGCGAACGCCTGATCGCCGACTACGTACAGATGCTCAGCGAACACCGCGCGCCCTATCCGCAGAAACGGAAGCCATCACCCTCGCCTGCGGGCGATCAACAGCGGGGCAGCTAGGCGCAGCCGCAAGGCTGCCCCGGTCCGTCCCCTGTCCATCAGGAGGTCCACATGTGCCGACTCTTCGGTATGCACGCCGGGAAAACTCCGGTCCGGGCAACGTTCTGGCTCCTCACGGCGCCCGACAGTCTGGCCCAGCAGAGCCGCAGGGAAGCGGACGGATTCGGGATCGGCACCTTCACCCCGGACGGCAGCCCGTCGGTCGACAAGGCACCCATCGCGGCGTACGAGGACATCCAGTACGCCCAGGCCGCCCGTGAGCTGGAGAGCACCACCTTCCTTGCCCACGTGCGTTATGCCAGCACGGGCGGGGATACGGACGTCAATACGCACCCTTTCGTGCAGGACAACCGCCTTCTGGCCCACAACGGGGTGGTGGAGGACCTGGACAAGCTCAACGACCGGCTGCGCCAGCTGGAGGTGTACCACCTGGTCCGGGGTGAAACAGACAGCGAACGGCTCTTTGCCCTGATCACCGGGGCAGCGCGGGTGAACGGCGGAGACGTTGAGGCCGCGATTGTGTCGACGCTGGCCTGGATCGCACAGAACCTGCGGCTCTACGCACTGAACATCATCCTCACCACCGCCACCGAGCTGTGGGCCGTCCGCTATCCCGACACACATCCGCTGTATGTCCTGCAGCAGGGGCCGCAGGACATGCTCGAGGACCAGCACAGCAACCGGATCAGCCTTCGCAGCGACCAGCTACGCGAGGACAAGCGCTCAGCCGTGATGGTGGCGACGGAAAAAATGGACTCAAATCCCAACTGGAGGCTGTTGGATTCCGGCGAAATGCTGCATGTGGACAGCGCGCTCCACGTCCAGCGCAGTTTCCCGCTCCCGCATCACCCGCAGCACCTGATCACCCTGGCGGACCTGGACCCGGTGGCAGCAGCATCGCAGCACCCGCTCAAGGCCGGCTGACGGCCGGCTCACGGTCCGCTTAGGCCGTGTCCGTGCCGGCCCGCCGCACCCGCGCCGACGCTTCCAGGACCATCCATGCCTGCAGCTGGGTGGAAAGCTCGACGGCGGTGCCGCCGGGATAGGTTGCCGCCGCCGGTTCCAGCGGCCGGGAGGAAAAGAGGATCCAGTCCGCACGTTTGCCCCGTCCCTCCCACAGCGCCTGTGCGGTGGCTTCCACCAGGCCGGCAGCGGTCCGGCGGGCCGGCTCCGGCAGGGCGGGGGACACGGCCGCCTGGGCGAGGTAGCGGGCCAGGATGCCGGTGAAAAGCCCGGCGTCGCCCGTGCCGTGGGTGCGCAGGACACGCGCGGACCCGCCGTCGTCGGTCAGGTGGGTGGAGACTGCCTCCACCAGCTCCGCGGCGCGGGCCAGGTTGGTGCTCCCGCCAAGCTCCAGCAGGGCACCCAGAACGGGGCCCTGGTTGTAGGTGAACACCGTCCGCTCCAACTTCGTTTGCACCGGCCCCGAACGGCGCCCGACCATCTTGATCCCGTCCAGGTAGAGGCCGGTTTCCGGGTCCAGCACGGTGGCGTTCAGCCAATCGACCAGTTCCTGCGCGCGGTCCCGGGAGCCGGTCCGGACAAAGTGCAGGGCCGCGGGAGCGGTGGCCGGAGTGTTCTTGAAGTTGCGGTCCCGGTTCCAGTAAATGCCGCCGCCCAGCTCGGGAGTGTGTGCGGATTCCAGTGCCGTGTTCAGGGCAGCGAGGATTTTCCGGTACGGCCGCTGCCGGTCACGCGATCCGGACAGTGCGTTCAGGCGGCCGACGGCGAGGGCCAGCCAGGCCATGTCGTCATAGAACCTGTTGGTGTAGTGCATGCGGTTCCGCAGCCCGATGGTCCGGACCAGTGCCGGTGCCAGGTCCGCAGCCGAAGGATGCTCGGGGCCGCGGAAGGGTGTGCCGGTCCGGCGCTCCCGCAGGCCGGCGTCGATCAGGGCATCGAGATAGTGCGCCTGCCACCAGTAATGCCACGGCTGGCGCAGCTGTTGAAGCCGGGACGCGGGGCGGCTGGTGGCGGCCAGATGGGTTCCGGGCAGGCCGGCCAGCTGGCGTCCAAAAGCACTGCTCACCGTGCGGGCAGCTGCTTCGGCGCGGTCGTCGGCGTCCAGGTCGGCATCCTCGAAGAGCATGCGCCAACCCTATGCCAGACGCCGAAGATGCGGCACCAGCCGGGGCACAGTAGGCTCGGATCCTGCCGGTGTGACATAGACGACACTGCCGGTGAGTACCCACCAGGAGGATTGCATGGACATCGCAGGCGCATCGGCCATAGTCACAGGGGGAGCCTCGGGCCTGGGGCGGGCCACGGCACGGAGACTGTACGACGCCGGCGCGTCCGTGGTTTTGGTCGACCTCCCGCAGTCGGAGGGACTGGCCTACGCGGCGGAACTGGGGGACAACGCCCGTTTCGTGCCGGGCGACGTGACCGACCCGGACCAGATGCAGGCCGCCGTCGAGGCGGCCATGGCAGCAGGACCGCTGCGGGTTGCCGTGAACTGTGCGGGCATCGCCACACCGGGCAAGGTGCTGGGGCGGGACGGTGTCCTTCCGCTGGAGGACTTCGCCCGCGTCATCAGCGTGAACCTCATCGGTACCTTCAACGTCACCCGCCTGGCTGCTGCCGCCATGGCCGAAACCGACCCCGTGACGGCCAACGGCACCGAGGAACGCGGCGTCATCATCAACACCGCCTCCGTGGCCGCTTTTGACGGCCAGATCGGCCAGCCCGCCTACTCCGCCTCCAAGGGCGGCGTGGCCGCGATGACCCTGCCGCTGGCCCGCGAACTGGCCCGCCACCTGATCCGGGTAGTCACCATCGCGCCGGGCATTTTCGAGACCCCGATGATGGCCAGCCTGCCGCAGGCCGCCCAGGATTCCCTGGCCGCGCAGGTGCCGCACCCCTCGCGCCTGGGCCGGGCCACGGAATACGCCTCCCTGGCTGCCCACATCATCGAGAACCAGATGCTCAACGGCGAGACGATCCGCCTGGACGGCGCCATCCGGATGGGACCGCGCTGACCTTGACGAACCACCCCGCACCAATGGACCAGCTGCCTGACGCCGACTTCTACGGCTTCGAAGACCTGCTCAGCGACACCGAAAAAGACAAACTCGCCGAACTCCGGCAGTTCCTCGCCGAGGAAGTGCTGCCGCACGCCGTGGACTGGTGGAACGAGGCACGGTTCCCCTCCGACCTCCTGCCCAAGCTGGCGCAGCTGGAGTTGTCCGCACCGGTCCACCAGGGGTACTCGCCGCTGTTTGCCGGACTCGTCATTGCGGAAATGACCCGTGCGGATACCTCCCTCGCCACGTTCTTTATGGTCCACCACGACCTGTTCGTTGAGGCGTTGCTGGCCTTCGGCTCCGCGGAACAACAGGCCCGGCTGCTCGACGACGCACGCGCCCTGCGGATCACCGGTGCCTTCGCACTGACCGAGCCCGAACACGGCTCCGACGTGGCCGGCGGAATGTCCACCACCGCAGTGCGGGACGGTGACCACTGGGTGCTGAACGGCGCCAAACGCTGGATCGGCAACGGAACCTTCTGCGACTACATGGTCCTGTGGGCGCGGGAACCGGAAACCGGATACACCCGTGGTTTCCTGCTCGATGCGACCCTGCCCGGAGTGGTCCGGACCCGGATCGAAAACAAGACCGCGCTGCGTACCGTGCAGAACGCGGACATTGTGCTGACCGACGTCCGGGTACCGCAGGCGGATCTGCTCGCGGGGGTGGAAAGCTTCGATGACACCAAGCAGCTGCTGCGCGGGTCCCGCATCATGGTCGGGTGGCAGGCGGTGGGGGCGCAGCTGGCCACGTTCGACGTCGCCCGCGCCTACGCCGTCGAACGCACGCAGTTCGGCCGTCCGCTGGCCGCGTTCCAGCTGATCCAGCAGCAGCTGGTCTCCATCCTCGGCAACGTGGTGGCCAGTACCGGGATGCTGGCCCGGGTCACTGAACTGGAACACGGCGGCTACCAGCTGCCGTCCGGCGAAGGCGAAGTGCCTGAAGCCCGTGGGGACATGGCGCGGGCTGCACTTGCCAAGTCCTACGCCAGCGCGAAGATGCGCGAGTCCGTGGCCCTGGGCCGCAGCATCCTCGGCGGCAACGGGATTGTCACGGATTACCGGATGGCCAAGATTTTCGCCGACGCCGAGGCCATCTACACCTACGAAGGCACCTACGAGATCAATACCCTGATTGTCGGGCGGGACATCACCGGGGTGTCGGCTCTGCGGTAGGTGTGTGCCATTCCGGCAGGGTTGCCCGGCTGGGGCCCCTCCGGCCGTTCCCGTTTTTGCTCCGTTATGGGAGAAATCGACCGGTTTGGGAAATCGCTGCCGTGGCAAAGCGGAGGGGTTTCCCAAACTGGCAGCAGATTCACAAACCGGAGCGAAATGGCATGTCCGGGACCCTGGATGTGCCGGCGACGGCTTCCAGCAGGAGCTCCCATGCAGGGCTGCCGGGTGGCATGCCATCCTCAGGATCAGTAGGCTTACTAAACGGGCCGTAGAAACGGCGGCCCGGTTTACCGGACGTGAAAGGCATGGTTTATGACCGAGCAGAGCATTCCTGATCCCGAGCTGGGCGACGATCCGGTTCTCGCCGACGACGTAGCCGCAGTTGCCACGCCGGATGAACTGACAGTGGTTTCCGAAGACGAACTGCTGGAACAGGACGAGCTGGTGGACGCTGAGGACCTCACGTACCCCGGCGCGGCGGAAGACAACCCGGACAACTGGCAGGACGATCCGCTGATCCGCGAAGAAGCACCGCTGAACGAGCCCGGCGAACTCTCCGACCAGACCCTCCGCGATGACACCGCCGAAGAGCGCTTCCTCAACGGCGACACCCAGGTCCCGCCGGAAGCACCGACCATCGGCGAGGCAGCCAACGACGTCGACTTCGGCGATCCTGCGGCCGGCGACGAAGACGCCAGCGACGACCCCGCACACCGCGGCGGCGATCCGCTTGCCGGCTTCAACCCGGACGACGTCTAAGACGAACACCAGAGGCCGTGGCAGCTCGCCCCGGCCGAGCCACGGGGCCCGGCAGTGCCGTCTACGGACGGCCGGCCGGGCCCTTCGGCTTCTGCCCGGCGGGATCTGGACCCGCTCCACCGTCATAGCCGGACACATGAACTTCGCAGACGGCTCACCCGGTGCCCGTGAACCCCTCGCCAAGATCACCAAGGGTACCGCAGCCCCAGCCCCCACCCCCTAAAACAGAAAAGACCGCTGAAGCCATAGCTTCAGCGGTCTTGGTCGCAACAGTAGACGGGATGGTTTCACGGCATTTCATGGCCGGCTGATCTCGTAAGCGGATCCCTCAACGGGCCGTGCACTTAGGAGATTACGGATTTCGAGCCGGATCAACGTCACAACGTCTGGTTAGGATTTGGGGGTGACCAGCCTAGCCACCTTGTGGCCACCCTTCGGATTAGTTCTCTCCACTCCACGTTTGGTTCTGCGACCGATCCAAGATGCGGACTTGCCCGCTGCCGTGGAAGCCGCGGAGGCTGGCATACATCCCCCAGGGCAGATGCCTTTTTCCCATCCGTGGACGGAGGCACGCCCTGAAGATCTTCCCGCAAACACTGCACGACGGATTTGGCGGGCACGTGCAGAATCGACACCGGAGAAGTGGGCACTCCACTTCGGAGTCTGGAGAGGCAACGACTTTGTCGGATGTCAGGACTTGAGTGCCGAAGGATTTGGCACTCTCAAGACGGTGTCAACGGGCTCCTGGCTCCGCCAAGATGCTCAGGGCCAAGGCCTCGGCAAGGAGATGCGAACAGCAGTCATCCTCTACGCCTTTGATTGGTTAAAGGCGAACACCGCTGTCTCCGAGGCAGCAGTCTGGAACTCGGCTTCTCTGGGTGTGTCAAAATCTTTGGGTTACGAGCCCAATGGGATTTTCAGGGAATCATGGAAACCTACGGAAGTAACAGAGGTTCAATACCTGCGCCTTAGCTCGGAAAGGTTTATACGGCCCGCCTGGAACCTCGACGTGAGAGGACACATACGTTCCGCAGACTATCTTGGGATTCTCCTCAGCGACGGCTAGGTTCGGCCGCTGGGATTTTTTTGAGAAACCACCCACACTCACAAGGCGACCTCAAATGCCCGTGAGCCTGTCGGCTTACGGGCACTCGATGGCGGCGCAGGCCGCGCGCGGATCGCACTAGGCTGGTCCCATGCCTTCCTTCCGTGTCCAGCTGAATATCCTCGGACTGAAGCCGGGCAACCCGCCCGAAACCGTCATGGAAACGGCGGTAGCCGCACTCGGGGCCGCTCACCACGTGGAGGCTAACCAACTGGATATCGTCTCCGGGGTTCCGCGGATCACCCTGCGCTTCACCGTCCCGGATGATGAATGGTCCGTGGAAAACTCCCGGGCCCGCCGCGCGGCGATCAATATGCGGGCAGCCGTCGAAGAAGTAGCGAACGGCCAGGATCTCCGCGTGCTCCGACGGATGCGCGGCCGCTGGACCGTCCTGTAGCCGGGATGCAGTAGAAGGGTAGATTCACCCGGTGTGCAGTAGTCGGGCAGCCTCAGCCGGGAAACGCCTCGAGCGACAGCCGGCTGCGGTACTCCACCGGTTCGTGGGTCAGCGGATCGGTGAACTGGACCGACCGGGCCAGCAGTTGAAGGGGCTTCGAATAGTCGTCTGGCGCCTGGGGCAGCAGTTCCGGATAGAACGAATCGTTCAGGATCCCGATGCCCTGCGAGGCCATATGCACCCGCAGCTGGTGGGTTTTGCCCGTGTGCGGGAGCAGCCGGTACCTCCCCAGCCCGCCGCTGCTTTCCATCAGCTCGATCCGGGTCTCCGCATTCGGCTCGCCCTCCACTTCCTGGGCCAGCAGGTAGGTGCGGGATTTGATCATCCGGCTGCGCACGATCCTCGGCAGCTCAAGATCCTCCCGGACGGGTGCGACGGCCTCGTATTCCTTGCTGATCCGGCGCTTCTCGAAGAGCGTCTGGTACTTGCCCCGGGTCTCCGGGTTCGTCGAGAACAGCAGTAGGCCCGCGGTCATGCGGTCCAGGCGGTGCATGGGGATCAGGTCCGGAATCCCCAGCTGGACCCGCAGCCGCACCAAAGCCGACTCGGCCACATACATGCCGCCCGGCGTCGTCGGCAGGAAATGCGGCTTGTCTACCACCAGCAGGTTCTCGTCCTGGTACAGGATGCCGATCTCCACCGGAATCCGCTCTTCGGGCGGGAGCTCACGGTAATACCAAATGAACGTGTGCTCGGCCAGGGGCGTCGTAGCGGTCAACGGCACGCCGCCCAGACCGACGACTTCGCCACGCTCGAAGCGGTTCACGATGCCGTCCGGATCCACGTGGCCGAAGCGTTCGAGCACATAGTCCATGGCGGTGTCCCAGGGGCCTTCGCCGGGAAGGCGCAGGCGGGTGGCATTGACTCCGTTGCGCACGGGAAGAGGGGACTGCATCACGGTTTCAGGATATCGCGCATCCGGGCTTAAATTGGGCTGGGTTGTTCTGGCCGGACACCTGTCCGTCCTGACACACCCGCCGGCACTTGTTGCCGCAGAATCTGCAAGCCGAAACGGAGCCCGGTGGCCACCAAACCAGTTCTTTCCCCTTCTGAGCCGACGAAAGCCACACCGACGGCGGCAGCGGCCCCGACGCCGGAGGAACGCCAGTCCGTCCTGCGTACCCTGCGTTCGCCGAAGCTGCTCAAGACCGAGGTCCTGGCCGGACTGGTGGTGGCGCTGGCCCTTATCCCCGAGGCCCTGGCCTTCTCCGTCATCGCCGGGGTGGATCCGCGGATCGGGTTGTTCTCCGCCTTCACCATGGCCGTCACCATTGCTTTCCTGGGTGGGCGCCCGGCGATGATTTCCGCGGCCACCGGTGCGGTGGCCCTGGTGATCGCCCCGCTGGTGGCGTCCCACGGTGTGCAGTACATGATTGCCGCAGTACTGCTGGCAGGTGTTTTCCAGGTGCTGCTGGCGCTGCTCGGGGTAGCCAAGCTCCTGCGCTTCATTCCGCGCCAGGTCATGGTCGGGTTCGTGAATGCACTGTCCATCCTGATCTTCGTTGCCCAGGTGCCCGAACTGCTGGGGGTGCCCTGGCTGGTCTATCCGCTCACGGCCCTCGGGCTGCTGGTGGTCTTCGGACTCCCGCGGCTGACGACGGCGGTGCCGGCGTCGCTGGTGGCCATCGTCGTCCTCACGGCCATCACGGTGGCCGCCTCCCTCGACGTCCCCACGGTGGGGGACAAGGGAGAGCTGCCGCACAGCCTGCCGTCCCTGCTGCTGCCGGATGTGCCGTTCACCCTGGACACCCTGCAGGTGGTCTTCCCGTACGCGCTGGCTGTGGCTTTCGTGGGGCTGCTGGAGTCGCTTATGACGGCAAAGCTGGTCGACGACGTCACCGACACCCGGTCGAATAAAACCCGTGAGGCCTGGGGCCAGGGTGCGGCGAATCTGGTTACCGGGTTCTTCGGCGGCATGGGTGGCTGCGCGATGATCGGCCAGACCATGATCAATGTGAAGGGTTCCGGTGCGCGGACCCGGATTTCCACCTTCCTGGCCGGTGTGTTCCTGCTCCTGCTCGTGGTGGTTCTGGGCGACGTGGTGGCGCTCATTCCGATGGCCGCCCTGGTAGCGGTCATGATCTTCGTGGCCGTGACCAGCTTCGACTGGCACAGCATCCGCCCGTCCACGCTGAAGATGATGCCCAAGAGCGAAACCGCCGTCATGCTGGTCACCGTGGCCGTGACGGTCTGGACCAACAACCTGGCCAGCGGCGTCGGCGTCGGCGTGCTGGTCGCCATGGTGCTGTTCGCACGCCGGGTGGCGCACTTTGTCACGGTGGACCGCACGGTTACCGGGGACGGGGCCGATGCCACCGCCACCTACAGGGTCAACGGTGAGCTGTTCTTTGCCTCCTCGAATGATCTGTACTTCCAGTTCGAGTACGTCCTGGATCCCGCCGCTGTGGTCATTGACCTGAGCGGTTCGCACGTCTGGGACGCTTCCACCGTGGCTGCGCTCGACGCCGTGACCGAGAAGTACCGCCGCCGCGGAACCGAGGTGCGGATCACCGGATTGAACGACGCCAGCGTGCAGATGCGCGAGCGGATGGCCGGAAAGCTTCCGTAGCCGCCGCCGTCGCGCGTCAGGCAGCTGCTGAATCCGGGAGCCGATGGCGCAGGGACGCCACCTCCCGCAGGCACTGCTCCGCGGTGGGCCGGTCCTGCGGGGACAGGGAGGTCATGGCCGAAAGCAGTGACCGCCAGCCGGCCGGCAGTGCGGACGGGATGTCCGGACCGTGGACCGTGCGGACCGTCAGGGATTCGGTCTGCGGCAGATCGAAGGCGCGGGCTCCGATCAGGCATTCCAGCAGGACGAGTCCCAGGGAGTAGATGTCCGTGGCGGAAGTCAGCGGGGCACGGCGTACCTGCTCGGGGCTCAGATAGGGCAGGCTTCCGTAGGACTGCGCCCCGCCGTTATGCACCAGGGTGCTGACGGCGATGCCGAAGTCCGTGATCTTGGCGGCGCCGGTCTTCGGGTCCAGCAGGATGTTCGATGGCTTCACGTCCCGGTGGATGTAGCCGGCAGCATGCACTCCGCCCAGCCCCGAGGCGAGGTCCAGGCCGAGGCGTGCCGTGGCGGCACTGGTGAGGACACCCGTGGTGGCAAGCGTCCGCTGGAGGTTGGTCCCCGGCACCAGTTCCAGGACCAGGTACGGCGTCTGCATGTCGCTCAGCGGATGGCTGATGGTGCCCGTGGAAATCATCCGGACAACGCGCGGATTGGCGACGGCCCGCAGCACAGCAGCCTCCCGCAGGGCTTCGTGACCCTCAGGAACATGGCCGAGCGGCGCGGAGAAAATCTTGACCGCCACCTTCTCCAGGGACGCGAGATCGGTTGCCCGCCAAACGTAAGCGGCGGTGCCGTGGCCAATCGGTTCATCCAGGCAGAACCGCCCGTCCACCAGGACGTGGGCACTGAAACCGGAGGCGTCGGAGGCGGGCGGGGCTGCTGGGCCTGGCTTTGTGTCCATCACCGTTTCCCCGCCCACTAGTGCCCGCTATTAGCTAGCTCGTCGAATTAGTAGTTCAGCTAACAATATGGGGGCATGGTGGCAGTGTCCAGCCTGGGGATGCGGATGGGGAGCGCGGATTACTGGTGTGGCGGGGTGGGTGCTGTTGCGGGCGCATCCAGCGCCTCACGCAGCCGGTCCATAAAACGGATCACGGTCTCGGCATCCTGTGGGGACAGCTCCGCCGCTGCCTGCATCATCCGCTGGTGCATAGTGCCCACAGTTGCCCGCACTTCCGCGTCCGAGGTATCGGTGGGGACAATTTCCCAGGCCCTGCGGTCGTGGGGCCTGGCACGCCGCTGGACATATCCGCCGCGCTCCAGCCGGTCGATGAGTGCCGTGGTGGACGCGGTGGAGATCCCCAGGAGCCTGCTCAGGTCTTTCGGGCCCAGGCTCCCGCCGGTCTGGCGGGCCTGCATCAGGTACCGCATGGCCAGGAGGTCGTTCTCATTCATACCCATGGCGTCCTGCGTGCGGCGGCGGATCCGGGTTTCCGCCGCACGGTAGCTCCGTACTGCTTCCAGTACCTCCCGGGCTTTTGGATGCTCGGGGCTGGACGCGTACCAGTAGCCGTCTGCCGGCTGGTTGGGGGTGTTCACCCAACTAATCGTAGCCTTCCGAAAAGGTAGGACAGCTAGCAAAAGATGCGAGGCATTTCACACCGTAATTAGGGCATAAAAACGTGATCTAATCTCTTCGGCTGTGGTCAGATGTTAGGTGTCCGCTTATGTATTCCACCTTCCGTCCCGTGAGGAATGTCCTTGACTGCACCCGAAATTTCCCTGTCCGGTCCAACATCGGGACTCTCACGACGCAACATCCTGGGCGGCGCCGGCCTCGGCTTCCTGGCACTGGCGCTGGGGGCCTGCTCCGGCCGTAACACGGTGGCTGCGGCGGGGAATGCGGCAGGATCCGGCGGTTTCACCGTGACCGATATGCGCGGCGTCGAGGTTTCCTTCGACGCCCCGGTGCGGAAAATCGCCACCACGGTCATTCCGTCTCCTTCCATGCTGGCTGCTGTGGACGGCGGGTACGGAAAGATCGTGGGCATTAACGAATCCACGGCGCAGGCCAACCGGCAGGGTCTGTTCGGGGAAATGTTCCCCGAGTCCAAAACCACCACCACCATCTCGCCGTCGAGTTTCACCCCCAACATCGAAACCATTACGAAGCTGGAACCCGACGTTGTATTCCAGTGGGCGGACCAGGGTGAGGGCCTCGTGGAGCCGCTGGAAAACGCCGGGTTCAAGACCGTCTGCCTGCTCTACGGAACGCAGGAATATCTGGAAACCTGGGTATCCCTGTTCTCCACCATCCTCGGCAAGCCCGAGCGCGGCACCGAAATCGTGGACTGGATGCACGCCGAAATCGCCCGGCTGGAGGATGAGCTCGCCGCTGTTCCCACCCGCGTCCGGGTCGTCCACCTCGGCCAGTCCGGCGACGGCTATTCGGCGTCCAACAAGTCTTCCTACATGCACTACTGGATGGAGTTGGCCGGTGGGCAGAACATGGCGGCGGAAAACCTTTCAGCCGAGAACGTGGTCAGCGCCGAGCAGCTGATCGAATGGGATCCCGAAGTCATCACCCTGGGCGGTTTCGATACCCGCACGCCGGCCGACGTCTATGCGGATCCGTCTCTGGCGTCCGTGTCCGCCGTCCAAAACCGCCGGGTCTACAAGGCGCCGCTGGGCGGGTACCGCTGGGAGGTGCCCTGCGCCGAATCCCCGCTGATGTGGCAGTGGGCCGCCGAGCTATTCCATCCGGGCCGCGCCAGGAACACCCTGCGCACCGATATGAAGGAAAAGATTGCGTACCTCTACGGGTACGACGTGAGCGAAGCCCAGATTGACGCCGCCCTGCGCCTGGACCTGAACGGGGCCAGCCTTGGCTACGACGTCTTCCGGGGCTGAGGTGGCGGCTCTTCGCCGGTCCGGCACCGGTGCGCGCACCCGGCCCGCCGGACCGTCGTCGTCGGCCAGGGCGTCGTCTGCCAGCGCTCCGCCGTCACCGGCGCGGCGCCGACTGATCCTGCCGCTCTGCGTCCTGATCCTGTGCGCGGTGGCCCTGGTCTCCATGGCGGCCGGCCGGTACTGGGTGCCGCCGAACGAAATCCTGCGCATCCTCTTCAACGAAGTCACCGCTCTCTTCGGCGGCGAAGGCATCGTCCGCCGGACCTGGACCGAGCAGGAAGCCACAGTGGTCCTGGATGTACGGCTGCCACGCGTGCTCCTGGCCTTCCTGGTGGGCGGCGCGCTGTCGCTCGGCGGTGCGTGCCTTCAAGCGTTGTTCCGCAATCCGCTGGTCAGCCCGGACATCATCGGCGTTACTGCCGGTGCGTCCTTCGGCGGCGTACTGGTACTGACCCTCGGGTTGTCCGGCGGCTGGATGGTCGGGGGTGCCTTCGGGTTCGGGCTGGCGGCCCTCGCCGGCGTGCTGCTGCTTGGCCGGCTGGGCGGACGGGACAACGCCATGCTGATGATCGTCCTGGGCGGGATTGTGGTGGCGGCGTTCTTCAACGCCCTGGTCTCCTTCATGACCTACCTGGCCGACCCGTACTCCGAACTGCCCTCGATTGTGCACTGGCTGCTCGGTTCCATTGCCGCGGCCAGTTACGACAAGGTGCTCACCGCCCTGGTCCCGGTGGCCATCGGCGCGGCGGTCGTCCTGGCCCTGCGCTGGCGGCTGAATGTCCTGTCGCTGGGGGACGACGACGCCGCCGCCCTGGGTGTGAACCCGCACCGCTCCCGGGTGGTGCTCTTGTGCGCCGTCGCCCTGATGACTGCCGGCACGGTCGCCGTGGCCGGGGCCGTCGGATGGGTGGGACTGGTGGTTCCGCACCTTGCCCGGCTCTGGGTGGGGCCGGACCACCGGACCCTGCTGCCGGCGTCGTTGCTGCTGGGCGGCACCTACCTGATGCTCATTGACACGATCAGCCGCTCCATCAGCAGCAGCGAACTGCCGCTGGGCATCCTCACCGCCATCATCGGCGCCCCCGTTTTCGTGGTGCTGCTGGCCCGTTCGCAGAAGAAAGCCGAGCTCTCATGACCGTCCTTTCCCGGGCCCGCCCGGTTCCGTCTGCTCCGGTGCCGGACCGCCCGGCCGCCGGCTCCGGACCCCTGATGCAGGCCACCGGCCTCGGTTTCCGCTATTCCCGGCTGCGTCCGTGGCTTTTCCGGGACCTCGGCTTTTCGCTGGAGCGCGGGGAAATCCTGTCCATCCTGGGCCCCAACGCCCGCGGTAAAACCACGCTGCTCAAATGCCTCTCCGGGCTGCTTGCCCCACGCGAGGGAACGGTTCACGGCGCGCCGGGCATCGGCTATGTGCCGCAGGACCACGGCGCCGGACCGTCCTTCACCGTCGCCGACATGGTGCTGATGGGCTGCACCCGGCACCTGCGCGCCTATCAAACCCCGCGCCCCGAGGACCACGCCGCCGCCGATGCGGCGATGGAACGGGTGGGCGTGGTGGACTGGGCCGCACGCGACTATTCCACCCTCTCCGGCGGGCAGCGGCAGCTGGTGCTGATTGCCCGGGCCGTGGCGTCCGGCTGCGAACTGCTGATCCTGGACGAACCGGCGTCGGCACTGGACCTGAACAACCAGTCCCGCGTGCTGAGCGTGCTCACCGGACTGGCCGCGGAGGGCATGGGTGTCATCATGACCACCCATCATCCCGACCATGCCCTCCATGTGTCCCGCAATGCACTGCTGTTTGTCGGCAGCCACGACGTTCGCTGGGGCCCCACCGAGGAGCTGCTGACCGGTCCGGCCCTCTCCGAGGTCTACGGCCTACCCATCTGCACCCCGACCGTGGGCACGGTGTCCGGCGACCGCGTCATCGCGGTGCCCGACTTCGGTCCATCCTGCCGTGCCTGCCCGGTCCCGGAAGCCGTTGGGGCACCGGCTGTATCCCTCCACGAATCCCGAAAGGACCATCCGTGATTGTCCGCTTGATCGGCGGGACGCCGATGCCTGGCCAGACCGACACCACCTGGCGCGGCGCCTTCGAGGACGTCGACGCCTATGACCTCGACGACGACGCCGCCCGCGCCCGGATCTTCTCGGCCGACGGCCTGGTGATCGGCGGCGGGGTGGACCATCTCCTGCTGGGCAGGCACCGCGAAGAGCTCACCGGATTTGTCCGCGCCGGCGGACGGGTGCTGGTCAACGGCCAGGTAGTCCGGCCGTTCATTGACGGACTGGCGGTCTGGCGGAAGCTCGAATTCCGCGGCGCGCAGGACGTCCGGCCGCATCCGGCCTCGCCGCACCCGGTGTGGGACGGCATCGACTACCGGGACCTGCACTACCGCACCGGGGTGCCCGGAACGCACAGCTACGAGCGGTTGGAGGAGATCGGCGTCGCCGGTTTCTACGGCCGCGGCTACCACCTGGACCTGCCCGAGGGCGCGACCGTGGTGACCGGCATCGGCCAGTACCGGCTTCCGCTGGACTACAGCTACCGGCTGGGGGACGGGGAAGTGCTGGTCCACGGCGGCAATGACCTTGAGAGCTTCAGCGACGATCAGTATTCCACCCGCGTGCTAGGTCCGAACCTGGTGCAGTGGCTGGCAGGGGGAACGGGGCTGGCTGCTGAACCGGTGTCATGGGCTGCGGGTGTCACCGTGCCCCCTGCGGCCGCTGCCACCGGTGCTTTCACTGCCACCAGCGCCGGCGTTGCTGGTTCAGCCCCGCGAACCGCTGCCCCCCGGATCGGGTTGCTGCACTCCGGCACTTTCCAGCCCCTGCGGACCCTGGCCGACCCTGCCCTGGCCCCGTACCGGCTGGAATCCGTTTATCTTCCGGACACCGATCCCTCCGTACTCGCGGACCTGGACGTGGTGATTGTCAGCGACCGGCTGCACCAGGGCCAGCTGGCCCGCTTTGTTCCCGCGCTTCTGGAGGCTTTGTCGGACCCGGGGAAAACAGTGATCGTGCTGGGGGAGAACAAGGTGGAACAGTGGCTGCCCGGCGTCGGCTACAGCTTCCGCCCCACGGTGTTCTGGATGTGGCGCACCGGCGAGGACAACGGCACCCGGCTGCGGCTTCCGGAGGACCCAATGTGGGAATTCCTCACGCCGTGGTCCGTGTCCTGGCATCACCACGGTTTGCTGCATCCGCGCCCCGGTGCCCGTTCGCTGGTGGTGATGGAAGAAAACGGTGCCGAATCCGGCTCGCTGCTGTATCTGGACGAGGTGAACCAGCCGGCCCGCCTGCTGGTGACCACGATGGACCCGGTCTACCACCACGGATCCGGCTTTATGCCCGGTGCTTCGCAGCTGCTGTATTCCCTGCTGCGCTGGGCCACGGCTACACACGCAACCGGCGGGCGCTAGCGGGGCCGGACGGCAGCAGAAGATCAAAAGGGACTGAGGCCGGTCAGCCGAGCACCAGGCGGACGGCCAGAACCAACATGACGACGCCGATGAGCAGATCAACCACCTGCCAGGTCCGTGGCCGGTTCAACACACCAGACAGCGAGCGGGCACCGTAGCCCAGGGCCATGAACCAGAGGAAACTTCCGACGGCGGCGCCGGCGGCGAAAACCCAGCGGGTGTCCGGACCGTACTGGTTCGCCAGGCTGCCCAGCAGCACCACCGTGTCCAGGTAGACGTGCGGGTTGAGGAAGGTCAGGGCAAGAGTGGTCAGGATGACGGTGCCCTTGGCGCGCGGGGCCTGTGCTTCCAGGACGGAAGGCTTAGCCGCGGAGATTAGGGAGCGGATGCCCCACCAGGTGAGATACGCTGCCCCGCCCCAGCGGAGGATTTCCAGTACTGCCGGGAAGCGGGACACCAGTGCCCCGATCCCGGCGGTGCCGCCGAAGATCAACAGTGCATCGCTGATGATGCAGAGGGCAACCACGACGCCGATGTGTTCCCGCCGCAGGCCCTGCCTCAGCACAAACGCATTCTGTGCCCCGATGGCGACAATCAATCCCAGTCCGGTGACCATCCCGGTTACCCAAACACTTCCCATTCCTTGACGGTAACCAGCTGAATCGGTTCAGACAAACGAAAGATTTGAAGGATGCATTAGGTTTGCTTCATGAACTTCGAGCATCTCCGCGCGCTGTCCGCCGTCGTCGACGAGGGAACATTTGAAGCGGCAGCGGATCGGCTGCACATCAGCCCGTCGGCCGTCAGTCAGCGCATCAAGGCATTGGAAAGTTCCGTAGGCCAGGTCGTCGTCCGCCGGGGGATGCCCTGCACCCCGACGGAGGCTGGCGCGGTTCTGCTGCGCATGGCCCGGCAGGTAGAGCTGCTGGAGGGGGAAACCCGGTCGGCGCTCTCCGGCGGCATGTCACCGCGGACGCCGACGCCGGTGGCCGTCAACGCGGACTCCCTCGCCACGTGGTTCGTGCCCGTCCTTTCCGATGCAGCCGGGTGGACGGACAGCACCCTAAACCTGCACGTGGAAGACCAGGACCACAGTGCGCAGCTGCTGCGCCAGGGGGACGTTATCGGCGCCGTCACTGCCGATCCGGCACCGGTCAACGGCTGCAGGGTAGAGGCATTGGGTGCCATGCGTTACCTCCCGGTGGCAACGCCGGGCCTGCACCAGCGCTTCGCACGGGACGACGGCGTCGACTGGGCAGCCATGCCGGTGGTGCAGTTCAACGCCAAGGACGATCTGCAGCGCCGCTTCCTGCAGGCGCGCGGTGTTGACGGCCTTCCACCCCGGCACACCGTTCCGTCCTCGGAGGCATTCCTGGTGGCGGTCCGGGCGGGACTTGGCTGGGGCATGCTGCCGGAACTGCAGTTGGGCACGGAGCTCGACGACGGGACGTTGGTGCTGCTCGACGAACGGGCGCACCAGGACGTCCTGCTGTATTGGCAGGCCTGGAAACTGGACTCGGAACGGCTGCACCGCATCAACGCCGCCGTCCGGAGGGCCAGCCGGCAGCTGAGATAAGAATGCTTGAGTCGGAAGCGGGAGCGTTTTAGGGGAACGGCTGGCAGCGCGGGCAGTAATACAGATCCCGCATTTCCATTTCGTTGTCACCGAGCAGCTCGTGGGCCACCTTGGTGCCGCAGCGCAGGCAGCCCCGCCGTTCCCGGCGATAGACCCAGAGCTGGTCCCGTCCCATGGCGCCGGTGGTGATCCGGCGGGACCGGGCCTTGTTGACCTCCAGAAGGCGCTTGGACAGGTCCACCAGCCGCGGCAGGTCCGGCACATCGGAGACCGGGGTCAGCGGATGGATGCCGGCCAGGAAACACAGTTCGCACCGGTAGATGTTGCCGATTCCGGCGAGGTTCCGCTGATCCAGCAGTGCCAGGCCGATGGGCCGGTCCGGCTGGGCCGAGATCCGCCGCAGCGCCTCATCCGCGTCCCAGTCCGGACCCAGCAGGTCCGGGCCAAGATAACCGACGGCGTCGTCCTCCTCCGAGCGGGACAGCACCCGGAGGAACCCGAGGTCGAACCCGACCACCTGGTGGGTGGCAGTCTCAAGGATGCAGCGGGCCTTGAAGGCCGGACGGCGCCACTTCTCTCCGCGCGCGTACACGTGCCAGAGTCCCTCCATTTTCAGGTGGGAGTGCAGGATCCAGCCGTCCACGGGATCACCGCCGCGGATCAGCAGATGCTTGCCGCGGGACACGACGTCCTGGACGGTGGACCCGGTGAAGTCGGTGGTCGCGAACTTCGGAACCCGAATATCGCACCGGGTCAGCTCCTGGCCGGCCAGAACGGCGTTGAGGTCCCGGGCCGCCCGCCAGATGGTATCGCCCTCAGGCACGGTTCCTCCTCAATCCGTCGGCGCCGGGCCGCAGGGACGGCAGCTCACACACGGTAACGCAGCCCCTTCGGCGTGCTGTAGAAACCGGCCGCGGTCAGCGCCCGCGCCGCTTCCGTGTCGAGGATATCCGTTCCGTTGACCTTCTCAATCGCCATCTTCTCCGCAGCACCGCGTTGGATAATCCGGACCAGGGCGGCCGCGGACAGTTCCAACGCAGCCGGTTCCTCCGTGAAGGTCAGGAGGGTCTTACCGCCCCGTTCGGCATACAGTGCCAGCTCGCCGTCGACCAGCACCACCAGCGCACCGGCCTTACGGCCTGGCCGGTGCCCGCCTTCCAAGGCGGGCCAGGGCAGGGCGGCGCCGTAAGGGTTCGCCGGATCCGTGGCGGCCAGCGCGACGGCGGTCGGTTCAGGCTGCTTCAACTGAGCGTCTTCGGAGAAGGAACGCAGCCGGTCCACCGTGGCCGGCACGGCAAACTGGGCGGCACCGAGCTGTTCAATAAAGTAGCCGCGCCGGCACCGGCCCATCTCTTCCAGCCGGGCCAGTACCCGGTACAGCAGGGCGAAACCGCCCGGCGTGCCTTCGCTGGCCACGGACCCGCGGGTCACCACTCCGTAGCGGTCCAGCATCAGCTCCGCCGTGGCATGGGCATGGAGGGTGGTGTCGGTTTCCACCTCGGGGAGCATGCTCCACCGCCCGGCGACCAGGGGCGGAGCGTTGCGCAGTGCGGGAGCCGACGTGCCGCCGGCAGCCAGCCGCATGGAACTGCCCGTTAGCGCTGCACCGGGTGCCCGTCCCAGCCGTCCCATCCGTGCGGTGCGGGCGCGGGGAGTTGCCGCCCGCTGCTTATGCGCGGTTTTCCCGCCCGAGAGCAGGGACCGGACCGGAGTGAAGGTGTCGTTGCTGATCCGCCCGGCCCACACGAGTTCCCAAAGGGCGGAAATGATGTTCGCATCCGTTTCAGCCACGCCGTCTGCGGCCAGGCCGTCGCCGAGCTGGCGGAAGAAATACGCACCGCCGTTGCCCAGCAGTTCCAGGACCCGCTGGTGCAGGCCGGTGGGCTCGAAATCCGGGGAGGGATTAAGCGTCAGCGGGGCGTTTTCGGCCAGGTGCAGGGCAATCCAACCGTCGTTTCCCGGCAGGGAGCCGCTGCCGGACCACACCACTTCCCCCGTCGCCGTCAGCTCGTCCAGCATGGCCGGGGCATAGTCCCGCACCCGGGAGCCCAAAATGAGCGGTTCCCAGGCCGAGGCCGGGATGGGCACGCCGGAAAGCTGGTCGATCACCGTGGCCACGCCGTCGAGTCCGCGCAGTGAGGAACCGACATTTTGCCAGGCCGGCAGGAACCGTCCGTAGGTGGCGGGGTCCACCGGTTCCACCTCGGAGCGCAGGGCGGCGAGCGAACTGCGCCGCAGCCGGCGCAGCACCTCGACGTCGCACCATTCGGTTCCGCCGGGAGAGCTGGGGACGGTGACGGTGGCCGGGGGAGTGGAGTCGACGCCGTCGGCCGCGTCCAGCAGCAGCGTCTCGGTGGGGCGGAATTCTCCCTCGGCGACGCGTCCCTCACCGGCGAGGCGCTGGAGGGTGCCGGTGACGACGGCGACGCCGAGTCCCAGCCGGGTGGCGGCTTCGGCTGCGGTGAAGGGCCCGTGGGTGCGGGCATACCGGCCCACCAGGTCCCCGAGCGGATCCGCAACGGGTTCGATGAAGGCCAGCGGCACGCCCATTGGCAGCGGTACGCCGAGGGCATCGCGCAGCCGGGCGGCGTCTTCGATGGCGGCGTACCGCGTGCTGCCGGCGATGCCGGTCTTCAGGGCACGGTTGGACCGCACCAGCTGTTCCAGCAGCTCTTCGGCGTCGGCAGGGGTGGCGGTGGACGGAGCCGGTTCCACCGCGGTCCCGGCCTCGTCCGTAAGGAGCTCCACCGGCTGCAGGCGGGCGGCGACCTCCGTAACGGACAACGGCCCGAGCAGCCGCAGCAGGTCCGCCACGCCTTCCAGTCCGCGGGCATGGCGGTCCGGAGCCAAGCGCTGGAGTTCGCTCTCGATCCGGGCGATGATCCGCGCGTCCAGCAGCTCGCGCAGTTCGGCCCGGCCCAGCAGTTCATTGAGCAGCGTGGGATCCAGGGACAGCGCGGCGGCCTTGCGTTCGGCCAGCGGCGAATCGCCCTCGTACAGGAAGGCACCCACGTAGCCGAACAGCATGGAGCGGGCGAACGGTGACGGCGAGGGGGTGGTGGTTTCCACCAGCCGGATTTCACGCCGCTCGATCCCGGCCGCAATGTCTTTCAAGGCCGGCAGATCGTAGACGTCCTGCAGGCATTCCCGCACTGTTTCCAGCAGGATCGGGAACGTGGGGTACTTCTTGGCGACGTCCAGCAGCTGCGCCGACCGCTGCCGCTGCTGCCAGAGCGGGGAGCGCTTGGACGGGTTCTGCCGCGGCAGCAGCAGCGCGCGTGCCGCGCATTCCCGGAACCGGGACGCGAACAGCGCGGAGCCGCCCACCTCGGCGGTGACTATCGAGTCGAGTTCCTCGGGGTCGAAGAGGAACAGCTCAGCTCCCGGCGGTTCATCCTCCATCAGCGGCACGCGCAGCACTATGCCGTCGTCGGAGGCCATGGCCGAACCGTCCAGCCCGTACCGGGCATGCAGCCGCGCCCCGACGGCGAGGGCCCAGGGGGCGTGGACCGGCATGCCGTAGGGGCTGTGCAGGACCACCCGCCAGTCACCGAGTTCGTCGTGGAAGCGTTCCACCACCAGCGCGCGGTCGTTGGGCACCACGTCGGTGGCCTGCTGCTGGTCGCGCAGGTAGGTGATCAGATTGCCGGTGGCCCAGTCGTCCAGCCCGACGGCGGTGAGCCGTTCGCGGGCCGCGGCGTCGCCCGCTGCGGCCATTTCGCGGACGAACGCACCCAGGGCACGGCCCAGTTCCACCGGACGGCCCAGGGTATCCCCGCGCCAGAACGGCAGTTTGCCCGGCTGCCCGAAGGCGGGGGAGACGAGCACCCGGTCGTGGGTGATGTCTTCGATCCGCCAGCTCGTGGCGCCCAGGGCGAAGATGTCCCCGACCCGGGACTCGTAGACCATTTCCTCGTCGAGTTCACCGACCCGGCGGCTGTTTTTACCCTCGGAATCGCCCACCAGGTACACGCCGAAGAGGCCGCGGTCCGGAATGGTGCCGCCCGAGGTTACGGCCAGCCGCTGCGCACCGGGCCGGCCGGTAATGGTGCCTTCGGTGCGGTCCCAGACAATGCGCGGCCGCAGTTCGGCGAACTCGTCCGAGGGGTAGCGCCCGGACAGCAGGTCAAGGGTGGCGTCGAACGCGGAACGCGGCAGGCCGGCAAACGGCGCGGACCGGCGGACGACGTCGAACCATTCCTCCACGTCGATGGACCCGAGGGCGGCGGCGGCCACGGTCTGCTGGGCGAGGATATCCAGCGGGTTGGCCGGGATGGCCAGGGGCTCGATCTGCCCGGCGAGCATCCGTTCGGCGGTGACGGCGGAGTTCAACAGGTCCCCGCGGTGTTTGGGGAACATAACACCCTGGGAGATCTCCCCGACCTGGTGGCCGGCCCGGCCCACGCGCTGCAGGCCGCTGGCCACCGACGGCGGCGATTCGACCTGCACCACCAGGTCCACCGCGCCCATGTCGATGCCTAGCTCGAGGGAACTGGTGGCCACGACGCAGCGCAGCCGCCCGGACTTCAGGTCGTCTTCGATCAGGGCGCGCTGGTCCCGGGACACCGAGCCGTGGTGCGCGCGTGCCAGCACGGGGTTGTCGTCCTCGACCGCGAGGTCCGCGCGCCGCTGCACAGAGACCCCGGCCTGGGCCATGATCTGGGCCGGCGGACGCGCCGGTGCTGCCGGAGCTACCGGTACGGAGGTTCCGTCGGTGCCCGTCGCGGCCTGTGCAGCCTCCAGCCGGAAGGCGTGGATTTCGTTCAGGCGGGCCGTGATGCGTTCGGCCAGGCGCCGTGAATTGGCGAACACAATGGTGGACCGGTTGGCCTCGATGAGGTCGACAATCTTTTCCTCCACATGCGGCCAGATGCTGGCCTGCGGAGCGTAGCCGCCCTCCACGGTGTCCTCAGTGGTGGGAGCGTTACCCAGATCCGTCATGTCCTCCACCGGGACGGTGACGGTCAGGTTCCAGTTCTTCCGGGACTGCGGTGCCACAATCCGCACCGGCGCGTTGCCGCCCAGGAAGCGGGCCACCGTTTCATGCGGCTCCACCGTGGCGGAGAGTCCGATCCGCTGGACGGGTTTCTCCAGCATGGCGTCCAGCCGGGCCAGCGTCACGGCCAGGTGCGCGCCGCGTTTGGTGCCGGCCACGGCGTGGACCTCGTCCACAATGACGGTTTCCACCTCGGACAGGGTTTCCCGGGCTTGCGACGTCAGCATGAGGAACAACGATTCCGGCGTGGTGATGAGTATGTCCGGCGGCCGGGTCAGCAGGGCGCGGCGCTCGTTCTGGGGTGTGTCACCGGAGCGGACCCCCACGGTGATGGACGGCGCCGGAAGGCCCAGCCGTTTGGCGGTCTGAGTAATACCGATCAGCGGGGACCGGAGGTTGCGTTCCACGTCGACGCCCAGGGCCTTCAACGGGGAGATATACAGAACCTTGGTCTTGCGTTTCGGTTCCGTGTTCCGCTTCCGGCGCGGAGGTTTCGACCCGGGTTCCGTCAGCCCCGGCAGGGGCAGCTCCGCAGGAACCGCAGGAACCGCAGGGCCTGAGGCGGCGGAGGCGATAAAGCTGTCCAGCGCCCAGAGGAACGCTGCCAGGGTTTTACCCGAACCGGTGGGAGCGACCACCAGGGCGTTGGCGCCCTCGGACACGGCGTCCCACGCCCCGACCTGGGCGGGTGTGGGCGCGGCAAAAGCCCCCTCGAACCATTCCCGAGTGGCGGGGGTGAACTTGCCGAGCACCAATTGTTCCTGCACCGAGGACGCCGATGTCATGGCACTATTCTTCCCCACCCCGGTGACACTTTCTCCGCGGCCGTGGGAGGTTCGGCTGCAGGCCGAAAATCAGCGGGCCTGCAGGATCCCCACGTGCAGCAGTTCGATGTCCGCGTTCGTGCATCCCGTGGAGGGGTAGGCAATGGTCAGGGAAGCGGTGTCCTCAGGCGGGTACACCAGCAGGGACGCTGTGCCCTGGACCTGGCAGTCTCCGTACTTCTGGGCCACGGTTTCCTGCAGCTCGGCGGCCGCGGCCTGGCCCGGTGCCAGCGTGACGGGAATTGCTTCGCCGCCTTCGGCCCGCGCAGCAGGCGCTCCCACCTGTGCTCCGGAGGCATCGAGGTAGGAGACTCCGGGGTAGCCGGTGACGGTGCAGGTGCCGTCGGCGGACGTGTTGGTCAGTACCAGGGCACGGTAGACGCCGCCCGGAGCAGCACCGCCGGGAACGTCTTCGACGGAGCCGGCCAGCATGTCGGCCGTGCAGGGAAGGGGGCCGGTGGCCGCGCCGCCAGTTGCTGCGGGCGGGGTGGACGACGCCGATGACGACGCCGATGTTGACGGTGATGCGGATGGCGCAGTCTCACTCGCCGAGGGGGACACCGAAGCGTCATCATCGTCCCGGGAACCGCATCCGGCAAGCGCCGATCCGGAGAGGGTCAGCAAAGCCACAAGGGCGAGGGCCCGGCGGGCCGGGGAGGGTGTTCGGGAGGCTGAGACAGTGATCATGCTCTCACCCTCCCCGCCGGGCGGGGGCGCGTCAATCCGCCCCGCCCGGCGGAACGGATCGACGCAGAACCGTTACGGGGCGCCAGCCCGGCGGAAACGAGCCCGGCAGGGACAGCCGGTCAGTGACTAGGCCTTGCTGCGGCCCCGCGTACGGATCAGGGCGGTTACGCCTGCGGCCAGGCCCAGCAGGCCCGCACCCAGACCCACGTAGCCCGCGATTTCGGCGGCCTCGCTGTCGTCGTCGTCGTCCTGCCGGTCGGAAACGCGTTCCTGCGACGCGCCGGCGGCGCTGCCGTGACCCGCGCCGTCCCCGTGCCCGTCGTCGTCCGCTTCAGTGATGGTCACAGCCGGTGCGGGGGAATCAAGGTCATGGCCGGACTGGCCTTCGGCGGGGATCTGGGACCAGTCCGTTTCGCCTTCCGCGCAGGTCTGCCGGACGGGGAAGGCGAGGGTGGTGTCTTCGGCGTCGGGCAGGACCACACTCAGTGCGATGGTGTCCCGGACGCCGTCCGCCAGGGGTTCCTTGGCGGTGTAAACAATTTCGCTGGTCCGCGAGCTGACCTGCGAGCCGTTGGGCAGGGTCTGCGGTTCTGCCAGTTCCTCGGTGACCTTCTTGATCTCCCAGCCCGCATGCGCCGTGGGGGTGGCGTCCACGAGTTCGTCCGGGAGGGTGAAGGTCAGGGCGGTGGTGGGTGAGCCCTCGCAGCCGTGCGAGAGATCGAAGGTCAGCAGCGCGGTCTCGCCGGCGCCGGTGGTGTCGGGCGTGACGTGGACGTGGGCGGCGGCAGGTGCCAGGCCGAGTGCCATCAGGGCGGCGGTGCCGCCGGCGGCAAGGAGGATGGAGGAGGAATTGCGCATGGAAGAGCCTTTCGATGGCATGGTGCCACGTAACCGCGCTGGAGGCGGTCAGGAGTGAAGTGCAGGGAAAGTGATCAGGCCAGTGCGAGCGACGGCGGCCCACGCAGCGGAGTTGCGGGGCAGTAGCGCGTGCGGGTGGTTCCGACGGCGGGACGGGGAGCCGCGGCGGGGCGGACGATCCGGAACCGCACCGGCGCGGGCACCGTGAACAGCGGCCGCAGCCAGGCCGCCGTGGCGTGCAGGGCGTCCTCGCCGCGCGCCAGAGCCAGCGCCGAGAGCACCACAGCGGCCAGATGTGCGAGGAAAAGTGCCGTGCCGGCGTCGTGCTGGAAAGTGTGGAGGCCGGAGAGCTGGTGCGCTCCAAGCTCCTGCACCCCCGCAGCCGGGGCCGGACAGACCATGGCAACGCCGTGGTGGGTGGAGGCGCCGGGCAGGCAGTGCACACCGGAGGTCAGGACGCGGAACGCACCGTGCAGACCGAGCTGGGCGGCCGCAAGCACCAGGAAAAGGCTGCCGGCAGGCAACCGGCGTCCGGCCGTGGCACTGGTGCCGGCCAGGGTAAAGGCGGCCAGCGCCAGCAGCAGGACCGGTTCGGGCAGGACCCCGCCGCCGGCCACATGGGCACCGGCCGCCAGCGCGAAAATCACCGCGGCAACGACGGCGGAACGCAGCAGGCGGAAGGGGTCGGTGCGCTGGGGCATACTTCCCTTCCCGGTCCCGCCGGCCGTGGCGTGGAGCCCGCCGGACTGCTGAAAAACTGCTCCTACTTTACCCGTACGCGGACCCTGCCCTATTCGTGGTGGTACGGGCGTCCGCCGGCGATCTCCTGGGCGCGGTACACCTGTTCGGCAAGGATCAGGCGGACCAGCTGGTGCGGGAAGACCAGGGGGGAGAGGGACCAGATGAAGTCGGCGCGGTCGTGGACGCTCGAGTCCACGCCGTAGGCCCCGCCGATGATCAGGGTGACGTTGCGAGAGGAATCCAACGGCCGCTGCAGGGTCTGTGCCAGCGCCGGCGAGGTGATGGCCTTGCCGCGCTCGTCCAGCAGGATGACGTAATCGGATCCGACCTTCGCCAGCAGGCGTTCGGATTCCTCCCGGCGGGCGGCGTCCCCCTCGCGTGCCGAATGCGGAATCGGCACCCATGTCAGGTCGAAGGGCTTCTTCAGCCGCTTTTCGTACCGGCGGATGCCGTCCACGACCCAGTCCTCGTGCTTGCGTCCGACCATTAGAACTTTCAATGCCATAGGACCATTCAAGCCCGGAACGGGTCCGGTCCGGTAACCGGACGCAGTGCGGGCCTACACTGCGGGGACAGGGAACAGCACTTCGATGGCGTCAGCCAGGGGGTAACAACGTGTTCGAATCGCGGGCAGTGGTATTGGGCGGCGGCGGAGTTGCCGGAATTGCGTGGGAAATCGGTCTCCTGGGAGAACTGCTGGACCAGGGCATCGACCTGAACGAGGCGGATCTGGTGGTGGGAACCTCTGCGGGGTCGGTGGTCGGCGCGGCGCTGCGTTTCGACCAGGTCGCCGCGGCGGCGGCCGCCCAGCAGGGTGCAGCGGACCGCACTGCGTCACCGGATTACCAGGAGCCCGACACGTTCGACGGCGAACGGTTTATGAACCTGATCGGCGCCGCAGGTTCCGGCGGGGGCGGAGAGAAGGCTGCCCGGGCACGGCTGGGGCAGGTGGCGCTCAAAGCTGACACTGCGCTCAGCGAAGACGCCTGGGTGGGCAGCATCCGGTCGCTGGTGCCTTATCCGGTCTGGCCGGACCGGGCCTTCGGAGTCACTGCCGTGGATGCCGAAGACGGCAGCTTCCGGGTGTTCGACGCCGGCTCCGGGGTGGATCTGGCGCTCGCGGTGACGGCCAGCTGCACGGTGCCCACGGTGTGGCCGCCGGTGCATATCGACGGCCGGGTTTACATGGACGGCGGGATGCGGTCAGGGACCAACGCCGACGTCGCCGAGGGGAACGACAGGATTGTGGTTATTTCCTGCGGCATCGAGGCACCGCAGAGCCCGTTTGGGCCAACGCTTCCGCAGGCCATAAAAACACTGGAAAAGAACGGCCAGGTGTTCCTTATTGAAGCGGATGCGTACGCACTGCAGGCCTTCGGCACCAACATGCTGCTGGATTCCACCCGCCGGCCCTCGCTGGAAGCCGGCCGGCGGCAGGCCAAGGAGATCGCCGAAGCCCTGCGGAGGTTCTGGGAGGGGTGAGCAGCTAGCGGTTGTCGCGGTCGACGTCGGCCTCCAGATCGGAACCCGGCTCAATCACCACGCCGTCCTCACGCTGCTCGACGCCGTCGGCCTGCGGTGCCGTGTCTCCGGGGAGGGAGGGAGCGGGGGCGGCAGCTGAGGTGGGGACGGCAGCTGAGGTGGGGGCTGCAGCCGCAGCGGCGGCCTCGGCCTCTTCGCGCTCCTTGATGTATTTGACGAGGTACTCGAGTTCGTCGCTGTACTGCTGCAGGCGGTCGGTGCGGGACTCGGTAGCCAAAGCCATCACGAGGTCGGTCTGGCGTGCACGCAGCTGGGCGATAGTGGGCTGTGATTCGTTGGTGTCCATGCTTCATCCTACAAAGGCCTGCCCGCCCTTAGCCGCATGGCTGGGACGGGAACCGTAGCGGCACTAGTCCCCGCCGGCGTCTCCCGGGCGCCGCTTCGAGGTGTCATCTTCGCCGGGGGTCCGCTTCACGTCAGCGCCATACGGTGCCCGCCGGCGCGGAGGCAGTAAATCGATGAGTTCGTTCGCGGCATGGGCCAGGATGTCCCGCTGCAGGAGAGGGAGGGAGAGAGAGCCGTTGATATAGGCGTCCACCTCGTATTCACCGGCTGCACCGCCGAAACGGAAGTATTGCAGCCAGACCTCGGGCACACTCAGCTGCGCGTCATCCAACGCCTTTTTGAGCAACTGCCGTTGCTGCGGCTCAACTGCCTCGAAACCCATGATCCATCCCTCATCATGTACGCACGTGTATCCGCCCAAGTGTTTCCTGCTTAGCGTCATCCTATTACTAAGTTTGCTTATAAGTTAGCTGCTGGGATAGGTTCCCCGTACTGGTCCGTGGCCGCTACACGAGGCGGCCCAACTAACGACGGGCCTGATATACGGAGGTGCGTAGTGTTTTTTCATAAGCAGGAACTCCAATTCTCGGCCACACCCGATAAGCCGGATGCTGTATTCGCCCGCAAGCTGCAGGAAGTCCTGGGCGGACAGTATGGCGAAATCACCGTAGCAATGCAGTACGGGTTCCAGTCGTGGAATTCCCACCTGCCCGGTAAGTACCGTGACCTGCTCTACGGCATCGCCGCCGAAGAGATGGGCCACGTGGAAATGCTGGCCATCATGATTGCCCAGCTGCTGGAAAAGGCTCCTTTGGGCATTACCGACGACGCCGTGCAGTCGGATCCGACGATTGCAGCAGTTGTCGGCGGCATGGACGTCCAGCACGCCATTGTTGCCGGAGCGGGGGCCCGTCCGGTGGACAGCAACGGCAATCCCTGGACCGGTGGCTACGTCACTGCCAGCGGCAACCTGCTCGCTGACTTCACGTCCAACGCGAACATCGAAATGCAGGGACGCCTCGCCGTCGCACGCCTGTACCACATGACCGATGACAAGGGCGTCCGCGATATGCTCGCGTTCCTCCTGGCCCGCGACACGATGCACCAGAACATGTGGACTGCCGCTGCAAAGGAACTCCAGGAAGAGGGCCACGAGCTGCTTCCGGTTCCGAGCAACTTCCCGATCAAGAAGGAACACCGCGAGGTGTCCTACCAATACCTGAACTTCTCCGACGGCAAGCATGCGTCCGAGGGCTCCTGGGCCTCCGGCCCCACGCCGGACGGCAAGGGCGAGTTCAGCTACCACGAGGGTCCCACCACCACGGCCCCCATGCCGGACGTTACCCGTCCGGATGCCCGTTACTACGGCACCACCGACATCCCCAATGTCGTGGAAAAGGTTGCCGGAACGGTTCAGGACAAACTGAACCGCGAGTAACAGCACGAATAAATGCCCGGACGCTCAGCGTCCGGGCATTTTTCTTATGCGGCTGTTTTTCTTATGCTGCTGCGCGGCGGCCTACTGCCGGAAATGCGTCTGTGCTTCGGCCTCCGAGACCGAAGCCACGACCTGCTCGGCTATCTGCCGAAGTTTTATGTTCCGGCTGCCGGAAGCGGAAACCAGAATATTGAACGCCTCATCCTGGTTGCACCGGTTCTGCGCCATGACTATCCCGACAGCCAGGTCAATGACCGTTCGGGAATCCATCGCGGCACGAAGGTCCGCGGAGTGCTCCCCGCCGGACACCAGACGGGCAGCGAGGCGAAGAGGCTTGGTGATGCGCCGGGAATAGTCCCGAACCTGCTCAATTGTCGCTGCGTCGAAATAACCCGGCCGGGTGCTGTAGAGGCTGAGGGTGGCCGCGCCGTCCGACTCCAGATCCATCGGAAACACGAGCACGGAATGCAGGCCAGCCTGGTTCAACACATCTACGTACTGCGGCCACCGCTTTTCCCGCTGCAGGTCCGGAATGTGCACCGCGGCCTGCTCCAGGACCGCGGTGGGGCAGGGTCCCTCGATGAAGTCGTACTTGATGTCTCCCAAGGAATGGGCGGCGGCGATGCTGGAGGCCGCAAGTACAGGTTTGCGCTCCCGAAGAAGGGTCATGGCGCACTGCACGGGGCTGTCCGGGAGGGAAAACGCCTCGGCCGTCAGACAGGACAAATCGTGGAGGAACTCGTGGACGGTAACGCTTGCGAGAGTCAGATCCTGCAGGCGCTCGACGAGGAAGAGGTCCACCTCGTCCGCAGTGCTCTTCCGGTCTACTGTCGACCGCCCGGGGGGTGTCTGCAATTGTTCTCCTGTGTCGGTTCCGGCCATGCCTATTTCTTCATCATGCGGCATACCAAGTTGCTTGTCCCTTTTTCCAAGATCGAATTGGCCAGCCGTATTCCCAGGGCCATTATTTGCCGGTGTTTTCGCGGGATGTGATGGCGAAAGTTCGGGACTGGATGACGGTGAGCCACGCGTCGAGGGCTTCCTGGTATTCCGGCACTACCGAGCTGCTATCACTGCTCCCGCGCGGCGCATGGGGAGTAACTGAGCAACTATTATGAAATCGATGTGCAGAAAACCCTCTCGGGAGGATGTGTTTCAGAACTCGGTGCGTTTGGTGCTGCCGGTGTCGCGGCGATGCGGCGTCAGCATCGGCCGCCGCCGCCTCAAGGTGATTGAGAATATGGGGACATGAAGAGATGAAGAGCCCTACAGGGAATACAACTGTTGTCCGTGACATGCTGGTCATGCAGGGCATTGGTCTGGTCTTTACCATTGTTGCGTTTGCAGCGGCCCTCTCCGAACTAGATGGCCGCTACGGAACCGAAATTGCTACGGTCTTGGTTGTCGGCATCGTGGGAGGAACGCTCATCAGATGGCTAGTCCACGAAGGCAAGGTAGCCATTGTATTGGTCCTCCTCGTGGTGGCTGAGGTGGTACTGCTCCAGAAATGCCCCAGCCCTTGGTCGGGGTTGTGGCCGGTACTCGTACCGGGTAGCGCCATTGGTGTTCTGGTGGGGGCTGCGATTCGGACGGGTGTTCGGCAAAGCAGGCCGAAGCCACGGGATGTGTGGGTGGTCAACGGTATCGAGGATCCGCGTTCGGACAGCGCCAAAGCGAAAGCCCTGGACGCTTTGCCGTCTTGGGATGCGGGGGACTCGGGTGCGTTCCGGGTGCAGCGCAACGATGCGGAGTTCACAGCGGTAGGAAGTTCGCAGACGGGCTTCATCGTGCACTCCACGACGAACTCCCGGGACGAGCACGAGTGGCGGATGCTTGGGACGGACGACGCCGACGTCGTCGAGATCCGGCTTTTGTCCGGTCCTGCTTTTGCGCCCAGGGGAGTGCTCTCCGATTTGGCTACCACTCGCAAGGCATTGCTGGGCTTCTTCCACCACCGCGGTCCCGACCCGCAGCTGCCTTGGTCGGTGGGTGAGGATGTGCGCACCTACAGGTTCGACCAGATGCCCCATCATATGGATAAAGGGTAAAGAGGCTCACGGGGGATGAAATGGTAGAGAAAAGTGGGACACGGCGAGGCAGGGGTGCGCTGATCACAGGTGCTGCTTTCCTTGTCGTGACGACTGCGCTCATGGTCAACGAGCCCACAGCGCCTGCCTGGCAGATAAGTGCCGCTTTGGTGGGCGGCCTCGCCCTTGGTTTTTGTTTCCTGCGGTTTCCTTGTTCGAAACCATGGGTTAGCCCGCTGGTTCTCGTCTTGTTTTGCGGTGTTTTGTTGTTCGCCCTGGACGCCGGTGAATTACGCATCGCCTGGTTTGGCGGGTTTGCCGCCGGCACAAACCTGGGGTCAGGGTGGAAAGCTATGAGCGACCAGAGCCGGAAGCGGGCGCAGAAGTCGGCGTGGACGGTGAATAACGCTGGTTTCGACACTGCGGCGGCGGCCCGTGAAGCGGCCGGGGCGGCACTGCGTGCGCTGGGCGGCGGGGCGCACCCACGTTTAGCTATTGAGCATGGATCTGCGTCGTTCCAGGTGACCGGGAGCGTCAAGGGTGGCCTGGTATGTCACCGAACCCATGATGTGCCGGATGAACATGCGTGGGCGGTGCTGGTGCGGGTCGGGCATACCCTGGATGATCCGGAGATGATGTGGGTGGATCTATCGATGGGTGGTTTCACGGGGTCCATGCCTGAGCCCTTGATCAATGATCTCGGTTCTGTGGAACTGGCTATGGACGATTTCTTCCATAATCCGACTGCTGTGCCCTCGGGCCCTTGGGTAACCGGTGACATGGCAGAAGGGTCGAGGTTGTCCACCCGCTAGGACCACAATCCGGCAAAGCAAAAGGCCCCGGTTCCTTGGATTCCAAGGGAAACGGGGCCTTCTTAGTTGGCGGTGACGGTGGGATTTGAACCCACGTTGGCTTTTACACCAAACAACATTTCGAGTGTTGCACCTTCGGCCGCTCGGACACGTCACCAACGCGTCAACCTTACCGGGTTGAAGGCCCAACCCCCAAAAGCAGTCCCGCCGGCACCCCGGGGTGCACACCGGAACTACAGGTCGACGACGTCGTTCTTGCCGATGTCGGGGGTGCCGCCGGTCACCGCGGCCTTACCGATCTTGAACAGGCTGGCGACCTTGGGTTCATCCGACGCCCAGTACTCGGCAGTGTGGGAGTCCACCTTCAGCAGTGCCACGGACGGGTCTTCACGGCCCTTCTCGAACCAGCCCTCCACCGAGGTCTTCCACAGGGAGGAGATCTTGCCCTGATCCTTTGTCAGTGTGGCGGTGCCACTGATGGACAGGAAGCCCTCGGAGTCGTTGATGGCCACATTCACGTGCGGATTGGCGCGGACCTCGTCGGCCTTGGGGGAGGGGTCCGGAGTGAAGAACCACAGGTTGCCGTCCGCATCGGCCTCCTGCAGCTGCAGGGGCCGGCTGACCAGGTTGCCCTGCAGGTCCACAGTGGTCAGGGTGGCGATCTTGGCCTTTTCGAGAATCTTGACGACGGTGTCGCGTCCATCCTGCTCTGATGCCATTACGGACTCCTTCAGTCGTAGCGTTCCGGAGTTAGTAAGCCTACGTACAGATGATCGCGGGCGGAACGGTTAGGAGTTGCGCTTTGAGCCGAAGAAGTCCCGCAGCAGGCGGGCCGATTCCTCCTCGCGGACCCCGGGAAAAACCTCCACCCAGTGATTCAGGCGACGCTCGCGCAGGATGTCGAACACAGAGCCGGAAGCGCCGGCCTTCTCGTCCCAGGCTCCGAAGACCACCCGGGGCACCCGCGCAAGGACTATCGCACCTGCGCACATGGCACAGGGCTCCAGTGTCACCACGAGGGTGCAGCCTTCCAGCCGCCATTCCCCGACTGCAGCGGCAGCCGCCCGGATGGCCAGGACCTCGGCATGGCCCGTGGGATCCCCCGTGGCCTCACGCTCGTTGCGCCCGGTGCCCAGCACCTCGCCGTCGGGCCCCAGGACGACGGCACCAATCGGCACGTCGCCGGTCTGCAGCGCCTTACGTGCCTCGGACAGGGCAAGGTCCATCCAGGCCTCATGTGTTCGGGAAAGGGACTCCATGCCTGCCATCGTCCCCCATCCGCGCACACGCGGGCGAACGCAGAGAGAGGGCAGGGGGCAATGGTAGTTTTGAAGCATGCGCGTACTTGTAGTGGATCACCCCCTCGTTGCCCACAAACTCACCGTTCTCCGCGACAAGGACACCCCGTCACCGATCTTCCGGCAGTTGACGGAAGAACTGGTTACCCTGCTGGCCTACGAAGCCACCCGGACCGTCCACGTGGAGCCGGTTCCGATCGAGACTCCCGTCACCTCCGCCGTCGGCACGGGTCTGGTCAAACCGACCCCGCTGGTCGTCCCCATCCTGCGTGCCGGTCTCGGCATGCTCGAAGGCATGACCCGCCTGGTCCCCACCGCCGAGGTCGGATTCCTGGGCATGGCCCGGAATGAAGAAACGCTCGAAGCAATCACCTACGCCGAGCGTCTTCCGGATGACCTCACCGGCCGTCAGGTCTTCGTCCTGGATCCGATGCTGGCCACCGGCGGCACGCTGCGCGAAGCCATCAAGTTCATGTTCCAGCGAGGCGCGGCGGAGGTCATCTGCATCTGCCTGCTCGCCGCTCCGGAAGGACTCTCGGTGCTGAAGGAAGAGCTGCAGGACGCCAACGTCACCATCGTGCTGGCCTCCATTGACGAGCGCCTCGACGAGAACGCCTACATTGTTCCGGGCCTGGGTGACGCCGGCGACCGGCTCTACGGCATCGTCTAAACGCATCGAACGACGGCGGCTCTGCCGTCACCATTCCGCCCCCGCTCGGACCCCGCGGTCTGTCCAGCATGTGGACAGACCGCCGCTACGGTAAACGCACCCGCTCTGTAGGCACCCTTACAGAGCGGGTGTTCTTTTTCCTGGACTGTATCCATGTGGACCGCCTGGACTCCGAATCCACGCGAAATTTATTTAGGGCTTATACATATTCACGCATAGCTATTCATCGCCGTTTTATGTGAACTGCGTCACAAAACGACACTTTTCGTCCACAATGTGAGACGACGGGCCCATTGTTACTTGCGCTTATCCCTTTGTTACATGCAATAATCCGAAGTGTGAACACCAACACGACAGCATCAGTCGCAGTCTTTCCCGGTGGCCTCCGTGCCGCGCAGGAGACTGGCTGCTGTCGAACGCATGCCTCTGGAACCACCCCCATCCAGAGGTAAGACTCAGGCCCAAGCATGGGCATAATAGGCGCCGTCTCGACCGGGCACACCCCCAGCAATCGAGCCGTGATGACGTCAAGTCACGATGAGGTCCCACATGTCAGTAGCATCCGGTTACGTCCACATCTCACTGCGCAACGCGCAGAACCGCGCCGGATCAGGTTCCCAGCGCCAGCCCGCAGCCGGCCGCTCCTACGGTGTCCAGCCGTTCGGGAACCAGTCCTATGCACTTCAGGCCGCCAACGGAAGCGGAGAGCGTCCGCTCCGCGCCGTTACCGGCCAGGAGGCCAACCCCATGACCGCCCCCATGTCGGTGGTCACGCCCAATGGCATCCCCGGACCGCAGGCTGTCAGCAATGACACCGCTGCCCGCGGGTTCGTTATTTATGTGGGCCTCGATGAGGACAGCGCTGCAGCCAACGGCACGTCCCTGAGCAAGCTGGCACAGGAGATCCGGGCACATGTCCAGACCCTCGTACCGTGCGCCCAGAGCCACGCAGCGGTGGCCCTTGCCCCCGCCGGCGCCAGCGGCTCGGACATTGACGTGGTCCGGCAGGCGCTGGGGGACCCCACCGTCGCCCGCCGGCAGCCCGCACCCCAGCCGGTGCCGGCACCCGCCGCTGCCATCCGCCCCTCCGGCGTCCTGATCGACCTGTCCCGCCGCGAGGTGCACCTTGACGGGGACACGCTGAACCTGACGTTCAAGGAATTTGAGCTCCTGAACTACCTGGTGGAGAACGCCAGCAGGACCGTCGGGCGTGAAGAGCTGCTGGCGGGCCTGTGGCGCAACGCCGAAGAGGTGCCCAACGAGCGCACCATTGATGTCCACATCCGGCGCCTGCGCTCCAAGCTGGGCCGGCTCGCCAACACCGTCCGCACGGTCCGCGGCCAGGGGTACCGCTTCTATGAGCACCCCGAGGTAGTTGTCTGGGCCGCGCCGGAATACAGCATCTAGCCGGAATAAAACATCCAGCAGTACGCGGAGCAGCAAAGTTCGACCCAGGTGCCGGTCTTGAGGATCTCCTCCGGACCGGCACCGACCGCTCCTGCCCCTCCGGCGGCGGAGCGGGGGCCGCGTCCGCGGCTAAACTGAGCCAATGACCGGCCACCACCTCAAAACACTCCAGCTCCTGCGCCATGCCAAGGCGGACTGGCCGCGCGACGTTGCAGACCACGAGCGGCCGCTTTCCGGCCGCGGGCACCGGGATGCGCCGCTGGCCGGGGAATGGATGCGCGAGCACGGAACGATTCCCGACTTCATCCTGTGCTCCTCGGCCCTCCGCGCCCGGCAGACCTGCACCTGGGTCTGCAAGGAACTGGGGGACAAGGCACCCACGGCCAAGCTCGAAGACCGGCTGTACGCCGCCTCGCCCGAACAGATCCTCAGCCTCATCAACCACGTGCCGGACACGGTCACCAGCCTGCTCGTGATCGCCCATCTTCCGGGGGTCCAGGACCTGGCCATGCGCCTTGCCTCGGCCGACTCGGACGAAGCCGCCGTGATGGAGATGGCCACCCGGTATCCGACGTCGGGCCTCACCATCATGGAGCACGCACTGCCCTGGGCCGAACTGGACGGCCGCGACGCGAGGATCACCGACTTCGTGGTGCGCCGGGCCTAGCTACAGCCCGTATTTCTCCAGCAGCCGCAGCCATACTTCGCTGATCGTGGGGTAGGCGGGCACCGCATGCCAGAGCCGGTCCAGCGGGATCTCCCCGGTAACCGCAATGGTTGCCGCATGCAGCAGTTCGGAGACCCCGGGACCGGCAAAGGTCATCCCCACTAATGTGCGGCGGTCCTCGTCCACCACCATCTGCGCCCAGCCGCGGTAGTTGTCCGCATACAGCGAGGACCCGGCGACGGCGATCTCCAGGGACGTCTCGGAGGCGTTGATGCCGTCCGCCCGGGCCTGCTCGAGGGTCCGTCCCACCATGGCCAGCTCCGGATCGGTAAACACCACCTGCGGCACCGCGGAATGGTCTGCCGTTGCCGTATAGCGGCTCCATGCGGCTGGATCCGCGCTGAGGGGCTCCTGCCGTGCCCGTGCGGCAATCGCGTCCCCCGTGGCCCGTGCCTCGTACTTGCCCTGATGGGTGAGCAGGACCTTCCCGGCGGCGTCGCCGACGGCATAGAGCCAGCCGCCCGCGCCGGCCACGCGCCCCGTATCGTCGATGTCCAGCCGATGCGGATCCAGTCCCAGGCCCTCCAGTCCCAGTCCGTCCAGGGCGGGCCGGCGTCCGGTGGAGACCAGCAGCCGGTCCCCGGCCACCGTGCCGCCGCCGTCGAGGCTCACCTCCACGCCGCCGTCGTCGGACTTCCGCACCGACGAGGGGGAGGCGGACGTGCGCACGTCCACGCCGCTCTCCTTCAATCCTTCCTCCACCAGGGCGCGGGCGGGTTCCGGGAAGGACTTCAGGATGGAACCGCGGGCGAGCAGGGTGACTTTCGAGCCAAGCCGGGCATAGGCCTGGGACAGTTCGACGCCGGAGACTCCGCCGCCGATCACCACCAGCCGGCCGGGGATTTCGGTGGCGGACGTGGCGTCCCGGGTGCCCCAGTACTCCACGGTGTCCAGGCCGTCGATCGGGGGAGTGGATGGCGTGGAGCCGGTGGCGAGGACGACGGCGTGCCGCGCAGAAATGCGCACGCTCCGGCCGTCAGTGGTGGCCACTTCCACCTCGCGTTCACCGGTGAGCCGGGCCCGTCCGCGGACCAGTTCAATGCCGGCCCCTGCGACCCACTCGGCCTGGCCGGTGTCGTCCCAGTTTGAGGTAAACGACGTCCGCCGTTCCAGGACGGCGGAAGTGTCCAACCCGCCGGTGACGGCTTCGCGTGAACCCGCCAGCGACTGTGCCTCCTTCAGGACGGTGCCGGGCCGCAGCAGGGCCTTGGACGGCATGCAGGCCCAGTAGGAGCATTCACCGCCCACCAGGGCCGCTTCCACGAGGACGGCGGAGAGCCCGCCCCGGACCACACGGTCCGCGGCGTTCTCGCCCACGGCGCCCGCACCAATGACAACGACGTCGGTCTGCAGGGTCTCAGTCATGGACCCGAGCCTTGCACTTACCCCGGGGCGGGGCAACCGCAGCGCCCGTGGAGATCGCTTCCGCCGGCAGCGGCCGGCAGCGGAAAACCGGGTTAAACGAAAAACCCGGCCGGATCAGGATTTCTCCTGACCCAACCGGGTTTTCAGTGGTGCGCGCGAAGGGATTCGAACCCCCAACCTTCTGATCCGTAGTCAGATGCTCTATCCGTTGAGCTACGCACGCATAACAACTACTCTATCAAAACCGATTCTCACCGGTGTTTTTCAAGATGTTCTTCAAGTTGTTTCGTGGCTGTTTGGCCGTAGATAACTATAGCGGGCTTTTGGGGGCAGCGCCAATCGGGGTTGTGTCGCAAGGTAAACTAGACCGGTCTACGTGACCTTAGTCACATTGGCCCAACGGGCGGGCCCGGTTTCCCGTGGATTTGTGGGCGCGATCACGATTCCGACCCTAAAGGTGTGATCTTTCGAGCGAAAGTGATCCGGAGGCCGCAACTAGCATCAAAACACACCACTGACCCAACGAAGGGAAGAGTCATGGGCGATGACGCGCGTCAGCTAGTTCTCGACGAGAACGGCGACAAAGCTGCAAGCCAGCCGCAGCACAGCACCACCGGGGGGACAGCTGCCCCCACCACCCACCAGGCCCTCCTTGCATGGGTGAAAGACGTTGCCGAGCTGACGCAGCCTGAGCGCGTGTATTGGGTTGACGGGTCCGTAGAGGAAAACCGGATCCTCACCGATGAACTCGTGGATGCCGGCACCCTGGTGCGGCTCAACCCCGAAACCTTCCCGAATTCCTTCGCTGCCTTCTCCGACCCCAAGGACGTTGCCCGGGTCGAAGAGCAGACGTTCATCTGCTCGGAGAAACGCGAGGACGCCGGCTTCACCAACAACTGGATGGACCCGGGTGAGATGCGGTCCAAGCTCAACGGACTGTTCGCCGGGTCCATGCGTGGCCGCACCATGTACGTCGTCCCCTTCGTGATGGGCCACCTCGACGCAGAGGACCCGAAGTTCGGCGTCGAAATCACCGACAGCGCGTATGTGGTTGCCTCCATGCGGATCATGGCCAACATCGGTACCGATGTACTGCGCAAGATGGAGGAACTGGACGCCTTCTTCGTTCCCGCCCTTCACTCCGTGGGCTACCCGTTGGCCGACGGCGCAGACGATGTGCCCTGGCCCTGCAGCGATGACAAGTGGATCGTGCACTTCCCCGAGGACCGGTCCATCTGGTCCTACGGCTCCGGCTACGGCGGCAACGCCCTGCTGGGCAAGAAATGCTATGCCCTCCGCATCGCGTCCATCATGGCCCGGGACGAGGGCTGGCTGGCCGAGCACATGCTCATCCTCAAGCTCACCAGCCCGGAGCGGAAGGACTACTACGTCGCCGCTGCGTTCCCGTCCGCCTGCGGCAAGACCAACCTCGCCCTCCTCGATCCGACCATCGAGGGCTGGAAGGTCGAAACCCTGGGCGACGACATCACATGGATGCGGTTCGGCAAGGAAGGCGAACTGCGCGCGGTAAACCCGGAGGCGGGGCTCTTCGGTGTCGCCCCCGGCACCGGCTGGAGCACCAACCCCAACGCCATGCGCGCCATCGCCAAGGGCAACTCCATCTTCACCAATGTGGCGCTCACCGAAGACGGCGGCGTCTGGTGGGAAGGCATGACGGACGACGCCCCGGCGCAGCTCACGGACTGGCTCGGCCAGGAATGGACCCCCGACGCCGGCCGCCCGGCCGCGCATCCGAATTCGCGCTTCTGCACCCCGATCGACCAGATCGACATGCTGGCCGACGAGTACCACTCCCCGAACGGCGTCCCCGTCTCCGCCATCCTGTTCGGCGGCCGGCGCAAGACCACCGTTCCCCTGGTGACCGAGGCCCGTGACTGGGCCAGCGGCATCTTCATGGGCTCCACCCTGTCCTCTGAGACCACCGCCGCCGCCGCGGGCCAGGTAGGCGTGGTCCGGCGCGATCCGATGGCCATGCTGCCGTTCATCGGGTACGACGCCGGCGACTACCTGCGGCACTGGATCGAACTCAGCGGCAAGGCCAACCAGGACCTGCTGCCGAAGATCTTCCTGGTGAACTGGTTCCGCCGCACCGCCGACGGCGGATTCGCCTGGCCGGGCTTCGGCGACAACGCCCGGGTGCTCAAATGGGTCATCGAACGGCTGGAAGGCACGGCCGGCGCGGTGGAAACCCCCATCGGCTTCGTCCCCACGGGTGAGTCCATCGACCTGACCGGCCTGGACATGACTCCCGAGGACGTGGAGCAGGCGGTCCGGGTGGATCCGCAGGAATGGGCCACGGAGCTGGACGGTATCGACGAGTGGTACGCCCGCTTCGGCTCCACCCTGCCGCAGGAACTTAAGGACCGGCTGGCGGAACTGAAGGAACGCTTCGCGACGGTCTAGCCGCTGACAGCACAAAAGGGGAGCCCCACCGGTACACCGGTGGGGCTCCCCTTATTTGTGGACTAACTGGCGGGCTAAGGCGCCGTTACGCCTCGGCGTCGTCGGCCCAGACAATGGGCTCTCCGCCCTCCCAGATGGGCTCGTTGAACGTCCATTCGCCGTCCTGTTCCGAGTAGGTCTGGATTGCGGAAATGCAGACCCCGTCGGAGTGTTCGGTGACAACGTGGATGGCGTCGGTGTCTTCCTCCGGCAGGTGGATGTCGGAGAACACGGCGACCGCTCGGTTCTCGCCCTTCTGCTCAGTCAGCACCGTGTACAGGTCCTCGATCATCGCATCTGCGTCGAGGTCCTCGTCGCTGTCCTCGGGAGAGACTGCGATCATCCGCAGCTCGCCGTCGTTCTGCACCACCAGGGCGGCAGGCAGGAAAGCGCCCTGCGCTTCAAGCTGCTCCTGGGTGACGCCAAGGGCGGTCCCAAGCAGGGAATTCAGGTCCTCCTGGACCTGGGCGGACGGCTCGGATCCGTTCAGTTCTACATCAGCCATTGTTATTTCCTTACCAGAGTCAGTACGTGGTCGCGGATGCGCTCCATGGTGGGCAGGTCCTCCGCCTCGGCGTTCAGCCGCAGGAAGGGTTCGGTGTTGGAGGCGCGGAGGTTGAACCACCACGTGCCGTCGTCGGACGTGAACGTCACGCCGTCGAGTGCGTCGACGGTGACGCCCTCGCGCTCGAACTCGGCGCGGACGCGTGCGACGGCGGCCGGGACGTCCTCCACCCGGGAGTTCACCTCGCCGGAGGAGAAATACGGCTCATACTCGCGGGCCAGGTCCGAGAGGGCGCGGGTCTGCTCACCCAGCGCGGCGAGCACGTGCATGGCGGCAAGCATGCCGGTGTCCGCGTTGTAGAAGTCGCGGAAGTAGTAGTGCGCGGAGTGCTCGCCGCCGAAGACGGCTCCTTCGCTGGCCATCACGGCCTTGATGAAGGAATGGCCCACGCGGGTACGGACCGCGCGGCCGCCGTCGTGCGCCACCAGTTCGGGTACGGCGCGGGAGGTGATCAGGTTGTGGATGATCACGGGAGTCTCTTCGCCGGCCGCCTTGGCGCGGGCAATCTCGCGGCGGGCCACCAGTGCGGTGACGGCGGAGGGGCTGACCGGTTCGCCCTTTTCGTCGATGACGAAGCAGCGGTCGGCGTCACCGTCGAAGGCCAGGCCGATGTCCGCGCCGTGCTCGACGACGGCGGCCTGCAGGTCGCGCAGGTTTTCCGGCTCCAGGGGGTTGGCCGGGTGGTTCGGGAAGGACCCGTCCAGTTCGAAGTAGAGCGGAACAATGTCCAGCGGCAGCTCGGGCAGGATGGTGTTGCCCAGCACTGCGGGGGTGGTCATGCCGGCCATGCCGTTGCCGGCGTCCACCACTACCTTCAGCGGGCGGATTCCGGACAGGTCCACCAGGCTGCGCAGGTAGCCGGAATAGTCGGCCAGGACGTCCCGGACCGAGATCGAGCCCGGAGCCGCCGCAGCGGGGATGACGCCGTCGTTCAGGTACTGCTCGGCGAGCGCCTGGATTTCCTTCAGCCCGGTCTCGGAGGAAATAGGGACCGCGCCGGCCTTGGCCATCTTGATCCCGTTGTACTGGGCCGGGTTGTGGCTTGCGGTAAACGTCACGCCGGCGGCATTGAGCACACCACACGCGTAGTAGAGCTCGTCCGTGGAGATCAGGTCCAGCAGCAGGACGTCGGCGCCCCGGGCAGTGGCGCCACGGGCGAAGTCGCGGATGAACTCGGGGGAGGACGGCCGCATGTCACCGCCCACCAGGACAGTCTGGCCGGACAGCCCCTGAACGTCTACAAACGCGGCACCTACGGCCTCGACGATCTGTGGAGTGATGGTCTCGCCTACGACGCCGCGGACATCGTAGGCCTTAAAGGACGCGGAGAGGTCGAATACATTGTTCACGTGGGCCAGTCTATAGGGGCATCTGCCCTGGCCGCCTTGTCCACAGCGTTAATCGGGTGCGGGTGGCATCCCGGCAGGCTGGGATAGTGGATGGTATGGAAAGCACCGATATGCAAGGCACCCCTTCCGGCGACGCTCCTACCGTGCAGGAATCCCCGCTGCACGCCGAGGCGGTTCAGCTGCTGCGGGCGCTGGTCGGCAACGACACCGCCGAGTTCCACCAGGACCAGTTCGAAGCCATCGAAGCTCTGGTTTCCGGCGGACGCCGGGCACTGGTGGTCCAGCGCACCGGGTGGGGCAAGTCCGCCGTGTACTTCGTGGCCAGCCTGCTGCTGCGTGCCCGCGGTGCCGGTCCCACACTGATTGTCTCCCCACTGCTGGCCCTGATGCGGGACCAGGTGGCCGCCGCGGCACGGGCCGGGGTCCGGGCCGAAGCCATCAACTCCGCGAACCAGCTGGAGTGGCAGGACATCTCCGCCAAACTCGAGGCCGACCAGGTGGACGTCCTGCTGGTGTCTCCCGAACGGTTGAACAACCCCGGTTTCCGTGAACAGCACCTGCCGGAGCTGATCCGCCGCTCCGGGCTGCTGGTGATCGATGAAGCGCACTGCATCTCCGACTGGGGCCACGATTTCCGGCCGGACTACCGCCGCATCCGCAGCCTCATCGAGCAGCTGCCCTCCTCCGTGCCGGTGCTGGCGACCACGGCAACGGCGAACAGCCGTGTGGTGAAGGACATTGAGGAACAGCTCGCCGCCGGCGGGGAAGATGTCTTCACCATCCGCGGTCCGCTGGCCCGCAAGTCCCTGCGGCTGGGGGTGCTGCGGCTGCCCAGTCCCAAGGCGCGCCTGGCCTGGCTGCTGACACACCTGGACGAGCTGCCGGGCAGCGGCATCATCTACACCCTGACGGTGTCCGGCGCCGAAGACACCGCCCGGCTGCTGCAGCAGGCCGGGCACCCCGTCCTGGCGTACACCGGCCGCACCGATCCCGCCGACCGGGAAGAGGCCGAAGCCGCCCTGAAGGAGAACCGGGTCAAGGCCCTGGTGGCCACCAGCGCACTGGGGATGGGCTTCGACAAGCCAGACCTGGGCTTCGTGATCCACCTGGGTGCACCCTCCTCCCCGGTGGCGTACTACCAGCAGGTGGGACGTGCCGGCCGCGGCACTCCGAACGCCGATGTGCTGCTGCTGCCCGGGGCCGAGGACCGCGATATCTGGCAGTACTTCGCCACCTCCTCCATGCCGTCCGAAGGTCCGGCCACAGCCGTGCTCTCCGAGCTGGCTTCCGGGGAAGTGCTCTCCGTCGGTGTGCTGGAAACCCGGGTCAACCTGAAGCGCTCGCCGCTGGAACTGCTGCTGAAGGTCCTGTCCGTGGACGGCGCCGTGGAAAAGGTGTCCGGCGGCTGGCGGGGCACGGGACAGCCATGGCATTACGACCGGGAACGGTACGAACGCATTGCCGCTGCGCGGGTGAAGGAACAGCAGGCCATGCTCGACTACGAGAGCACCTCCGGCTGCCGCATGCAGTTCCTGTCCCAGCAGCTCGACGATCCGGCAGCCGCCCCCTGCGGCCGCTGCGACAACTGCGCCGGGCGCTGGTTCGGCGACGACGTTGCGGCCGAAGCCTCCGACAACGCGGCCCGGGCGCTGGACAAAGTGGGTGTGGAGGTGGATCCACGCGGGATGTACCCCTCGGGCATGGACCGGCTGGGTGTCCAGTCCAAGGGCAAGATCAAGCCGGACCGGGTGGTGTCCGGCGGACGTGCGCTGGCCCGTCTGACGGACCTGGGCTGGGGCGGCCGCCTGCGTGAGATCTTCGCGCCGGGTGCCGAAGATGTTCCGGTGGATCCCGCACTGCTTCAGGGCTGCGTGCAGGTCCTGGCCCAGTGGGGCTGGGCCGAACGCCCGGTCGCCATTGTCTCCATTCCCTCACGGTCCCGGCCCCAGCTGGTGGATTCGCTGGCCCGCGGCCTCTCGGAACTGGGCCGGATTCCCTATCTGGGGGCGCTGCAGCTGCCGCACGGCGGACCCACCGGTGGTCCCGGCGGCAACAGCGCCTTCCGGCTGGCCGCCGTGTGGGACCAATTTGCCGTTCCCCCCGAAGGTGCGGCCTGGTTCGCCGCGAACCCGGGCCCGGTGCTGCTGGTGGATGACTTTGCCGACAGCCGCTGGACCCTCACCGAAGCCGGGCGGGTACTGCGGGAAGCCGGGGCCGACGCGGTGCTGCCGTTTGTGCTCGCACTGAAGGCCTAGCGCAGGATTCCCGTACCCTGAGGAACTCATTGGGGAATTCACGCGGTCACAAAACCTCCAACGCCAATACGCGGGTAATAGGATGTGGGGATGGAGGTACATAAGGCGGCGGCTTTCCTGGCAGTGGCCGAGGAACTGCACTTTGGGCAGGCCGCCCAGCGCCTGCATATGGCGCAGCCGCCACTTAGTCGTCTGATCCGTCAATTGGAGGCGGAACTGGGAGCGGATTTATTTATCCGCACTACCAGGCACGTCACCCTGACCCCGCAGGGGCAGGCGCTGCTTGAACCTGCGCGGGAACTTGTTCGCCTCGCAGACCAGATGAAGGACGTTGTCCTGAAATCTAAAAACGGGGAAATTGGACGTGTCCGGCTCGGTTTTGCCGGCGCATCCGTGAACCACGCGGTGGGTGAATTGGCCCGCAGGATACGCCGTCAGCGGCCCGGGATTTCCCTCGAGCTCTTCAGCTCGCAGTTTTCCCATCTGGGCCTGCAGAAAGTGCTCGATACCTCCCTCGACCTGGTCATTGGCCGTTGGGATTTCCTCCCTGCCGAAATCAACTCGCGGCTGCTGGCCTACGAGGAGCTGCTGATTGCCCTTCCGGAAAGCCATCGGCTGGCAGGCCAGGAGGACGTCGCGGCCGCGGAGCTGGCAGATGAACCCTGGCTGGTCCTTCCCGGCGGCGCCGGGGCTACCCTGCCGAACCGCCTCAACACGCTGGCCATGACCGCGGGTTTTGTACCCCGGATCGTGCAGGTTGCCCCAGATTCATGGACCCAGGTGGTCCTCGTCGGTGCCGAAATGGGGGTGGCCCTCACACTGTCGAGCGTCCGCGAATACGTTCCCTCGCGGGGCGTGGTCTACAAGCCGCTGCGGCAGGAGCAGAAGCATGTGGAAGTCAGGTTGATCTGGCGGCGTGGAGACCCCAACCCGGCCCTTCGAGCCGTGATCGAGATGTCGAGGAGCGTGTTCCCGAACCCCGAGGAACCCGAGGAGCAGGCAGTACCGGCCCCGGCTGATCCGCCGGGGCCGGTACCAGGTCAGGGACGCTCAAGTAGCAGCGCCGTCCCCTGACCCACCCCCACACACATGGTTGCCAGCCCCTTCTCGGCTCCTTCGCGCTCCATGCGTCCGAGCAGTGTCACCACCAGACGGGACCCGGAGGAACCCAGCGCGTGACCCAGGGCGATGGCTCCGCCGTCGCTGTTGACCACCGCAGGGTCCAGCCCCAGCTGGCGAATGCAGGCGACGGACTGGCTGGCGAAGGCCTCATTGAGTTCCACCGCGCCCAGATCCTCCACCTTCCAGCCGGCACGTTCGAGCACCTTCCGGGTGGCCGGGACCGGGCCGATTCCCATAACCTCGGGCCGCACACCGACTGAGGCGCCCTGGACGATACGGGCCCGGGTCCGCAGCCCGTATTTGCGGGCCGCCCGTTCCGACACCACAAGGATCGCGGACGCGCCGTCGTTGAGGCTGGACGAGTTGCCCGCCGTCACCACCGAACCGCCGTCCACCACCGGACGCAGCCTGGCAAGCACCTCCGTGGTGGTGCCGGCGCGCGGACCCTCATCCGTGTCTACGAGGCGGGTGCTGCCCTTCGGACCCGGCACCGTCACAGGAACGATCTCGTCCCGGAACCGGCCCGCCTCGATGGCGGCCAGCGCCCGTTCATGGGAGCTGACGGCAAACGCATCAGTCTCATCCCGGGTCACCCCTTCGACCTCGGCGACCTCCTCAGCGGTCTCCGGCATCGAATACGTCAGCTTGTCCCGTTCCAGGAACCGGGGATTGGTGAAACGCCAGCCGATGGAGGTGTCGAACATCGCTCCGGGCTTGGCGAACGCCGTCGTCGGCTTCTCCATCACCCAGGGTGCGCGGGACATGGACTCGACACCGCCGGCCACCACAACGTCCGCGTCACCGCAGCGAACCATCTGCGAGGCAAGGATGATTGCGGACAGCCCGGAGGCACAGAGCCGGTTCACCGTGATTCCGGGGACGGTATCCGGGAACCCTGCCAGCAGCCAGGACATGCGTGCAACGTTGCGGTTGTCCTCACCGGCGCCGTTGACGTTGCCCATGATGACCTCGTCCACGTCATTCGGGTCGATTCCCGCGTCCTCGACCGCCCGCTGGATGACCAGGGCGGCCAGATCATCGGGGCGGACGCCGGCCAGGGAACCCCCGTAGCGGCCCACCGGGGTGCGGACGCCGCCGGCCAGATATGCTTCCTGCATTTTCGTTTCCAATCCTTAGGTTTGCGTGATGCGTTGGCGTCGGAATCAGTTGAAGGCGGAAATGCCGGTGATGTCCCGGCCAACCAGGAGCGACTGGACGAAGTCGGTGCCCTCGTAGGTGGAGACGACTTCCATGTCCGTCATGTGGCGGGCCACATGATGCTCCAGGAGCAGGCCGTTGCCGGCGAGCAGGTCCCGGGCCTCATTGCAGATCCACTTGCCCTTCTGGGCGGTGGCCATCTTCACCATCGAGGCCTGCGCACTCGTGAGCTGCCCGCGGTCCGCCAGCTCCGCCATGCGGTTGCAGAGCAGCTGCATGGTGGTGAGTTCGCTGAGCATGTTGGCGAGCCGGTTCTGGATTAGCTGATAGCTGCCGATCGGGTTGCCGAACTGCACCCGGCTCGCGGCGTAGTCCCGGGCGATCTCGAAGGCGGCCATGGCGTGCCCAACGGCTTCCCACGACGCGCCGCCGCGGGTGGCCTTGAGTACGCGGGAGACTCCCTTGAAGGATTCGCACCGCTCGAGCCGGTTCTCCGCAGGGATCCGAAGGTCCTCGATCACGATGTCGGCCTGCTGGATAGCCCGCTTTCCAACCTTGCCGGTGATCACCTCGGGCCGGTAGCCCGCGGGGTGGCCGCCGTCCTCGTCCTTCTCCACCACGAAGGCGTTGACCTGCCCGTCTTCGGTGTTGCGGGCGAAGAGCACAACGACGTCGGCGGCGTGGCCGTTGCCGATCCACCGCTTGTGTCCGTTCAGGACCCAGGTGTCGCCGTCACGGCGGGCCGAGGTTTCCAGGGCCACCGAATCCGAACCATGGTCAGGTTCTGTCAGGGCGAAGGCGCCGGTTTTCTCGAGCCGGGCCATGGCGGGTAGCCAGCGGGCCTTCTGCTCGTCGCTGCCGAGCACATTGATCGCCCCCATGCACAGGTTCCCATGGACCCCGAGGAAGGTATTGATGCTGCCGTCCACACGGGACATTTCCCGTGCAACCATGCCGGCGGCCTTCCGGCTCATGCCAGGGCAGCCATACCCCTCGATCGTGGTACCGATGATGCCCAGCTCCGCGAGCCCCGGCAGCAGTTCCCAAGGGAACTCGGCACGCTCCCAGTAGTCGTTGATCAGCGGTTTGACCTGCTCCTGGGCGAAGGCCCGCACCTTGTCCCGGATGGCCAGTTCATCAGGTGTTAGGTCCTGGTCCAGCAGGAAGTAGTCGGATGTTGCTGCACCGCGGGATACGGCAGGCGCGGCAGCGGAGAGGGAAGTCATGAAAGGGGTCCTTTCGTTAGGTTCAACAGAAACAGGGAAGGTCAGGGGCGGCCGGGCGCGGGCGGGGCGGTGATCCGCAGCGTGGACAGGAATCCCACGGCCGCCACGCACAGGGCAGGAAAGATGAGCAGGGGCAGGTCAGCGGCGTAGGCGAGCGAAACCAGCGAGTAGCCTGCGGCCATGGCCAGGAAGCGGATCATATTATGGATTCCCACAGCTGTTCCGGATCCTCCGGCGGGGGAGGAAACCAGTTCCGTCGCTGCCGCGCTCTGAGTAAACGCGATGCCGGCGCCGGCGAGGATCAGGCCGGTCAGAACCAGTGGGACGGTCCACTGCCCGCCGGGAACCTGCTTCTCCAGCAGCATCGCCGCAGTGAGGATGACGGCCGCCGCGGTCAGCAACCCCGTTCCGCGGACCAGCTGGCCGCTGGTGCCAACCCGTGCGCCAAGCCGCGCTGCGAGGGGTCCGGCCACGATCATCGTCAGCGCCAGAGGCAGGACCAGCACCCCGATTTCCCCCGGTTCCAGGCCTAGGTCCGAGGCGAGGAACAGGGGAACCGCGACGATGAAGACGGCCAGCGACGCCATGGACAGGCCGGCTCCGGCCGCAGCCAGGGCGTAGCTGCGCCCACGCAGGATGGCGGGATCCAGCAGCGGCCGCAACGCCCCCGGCAGGTCCACCAGACGCAGGCGGCGGCGGGTCAGGCGGGTAAACAGCGTCCAGCAGGCAACGGCGCCGAGTCCGAGCAGCACGGCTCCCAGCCAGAACGCGCCCTGTCCTGCCATGACTGTTGCGGTGGCTGCAGCGCCGCCGCCCGTCACCAGCCAGAACAACGCCGAGGCGTGCACCGGAGGACGCTGCCGCCGGACCGCGGGCACCGAGAGGGTGAGCAGTACCATCATGACCAGCACCGCGGCAGCGTGCAGGATGAAGACGTAGCGCCAGCCGGACGCCTGGGTGACGAACCCACCGAAGGGCGGTCCGATGGCCTGGCCCAGTCCGATCGCAGATGCCCAAGCGCCCATGATCGCCCCGCGCCGGTCCGGCCACAGATGTACAAGGACTGCCTGGACCGCGGGAGGAATGGCGCTGCAGGCTCCTCCCTGCAGGATCCGGGCGCCGATCAGCAGCTCGGTTCCGGTTGCCAGGGACGCCAGCACGTCTGCACTGACCAGCACCCCCAACGCCGTGACCAGCAGCCTGCGGGGGCCGAAGCGGTCGCACAGCCAGCCCGCGAGGGGCACCATCGTGGCCATGGCGACCGTGAAGGCACTGACTGTCAGGACTGCTTCCGGTGCAGTCATGCCCAGCTCGTTCTGGATGCGGTACAGCGGGGCGTTGATCATGTTTGCCGAGAGCGTGCCCAGAGCCGTAGTGGCCAGGAGTGCCGGATAAGCGATGCGTCGTCGCCCCTCCTCCGGCACCCAGTGTGGCCTGCTCATGCACGGCTGGCCCCGGCGTCGGCCGCTACTGCGGAAGCACCGCCGTCGGTTCCCTCCGCGCCGTCTACTTCGTCGGGAACATTCCCGTCTCCTCCGCCGGACGCGGACGTCCGTGCGCGGAGCCCGTCCAAGGCCACGCGGAGGTGTTCAGGCAGCGGCCGCGGGCGTCCGGTCTGCGCATCCATCTGGACGAGTACGGTGCGGGCCCGGGCAGCTGCCTGGCCGTGTTGGAGCAGGTCGCAGTCCAGGGTGTAGGAAGAGCGGCCGACGGCACCCACTGTCACCTGTGCGGTCAGCTGGGGGCCGTGGTTTATGGGCCGCAAATAGTCCAGGTGCAGTGAGACCACCACGCGGGGCTGGGCCGGGTCGGGAATGCCCTCTGTTCCAAGCCAGTGTCCGAGTGCCGCGAGGCGCGCCTCCTCAATGAGGGTGACTATCCGGGCGTTGTTCACATGGCGGTTGATGTCCTGGTCCGACCAGCGCACGGCTATGTCGGTGGTGAAGGGGTTCATGATGCCTTGGGGACGGCGGTCCGGCCGTCGGCGAGCCAGGCCAGGACCCGGTCCCGATCGCCGTCGAGAACGGGCGGGGCCTGTCCGTAGTCCACCGGCGTCCTGCTGAAGTCCACTGGATGCCGGACAGTGGGAATCCTGCGATCCCCGGACCCCGCGACAGCAACCGGGCGCAGGCCAAGATCCTCGGCCAGCCGGACTCCCTCGTCCACGTTCAGGATCGGGGCGCACGGAACCTTTACGGCCTTGAGCCGCTCAAACCAGTCCTCCGCGTCGCGGGTGCGCAGCTGCTCGATCAGAAGTTTCCGCAGGTCGATGCGGTTGGCGTTTCGGGCTGCGGGGGTGCTGAAACGGCCGTCCGCAGCGAGTTCCGGCACGCCGAGGCAGGCGCAGAGCCGGCCGAACTGGCCGTTGTTGCCCACCGCGATGACGATGTCCTTGTTGCGCGCGGGAAACGGTTCATACGGATAGAGGCTGGGGTGCTCGTTGCCCATGCGGGTGGGCACCGTGCCGCCGGCAACGAATGCCGCCGTCTGGTTGACTAGCCCCGACAGTGCGGAGGACAGCAGGTTCAGCTCGACGTGCTGTCCGAGGCCGGATTCCTGGCGCTCATGGAACGCTCCCAGCACCCCGATGGCCGCATGCAACCCCGTGATCACGTCAAACAACGCGACGCCGGCGCGATACGGTTCGCCATCCTGGCTCCCTGTCAGGCTCATCATCCCGGACAGGGCCTGCGCCAGCAGATCATAGCCGGGCAGCTCGGCGCCGCCGGCGGTGCCGAAGCCGGTGATGGATGCATATACAAGGTCCGGGCGCCACGCGCTGACCGATTCATAGTCGAGCCGGTAGCGGGCCAGCCCACCGGGCTTGAAGTTCTCTACCAGGATGTCGGCCCGGGCAATGATTGCCTCGGCAATGTCCCGTTGGCCAGGATCGGTGAAGTCCAGCGCAATGGAGTGTTTGTTGCGGTTGACCGAGAGGAAGAACGTGCTTTCGCCGTCCCGCTGGGGCGGGGTCCAGGCACGTGCGTCGTCTCCCTCCGAGCTCTCGACCTTGATTACGGTAGCGCCCATATCTGCCAGCAGCATGGTGCAGTAGGGACCGGCCAGGACCCGGGTGAAATCCGCCACCACCACGCCGGAGAGCGGCCCCGTGCCGCGTCGGCCAAAGATGGCATGCAGGTCTTCTGCCGCGGAGCTGGGCATGTCAGGTTCCTTCCTTCGAGCGGACGGTGAGAGGGGTTCAGGGCTGGGCTTCGTAGTCATACCAGCCCCGCCCTGTCTTGCGGCCGTAATGCCCCTGTTCGTACATCTTCTTCAGCGACGGGTGCGGCAGGTCCGCCGGGTTCCCGGTCTGCTCGTGTTCGGCAGCCCGGACAAGATAGGCGACGTCGATCCCCACGAGGTCCATCAGCTCGAAGGGTCCCATCGGGTGGCCGAGGGCCGTACGGGCAGCAACGTCGATGTCCTCGAAGCTGGCGATTCCGGCTGCCTCAAGTTCCAGTGCCTCGGCGCGTAGGGCGCGCAGCAGCCGGTTAGCGACAAAACCGGGAATCTCCCGGTTGATGCGGACCGGCTGCTTGCCCAGCTTCTCGGCGAGGGCGACCGTGGTGTCCACCGTGGCGTCCGACGTCTCGGGATTGCGCACGACTTCGACGCAGGCCATGACCAGGGCCGGGTTGAAGAAGTGCATGTTGCACACCCGGTCGGGCCGGGTAGTTGCGTCCATGAGCACTGACGAGGGGATGGTCGAGGAATTGGTGGCCAGGATGGCGTGGTCCGGCGCGGCCGCATCCAGATCCGCGAAGAGCTTCCTCTTGATGTCGATCCGCTCCACGGCGGCTTCAAGGATGAAGTCCGCTTCGCATGCGGCTGCGAACGAATCCGTGGTGTAGCTCATCCGGGCCAGTGCTGACTCGACCTCTTCGCTGCTGCGCCGGCCCTTCTCGGCGAGCCTGCCCAGGCGGCGGCGCACTTCCTCCCGCGACCGGTCCAGGGCGCTGGCATCCAGGTCGCTCGTGGTGACGTCGTAGCCGGCCAACGCAAAAAGTGCACCGATCTGGGTTCCCATGGCACCGGACCCCACCACGAGGATGCGGCGGATGGCGTCGATGTTCGGCTGGGGTTTCATGTTTCTCCTTGCAATGCGTGTGCGCGGGGTTGGGTGGTGAAGCCTGCACCAGGGGCAGGCCGGAAGTGGGACTGGGTGGCGCTGCGGACTCAGGCGGTGCCGTTGAACCTGGCCGGACGTTTTTCCAGGAAGGCCGCGGCGCCCTCGGACTTCTCATCGGCGGCGTACAGGAGCGATTGGGCGAGGCGCTCCAGCAAAAGGCCGGTGCGCTGGTCGGTTTCCGCGCCGCCGCTGATGACCAGCTTGGCCAGGCGGACTGCCAGGGGGCCCTTGGCGAGGATGGTGCGGGCCGTGTCCCTGGCACTGTCCAGCAGCTGCTCGCCCGGAACGACGCTGGTGACCAACCCGATGCGCAGTGCTTCCTCGGCGTCGATAATCCGACCCGTGAGGATCAGCTCCTTCGCCCGTCCCTGCCCGACCAGCCGGGACAGCCGCTGGGTTCCACCGGCACCGGGGAGGATGCCCAGGTTCGCTTCGGGGAGCCCGAACCGGGCGGTGGTGGAGGCTATGCGGATGTCGCAGGACATGGCCAGTTCGTTGCCGCCGCCGAGCGCGTACCCGTTGACGGCAGCAATGGTGGGCTTCTCGAAATCCTGGACGCGGTCATAGAGCCGTTGCATCCGGGCCCGGAGCCCGTCCTGCAGGGTGTACCCGGCAAGCTGGGTGATGTCCGCGCCTGCAACGAAGGCCTTCGTGCCGGCGCCGGTGAAGATGACCGCGCCGACATCGGAGTCGGCCTCAAGGGTGTCCAGTGCGGCATCGAGGCCGTCCAGCACTGATCGATTGAGTGCGTTGCGCACATCGGGACGGTTGATGGTGACGACGGCTGTGCGCTCGCTGATCTCGGTGAGTACCGGCGAGCTGGCGCCTGGGTTGGTGTCGGTCATGGTGGATCCTTTCGCGTGTCAGGTGACGGTGCTGGCGGGCGGTGTCGGTATCGGCGCAGTGACGGCCGCTTCGGGGTCGGCATCGTCCCGCGTTTCGGTCTCCGGTGCCTTGACTGGGAGGAGGCTCAGCACCACGCTCGCGGCCACCAGGACAATGCCGCCGACGGCGGTCAAGACCGTGGGCAGGAACAGCAGGAACCCGCCGACCGCGCCAACCAGGCGCAGCGGAATCGGCATCCGCCGGTCAAACCCGACCACCCAGCCTTCTATCGCCGACGCGAGGCCGTACACGCCAGCAATGCTCAGGACGAAGGCCAGCAGGATCCGGCCAGGCGAATCCTGGGCCACCAGCGCCGGGTTGAGCGCGAAGCCGAACGGGACGACGTATTTCACCGCGCCCAGCTTCATGGCCGCGATGCTGGTTGCCATGGCCGGCGCCTTCGCCAGGCCCGCTGCCGCGAAGGCTGCCAACCCCACCGGCGGGGTGATATAGGAAACGGAGGCCCAGTAGATAACGAACAGGTGGGCGGCGAGCGGGTTCACGCCGAGGTCCACCACGGCCGGAACCATAACGATGGCCAGGAAGACGTACGCGGCGGAGATGGTCATGCCCATGCCTAGGATGAAGCAGGTGATGGCCCCGGCGATCAGGATGAGCACTACGTTGTCACCGACCAGCGCCACCAGTTCGCGGGCCAGGGAGAGGCTCACACCGGTCGCGGTGAGCCCACCGACGATCAGCCCAACGCCGGCGATGATGCCGATGATGTTACTCAGGGTCCTGCCGGAGTCGACGAGGAATTCAGTGAATTCACGGAAACCGAACTTCTGCCCAGGCCGCAGGACGGCCACGAGGAGGAGGAAAAGAATCACCCAGTAGGGAACCTTGGTTTCCGAGTTGGTGATGAACAGCATCCCCGTGAGCAGGACGAGTGCGAGCACATAGGGCCAGCCGCGAAGGAGCGTGGGCAGGGTTCGGGGAAGCGTGTCCACCGGGGCGCCTTTAAGGCCGTTACGGGCGGAATAGCCGTCCACCTGCAGGTAGATACCCAGGAAATAGAGGAAGGCGGGGATTGTCGCGGCGACGAGGATCTCGGTGTACGGGACCCCGACGAAGGAGACCATCAGGAAGGCGGCAGTGCCCATGATCGGGGGTGTGATGGATCCGCCGGAAGAAGCGGTGGCTTCAACGCCGCCGGCGTAGGTGGCGCTGAAACCGCTGCGCTTCATAGCCGGGATGGTCATGGGGCCGGTGGTCAGGACGTTGGAGACGGCGCTCCCGCTCATCATGCCCATGGCGGCGCTGCTGGCCACCGAGACCTTGGCCGCGCCACCGCGGTAGCGGCCGAAAATGGACATCGAGAGGTTGTGGAAAAAATCGGCGCCGCCGGTGTGCTGGAGCGCAACACCGAAAATGAGGAAGCCGATGAGGATGGTCCCCGCGGTCTGCAGTGGAAGCCCGAGGATGCCTTCGGCTCCCATGACGTGAACCTGGGCGAGGGTGGGCAGGTCGTAGGTGACGCCCTGCAGGACCGGGATCGGCAGGTATTTGGCCACCAGTGGGTAGAGCGAAAAGATCAGGGCGATCAGGGTGACCACCAGCCCTCCGGTGCGGCGAAGCGCCTCAAGGGCCACCAGCCAAAGGAGGAAGCTGGCGACCGTGGCGGCATCAGGGGCCATGTACTCCCAGCCGAAGGTCTTGATGCGCGTTCCGTTCACTGCCAGGTAAATGCACACTGCGGCGGTGACCAGCATCAGGGCGACATCGAACCACCGCACCGGGGCCTCGGCGGACGTGTCCGGGTCTTCGGCCTGGGGGCCTTCCGCTTTCTTAGCGACTTTCTCTAAGAGGGGAACCTTCCTGACGGGGTTGACTATGAACACCATAGGCAGGAATACGGCCAGGATCAGGTAGAGGTAGGCGTTAGTCAGCAGCGAGAGGCCGCCCACGTTCCAGAAGAAAACCTGGTTCATGGTGAGCAGCACGCCCAGCAGGGTGAGGGCGATGACCGTGCCTCGCCACGGCGGGGTGAGGCGGGTCTCAGCTTTCATCGTTCTCCCCCTTGGCGTCGAGCTCAGTCTTTTTCCATTCGGTCCAGTTACGTTCCAGCTCCTCCGGCTCGGAGGATTCGAGGATGCCGGGCCATGCCTCGCGCATCCTTTCTCCGCGTTCGATCAGCTCGTTGTTCTTCCGTTCCAGCTCCTCGGTCCAGGCGCCCTGCTCCTCGAAGTAGCGAACGGTTCCCTCATGGAAGGGAACCACCAGGGGTTCTTTTAGGACGGCCTCAAAGGAGAACTGGCTGGCGTCCGGAGTGGTCGTCTCATAGTGCTCAAAGTTGTCCACCATGGCCTTTACGAGGTTGTACACCTCGTCGGCGTCGCGGGAGCCCATGGTGGTGAGTGGAATGGTGTATTCGAGCACACGGGCCGTCTCGCCTTCCGGCACACCGGGGGCATCGCTCACCTCACCAACCGTGGCCATAGGCATCAGTTCCTCCCAGGTTTCGTAGCGGGCGGTATCCGGGTCGTCGAAGGTCAGCCATTTGACGTCCACCTTGGATGCGAGCTCGTTGATGTTGGAACCGACGACGTTCTGGTACAGGGCATCGATCTGTCCCGATTCCAGGCCGGCAAGCTGCTCGCCGTAGGCGATGGGCACCTTCTGCACGTCCTCTCCGGTGAGGCCGCCATAGTTCAGGAAGCCCTCCATCTTGTTATTGATGGAGGTGTTTGCCGTCAGATTCGGAAACCGCTTGCCCTTCAAATCGGCAAAGGTGTCGATTCCGCTGTCTTCGCGGACCAGCAGGCCGTAGTTGCCGAGCGGAGCCCAGACCAGGCGCAGGTCCTGCGGACCCCATTCAGCGGTCGCATACTCGTAATCGCCCTCGAACGCGTAGTAGTACTCATCCCCGGCGCGGGAATAGTCGATGGTGCCGTTGACCAGCGGAGCCAGGCGGCCGATGCCCGTATCGGCGGTCATCAGCCTCACCTGGACGTCCTCTTCAGCAGTCAGGGTGTTGGCGATGGCAGCGAGATCGTTGTAGGTGCCGGTTCCGACGTTGTACGTGGACCACACCAGCTGTTTGGGGAGGCCGTTCGGACCGACCTCGTCACCGCCGGCAGCGCAGCCGGTCAGCGCAAGCAGCGCTACGGCGGTCCAGGCGCCGCAGCGCGCTTTCCTTGTCCTCATAATGACCTTTCGACATTGAAGGGTTGAGTTGAAATCGTGGTGATAGGGATGAGTCATTGCCCGGAAAAGGCAGGATCGCGGCGCTCCTGGAAGGCGGCCTTGCCCTCACGGAAGTCGGATGTCTCGAACAGGGCCGGCTGGCGTTCCTGCTCGAACCGGAGGGCGGCGTCCAGCGATCCGGAAAACTGTAGGAGCCCCCGTTTTACGGCCGCGACGGCGAGCGGGGCCCGATCAGCCAGATCTGCGGCCCGCAGGATTGCGTGTTCCAGAACGGACTGTGCCGGAACCACCTCATCTGCGAGACCGGCCGCGAGGGCACTTTGTGCGTCGAGGGGGTCCGCCTGCAAAAGGATGCTCCTGGCTCGAGCCGTACCAACGCGCTGGGCCAGTGAATGGAGCAGACCGCCGTCGGGAACCAAGCCAAGCCGCGTGAACGGGAACAGGAACCGCGCGTCATCGCCGGTGATGACGAGGTCGCAGACGCAGGCCAAGCCGACGGCTACACCGGCAGCAGGGCCTCTCACAGCCGCGACAACGGGTTTCTCCAGAGAGGCGAGGAGGGTGATGAGCGAGCCGACATCCACCATCCGTGCCCGCCCTTCCGCCTGTGAGGGCGGGGGCATGGCTCCCAGATCGCCGCCTGCGCTGAAGGCCTCACCCGAGCCGGTCAGGACAACTGCACGGATCCGCGGATCGGCAGCGGCACTTTCCAAGGCCTTCTGCAGCTGGTCCCTGATCTCAGATCCAAGGGCATTTCGGCGACGCTCGTCGGTGAGGGTCAGGACGGTTACCGGCCCCCTCACGCTGATATCCACGCGGGGGGAGCCTGATGTATCGAGGATCGAGCGGCTCACGGAAACCTCCAGAGGGTCATTTTTTGTCGTCTAAGTCACATTTACACGGCTCCTTGAAGACTTCAAATACATAATTTGCCTTCCATTGATACCTAGAAGGTAAATATCAATCCGGTGTGCACTAAAACAGCCGGCAGTGGGGGATTGTCGTCAGGAGACTTGTTTGCCCAGAGGAGGATTTATGACCGTCACCCCTACCGACTTGCTCAATTTGGACGCAGATCTCCAGCCGGAGGAACTGGAGACGAGGGCAGCGGTCCGCGAATTTGTGGATCGGCGAATACGTCCCAACATTTCCGAGTGGTATGAAAAGGCTGTTTTTCCGCTTGAGATCGTGCCCGAAATGGCGGAGCTTGGCCTGTTGGGCATGCACATCCAGGGATACGGCTGCGCTGGGAAGACAGCGGTGCAGTACGGCATTGCCATGCAGGAACTGGAGGCAGGGGACTCGGGCCTGCGCACCTTTGTCTCCGTGCAGGGATCACTGGCGATGTCCGCGATCGCCAAGCACGGATCGGAAGAACAAAAACAACGCTGGCTGCCGGGCATGGCACGAGGGGAGCTGATCGGCTGCTTCGCCCTGACGGAACCCACGGCCGGATCGGACCCCTCCACGATGGCCACCACTGCGGTGCTGGACGGGGACACTTGGGTGCTCAACGGAGCAAAGCGGTGGATCGGATTGGCCTCGGTTGCCCATGTGGCCGTCGTTTGGGCCCGCGCCACGGAGGCGGACGGCACGGAGCGGGTCCGGGGGTTCCTTGTGCCCACGGACACCCCGGGATTCAAGGCGACCCCGATCGAGCCGAAGCTCTCCATGCGGGCCTCCATCCAGTGCGATATCGAACTCTCCGATGTCCGCTTGGAGCAGGACGCGATCCTTCCTCACAATCCAGGCCTGCGCGGCCCGTTCTCATGTCTGAACGAGGCCCGCTACGGCATCGTCTGGGGGGCCTTGGGAGCCGCGCGGGACAGTTTCGAAGCAGCGCTGGCTTACTCGCAACAGCGCGTTCAGTTCGATAAGCCCCTGGCCGCGTACCAGCTCTCGCAGGAGAAACTTGTCAACATGGCATTGGAAATCCAGAAAGGGCAACTCCTGGCCCTGCGGATCGGCAGGCTCAAAGATGCAGGCCGGCTGGAGAACCACATGATCTCCGCCGGCAAGCTGAACAACTGCCGGGTGGCCATCGAGATCTGCCGGCAGGCCCGCACCATGCTCGGCGGAAACGGCGTCACTCTCGAGTATTCGCCGCTGCGCCATGCCAACAACCTCGAATCGGTGCGGACCTATGAAGGGACTGACGAGGTACACACCCTCATCCTGGGCCAGCACCTGACGGGCCACGCCGCCTTCCGGTAGGGACGCAAGGTATAGGGGGCGGGTATCGGACAGCCCGGTCGAAGGCCTAGCGCCGGCCTGGGATGCGCCAGCAGCGGGACGGGTTTCGGCCCGTCCCGCAGCTGTTTTCGCTCCGCTGTTTTCCCGCCGGTTATTTGCCAACGAATTCCAGCAGTGCCTTGTTGACCTCGCCGGCGTGCGTCCACAGCAGGCCGTGCGGCGCGCCGTCGATCTCCACGTAGTCCGCTGCGGGGACCAGCTTCCGGAAGCGGCGGGCGGTGGCGTCGATCGGCAGGATGTTGTCCGCCGTGCCGTGCAGGATCAGCACGGGCTTGCCGCTTTCGCGGACCGCATCGACGTCGGCCCTGAAGTCTTCGATCCAGGTGGGGACGACGGCGTAAGCGGCGACCGGCGCACTGGAGATGGCCACGTTCCAGCTGGCCGTGACGGCCTCCTGGCTGATCCGGCTGCCCAGGTTTTCCTCCAGATTGTAGAAATCGGAGTAGAAATTCGTGAACCAGGCGTAGCGGTCTGCGCCTGCGGCTGCCGCAATGCCGTCGAAGACCTCCTGGGGAACGCCTTCGGGATTGTCGTCCCGGGCCACGAGGAACGGTTCGAGCGACGCGAGGAAGGCGAGCTTGGCGATCCGCTCGTGGCCGTGCCGGCTGACGTATCGGGCCAGTTCGCCGGTGCCCATGGAGAAGCCGACCAGGATCACGTCGCGCAGGTCGAGGGTTTCCAGCAGGGTATTCAGGTCCGCAGCGAACGTGTCGTAGTCATACCCGGAGCCGGACTTGCTGGACTGCCCGAAGCCGCGGCGGTCGTAGGTGATGACGCGGTAGCCGGAGGCGAGCAGTTCGCGGGTCTGGCGCTCCCAGGAATGTCCGTCCAGCGGGTAGCCGTGGATCAGGACCACCGGCTGGCCGGCTCCCTGGTCTTCGTAGTAGAGGTGGGTAGTGGTGCTGTTTTCGGTGCCTACGGGGATGAAGCCCATGATGCTGTCCTTTTCTACTAAGTGAGAACGATCGTTCTCAGCTCGTGGAAGCGACTCTAGAGAACGACCGTTCTCACGTCAAGTACAATGGAGCTATGAGTCCTGAGGAAACAAACGAACGCATCCTTTCCGCGGCTGAGGAGCTCTATTACCGAAAGGGATATGCCGCCGTCGGGATGGACGAGCTCCGCTCTGCCGCTGGTGTGTCGCTGCGGCGTCTCTATGCGCAGTTCCCGTCGAAGGACGACATTATTTCGGCAGTGCTCGGGCGTAAACACGAAGAATGGGAAGCGGCCGTCACAAAGCAGGTAGCTGCCGCCGGCCCCGAACCCAGGGCAAGGCTCCTGGCTGTCTACGACTTCCTGGAGAGCTGGTTCTGTACCGGCAGTTTCCGCGGCTGTGCCTTTATCAATGCCTTTGGCGAGCTGGGTGGCACCAATCCGGAGGTGGCACGGATCGTGAAGGAGCACAAAGAGTCGTTCCAGCGCTCCATGTCCGGGCTCGCACGTGAGTTGGGCGCTTCGGAGATGCTGGGGGTGCAGCTGTCGATTCTCGCTGAGGGTGCGCAGAGTACGGCGGCCATTTCAGGTGATTCCGATGCGGCGGTGCAGGCCCGTGCCGCCGCCGAAGTGCTCATCGACGCAGCCCTCCGCACCGCCGCCTGACTCCTTCCGGCCGCTGGCGCCGGAGGCATGCTAGATTTCCCAAAAACCCGACGGTTGAATGTCCGGGAGAACTGGGGGGAGAAGACATGGGGCCGGACATAAACACCGGGACAGCGCCGCGTGAAACCGCGTCCCGTGAAATGGTGGCTGAGGTTGCGGCCACCCGATGGCTGTTCGCCGCTACAGGCGCGGGAGCGTTGATCGGTGCCGCCTGGCAGCTCGCGGGCGCAGGGCAGCTGCCGTTCCTCCCGCAGAACTTCTTAGGGACCTTGCTGGTGGGCTTCGGCGCCGGAATCCTTGCCGCCTTACTGATCTTGGCCGCATGGTCCCTTACCGCCCGCTCGGAATCACGGCTCGGGATCCGGCAGCAGCGCGGAGCGATGGCGGCTCTGGCGGGCCTGGCCGCCTTCTGTATTCCTTTCACTCCAGACCTGGTTTTCAGTCCGGTCTTCGGAGCAGCGCTGGTCCTGCTGGCTATACGGAGCCGTGATGTCCGGACGGCGGCCGCGGGGGTTGTGGCCCTGGCTGTGGCGCTGGCGCTGGCCTTTTCCCCTGATTTTCCCGGCTCGGCACTGGTCCTGGGCCTTGTTGCGGCAGCTGCGACCGCGGTCGCCGCGCAGCCGTCGGCAGGCTACTCCCCGCGGTAGACCGGTGGGCGCCGCTGGGCGAAGGCGGCAGTAGCCTCGCCGAAGTCATGGCTGGCCAGGAACGCGCTGTTCCAGACCTGCACGTAGTCCAGACCGTCCTGGACCTGTGCCTGGGTCCGCCGGTTCAGGACGTGTTTGACGCCCTGCACCACCAGCGGGGGATTGGCAGCGACCTGCGCCGCGAGTTCGCGGCCGCGGACGACGACGTCGTCGGCCAGTTCCGTGACCAGGCCGAGGGAAGCGGCATGGTCGGCGTCGAAATCCTCGCCCGTGAGGGCCAGCTGCCGGGTGACGCCTTCGCCGATGATGGCGGGTAGCCGCTGCAGCGACCCGAGGTCGGCCACAATGGCGACCCGAACCTCACGGACGCTGAAGCGCGCGGTGCGGGAGGAAATGCGGATGTCTGCGGCGGCAATAACGTCAATGGCTCCGCCGATGCACCAGCCGTCCACTGCCGCAATGACCGGCTTTGCGCAGCGGGCCAGCGACGTGACGGCGTCCTGAAGGTCCTGGATCTTCCGGCGGAAGCCCTCGCGCAGCTTGGCGTCCATGCCGCCGGCCGCGAGCAGCGGAGCGAACACCGGTGCCATGGCGGGCAGGTCCAGGCCGTAGCTGAAGTTCCCACCGGATCCATAGAGCAGGACGGACCGGACGGCGTCGTCCGTGCTGAGCGCATCGAACACCACCGGCAGCTCGGTCCAGAAATCCGGTCCCATGGCATTGCCCTTGGACGGTCCAATCAGCTGCACTTCGGCCACGCCGTCATGAATTTCGACACGCAGGGAGCGCAGGGAAGGCAGGGTCGTGGCGCTGGACGTCATGGCATCTCCGTTGATTTGGCGCATGGTGGGCTGGGCGCCAATATACCGGGCGTTTTAAGGCCCGGCGAAAGCAAAGCTAGGATCAAGGTATGGAGCTTGCGGTTATTCTTCTCTTCGTCTTATCCATCGCTGTTGTCAGCACGCTCTGGGGCAGGATTGAGAAGCGCCGTGCCGCCAATCCCACGTCGGAGGCAGGCACGTCCAGCGGCGCCGATGGTTCTGCCGGCGCCCGTCCCGCCACGGCGCGTCCGGCGCGCCCTGCACGTCAGGCCCCGGCGGGAGCCGGCACCTCACCCCAGGCCGCCAAGGAGGCTGCGTCCCTGCTCACTGCCGAACAGCACCGGCAGATCTACGCAGCACTGGGCCAGGGCCAGCCGGTGAAAGCGCTGAAGCTCTACGCCATGTTTACCGGCTCCGGCATCCGGGCTTCGGGGGCGGCCATCACCAACATGGCTGCCCACCCCCAGCCCTACGTGCGGCCGGCCGCGGATCCAGGAACACCGGCCGCGCCGGACGCCGCGAAGCCCGGGTCGGCCCAGCCGGACGCAGCCAAGGCCGACGCGGCCAACCCCGGCGCTGGAGCAGAATCAGAGGCGGTCCGGGAGGAAGAGATCAGCAAGTGGGCCCAGCAGCTGCGGCCCGAAGACTTCCTCAAGCCTTAACCGGCAGCACTGACCAGAAGGGCCGGACCGGTAGCCGGTCCGGCCCTGTGCCTGTCCAGGCGCTGCCGTCAGCCCCGGCCGCCCTCAAGTAGGCGCGAACGCTGGTTCCGGCCGTCCGGGCCGTACGGATAGTTGCCGACCTGCGGGACACTCAGTTCGGTCAGGCGCTGCTTTTCCTCATCGGCCAGCACCAGGAACGCCGCCCCCAGATTGTCCGCCAGCTGCTCCGTAGTCCGTGCCCCCAGGATGACTGACGTCACCCCGGGACGCTCCGCCAGCCAGGCCAGGGCTACCTGGGCCGGGGTGGCCGAGTGGGCGGCCGCGACCGCACGCAGCTCATCGAGGATCCGCCAGGTGCGCTCGTTATGGCTGCGCAGGTCCCAGCCCTGGAACTGACGCGTGGGATTGTCACCCACGCGTGTGTTCCCGGCGGGCACCGTTTCGCGGTGATATTTGCCCGTGAGCCAGCCGCCGGCGAGCGGTGACCAGGGCAGCAGGCCCAGGCCGGCGTCGAGCGCTGCCGGCACAATTTCGGATTCGATCTCCCGCTCGAGCAGGTTGTACTGCGGCTGCAGCGTCACCGGCAGCGCCCAGCCGTGTTCCCGCGCCACGTACACGGCCTTGGTCAACTGCCAGCCGGTGAAGTTCGACAGCCCGTAATAGCTGATTTTCCCCGCCGTGATGGCGTCGTTGAGGAAGCCCAGGGTTTCCTCCAGCGGGGTGTAAGGATCCCATGCGTGCAGCTGGTACAGGTCCACGTGGTCCACGCCCAGCCGGGTCAGGGACTCGTCCAGGGCACGGCGCAGATGACGGCGGGATGTGCCTAGATCATTGGGCCCGCCGCCCATCGGGAAGCGGCCCTTGGTGGCGAGGATGACGTCGGCTGCTTCCGTGGGATGGGCATGGAGCCAGCGGCCGATGATCTCCTCGGACGCGCCGCTGGTGTAGACATCCGCAGTGTCCACGAAGTTTCCGCCGGCCCGGACGTAATCATTGAGGATGGAGTGGGAGGCACGCTCGTCGGATTCGTTGCCGAAGGTCATGGTGCCCAGGGCATAGTTGCTGACCGAGGTTCCGCTGTTGCCAAGCAGTCGCATTTCCATGGGCGTTTCCTTCACGGTAGGGGAGCTGGTGAACGGGCTGCCAGCTTATCCGGCGGCCGCGCCGAAAGCGCCGGCAGCGCCTACAGGGTCCGGTCCGCAGGCACCCGCTCCGGGCGGGATGAGGCCGGGTGCAGGGCAGTGAACAGCAGGGAATCCAGCCGCTGCCCGTCCACCAGCCGGTGGTCCCGGAGCCTGCCCTCGAAGGTGAATCCGTTCTTTTCCAGCACCCGGACCGACCCGCTGTTTTCCGGATGGCAGGTGGCCTGTACCCGCACCAGCCCCATCGGCCCGAAGGCGTGGCCCAGCAGGAGGGCTGCGGTTTCGGTGGCGAGGCCCTGGCCCCAGACGCTTTGATGCAGTGTGTATCCCAGTTCTCCGCCGCTTTCGGAGCCGCTCGTGGTCCAGACCCCGGCGGTTCCGACCACCCGGCCTTCGAATACCACGGCCAGGGTGAACCGGTTCCTGGCCTCCGCAACGGGTTCGATGGCAGCGTCGTCAACAAACGACTGTGTTTCGGCGCGGGTATTGGGCCCCCAGGTCGACCACTGCGTGACCACCGGGTCGGACGCGAAGCCGTGGACCGCGTCGACGTCGTCGGGCCTGACATCCCGCAGCGTAACGCGCGGACCCTGCAGAACGATGCTGTCCTGTTCCATGGCGGCGGTCCCTTCGAAAGAGGTTCGGTGGTGACTCTAGGGTAGACGCAAAAAAACCCCCGGTTTCCCGGGGGTTTCAGCGCGGAGACGGGGGGATTTGAACCCCCGGTGGGCTTTAGGCCCACACTTCATTAGCAGTGAAGCCCATTCGGCCGCTCTGGCACGTCTCCAGCTTGCATATCCAACACAACCGGCAACTTCCGCTGCCAGCCTGACAAGACTACCGGCAACCGGCCGGTTAGGGCAAAACCGGTTTAGGCCAGCCTTCCGGTGAGTGCCTCCCACAGGAATTCGTAGGACATGGCGTGCATCCGGGCCGACTGACGGTTGTCCGCAGCGCCGGCGTGCCCACCTTCCAGCGCCTCGTGGAACCACACCTTTTCCGCGCCCAGCGCCTTCATCCGGGCGGCCATTTTGCGTGCCTGGACCGGGCCCACGCGGTCGTCGCTGGTGGCGGTCCAGATCAGCGTGGGCGGATACGAAACACCTTCCTTGATCAGGTGGTACGGGGAGAACGTCTTCACGAACTCCCACTGCGCCGGATCGTCCGGATCGCCGTATTCGGCAATCCAGGAATAGCCGGCGGAAAGCTTGGTGTAGCGGCGCATGTCCAGCAGCGGCACCCCGCAGGACACGGCGCCGAACAAATGCGGATAGGTGGTGAGCATGTTGCCCACCAGCAGTCCGCCGTTGCTGCGCCCGGTGCAGCCGAGGTGTTCGCGGGAGCTGACGCCGCGGGCCACCAGGTCTTCGGCCACGGCGGCGAAGTCCTCATACGCCCGGTGGCGGTTCTCCTGCAGTGCGGCCCGGTGCCATTCGGGTCCGTATTCGCCGCCGCCGCGGATGTTGGCCAGCACGTACACGCCGTGCCGTTCCACGCCGCCGGCGTCCGTGGTGCGCCGTTCCAGCCAGCCGCGGCCCACCACCCCGCTGTAGGCGGGGGTCAGGGAGGCTTCGAACCCGCCGTACCCGTTGAGCAGTGTGGGGTTGCCGCCGTCGAGCACCAGGTCCTGCGGAGCCACCTGGAAATACGGGACCTTCGTGCCGTCGGCGGAGACGGCAAAGTGCTGTTCGACCGTAAGGCCGCTGGTGTCAAAGAGTGACGGTGTGGTCTTCACGGCCTCGGCCCGGCCGGTGCTGCCCAGCGTGCCGCGGGAAAGGGTGGAGGGCGTGAGGAACCCGGTGCTGACCAGCCAGTAGTCGTTGCCGGCTTCCTCATCTTCGTCATCCACTGCATACGCGTCCACCGAATGCAGCGGCGGGCAGGCGTCCAGGGGTTCCGCCCGCCATCCGTCCCCGGGAGCCAGCACCAGGATCTCTGAACTGACATCGCGGAGCAGGTTCAGCAGCAGGTAATCCCGGGTCCAGCTCCAGGACTGCAGCGAGGTGGACGCGTCCGGAGTGAAAAGGCGGTGGACGGTCCGGTTGCCCGCGGTGAACTCCGCCACCGGTGCGGCCAGGAGCGAACCGGCGGGATGGGTGGCGCCGTCGAGCTCCCAGTCCGTCCGCGGTCGCAGCAGCAGCCATTCGCGGTGCACGTCCACGTTGACGTCCAACGGGACATCAAGCTGCACCCACTCGCTGCCTTCGCGCAGGAAAGTCCGGGTGTTGTAGAAGTCGATGATGTCCACGGCGAGATCCCGTTCGAAACCCGGGGTCTGGTCCCGCTGCACCACGGCCATCATGTGCTCTTCGGGAACCTCGAAAAACGGTTCGGCGTCCTTCAGCTCCTGCCCGCGGCGCAGGATGCGGCTGCTGCGGGGGTAGGAGGACGTGGTCATGGAGCCCGGACCGAAGTCCGTTCCCACGTAGAGGCTGTCTTCACCGGCCCAGCTGATCCGGCTCTTGGCGGCGGGAATGTCGAACCCGCCGGGCACAAAGGCCCGCTCGACGACGTCGAACTCGCGGTAGCGTGCCGCGTCGCCGCCGTCGGGGGAGAGCGCTACCAAGGCGCGGCGGTAGGAGACGCCGTCGGCCGGACGCAGGAACATGGATCCGCCCCACACCCACTCGGTGCCCTCGGCGGCGCTGAGGTCGTCCAGGTCCAGCAGCACCTCCCACTCGGTGTCGGCGGCCGTGTAGTTCTGCCAGGTGGTGCGGCGCCACAGTCCCTTTGGGTGGGCGGCGTCGCGCCAGAAGTTGTAGTAATGCTCCCCGCGCTTGGCCACCATGGGAATCCGGTCAGTGGAATCCAGGACCTGGAGCAGCCGCTCCCCGGTCTGTTCAAAACCGGTCCGCGAGAGCAGGTTTTCCGTAACGGCGTTCTCGGAGCGGACCCAGTCCAGCTGCCGGTCTCCGTAGATGTCCTCCAACCAGAGGAACTCATCTGCTGGGGCTGGATCGACGGCGTCATGGTTCGGGGATGTCATGCGCCCATCCTAACTTCCGGGTCCTTCCGGCCCCGTTCCTATCCCCTGCGGGGGACCGTACCAACCGCCTGGAACCCGCGCTGCTCCGCCGCCGGATACCCTAGATGCATGGACCACACGCAGAGTTTCCGGGTAGCTGTCATTGGCGCAGGACCCCGCGGCCTCTCCGTTGTGGACCGGCTGCTCACCCACCGGCGTGCCTCCGCGCAGCGCCTGCCGCTGCGCATTGAACTCATTGACCCGTTTAATCCCGGCCCCGGCCACGTCTGGCGCACCAACCAGTCACGGTTGTTCCTGATGAACACTCCGGCACTGTTTCCCACCGTCGTTCCGGCCGGAAACACCGTCCGGGACCTCCTTCCCTCGGTGGCGGGGCTTTCCTTCAACCAGTGGCGCGAGCTGATGAACGCCGGCACCCGGACCGCAGACGGTCTGTCCGCTGGCGACCGCGAGGAGCTGGCCGCCCTGGGGGCCGCGGATTTCCCCAGCCGTCCGCTCTACGGCCGGTACCTGGAATGGACCTATGGCCAGCTGCGGGCTGCCGCCGCCGAGGACGGCGTGGAACTGGTGCACCGCCGGACCGAAGCACTGGGCATCATCCGTGAAGCGGATGGACGGCTGGTTATTGAACTTGAGGGACAGCAGGTTCTGGCCGCGGACGCCGCCGTGCTGGCCCTGGGGCATCTGCCGGCTCTGCTTTCCCCGGAGCAGGCACGCCTGCAGGACGCCGCTGCCCGCCATGGCCTGACGTACTTCCCGCCCGCCGTACCCGCCGACGTCGACTTCTCCCGCTTGCCGGCCGGTGAGCCCGTGCTGGTCCGGGGGCTGGGCCTGAACTTCTTTGACGTGATGGCTGCCGCCACCGTGGGCCGCGGCGGACGGTACGTCTCCACCGGACTGCCTGCCGGCCGTGCCCTGCGCTACGAACCCTCCGGCCGGGAGCCGCAGCTGGTTGCGGCCTCACGCCGCGGTACCCCGTACCGGGCCAAGGCGAAGCTGGACTCCTATGTGCCGCGCGGTGTCCACCTGCGCTGGCTGACCCGCGAAACGGCGCTCGCCCTCCGGGCGGACGGCCTGCTGCCGGGCTTTGACCATGACCTGTGGCCGCTGCTTCACCGCGACGCGGTCTGGGCGTACTACAGCACGCTGGCCCGGGTGGCCCCGGCGGAATTGAACGGCCCAGCCGCCGAATTCTCTGACCGTCTGGAAGCTGCCCTGAACCTGCCCGGACCGGAGTGGAACGCCGCGATGGAATTGGTGCTGGATGCCTATGTTCCGTCTGCCCGCCGCACCAACCTTGAAGCCCTGGCCCAGCCCCTTGGACGCCGGCCCTTCAGCGGTGCCCCGGAGGCGGACAACGCCGTCCTGGCGTATCTGGAGGCGGACGCCGCCGGGTCCGCCGCCGGGGAGGACGACCCGCTGAAGATGGCGATCGGCGCCCTGAACGCCGGACGCAGCCTGCTCAAAGCCGTGGTGGCCGACGGCGGCCTCGCGGAGGCGTCCTGGCTCAGCGAACTGCGGGGCTGGTTTGAACCGCTGGTGGAAGGCCTGGCCAGCGGCCCGCCGCCGGAGCGGATCGAACAGCTGGCGGCGCTGGTCCGTGCCGGCCTGGTGCACTTTGTGGGCCCGGATCCCCGGTTTGACGTGGACGAGGCCCGCGGAATGTTCACTGCGTCCTCCCCATGGGTGGGCACCGAGTACGCCGCGTCCACCCTGATGGAGGCCATGATGCCGCCCAATCGGGTGGACCGCAGTGTTTCACCGCTGCTGGCAGGTCTTATCCGTGACGGCCTGGCCCGGCCGAAGGTGATGATGTCCGGTGACGGCACCCCCGTGCTAACCCCGGGCCTGGACGTCACGCTGCCGCCCTACCGGGTGGTCGGCGTCAGCGGCGAACCGGTGGAGAACCTGTTTGTGCTGGGCCTGCAGCTCTCCTCGGTCCAGTGGGGGACGGCGATTGCCGCCGAGGCGGGAGCTCCCGCGGCGGAAGGCTCGCGGACGCTGCAGGACGCGGACGGGATCGCGGCCGCGGTGCTTGCCGCCACCACAGGGGGTTCCCGGTCCCCGTCCTCCCATCCGGTGTCCCCGGAGGCTGCGCCGGCGCAGACCTAGACCCTCAAGCGCGGGGGCAAGGCAGGGGCAGGCGAATAGATTTTCCAGCGATAACGACGACGACGGCCCTCACCGGAAAAGGTGCGGGCCGCCGTCGGGCGTTTACCGGTTAGTGCGTTACCGGATTAGAACGGGTATTCGCGCGGGGCGTGCTGGACGCTGATGGTGTGGTCCGTGGTGAACTCGTCGATGGCCCACTCGCCGTTGAACCGGCCGAGGCCGGAGTTCTTCTCGCCGCCGAAGGCAATGTGCGCCTCGTCCTGGACCGGGAAGTCGTTGACGTGGGTCATGCCTGCCTTGATGCGGCGGGCGAACTTGACGCCTTCCTCCAGGTTGGCGGTGAAGACGGCGCTGGAGAGACCGAGGTCGGTGTCATTGGCCAGGGCCAGTGCATCCTCGGCGTCCTTGGCGCGCATGATTCCGGCGATCGGGCCGAAGATCTCCTCGCGGGCCAGTTCCATGTCCTTGGTGACGTCGGCGAAGACGGTCGGGGTGAGGACCTGGCCGTTGATTTCACCTTCGAGCATCAGGCGGGCGCCTTCGGACTTGGCGGTTTCGATCTTCGTCTTCAAGCCTTCGAGCTGCTTGGCGTTGATGATCGGGCCAACCACGTTCTTCGGGTCGGTCGGGTCTCCGGCGTTCAGCGTCTTGACGTGCGCGGTGAACTTCTCCACGAACTCGTCGTACACGGCGTCTTCGACGATGATCCGGTTCACGGCCATGCAGATCTGTCCCTGGTGCAGGAACTTGCCCATGGCGGCCGCGCGGACCGCCTGGTCGACGTCGGCATCCGCGAGAACCACGAACGGGCTGTTGCCGCCGAGCTCAAGCGCCGTGTACTTCAGTGTGGCGCCGGTGGCTGCCAGGGCGCCGATGTTCTTGCCCACCGGGGTGGAACCGGTGAAGGAGATCATCCGCGGGGTCGGGTGCTCCACGAAGGCGTCGCCGATTTCCGAACCGGCGCCGACGACGGCGTTCAGCACACCGGCGGGCAGGCCTGCCTCTTCGAAGATCTTGGCGATGATGAGCGCGCCCGTGACCGGGGTGTCGCTGGCGGGCTTCAGGACGACGGCGTTACCGAGGGCCAGTGCCGGCGCGACGGAGCGCTGGGAAAGGTGGAGCGGGAAGTTCCAGGGGCTGATCACGCCGACAACTCCCAGGGGTGCGCGGTAGACACGCAGTTCCTTGTGGGGGGTGTCTGAATCCATGATCTTGCCGGAAACGCGGTGCGGGAAGGTGGCTGCCTCGCGGGTAATGGAAGCGGCGGAGGCAACTTCAATGTTGGCCTTCAGCATGGTGCTGCCGGATTCCGCGTTGAGCCAGGCGATGATCTCGTCGCGGCGCTCTTCGAAGATTTCTGCGGCGCGGGCAATGACCGTGCGGCGCTCATTCGGGGTCCTGGCTGCCCAATCCTTCTGGGCTTCCTCTGCAGCGGCGTATGCGTCGTCCAGGTCTTCGCGGGAGGCCTGCTGCATGGTCATCAGCTGCGAACCATCAAAGGGGTTGGTGTCCGTGAGGGTCTTATCCGAGCGGCCGTCGCGCCACTGGCCGCCAATGAACTGCTGGGCGGGGATCCAGTCGGTGAGGGCCGGGGATGTTGATTCGAGCTGGGTTGTCATGATTTCTCCTAGATGAATCTTGACGGTGTATTAGTGGCTACAACCTGTGTGGGGGCGGATCAATTCCCGCTACCGGGGCCGCTCCGGGTTCCAGGGGTCCTGGCCGCAGGGGCAGGCTAGACCGGCGCGTGGTGATGGACCAGAGAAGAATCGACTGTCAAGAGCTACCGATACTAAGTACCCTTTTTATTTTCCCTGGTTCAGCCTAGCGTTGGACGAACCAGTGGCCAAACGGGACTCTTCCCGGCTGCTCTTAGGGCAAAAGGACATCTTTATGAGTACGAGCGCCAGTGCAGCAGGAGACCATGGACGAAAAACACCGGGCCAGGATTCCGGCGATCGGCGGGCAGGCTCGGACCCGACGCCGGACGGCCGGCGCGGCAACGGGATGGATGACACCAGCCGGCGGCAGGTGGTGGAACGCGAGAAAGCCACCTTCGGCGGAGTGAAAATCGGATCGGCCTTTTTTGGCTGGTTGACTGCGATCGGCACCACGGTACTGCTGAGTGCCCTGGCCACCGCTCTCGGCGCGGCAGTGCTGTCGAATGACGACAGCCCGGACACCACGGCCGTCACCGTCACCGGGACCATCGTCCTGCTGGTGGTCCTTTTCGTGGCTTATTACTGCGGCGGATATGTGGCGGGCCGGATGGCACGTTTCAACGGCATGAAGCAGGGCATTGCGGTCTGGGTCTGGGCAGTGGTGATTGCCATCGTGGCGGCCATCCTGGCGGCGATTGCAGGGGACCAGTTCAACATCCTGGTCGATCTGAACGGATTCCCGGCGATCCCGATGTTTGGTGACAACGCCACGGCGGGAACCATCGTCGCGGCGCTCATAGCGGCAGCTGTGGCTCTGGTCGGCGCGATCCTCGGCGGGCTGGGCGGCATGCGCTTCCACCGCCGCGTGGACAAAGCCGGACTGGGCGACTGAAAGTTCTGGGGGTAAGCGGGGGACGCAGTATCCAAAGCACCATCAGGCGCCTGCAGGGCGCGGAAACAGGAGAACAACGTGATCACCAGCGAACAAATCGACACCATCATGAACCACGGAACCGTGGAAGGCACTAACGGCGAGAAGATCGGCTCGGCGGGGGATATCTACCTGGACGACGAGACGGGCCAGCCCGCTTGGGTGACCACGAAGACCGGTCTCTTCGGTTCCAAGGAGACGTTTGTTCCGCTGGCAGAAGCCACGGTAGACGGATCTGTTGTGCGGGTGCCGTATTCCAAGGAGATGGTGAAAGACGCTCCGCGGGTGGACAAGGACGGGCACCTCAGCGACCAGGAGCAGGACGAGCTCTACAGCTACTACTCCATCGGCAGCTCGCGGAGTTCCGGAACATCCGGTACGACGTCCGGAACCTCCGGCACCACGAGCGGCCAGCGGTCCTCGTCGGGCGGAAGCGGCACGTCCAGCGGCTCCGGGACTTCACGCAGCTCCGGCTCGTCGGGCGGCTCCGGGACTTCACGCAGCTCCGGCTCGTCGGGCGGCTCCGGGACCTCCTCCGGCCGTACGGAAAGCAGCCGTGGTTCAGACCATGGCCAGGTGGGGCATGACACGTCCGGTCCGACGACGGATGACGCGATGACCCGGTCCGAAGAGCAGCTTCACGTAGGCACGCAGAGCCGGGAATCCGGCCGTGCCCGCCTGCGCAAGTATGTAACCACGGAGAACGTCACCAAGTCCGTTCCGGTCAGCCACGAGGAAGCGCGGATTGAGCGTGAGCCCATCACCGACGCCAACCGCGGCTCGGCAATGGATGGACCGGCCATCAGCGAGGAGGAGCACGAAGTGACCCTCCATGCCGAAGAGGCCGTGGTGGAAAAGGAGGCAGTGCCCGTGGAACGTGTCCGGCTGGACACGGAAACGGTGACTGAAGAAGCCACGGTGACGGAGGAAGTCAGCAAGGAGCAGATCGACATGGAGGGCGAAGGCGGCGGTGGCAGCGGCGGCAGTGGCAGCGGCGGCAAGCGCCGCAGCTGACCCTGAGCTGACCCTGAGCTGAACAGGCTCCTGCATCGCCGGCCGCCGGAAACACCGGCGGCCGGCGATGCCCGTTAAGTGGCGGTGTCCGAAAACCGGGGGCTCCGGTCAGCGGGCCTCGTGCGCCGCCATCCAGCGCGCCAGCCCTGCCGCGAACTCCGCGCTCTGTTGCTCGGGCCACCAATGCCCGGCATCCACCGTGGTGATTTCCACGCCGGGAAACCGGTTCTCCAGTCCGGACGTGAGCTTCGGGGAAAGGAACGGATCCTTCGTCGGAACGATCACCTGTACGGGTCCGTCGTATCCGGCGTCGGGAAGTGCCTTGCCGGGGGCGAACATGTTGGCGCGGTAGAGCTGGAGTCCCCGCACCCCGCTGTCCCCGATTTTCCGTCCGGCGGCCTTCTCATAGGGGGCCGTCAGCAGGCGCTTCCACGCGGCGTCGGGTAGGACAGGGAGCTGGAATGCGGCTACGTACCAGCTGCGCAGCGCCTGCATAAAGGCCTGCGGCCAAAGCCGGGGTGAGCGCAGCCGGGTCTTGAACCAGCGGTGGAAGTGCCCCAGGTCCGGTCCCGAGATGCTGGTGTAGCTGAGGATCCTGCCCTCGGCACGGGGATCCTGGATGGCAGCCCAGCCCTGGATGGATCCCCAGTCATGGCCCACCAAGTGCACTCGTCCGGTCCCGGTGGCATCGAGGACGGCGTACAGGTCTTCCACAAGCAGCTCCAGCCGGTAAGGCGCGAGCTGCTTCCCCTGGATCCCCGCCACCCGTGAGGCACCGGCGTTGCGGGTGTCGTAGGTGATGACGTGCCGGTCTGCAGCCAGCTTGGCCACCACCCCGTCGAAGACGTGGTGGTCATCTGGGTAGCCGTGCACCAATAAAACACTGGGCGGCGGCGTCACCGCGTTACCCGCCGTCCCCGCCGGACCGCACTCGTACACTGCCAGTTCCGCGCCCTGGCTCCGGACAGTGCGCTTCCGTTCCTCCAGGGCCGCTGCCGGCTTATTAATGCGCTCCGGCTGTTGCCCCGGCTGCGGCGGGTGGTTCTTGTCCATGCCGTGACTCCTCTGGTGTCGCCGGGGTCCGCCTCTCGACTGCGCGGGCTTCTCCCCAGAATACTGTTTGCCGGAAGATACTAAGGAGCCTTATAGTGATGCTCCGGGTTGAGCAGCGGCCCCTAGGATACTTCGGCGATGAAGGGCAGGGGCCATGCGGACCTTCGGCATTGAAGAGGAATATCTGCTGGTGGACGGTGAAACCGGCGTGCCGCTGCCGGTGGGGCCGGAGATTGGCCGGGTGCTTCAGCCCGGCGGGACCTTGAGCACCGAGTTCAAGCAGGAACAGATCGAATCCGGCACACAGGTACACACGGTCCTCGAAGAGCTCGCGGCGGACATAGTGGCCTGCCGGGCCACTGCCGACCGGGCAGCCGCCGCCGCAGGGGCCCGCGCGGTGGCGCTCGCAACCTCGCCGCTGCCGTGCCGGCCCACCCTCACCGAGGACGAGCGTTTCAGCAGAATGGACCAGCGGTTCGCGCAGATTGCCCGTGAGCAGCTCACCTGTGGATGCCACGTGCATGTGGGTGTCGAATCGGATACAGAGGGTGTGGCCGTACTGGACCGGATCCGGTCCTGGTTGCCGCTGCTGGGGGCACTGAGCGCCAACTCCCCCTTCTGGAACGGAGCGGACACGGGCTTCGCGAGTTACCGCTCCCAGGTGTGGAGCCGCTGGCCGCTGGCCGGACCGTACCCGGTGTTTGGATCAGCGGAGAACTACCACCGGCTGGTGGACGGCCTGCTGGAAACGCAGGTACCGATGGACCACGGACAGATTTACTTCGATGCCCGGCTAAGCCGCACGCATCCCACCGTCGAGGTCCGGATAGCCGATGTGTGCCTGTATGCGGACGACGCCGTGCTGCTGGCAGCCTTGGTGCGTGCGCTGGTGGAAACCGCCGCCCGGGAATGGCGCAATGGTGTGCAGCCCAGCGGCGTGCCGGAGACCCTGCTGCGGCTGGCTGCCTGGCGGGCGGGCCGGTTCGGGATGGATGGAGAGCTGGTGGACCCGCTCGGGTCTACGGTTGCGGACACATTTACCGTGGCCAAATCCCTCCTGGAATACGTACGTCCGGTGCTGGAGGAACAGGGAGAGGCCACGCTGGTCGAGTCACTGCTCCGCCAACTCCTCGCCCGGGGAACCGGAGCCCGGCGCCAACGGGCAGTGCTGGCGCGGACCGGAAGCCTTCGCGAGGTGGTCGCAGACAGCGTCCGCATCAGTAATCTCCCGGCAGCCCCGATTACCGAGCGGCACGACTGCTGAGCTGACAGTATTTCCGCACAGATAACAGAA
>NZ_JAUCPU010000009.1:0-15735 GCF_030373105.1 Arthrobacter sp. zg-Y877
GCCGGGGCGGCGCTTCTGTTTTAGACCGTTATTTCGGTTACTTCCGTCCGGTCAGGCACAGGAGGTACTGCGCCAGCTCGTAGACATACCGCGCCCACCCGCGCACGTCCCACCACTGCTTGGGAGCGACGGGCGCCTTGCAGACCGGAGCCGGAGCCGCAGCCTTCTCGACGGTGACCGGCAGGGTCACCGTGGTGCCGGATTCGGCGGCCGTCAGCACCAGGGATCCGGCGCCGGAAGCCGACGCGGGAAGGGTCACGGTAACGGTGGCGGAACCGGCGCTGACCGGTGTGGTGCCCAGTGTCGTGGAGGTGCCGGCGGCATTCACGAAGCTGACGGCCAGCGACGTGTTGGCCGGGCTGCCCAGGGAGGTCAGGTTCAGCTGGGCGACGGTGAAGCTCGCTGCCGTGCCTGCCTTGACCGTGGTGGGAGCGCCCTTGACCACTACGCCCTGACGGGCGAAGTCGGGTGACAGCGGACTGTTGGCCGAGATGTAGCTGATCCAGGCGTCGCGGTCCACCAGACCCGTGTCGCGGGTGTTCTTGCCTTCCATGAAGACGGTGAAGTTGTCGCCGCCCTGCGCCAGGAAGCTGAACGTGCCTACCCGGTAGTCCCGGGCCGGGTCCATGGCTGCACCGTTGATGGTGACGCTCTGGATCCGTGAGCCGCGCGGCTGGTCCGGGTCGAAGGTGTAGGTGATGTTGTCGGACAGGCCGAGGGCCAGGAAGGCACGTGAACTGCCGTCCGGCTGCCACTGCTGCTCCAGCATCGTCTTCAGCTGGGCACCGGTGAGTGTGGTGGTCCAGAGGTTATTGACGAAGGGCAGGACGGCGTTGGCCTCGGCGTACGTGATCACGCCGTCGGGGCCGTAGTAGAGCTCGGCGCGCAGGCCACCCGGGTTGGTGACACCGATTTCGGCGCCTCCGCGTTCGGGAGCAGCGAGGGTGGACAGCAGGGAGTCGGCCACCAATGCCCCGAGGGTGGATTCGGAGCTGCGGTCATCGCGGGCAGTACCCACGAAGGCCGAGGTGATGTCCGCCGTGACGGAGCCGACGGGCTGGTTGCCCACCTCGGCCGAATTGGCCAGGGCGGCGTCGACAATCCGCTTTACCTCGGCGACCGCCGGGTAGGCGGCCACCAGTTCCGGCGCCGCGGTCTTGGTGCGGCCCACGTTGGCTGCGGTGTAGGACAGCACTTCGTCGGTTTCTTCGTTGTACTCGAGCCGGATCTGCCCGACGAATTCGCCGTAGGAACCGGTCTGCACCACGGGGCGGGTTTTCCCGTCCCCGCCCGGGATGGGTGCATCCCAGGCGTACTGCTTGTGGGTGTGCCCGGTGTAGATGGCGTCCACCAGTTCGGTGGTCTCGTTGACGATCTCCGCGAAGGCACCGCCGGCCGCCAGCTCCTGGTCCAGGGTGGCGCCGTCGGGAGTGCCGCTGCCGGCACCCTCGTGGTACTCGGCGATGATGACGTCGGCGAGGTCCTGCTCCACAAGCTGCTCGGCGACGCGGTTGACCGCGTCCACCGGGTCGCCGAAGTCCAGGTTGCTGATCCCGCCGGGGCTGACCAGGCTTGCCGTCTCCTGGGTGATGGCACCGATGACGGCCACCTTGACCCCGTTGACGTCGAGGATCTCGTATTCCTGCAGGGCAGGAGTGGTGGTGCCCTTGGTGTAGACGTTGGCGCCCAGGTAGGGGAACTGCGCGGCCGCGGCGACGCGTCCGGTCAGGTCCGCGAAACCGCCGTCGAACTCATGGTTGCCGGCGGCCGAGGCCTGCAGTCCCAAAGCATTCAGGACATCGATGGTCGGCTGGTCCTGCTGCACCGAGGAGGCGAACAGGGAAGCGCCGATGTTGTCACCCGCGGAGAGGAACAGCGAGCTGCCCTCCGGAGCGCCGGCCTTGAGTTCCTCGACGGTTCCGGCGAACGGCACCGTGTTGGCGTCGATCCGTCCATGGAAGTCGTTGATGTTCAGCAGGTTCAGTGTCGAGGTGTCCGTACCTTCCGCGGTCAGGTCCATGCCCACAAGGATGGGGTCATGGTCCGAGGCCCGGTACGGATCCGGTGCGTAGAAGTTGGTGGCGTTGTAGTTGTAGCGGCTGTATTCGAAGGCCACCGACTCCACGGAGTTGATGTTCCAGATGTCGGTACCGGTCACCGCTTCGTTGGCCGCCGGGGAGGCCAGGATGTGGTCCAGGCTTCCAACGGTCCCGCCGAAGGCATACGAGTGCTTGCCGGTGGTCGCGCCGAGGTCAACGTAGCCGGCATCAACCAGCACCTTGATGGGGTCCTCCGCGTGGTAGGCATTGAAGTCGCCCAGCAGGAACACCTTGTCTGTACCGGCGGCTTCCGACTCGGTTCCAGCGAAGTCCACGAGGGCCTGTGCCTGGCGGACGCGGTCGGCGTTCCAGCCGCCCTGGCCCGTGTCGGCATTTTCACCGGAGGCCGGCGCTGATCCCTTGGACTTGAAGTGGTTCGTTACGGCGAGGATTTCCGTGCCGTCTTCGGCTCCGGCAGGCCGGAAGGCCTGGGCCAGCGGCTCGCGGGCGTTGGAGAAGACCTCTTCGTTATCGAGGATGCTGGATTCGCCGACAGGTTCGGCGGTTCCGGTCCGGTAGATGAAGGCCGAACGGATGACGTCTTCATCAGCGGGCAGGTCCGCGGGGGAGCGGACGTAGTCCCACGTCCCCGGTGCCTGTGCGTTGAGGGCGGCCACCAGGCGGGACAGCGCGTCATCGCGGTTCTTGCCGAACTTGGCTGAGTTTTCGACCTCCATCAGCGAGACCACGTCAGCGCCCAGGGCGTTGATTGCTGCCACGATTTTGGCCTGCTGGCGTTCCAGGTTCGCGGCGTTGGCGGCGCCGCGGGCGTCGCAGCCGCCGTCGACGGTCACGGGAGCGCCGCTGCGGTCCTTATAGAAGGAGCAGCCGGTGAGGCTGTCTCCGGTGGTGGTGAAGTAATTCAGCACGTTGAAGGACGCGAGCTTCAGGTTGCCGCCGACACTCTCGGGTGCTGCGGTGCGGGTGTTGGTGAACGACGCCGGTGAGGCGGTCGCGGCGTTGGCCTGCGTCAGCTCGGTCAGCGGCTGGAACTTCCAGGCACTGTTGCGGAAATCCAGGATGACGCCGGTGCTGAAGGTGGCGGCGGAGCCCACCCGGACCGGGTTTTCCGGAGTCAGGTACGGCAGAGGCTTGCCCTGGTTGGCTGCACTGAGGAAGTTGGTGCTGGCGCCGTCGTCGAGCTTTACGGCGCGGGCGGCGTTGTCCGCCACGACGGCAGCGTGTTCGGGGGTTCCGACGGCGGCTACCGCGGTGGGCTGGACGAGGACGGAGTTACCGGCAGCGAGGCCGATTTCCGCGTACTGGTTCAGGGAGAAGTTGTCGGTGACGGTGAAGTCGCCCTGTGGCGCCAGCAGCATGCCCTCGAGGGTTTCGCGCTGTTCCTCGGTTGCCGGCCATGCGACGGCGGCGGGCTTGACCTCGGGCGCGGCTTCGCTGACCTTGGTCATGGCGCCGTCGGCGACGGTGAGCTGCGTGAGGTTGTAGTACTCGCCCACGGTGCCGGTGACCTCGACGTAGTCGCCTGCGGTCACCTGGCCCGCGGTGGCCGCGGAGAAGATGAAGATGCCCTCCGACGCGGTGTGCGTGGTGGGGTTGAGATCCCCGCCGGTGCCCGGAGTCTGGATGTAGTAGCCGTTGAAGCCGCCGGTGGGGTAGACGCCAGTGACCTTGCCGCGCGTGGTGACCGTCTGGCCGATCATCGGACTGGCAGCGCCGGTGCCCTGGATCTGGGCAATTGGCACGACGTTGCCCGGCACCGGCACGGGGGCCGGCGTCGTCGGCGTGGGCGTGGGGGTGGGCACGGTGGGAGCCGCACCGCCCGTGGAGGTGGGGGTCACCGAGGTGCTCAGGGTGAAGTCGGCAGCGTTATTGTTCGAATCTGCGAAACCGGTCCGGTTCAGCGACTTCGGATCCGAGTTGCCTGCAGGTGCGGCCGCCCCGGCTGTCTCGAACGTGTTGGACGATCCGTAGCCCAGCAGGTCGACCACTTCGGGAGCGCCCATAACCGAACCGGTGGGCAGGGGATCAACCCGGGTGCCCTGGTTCGAGAGGACCAGCGTGCCGCCGGTGCCGCTGAAGCTGGCACCGATGGTGGCGTCAGCGGCCGGGAGGGCAGCGCCGGTGGTGCCGTTGCTGGCGCCGGAGACCAGGTAATACCCGCCGGGAGCGATGCTGCCCGAAAGGGTGCCTATTCCGGTGGGAGCCGCCGTGGCGCCCGCGGCCCGGTACTGGAGGGACCAGCCGTCCAAGCTCACCGGTGCGCTGGTGGGGTTGTAGAGCTCGACGAATTTGGTGTTGAACGGGGCGTTGGCGCTGCCGCCGGACAGATATGCCTCGTTGATGATGATGCCGGGAACGGCAGCGGCGCCGTCCTGGGCGTAGGCCGGGAACGCGGTCAGCGGGGCGGCGAGCAGGCCGGCTGACAGGGCGGTTCCGAGCGCAGCTTTCCAGGGGAAAGGTCTCATGCCTCATACTCCTTGGTCAGCCGTTCGGGCCGACAGGTAATGGCCGCCGGTGAGGGCGGCGGGGATCCAGCGAGTGATGACGTTAGGTGATGCTAGTCGGGGCAGGTTGCGACCAGGTGAACGTCCGGCGTCGTCCGTCAGTGCACGTGCCGGCACGCTTCCGCCGCGTCCCCCGAGGAGGCGGAAAAGTGATCGCCACCACAGTGTACGGCCTTCCACCCCCCACTTCCCGTCTGGCGGGTACTGATGAGTAACAAACGCGGGCGGCGGCGGTAAAAAAGTGCCCCTGATCCTGCTCATCGCCTTCTGTACAGCAAATGCGGTCTGGGACCCACTTAGCCAGCATCAGCTGTACAGAAGGTGACGCTTAGCCAGCATCAGCTGTCGTGGCGCGGGGCGAGGGGACTGTGCCGGCCGCACCGACCCGCAGATCCGCCCCCGGAAACAGGAGAAGCGGCCCCCGCTGTGGGGACCGCTTCTCGTTGTCTGCGCGGAAGGTAAGGGATTCGAACCCTTGGTACGGGGTTACCGCACACTGGTTTTCAAGACCAGCTCCATCGGCCGCTCGGACAACCTTCCTCACTAGTAGTCTGGCAGAAGGGATGAATTCACCAAAATTCCCTGAACCAGGAAGGACAGCATGAAAGCCATCGTTATTGGAACGCCCGGGGGCCCGGAAGCACTGGAACTGCAGGACGTACCCGCACCCACGGCCGGACCGGGGGAAGTGCTGATCGACGTCATCGCCGCCGGCATCAACCGCGCAGACGTGATGCAGCGGCAGGGCCATTACCCGGTACCCGCCGGAGCGTCCGAGTATCCCGGCCTGGAAGTCTCCGGCCGGATTGCCGCCCTGGGCGAGGGCGTTGAAGGCTTTGCCGTCGGAACCGAAGTGGTGGCCCTGCTGAGCGGCGGCGGCTATGCCGAACAGGTGGCAGTACCCGCCGGCCAGGTCCTTCCCCTGCCGGACGGCTTCGATGCCGTCACTGCCGCGTCCCTGCCGGAGACCGCGGCCACTGTCTTCTCCAACCTCTTTATGGCCGCCGGCGTGCAGGAGGGCGACTATGTCCTCATCCACGGTGCCAGCGGGGGCATCGGCACCATGGCCATCCAGATGGTCGCCGCGTTCGGCGCGGTTCCCATGGTGACTGCCGGTTCGGCGGAAAAGCTGGAGCTGGCCGAATCGCTCGGCGCAAAGGTCCTCATTAACTACAAGGAGCAGGACTTCGTCGAGGCAGTGCGGGAAGCCACCGGCGGCCACGGTGCTGACATCATCCTCGACGTCGTCGGCGCCAAATACCTGCAGCGGAACCTCGATGCGCTCGCCGTGGCCGGCCGGCTGGTGGTCATTGGCCTGCAGGGCGGCACCAAGGCGGAGTTGAACCTGAACCAGTTGATGACCAAGCGGGCTGCCGTCATCGGTACCACCCTGCGCGGCCGGCCCGTGGAGGAAAAGAGCGCCATCATGTCCGCGGTCGGTGAATACGTCTGGCCGCTGCTGGTCTCCGGCGAGATCCGGCCGCTCGTGGACCGCATCTTCCCGCTGGCCGAGGCCGCTGCGGCCCACGAATACTTCGATTCCGGCCAGCATGCGGGCAAGATCCTGCTGACGCTCTAGCCAGGACCCAGCCACAGCCTCATGACGACGGCGGCCGCACCCTTTGCGGCCGCCGTCGTTTTTTCTGTGACGCACACCTCACCCGCTGGTAACCTCGAGGGGCAGGGCACCTTCCTGCACCGTTCGGTACGTATGTCAATGAAGACAAGCCACCGCAGACCTAGAGGGATCATCATGAGCGAGAACGGTCGGCAGCCTGCCGATAGAGAAAAACCACTGGACGGCGACGTCCTGGAACAGGACCCGGCGCTGCCGCCGGTGGCCGTGGATCCGGAAGTCCTCGAGGCGGAGGACCGCCGCTGGACCCCGGCGAAGATCGCCATCTGGGCCGGCATTGCACTGCTGGGCGGCTTCAGCTGGACCATGCTCGCCGTGGTGCGCGGTGAAACCGTTAACGCCATCTGGTTCGTGTTTGCGGCGGTGTGCACGTACCTCATCGGCTACCGCTTCTACTCGAAACTCATCGAGGCGAAGCTGCTGAAGCCCAATGACCGCCGGGCCACTCCGGCCGAGTACAAAGCGGACGGCAAGGACTTCGCCGCCACGGACCGCCGGGTCCTCTACGGGCACCACTTCGCCGCCATCGCCGGCGCCGGTCCGCTCGTCGGACCGGTCCTGGCCGCGCAGATGGGCTACCTGCCCGGAACCATCTGGATCATCGTGGGCGTGGTGCTGGCCGGCGCCGTCCAGGACTATCTGGTGATGTTCTTCTCGATGCGCCGCGGCGGGCGCTCCCTGGGCCAGATGGCACGGGATGAGCTCGGGCTGATCGGCGGCACCGCCGCGCTGATCGCCACCCTGGTCATCATGATCATCATCGTGGCCATCCTTGCCCTGGTAGTGGTGAACGCCCTGGCCGAAAGCCCCTGGGGTGTCTTCTCCGTGAGCATGACCATCCCCATCGCCCTGTTTATGGGCGTGTACCTGCGCTACCTGCGTCCGGGCAAGGTCACCGAGGTCTCCATCATCGGCTTCGTCCTCCTGCTCGCCGCCATCATCGCCGGCGGCTGGGTTGCCGGCACCCCGCTCGGCGACGCCCTGACCCTGGAGCCGACCACCATCGCGTGGGGCATCATCATCTACGGCTTCATCGCCGCCGTCCTGCCGGTCTGGCTGCTGCTGGCCCCGCGCGACTACCTCTCCACCTTCATGAAGGTGGGCACCATCGTGATGCTCGCCGTGGCCATCATCATTGTCCGCCCGGAGATCAGCGTTCCGGCCGTCAGCGAATTCGCCAGCCGGAATGACGGGCCGGTGGTGGCCGGGCCGCTCTTCCCGTTCCTCTTCGTCACCATTGCCTGCGGTGCCTTGTCTGGCTTCCATGCCCTGATCTCCTCCGGCACCACCCCGAAGATGCTGGAGAAGGAACGCCAGACCCGCTTCATCGGCTACGGCGGCATGCTGATGGAATCCTTCGTGGCCGTCATGGCGCTGGTGGCCGCCATCTCCATTGACCGCGGCATCTACTTCGCCATGAACTCCTCCGCCGGAGCCACCGGCGGCACGGTGGAAGGCGCCGTCGCCTTCGTCAACGGCCTGGGGCTGGCCGGTGTGAACCTCACCCCGGACATGCTCTCGTCCCTGGCATCCAACGTCGGCGAGGAATCCATCGTCTCGCGCACCGGCGGCGCACCCACACTCGCCGTCGGCCTGGCCACGATCATGCAGAGCCTGATCGGCGGTCCCGGCATGATGGCCTTCTGGTACCACTTCGCCATCATGTTCGAGGCCCTGTTCATCCTCACCGCGGTCGACGCCGGCACCCGGGTGGCGCGGTTCATGCTGCAGGACACGATCGGCAACGTTGCCCCGAAGTTCAAGGACATGTCGTGGCGTCCCGGAGCCTGGGTCTGTACGGCCATCATGGTCGCCGGCTGGGGGTCGATCCTGATCATGGGGGTCACCGACCCACTTGGCGGCATCAATACGTTGTTCCCGCTCTTCGGCATCGCCAACCAGCTCCTGGCCGCCATTGCGCTGGCCATCTGCATGGCGATCATTGCCAAGAAGAACGCGTTCAAGTGGCTGTGGATCGTGGCCCTGCCGCTGGCATTCGCCGCGGTGGTCACCATCACGGCGTCGTTCTACAAGATCTTCTCGCCGGTTCCCGCAGTGGGTTACTGGGCCAACCATGAGGCGTTCCAGGCTGCACTGGCCCGGGGTGAGACGAGCTTCGGGACGGCCAAGACCGTGGAGGCGATGGAAGCGGTGGTGCGCAACACACTCATCCAGACCACGCTCTCGGTGGTGTTCGTGACCCTGGCGATCATTGTCATCATCACCGCCATCATTGCCAGCATCCGGTCCTTCCGGTCGGGCGGTGCCCCCAGCGCCGAGGACCCGGCCGTGCCGTCGCGTACCTTCGCACCGGCCGGTTTCCTGGCTACGCCGGCGGAAAAGGAGATTCTGGCGCAGTGGGAGTCGCTGCCGGAGGCTGACCGGCCCGCAAAGAGGGCGGCGCACTCATGAGTGCCGCCGTCGCCGTCCGCCACGGTGTCGCCGGATTTGTCCGGTTCTTCCGCGACGTAATGGGGGAGGACGCCTACCGGAAGTATCTGGCTTTCCATGCGTCCTCCGGGTGCAGCTCGCCGCTGATGAGCGAGCGGGAATTCTGGCGGGACAAGATGGACCGGCAGGACAGCAACCCGCAGGGCCGCTGCTGCTAGCGCGGAATTGATTGACGGTATAAGTACGACGGCGGCACCGCAGCTGATTGCCTCAGCCGCGGTGCCGCCGTCGTTGTTTCCTTTTGTTGCTTCCCCGGAGGGTCCCCCGCACCCCGGAACCGGGGGAGCAAACCGTGAAAAACACAGGGCCTACCCGAAATCCGGACTCTCCGCGGGGCAACCCCGGGCAACCGTGAGAGCATTAATGCCATGACTGATCAGAACGGATCCTCCGACCGCCCCGAGGCGGCCCCGGGCGCTCCTGTCGGGCAGAAGTCAGAGCAGACACCGGCCGGCGATGGAACGGCTGACACCGGCAGTCCGGCTGAGACCGCCGGACAGGTGGACCGGTCCACGGACACCGCGGACACCGCCGCCGGCTCCGGCCACGGCAAGGCCAAGAGCGGGCCGGCCAAGCTCAACGAGCTGGTGGACGAACCGGCGAAAGTCATGCGGATCGGCACCATGATTAAGCAGCTGCTCGAGGAAGTGCGCAACGCCCCGCTGGACGATGCGGCGCGCAACCGGCTGGCGGAGATCCACTCCCGGTCCCTGAAGGAACTCGAGGACGGGCTGGCCCCTGAACTCGTGGACGAGCTGCACCGTATCAACCTGCCGTTCCTTGATGATTCCACCCCGACCGACGCCGAGCTGCGCATAGCGCAGGCGCAGCTGGTGGGCTGGCTCGAAGGGCTGTTCCGCGGTATCCAGACGGCCATCGCAGCGCAGCAGACCGCCAGCCATGCCGCAGGACGCCTGCAGCTGCGCCAGCTGCCGCCGGGAACCATCCTTGCCCCGGGTGTCGTCATTGGAGACGATGGGGAACCGCACCGTGCGCAGGGCCCCCAGGGGGCCGGCAGTCCGCGCCCGGAACCCCAATCAGGCCCCGGCCAGTACCTGTAGGACATTGATGGCACTTTTTGCAGCCGCCCGGCAGGGGCGGAAAGACGACGTGGAGCTCGGCAAGGGTGTGTGGCGCCGCGCCCACGACCGTTTCACCCGCGGCCTGGACCGTTATTACCAGATGCTCGAAGGCGTGGAGGATGACGCGATCTACAACGAGCTCGTGACCGTCGCCAATGAGCTTGCCGGGCTGCTGCCGCGCGTCCGGCAGGTCTGCTCGGATGCACAGCGCCAGCTGCCCAGCACCGGACAGAACATTCCCGGCGCGCTGACCGCCGTGCATCGGGCCCTGTCCCGCAGCGGCAATTCGCTGGCCGCTGCGGCCGAGGCCGCTGCCATGTCACGGCTTGAAGGTGAGCGCTGGGGGATCGCCTCCGCCGGACTGGACAATGTGCGGCGCCGGGCGGAACTGGTGCGGGAGGACGTAGCCGAGGCCGAACGGGCCCTGCTCAGTGCCCAGGAAACACGCCTCCCCGGAAAGTAGCAATTAAGAAACTTTCCCAATTCGGGAATATCGAATAACGCGTTTTCGCGGTGAGCATATCCGTTTTGTCCTACGCGGTAACGGCGCAAGGATGAGGAGATGACTACATCACCGGTTCTGACTTTCAATGACGGCAACACCATTCCCCAGCTCGGCTACGGCGTGTGGCAGGTTGAGGACGAGGTTGCCGAAAAGGTAGTGGGGCAGGCCTTCGAGGTTGGCTACCGCCACATCGACACGGCCAAGATCTACGGCAACGAGGCCGGCGTGGGCCGTGCGATCGCCGCCACCTCCGTGGCCCGTGAGGACATGTTCATCACCACGAAGGTGTGGAACGCAGACCAGGGCTACGAAGAGACACTGAAGGCCTTCGATGCCTCCATGGAGCGCCTTGGCCTGGAAACCCTGGACCTGTACCTGATCCACTGGCTGCAGCCGAAGCAGAACAAGTACGTGGACACCTGGAAGGCGCTCATCGAGCTGCAGAAGCAGGGCCGCGTTAAGTCCATCGGCGTCTGCAACTTCACCAAGGAAGCCCTGCAGGAAATCATCGACGCCACCGGCGTCGTCCCGGTCCTGAACCAGGTGGAGACCCACCCGTACCTGAACCAGGCCGACCTGCGCGCCTTCGAGGCCGAGCACAACATCCTGCACGAGTCCTGGTCCCCGCTGGGCTCCGGCAAGGGCCTGCTCGAGGATCCCAAGCTCGTTGAGATTGCGGCGAAGTACGACGGCGCCACGCCCGCCCAGGTGGTCATCGCCTGGCACCTGGCACTCGGCAGCATTGTCATTCCCAAGTCCGTCACGGAATCCCGCATCCGTGAAAACTGGGATGCGCTGAACCTGACGCTGACCAACGAAGATATCGAGGCCATCAATGCCCTCGACAACGGCACCCGTTACGGCGCGGATCCGGCCACGGCCGACTTCGCCTAAACCTTCGGGTTAAAACGAAAGGCGCACGTTCCGCGGAACGTGCGCCTTTTGTTTTGGAGTCCTACGCGGCGACCGGTTCCAAGGGGGCGCGGACCGGCCAATCCTGGCCTTCGAGGATCACCTGGGCGCAGCTGCCGGTGGTCACGTTCACCACGATCGGTGCCAGCAGGTTTACCGTGGTCCCCTCCAGGGTAGGGTTGGCGACCACCAGCACGGCCGCGTCCTCGGACGTCACCAGGTTCAGCTGGAGGCGCTGCTCATCGGTGATTTCCGGGTGGTAGTCCGGCAGGTATACAGAGGCGTCCAGGACGTAGAGACGATGTGTGCCGCCGTCGGCGCCTGCGGCACTGGTCATGGCAAACAGCCCGGCAGCGCCTTCAACTTCGGCGAGGTCGAAGCGCACTTCGGGAGCCAATCCCGGCGGGGGTGTCAGGAAGGTCAGGCCGGTGCTCATCGGAGGAAGTCCATCAGGGTGGGCTGCAGTGCCTTGGCGGTGATGGCCAGGGCCGACTGATAGGCGACTTCCTGCAGCTTCATGTCCAGAATGACCTTGGCGGTATCCAGGTCCTCGATACCGGAGCGGCGCGTCTCCAGGCTGACGGACCTGTCAGCGAGGGTCTCCTTGGCATTGATCGTGGCAGCATGCCGGACGCCCAGGCTGGAGTGCTCCATCAGGACCGTATTGGCGGCCGCATCGATCTTGCCCAGATAGCCGCTGACGTCATTGTTGGCGTTGAGGTCTGCGACCAGATTGTCCACCAGTCGAAAGACGGAATTGTCTCCGGCGCCGAATACTGCCTCGCCGTCGGTATCCACGCGGACCAGCGTGTTGCTGTCCACCCGGCGGGTAGTGGGGGTGCTGCTTCCACTGAAGTTGTACGAGCCTGCCGGATCTTCGGTGAAAGCCTTGCCGGTGTCCGATGTTCCCGCGAAGATCGTCCGGCCCAGGTACGTGGTGTTGGCCTCGCGCAGGAGGTCCGTTTTGAGGCCGGCAAGCTCGGTGGCCACGGCCTTGCGGTCATTGGCAGACATGGTGCCGGTGGCCGCGTTCAGCGTGAGGTCCTTGACCCGGCGCAGGATGTCCGTGGTGTTGGTCAGGGCGTCATCGGCGAGGGTAAGCCAGCCGTCGGCGTCGCTCACATTGGATGTGTACTGCTCATTCGCCCTGATCTCGGATCTGACCTTGAGTGCGTTAGCGGTGCCCGTGGGATCGTCGGACGGACGCGTGATGGCAGCCGAGGATGCCACCTGCTCCTGCAGCTTGGCCATCCGGGACATGCTGGACTGCAGGTTCAGCTGGGCCGTCCGGGCCATGGTCTGGTTCGTGGTGCGGGTGATCACGGGTTACCTTCCAACAATTCCGGTGCGGTTAATAAGGGTGTCAAGCATTTCGTCAATAGCGCTCATAACCCGGGAGGCGCCCTGGTAGGCGTGCTGGTACATCAGCAGGTTCACATTCTCTTCATCCAGGTCCACTGAGGCATTGGAAAGCTGCAGGTCCACCGCGGAGGAGGACGCGACGTCGGCCAGCGTGGCCTGCTGCAGTTCGGAACGGCTCAGAGAGCCGGTGGCGGTGACGAAGGCGCTCCACACCTTGTCCGCCGATCCGGCTTTGGATCCGAGCTGGGAAATCTCATCTGCCAGGCTGCCGTCCAACGTGCCTGCACCGGGCCGGCCGGCCGCAATGCCGGAGGCATCGGTGGGGATGGCCCTCAGCGTGGTTGCGGCCGGGTTACCGACGGCGAAGAAATCCAGGCCGGTGGTGCCGGCAGTCGTTGCGCCCTTGCTGTGCAGGTCGTTGACGCTGGACGCCAGTGCGGTGGCCACCTCGTTGTAGGAGGCAGCGGCCTTGGCGAAGACGCCGCCCTTGTCCGCTGCTGCCAGCAACGAGACAGCGCCGGCAATTTCACCCTTGGTGATGCCGGCGGAGCCTGCCCGGTCGCTCCAGCCGACGGTGGGTTCCGATGCGTCATCCATTGAGGTGCCGCCGGTGACCCGCAGCGAGCGGACATTGTCGCCGGTAACCAGTGCGTTGCCGTCGATGAGGACGTCGACCATACCGTCGGAGGACTCCCGCACCGTGGCGCCGCTCAGGGCAGCGATGGTGGTGGCAAGGGCGTTGCGCTGGTCCACCAGCTCGTTTGCGGACGCCCCGGAGGCAAGAGTGGAGCGGATGGCGCCGTTGAGGTCCGCAAGCTGCACGGCACTGGCATTGAGTTCGGCGACCATGTCATTGAGGCCGCTGCGGGTGCTGTTCCACTGGTCGCGGACCGCGTTGTAACCGGCGGCGATCTGTGTGGCGACGCCGGATGCTTCGCTCAGGAGTGCGGCGGCGGCGGAATTGTCGCCCGGCTTGTGCGACACCCCCTGCCAGGCAGCGGAGAAGTTCTGCAGGGCAGCGGACAGGCCCGTCTTGCTCGGCTCGTTGAATCCATCCTCCAGCTCGATCAGCGCATTGGCGCGGACGGCGGAGTACCCGGCAACGGCAGCAGTGCTGCGCACGCGGGTATCCAGCTGCATGCTGCCCAGGCGGGCGATTGAATCCACCGACACGCCCTGGCCAACACCTGTGTTGGCGGCGAATCGGCCGGCGGGGGCAAGGGAGGGGGCGGCGGAAGTGTTCAGGCGCTGGCGGGTATAGCCGGCCACGTTGGCGTTCGCCACGTTCTGGCCCACCACGTCCAGGCCTTTCCGTGCGGCGGTAAGGCCGGTGTATGCCGTGTTCAGGCCGCTGAAGGTGCTCATTGCTTTGGAGTCCCTATCGTCAAATGCTCTGGTCAACCAGCCGGGCGGCTGACATGGGAGTGGCTGAGGTGCCGGAGGCCGTGTAGGTGTTCGCCTCGGGATTCAATCCCGCCAGCGTTTCCTGGGCCGACCGGGCTGCGGTGCGCAGGAACTGTTCGTTAATGTCCCGCAGTTCGCGGATTTTCACCGTCAGCTCCGTCATGGCCTGCAGGTGCGCGTTGAAGATTTCCGTCCACGGACCGGCGGGTGCAGCAGCCACCAGCTCCCGGAGTGTTGCGTCTTCGGACGTACCCCATTCCGCGGCGAGGCCAGCTACAGCCACGGCGCGGCCAAGATCGGCGGCGCGGAGGCGTTCGAGGACTTGTTCAACCTCGCGTGTAGCGTGCGTGAGCCATTTGGTTTTTCCGGAGGTAAGCAGCAGTTGTTCTTCTTCGAGCTTGAACACAAGAAGTTCCAACAACTCGCGCTCTTCCCATAGAAGGGCCGAGAGTCTCTGGGTACCCATGCGTGGCTCACCTCCTAGGTTGGTGCACTGAATGTCTCTAAAGCGGAATAAGACGTCTGATTCCAGGCCCCAACCTGCGGCAAAAGTCTTCGGATTGGCAGACATATTGGAATATGTACGCCAAAAAACACTATCGGCCGGGTCTTCTCCAATGTTAGTGGTATGTTTCAGCTAAAGCGCTCATGCGTGGATACCACAGCGGACTCAGCCACTGACCACGAGGGCAGCGCAAACAACTGATTATCAGTTGGGGGACAGTTGGGGAACAAGGGCTTGGGGGTCCATATTGAATCGCGCCGCACGTAATGCCATGGTGGTGGAAAATCTTCCACTGGTTGGTTATCTCGTATCCGAAGTCTGTGCCAAGGCCACGCATCTTTCGCGTGATGACCTGGCCTCCGCCGGATCTATCGCCCTTATAACGTCGGCGGATTCCTTCGACCCGGATCTGGGGGTGCCTTTCGGCGCCTATGCTCGGCGCCGGATTGTGGGTGCCTTTGCGGATGAAATGCGTTCCAACGACTGGGCGACCCGCTCGGCCCGCCGCCGGATCAAAGAGACCTTGGCAGTAAAGGAAACCCTAACTGCCGCCCTAGGCCGCACTCCGAACGTCGATGAGATTGCCTCCGCCTTGGGTGTGGACCGCACCGTGGCCGAGGATGCGCTCTCCGATGCCTCCCGCACTGTGTCCAGCCTGGATGAATCAGTGACGGACTTCCTCGTTGCGGACATGCCCTCTCCGGAAGGCTCCCTACTCGCGTCGGAACGCCTAAAGTACCTGCAGGCCGCCGTCGCCGCGTTGCCGGAGAAGATGCGGTATGTAGTGGAAGAGATTTACTACCACGACCGCACAGTCAAGGAAATTGCCGAAGAGCTTGGCAGTACACATTCCGCCGTGTCCCAGCAGCGGGCCGAAGCGGTCCGCCTCCTCCGCGACGGCCTGGGGACGCATTACTCCGACACCAGTGCCGCGCCGGAACTGCAATCCCGGATTGCCCCTGCCCGCCGGAACGCGTACCTCACCTCGGTGGGGGACCGCACCGCGGGCGGTATTACTCGACACCACTTGGCGCCTGCCCTGCCCGGAACCCGGGGCCTGATTCCAGGGCTGCCGGACGGCCGGCCCTCCTCTATTAACCCGGCCGCTTCCTAGGTCCTCCGCCGGGAAAAGTCTTCCCAAAATTCCGAAACTCCTAACACCTATTGGTGCTCCGCCGATAGCTAGTGGTGCGGGCCCACGGACGGGCCTGTTAGTACAGCCCACTCACGGAGGAATACATCATGGGTTTCACAATCGCCACAAACGTTTCATCGCTCAATGCCATGCGCAACCTGACGCTCAACCAGACGAAC
>NZ_JAUCPU010000004.1:0-52771 GCF_030373105.1 Arthrobacter sp. zg-Y877
TGCGCAGGACGGCATCAGCCTCATCCAGACCGCTGAAGGCGCCCTGACCGAGGTGCACAACATCCTCAACCGTGTCCGCGACCTGTCTGTCCAGGCAGCCAACGATACGAACAACACGGATTCCCGTGCGGCCATCGCGAAGGAAGTCACCGCGCTGACCGACGAGCTGACCCGTATCAGCGAGTCCACCAACTTCAACGGCATCCAGCTCCTGGGTAAGGCTGCTGGCGATGACGCCCCTGCATTTGGCGACACGCTGAAGGTCCACGTCGGTGCTGCTGCCGACGAAACCATCAGCATCAAGCTCACCGATGTCGCTGGCATTGTTGAAACCATGAACACCGGCTTCACCGTCGAAACTCAGCCTGGTGCCGAGGCAGCCATCACTGCCCTGGATACCGCCATCACGGCTATCTCCACCGGCCGTGCCGACCTGGGTGCACAGCAGAACCGCCTGGAGTCCACCGCACGCACCATCGCGGTATCCGTGGAGAACCTCTCCTCGGCCAACTCCCGCATCCGCGACACGGACATGGCAGCGGAAATGGGTAGCTTCACCAAGTCCCAGATCCTCTCCCAGGCCGCTACCGCAATGCTGGCCCAGGCCAACCAGATGAACTCCGGTGTTATGCAGCTCCTGCAGTAGCAGATCGGGCAACACCGGATTCATCAGCAGTAAGAACCACCAGCAGTAACCGCAGTACCGGCAGGTGAATGGCCGCTGGCGGCGGGGAAACATGACTTGGACCTCACGCTTCCCGCCGCCAGCCCATTCCCTGCCTTCTGTTTGTCACGGCAGGACCAGGCAGGACCAGGTAGGACCCCCGTAAGACAACAGCAAGACATCAGCAAGACTCGGCAGGACTTCTCAAGGAGCATTTCCATGGCGCTAGGCATTGACGGGCTGATCAGTGGCATCGACACCACTGCCATGATCGCTGACCTGATGAAGATCGAAGCCCGCCCGCAGGCCCTCCTGAAGCAGAAGGTTGAATCCAACCAGCTGTTCGTGACGGCGCTGCAGAACCTGAACACCAAAGTCGCGTCCCTGAGCGAAGCTGCCGCCAAGGTGGCCAAAGCAGGCGGCACGGACCGCTACGCCGCCGTCACCGGCTCTCCAACCGTCACGGCCACCACAAAGGCCGGCGCTGCCGCCGGCTCGCTGGACATCACCGTCAACAAACTGGCCACAGCCCAGGTTTCCCTTTCGAGTGCCATGGCGGCCTGGCCCAACGGAGACGCCCTCGCCATTTCCGCGAACGGAACCATCACCGAACTGGATACTGCAGGCAAAAGCCTGGACGAAGTCATCAGCACGGTCAACAAAGCCAACCTCGGCGTCACCGCGGTCAAGATCGCCGCCGGCAGTGTGGACGGCGTTGCCCAGTACCGGATGCAGTTCAGTGCTTCCGCCACCGGCGCAGCCGGAGCCTTCACCGTCTCCCAGGGCGGTACTGACCTGGGCGCCATTCGGGCCGGACAGGACGCAGAGGTAACACTGTGGGCCGGCGTGGCCGGGGCTGAAACAAAGATCACCTCCGCCACCAACACCTTTGCGGACCTCATGCCGGGCGTCGATATCACCGTCTCCGCAGTTTCGACGGACCCCGTCACGGTAGCCGTCAGCCGGGATGCCAAGGCGATTTCCGACGTCGCAGCCTCCCTCGTCGCCACTCTCACCGACGTGTTCGGCTACATTGACCGAAACTCCACGGTCTCGGTGAGCACCGCTGACGGGACCACCAAGGCCACCGGCGGCGTGTTCACCGGAGACTCGAGCATCCGTTCCCTGAAGCAGTCCGTGATGGACGCGGCGACCGGACCCCTGGACGGACGGTCGCCGTCGGAAATCGGCATCAGCATTACCAAGGACGGCACGGTGGAATTCAATGCCGAGAAGTTCGCCGCTGCCCTCGCCGAGGATCCCGAGAAAACCCAGGCAGCACTGCAGGCCATTGCCGGCCGGGTGGAGGCTGCGGGTAAGGCCGCCTCCGATAAATATGACGGGTCCATTACCAAGCGGATCACGGGCCAGGAATCCACCGTGAAGTCCCTCAACAGCCAGATCGAGGACTGGGACCGCCGCCTGGCCTCGCGTGAATCCACGCTGAAAATGGTCTGGTCCAACCTGGAGGTCAAGCTCAGCTCCCTCAACAGCCAGATGGACTGGCTGACCGGCCAGCTGGACTCCCTCTCAGCTTCCTCGAGTAAGAAGTAACCGTGAATACGTCGATGGCGGCCAAACGGGCCGAATATGCGCGCAATGCGGTGTTGTCGGCCTCGCCGGCCCGCCTGCTGACCATGCTGTACGACCGGCTGCTGCTGGACCTGGCGCGCGCCGAAACCGCGCAGCAGAACGCCGAGTGGCCTCTTGCCTCGGAGAACCTGCTCCACGCCCAGGCCATCATTACCGAACTGCTGGGCACGCTGAAAACAGACGTGTGGGAGGGCGGGGAAAACCTCCACGCCATCTACACGTACTCACTCTCCACCCTGCTCAACGCCAATATCGGCCGTGACGCGAAGCTGACCCGCGAGTGCATCGACCTGCTTGAGCCCATCCGCCTGGCCTGGCACGAAGCATCCGCCCAGCTTCCGGCCGCGGGAGCAACACCCGCCGCAGCGGCAACCGCGGGAGGGGTCCTCGGTGTCGGCTGAATCAGCGGAGCCGTACCGCAGCCCTGCGGAGCTCGCAGGCTTCATGCTCTGGGAAGAAGTCCTCACCCAGCTTGAAGACAACCTGGAGTCCTTCCTTGAAGGACAGTCATTGACCGAACAGGCACGCGGGGTCGCCGCAGACTGGGAACCCCCGGCCGAACTCGGCCCGCTGCCGGAGGCCCTCATTCCGCGCGCCCGGATGCTCGCCAAAGCGCAGTCCCGGGCCTACGCGCAGCTGCGGAATGAGTCGCGGATCAACCGTAAACAATCCCAGTTGATTCGAAGTGTTCCCGGCCCGCCGCCGTCGGCTGTTTACCTCGAAGTTGATGGCTAGAAGCCGCTTAATACCAAGGCACCTTACTTTCCCATATAGCGCAGGCCGGTAAAAAACGAAAAAGATTAAGCGGTTACCGCTTACCTGCCTGTCAATTAAGCCGATAAAGAATAATGAGCACGGATAGCTCAAATAAAAGGCCACGGATCGGCCGCACTGTCCCTTTAGCGAGAACTGGGTTCCACGTGTTCGATTCCGTATCCTCCATTGCACTTCAAAGTGCACTGGACGGTCTTGCTCTCCGTCAGCGGACCATCGCGAACAACATCGCGAATGTGAATACCCCTGGCTACCAGGCCCAGCGCGTCAGTTTCGAAGATGCCCTCGCCAAGTCAGTGAAAGCCGGTAACGGAGCGGCCGCCGCCACTACCGAGCGTTCCCTTGAACCCACCCGCCTGGACGGCAGCAACGTCAACCTGGACACGGAAACCCTGTCCAATATCGACACGGTGCTGCGTTACCAGTTCGCTACCCAGGCCGTCGGCGGGGAAGCGAATTCCCTCCGCACCGCGATGAGGACCAACTAATGACTTTCGATGCCATCGGCATTGCCGCAACCGGGCTGACCACGCACCGCAAGTGGCTGGACGCCGTCTCCGATAACCTGGCCAACGCCAACAATGTTTCCAGCACCGACGGTGCTGCCTTCCAGGCACGCTATGTCGTAGCTCAGGAAGGCCAGGAGGGCACCGGTGTCCGCGTTGCCGGCGTCGCATACGGCGACGCCGAAGGCCGGGTTGTCTACGAGCCCGACCATGCCCTTGCCGACGCCGAAGGCTACGTCCGTTACCCCGACATCGACCTGTCGGAGCAGATGGGCAACCTGATCCTCGCCCAGCGCGGCTATGAAGCCAACGCCGCCGTGGTTGACCGTGCCAAGAGCACATACGAAGCTGCACTCCAGATTGGACGCTCCTAATGCCCGTTCCCGCCATCGCCGCTGTCAGCAGCACCACGCCGACGGGCTACGTGGAAGCTCCCAAGCCGGCCGTCTCCACTGACGGTTCGTCCTTCGCCACCCAGCTCACCGGCGCCGTGGACAACGTCACGGAACTGCAGTCGACTTCCAAGACCCTCGCCGTGCAGGCAGTAACCGGGGACCTGGATGACATCCATGCCGCGACTATCGCCTCCACCCGTGCCTCCGTCACCCTGGAACTTGTCGCCGCCGTGCGGAACAAGGGTGTTGACGCGTTCAACGAGATCATGCGGATGCAGGCCTGATGCCCGGACCCATGAGCGCGATGACCGGACGGCTGGGCAAGACTGCCGGTCAGTTCACCCTGGCGCAGAAAACCATCGCCATTATCGGCATCGCCGTGGTGGCCCTGGGCATCGCGCTGCTCGCCTCCTGGCTGACCAAGCCTTCCTACACACCGCTGTTCTCCGGGCTTGAGGCTACGGATGCCAACAGCATTGTCGAACAGCTCAAGACCGACGGCGTTCCCTACGAGGTCGCCGACGGCGGTGGATCCATCATGGTTCCCGAAGAGCACGTGTACGACCAGCGGCTCAAGGCCGCCGGTGCCGGCCTGCCTTCCGAATCCACCGGCGGCTATTCTTTGCTGGATGAAATGGGCGTAACGTCCTCCGAGTTCCAGCAGTCCGTGACGTACAAGCGGGCGCTGGAAGGCGAAATCGCCAAGACCGTGGGGGCCATCGACGGCGTTAAGAATGCCTCCGTGCAGCTCGCCATCCCCGAAGACACCGTTTTTGTCTCGGAAAAGTCGGATCCCACGGCGTCGGTGTTCGTTGAAACCCAGAGCTCGAAGACCCTCAGCGCAGACCAGGTGTCCGCCATCGTGCATCTCACCTCGGCCTCAGTCGACGGCATGCAGTCCACCGACGTCGCCGTCATCGACGCCAGTGGCACTGTGCTGTCCGCAGTCGGCACCGGTGCCACCGGGTCAGCGGACAAACAAGCCACGGATTATGAGGAGCGGGTCTCCGCCTCCGTTCAGACCATGCTGGACCGAGTGGTCGGCCCGGGCAACGCGACCGTAGCGGTTGCAGCCGATATGAACTACGAGTCCGCCAACCGGGTGGAGGAATCCTTCACCGCGCCGCAGGACACCCCCGCGCTGAACGAAGCCACCAGCACCGAGGAATACACCGGAGGCGCCGGCGGTGCCGCCGGCATCCTCGGACCGGACAACATTGCCGTGCCTGGCGGAACCGGCGAGGACGGTGCTTTCCGCTCCGAGACGAGCACTAAGAACAACGCGGTGAACAAGGTGACCGAAACCCGGGAAATCCCGGCCGGTTCCCTGAACCGCCAGACGGTCTCCGTGGCCTTGAACACCAACGCAGCCGCCGGATTGAATGTCGCGGACCTGGAAGCACTGGTCGGCACTGCCGCCGGCATCAATGCTGAACGCGGTGACGAGATCACCGTGGAGATGGTGTCCTTCAACGCGGACGGCGCCACCAGTGCCCAGGACGCCCTGGCTGAAGCACAGGCAGAAGAAGACGCCGAACGCCGGGCCCAGATGCTCCAGATGGGAATCATCGTGGCCGGCGTTGTCCTGATCGTCATCCTTGCCCTGGTCGCCTACGCCATGCGCTCCCGCCGGCAGAACCGGGAAGCCATTGATATCGGCGAACTCCCGGAACTGGATCCGCTGGCCCCGCCCGCTGCCCTGGCGATGCTCAATGAGCCCGCACCGGCGGTCTCCACGGATACCGCGTCGATGCAGATTGTGGCCGCAGCGGTGGACCAGGACCGCAAGCGTGCGGAAATCGACGCATTGGCCGCACAGGATCCGGTCCGTACCGCGGATTACCTTCGCAACCTCATGGAGGAAAGCCGATCATGACCGAGCTTGCCACCGCCCCGGCCGGGCTGTCCCTTGCCCAGGGCGCGCAGCCTTTTGCGATGGGCGGCGCCCCGGTGCAGGATGTCGACCCGGGCGAACTGACCGGAACCCAGAAGGCTGCCATCGTGCTGATGCAGCTGGAAACGTCCCGTGCAGCGGTGGTTATGCAGCAGTTCACCGAGGCGGAGGCGCAGTCGATTGCTGCGGAGATTGTCCGGCTCCGGCGGGTTGACGCCGCTGTGGCTGAAGATGCCATCAACGAGTTCTATGAAATGTCCATTGAGGGCCGCCGCCGTGCCCACGGTGGACGCGACGTCGCGATGGGGCTGCTCGAAGCATCCTTCGGTATTGAACGTGCCTCCGGCGTGATGGAACGGCTTGCCTCCTCCATGGCGGGCAAGTCATTCGAATTCCTCGAAACCGCTGAACCCACCCAGGTGATCGCGTTGCTGGACGGCGAACTGCCGCAGACGATCGCGCTGGTCCTTGCGCACATGCGGCCGCAGCGGGCTTCCGCCGTGCTGACCGGGCTGAGTGCGGACCTGCGCACCGACGTCGCGCAGGCCATCGCCACGATGGCCCGGGCCACCCCTGAGGCCGTGCGCGTGGTTGCCGAGACCCTGCGGGCGCGTGCTTCCGCCCTGGGTGCTGCGCGCGAAGCGTCCGATGCCATCGGCGGCGTGCAGCCCCTGGTGGAAATCATCAACCGCTCCGACGCGGTGACCGAGCGCGCCCTGCTCGAGGCCCTGGAGGACCGCGATCCGGACCTCGCCGAAGAAGTCCGCTCACGGATGCTCACCTTCGGCGACCTGGTCAAGCTCGAACGCCGCGACGTGCAGCTGGTGCTGCGCGGCATCGACGTGGGCACCCTGGCCCTGGCCATGAAGGGTGCCACCGAGGCTGTACTGGATGCCATCCGGACGAACGTGTCCGAACGCAACCGGGAGCTGCTCGACGACGAGATCAAGAGTTCCGGGCCGGCCCGCCTCTCGCAGGTGGAAGAAGCACGGGCCAACATTGTCCGGGCCATCCGCGAGATGGAAGCCCAGGGCATCATCGAGGTGCACCACGCGGACGAGGAAGAGTATGTCTACTGACGAACAGACGTTCTCGCGCCTGATCTACACCTCGCTGGGCGCCAAGGACGAAGCACAGCTCGGTGCACAGGTGGAAGCCCGCGGCCACGCCGCCGGTTATGCCGCCGGCCTCCGCGCCGCCGCCGCAGACACCGACCTGCTGCGCCGCAGTCTGCGCGAGCAGTACGACGACGAAATGCGCCGGGGACAGGAACGCATCAACCGGAGCCTCACCGCGCTCAACTCCGCCGTTTTCAGCCTTGAAGGCCGCACCGTGGCCCTGATTACCGACCTCCAGGACGCGCTGGCGGCCTCCGCCATCGATCTGGCCGAAGCGCTGCTGCGCCGCGAACTGGAACATGGCGACGCTTCCGCCCGTTCGGCGCTGGCCCGCGCCTTGGAAGGCGTTGACATCGACCTCGTGCAGCGCGTCCGCATGCATCCGGTGGACCTCGCGTCCCTGGACGAAGACACCCTGCGCCGCGCCCGGGTGGAATTTGTGGGCGACGCCGGCCTGCAGCGGGGCGACGCCGTCACCGAATTCCCGGACGGCTACCTGGACGCCTCGCTGGGCTCCGCCGTCGACCGTGCCCGCACGGCATTGCTGGGGGAGGACTCATGACCACCACCACCTGGCGCCCCCGACCGGACCGCTTCGCCGCCGCCCTCCGCTCCGCTGCACCGCAGCGGATCGGACGGGTGTCCTCCGTCCTGGGCCTGAGTATTGAAATCGCCGGGTTGGATTGCGGCGTGGGCGACCTGGTGTCCATTGGCCACCCCGGAGCGGAAGTGGACGCCGAAGTAGTGGCTGCCACCCGTGAAGGAATCCGCTGCATGCCCTTCGGCCGTCTTGCCGGTCTGACCGCCGGAACACCGGCACGCTCCAAGGGCACACCGCTGCTGGTCCCCACCGGCACCGGACTGTTTGGCAGGGTGCTGGACGGCCTGGGCCGGCCCATCGACGGCAAGGGACCGCTGCAGGTCGAAGCCTTCGTCCCGCTGGACCACGAAACCCCCTCAGCCATGCTGCGCACCCGGATCGACACCCCGCTGCAGCTCGGCGTCCGTGCACTGGACACCCTCACCACCGTGGGACGCGGCCAGCGCATGGGCCTGTTCGCCGGCTCCGGCGTCGGTAAATCGTCGCTGCTCTCGATGATTGCGCGCGGTACGGATGCGGAAGTATCAGTCATCGCCCTGGTAGGGGAGCGCGGCCGTGAAGTCCGCGAGTTCCTCGAAGACGATCTGGGGGCCGAAGGCCTCGCCCGGTCCATCGTCGTCGTCTCGACGTCGGACGAGCCGGCCCTGATGCGCCTGCGTGCCGCGTTTGTGGCCACCCGCATTGCCGAGTCCTTCCGGGACCGCGGCGCCGACGTCATGCTGATGATGGATTCCCTGACCCGTGTGGCCATGGCCCAGCGGGAAATCGGGTTGTCCGTGGGCGAACCGCCCGCCACCCGCGGCTACCCGCCCTCCACCTTCTCCCTGCTGGCCCAGTTGCTGGAGCGTGCGGGCACCGGAGAACGCGGATCCGTCACCGGCATGTACACCGTGCTGGTGGACGGTGATGACCACAATGAACCCATTGCCGACAGTGCCCGGTCCATCCTGGACGGGCACGTGGTCCTGGACCGCAAGCTGGCCGTCTCCGGCCACTTCCCGTCGATTGACGCCCTGGCCTCCATCTCCCGGGTGGCTTCCCGGGTGAACCCGCGCGAACGCAGCGACGCCGCTTCGACCCTGCGCCGGGTGATGGCCGCCCGCCGCGCTGCCCAGGACCTGCTCGACGTCGGGGCCTACCAGCGCGGATCCAATCCACTCGTGGACGCGGCCGTCGACAACCAGGACGCCATCAACGCCTTCCTGCAGCAGCGCATGGATGAACAAACCCCGGCGGAGACCGCCTGGGCGCAGCTGCAGACCCTGACCCGGATGCTGGGGGTGTCCTGATGTCCCGTACTTTCCCCCTCGCCGGCCTGCTTCGCCTGCGCCAGCTGCAGCAGGACCGGGCCGCCGGTGAACTCGCGGCAGCCAATGTCCGCATGCGTGAAACGCGTGAGGCCCGCGCCGAGGCTTACAACACCCTTGAAACTTCCCTCAGCGAGGCGGTTGACGTATCGACCATGAATGCGATCGCCGCCGCCCGCTCGTCTTCGCGCAGCATGCTCGCGGACCTGGCCGCACTGGGAACCCGGCACGCAGCGGAAGTGGAAGCGGCCCGCGCTGAATTCTCCTCCGCCCGGGCCCGTTCGGTGGGCCTGGAAAAGCTTGAAGCCAAGTTCGCTGAGGCTGAAGCCGCCGAGGACCTGCGCACCGAACAAACCATCCTGGATGAACTCGCCGGCACCGCCTGGCACCGCCGGCAGAAGGAAGCCAACTAATGAGCATGACGGACGCCCTTGGGCGGATCGACGAAATCCGGAGCACGCTGAGCCAGCTCTCCGGCGCCAAGGCCGCGAACGCGGCCGCGGCTACCTCCACTTCTTCAGTGACCGGCTCCGACGCGGAATTCGCCTCCACCCTCTCCGCGTTGACTTCAGCTGCGTCCGGGGGCACCGGCGGAGCTGCCGACGGCAAGGTACTCGACGCGGTCCAGAAGTACCTGGGCCTGCCCTACGTGTGGGGCGGCAACGACCCGGCGAAGGGCCTGGACTGTTCTTCGTTTGTGCAGAACGTCTACAAGGACCTGGGCTATACCCTGCCGAGGGTCACCTGGGACCAGATGAACTCCGGCACCGAGGTTGCTTCGCTGGCCCAGGCGCAGGCGGGCGACCTGCTGTTCAGCCACGACGGCGGACACGTCGCCATCTACCTGGGCAACGGAAAGGCAGTGGATGCTCCGCAGCCGGGCCAGACCATTGCTATCCGCGATGCGTGGGAAACGGACGCGAACCTGACCACTATCCGGCGCATCCTGCCCACCGAAACCGCAGGAACCACCGGAACCGGCGGCGCTGCAGGCACCGCAGGCCTCTCCGACCTGGTGGCTTCCGCCCGCGCCGCACAGGCGGCAATGATGGGATCGGCAGCATGAGCGTCCCCACTGGAATGCCGCGTCCGGCCGCCCCCGCTGCTGCCCCGCGGACCGCTTCCACCACCGCCGACGCCGGGTTCGGCGCGGCCCGGTTCGGGTCCTCACTCGAGGACGCCTTGGCCGCTTCGACCCCGAACGCCGGGATGGGTACTGCCGAAAAGGAATCCGCCACCCCTGGTGCTTCTCCGGAACGCACTTCGGTTTCACCCACCTCACCGGCGCCATCCCTGGCCGCAGTTTTCGCGGGTCTTGCCGGTCTTGCCCTGCCTGCTGCCGGTACGCCGGCACCACCCGCCGGCGGGGTATCCCCGGACGAGGCCGGGGCCGCTCCGGAGGCAGTCCCGCAGGAGACCGCTCCCGCCGGGACAGTCTCCGCCGGGTCCGGCTCTTTGGACGAAGCCGGCTTGGCACCGGAAACTGCCGCCGTCACTACAGGCACCGTATCTCCGGCTTCCGCTTTCATGAGTGCCGGCTCGCCCGCAGCCATGGCAGCCGCGGCCGGCGGAGCCAATGTTCTTACCGCCTCGACCAGTGCCACCGCTGCGGTGCTCCCGGCAATGCCCGCGGCAGCACCGGCTTCCACCGGGCCCGTCTCTGTTTCGCCCGCAGCAACCGGAACTGTTCCGGCAGCGGCCGGCCTGGCCCGGCCCGCCGCGGCGCCCGGACCGGCCCGCCAGGCATCGGCGGCACCGGAGACCGGACGGACCGGAAACGGCCTGCCCACTGCCGTCCTGCCCGGCGCTGCTCCGGCCATCCCCGCCGGAACAGCACTTCCCTCGGCCGGCGCGGTTTCCGGCGGCGCAGCCAGCACCCCGGCTCACCCCGGCACCGGCACCGGCACGCCGGCCACTGCCGGGGCTTTCGCTGAGACTTTTGCCGCGGCAGTTCCAGCCTCCGCGGCCACGGACACCGCTTCTCCCTCCGTCCCTGCGGCCACCATCCCTGCGGCTACCGCAGCGGCCGGCGTGGCCGGAACCCTCGCCGCTGCGGGCGAAGCCCCAGCAATGGTGCCGAACGTTGGTGCGGTTTCGCAGTCCACCATCGTGTCCAGCCCGGCGGCCGTGTCCGCGGCTGCCACTCCGGCACCCACCCCCACCCCGCTGCTGTCCCAGGTGTCCCAGCCGCTCTTCAGCCTCGCGGCGGCTCCTCAGGGGGAGCACACGATGACGCTGAGCATCACCCCGGACAACCTCGGACCGGTCACCGTCCGTGCCCATGTGGGCGCCGACGGTGTGCGGATTGAGCTTTTCGCTCCCTCCGACGCCGGCCGGGAGGCGCTGCGCACCCTGCTGACGGACCTTCGCCGCGATCTTGCCGGTTCCGGGATGAACGCGAACCTGTCACTGTCCTCACAGGATGCGCCCGGACAGGGCGCTGACCGCGGTGATGGTGACGGCCCTGCCGACCCGGGTGCTGCGGCTGAGGCAGGACAGCCTGCCTCGCGTGCCCTGCGCCCGGAGGACAACACACCCAAGACTTACCGCCCCGGATCCCCGGACGCGGCACTGACCATCGATTTCCTGGCCTAGAAAAGGAGACCACTGTGCCTATCGAAGCAGTCGTGGCAACCCCCGGCAGCAGTATCGCTGCCGAGCCCACCCGCACACCCAAGCAGAGCATGGACAGCGAGGTCTTTATGCACCTGCTGGTCACCCAGCTGCGCAACCAGGACCCAAGCTCGCCCATGGACACCAACGACATGATCGCCCAGACCACCCAGCTGGCATCCATGGAACAGCTCACAGCCATGGCCAAGATGGATGAGGAGAACTTCTCCCTGCAGATGCGCATCGCCGCCGCTGCGCTCATCGGCCAGAACGTCACCTACACCAACGACGAAGGCGTGGCCGTGACCGGAACCGCCAAGTCGGTGTCCTACGCCGCCGGCGTCCCCACCGTCAACATCGAGGGTGAAGACGTCCTCCTGGACCGGATCTCCGGAGTTGTATCCGCCGAGTCCACACCTAAAGCTCCCGCAGTAACCGCATAACCTCCTTCCCAGGCACCACCCAAGCTGAAAGGCGCCACCCATGCTTCGCTCCCTTTACTCCGGCATCTCCGGACTCCGCTCACACCAGACAATGCTTGACGTCACCGGCAACAACATTGCCAACGTCAACACCTCCGGCTACAAGGCCACGGCCGTCCAGTTCCAGGACACCCTGTCCCAGCTGACCCAGGGCGCCACGGCCCCCGGCGCCAACAACGGCGGCTCGAACCCCGCCCAGGTGGGCCTCGGCGTGCTCGTCTCGGGCATCACCACCAACTTCACCCAGGGTTCGGCGCAGTCCACCGGCCGCGCCACGGACCTGATGATTTCCGGTGACGGCTACTTCGTCACCAAACAGGGCACCCAGACCACCTACACCCGTGCCGGCGCCTTCGACATGGACGCCTCCGGACGCCTGGTCACCACGGACGGCAAAATCGTCCAGGGCTGGACCGGCGTCGACGGAGTCATCAACACCGGTGGTGCGGTCGGCGACGTCACCCTGCCCGACGGCGCGGTTTCCCCCGCCAAGGCGACGGCGAACGTCACCATGGGTGGAAACCTGCCCTCCGAGACCCTGCCTGCGGATCCGGCAGCTGTTCCTCCGCGGGCTGCCGGCACGATCGTGCGTGATATGACCGTCTACAACAACAACGGCGTCGCCAGCGTTATCCCGCTGACTTTCACCCGTACCGGCACCGGCTGGGACGTTTCCGCACCGGGAGCTACCACTGTTCCGCTGACCTTCACCGACGGCAAGCAGGCAGCCGGGAACGCCGCCTCCATCACGGTTGGGGGTGCTGCGGTGGACCTCACCGCCCTGTCCAGCTACGCCGGCGTGAGCACGGCGTCAGTGACCGGCCAGGACGGCCGCGCCGCGGGCACCCTGGAGTCCTTCTCCATTGCCAAGGACGGCACCTTGATCGGTTCCTTCACCAACGGCGCCAAGCAGTCCCTGGCACGCATCGCCGTAGCCACCTTCACCAACCCGGCCGGTCTGGAGAAGGCCGGCAACTCCGGCTACACCGCCACCGTCAACTCCGGCAATCCGGTACTCGGCGGCCCCGGCGATCCCGGCATGGGCAACGCCGTTGCGGGTTCCCTGGAAATGTCCAACGTGGACCTGTCCCAGGAATTCACCAACCTGATCGTGGCCCAGCGCGGCTTCCAGGCCAATGCCCGAATCATCACCACCTCGGATGAAGTGCTGCAGGAACTGACCAACCTGAAGCGCTAATGCGTTCCGCACCGGACGGCCCCGCCTGGACAGGCGGGGCCGTCCGGTGCGTTAAAGGCCCCGCCGGACAGGGTGCCCGTGGGCGGCGTTCCTAACGACGGCGGCGCAACGGCCGAAAGTAGGGGTGAGGACCTATCGGAGTCCTGTGGAACTAGCCAGGACGGGGCAATGATTGTTCTTACGCGTCTCAATGATGCTCAGTTCGCGATCAACCCTGACCTGATCGAGCGGATCCACGCCAATCCGGACACCACCCTGGTCATGGTTGACGGAGCAAAATACATCGTGACCGAGAGCCTGCCGGAGGTCATCGACAGGATTGCCGCCTACCGGGCGCAGGTCATCTCCATGGCCCGGGATATCCCTCCGCGGGTTCCGGGCCGCAGCCTGGGGCTCGTACCCGACACTTTTTCCGCAGACCCGGATAAGCCATCCGCCGTCAACACTGTGCCCCTTCGCCCTAGGAACGACTAATGGATCCAGCAACAATTATCGGCTTAGTCCTCGCCTTCGGGTCGCTTTACGCCATGATCACCCTCGAAGGTGCCCATGTGTCCGCGCTCCTGCTGCCCGCGCCGATGATCCTCGTGTTCGGAGCCACCATAGCCGTGGGCCTGGGCGGCAGCACCCTCAAGGACTTCCTCCTGTCCTTCAAATCCCTGCCGCGGGCCTTCGTAGGCAAGACCCCCAAACCGCAGGAGACCATTGACCGGGTGGTCCTGCTGGCTGAAAAGGCCCGCAGCGAAGGCCTCCTCTCCCTCGAGCAGGATGCCGCTGAAGCCGAAGACCCCTTCCTGCGCACTGCCCTGCAGAACATCGCCGACGGTACCGACGGCGAGGAACTGCGGATGCTGCTCGAGGATGAAATTGCCACCAAGTCGGCCACTGACAAGATTGCGGTGAAGTTCTTCAACGGCCTCGGCGGCTACGCGCCGACCATCGGCATTATCGGTACGGTCGTTTCGCTGACCCACGTCCTTGAAAACCTCTCCACACCGGACCATCTGGGACCCATGATCGCCACGGCTTTCGTCGCGACCCTCTGGGGACTGCTTTCGGCCAACTTCATCTGGCTGCCCATCAGCACCCGGCTCAAGCGGCTGGCGGACCTCGAAGCCGAGGAAATGACGCTGGTCATGGAGGGTGTCCTGGCCCTGCAGGCCGGCAGCCAGCCCCGCCTGCTCGGGGAGCGGCTGCGCGCGATGGTCCCCGCCCACGCACTGGGCGGCAAAGCGGATAAGGCCGACAAGGCTGACAAGGCCGACGCCGCAGACAAGGTCCAGGACGCAGCGTGAGCACCAAACGCCGGCGTCCCAAGGTAGAAGAGGAGGAGCATCCCGACGAACGCTGGATGGCCTCCTACATGGACATGGTCACCGTGCTGATGTGTATGTTCATTGTCCTGTTCGCCATGTCGACCGTGGATGCGAAGAAGTTCGAACAGCTCAAGGAATCCCTGGCCACCGGATTCGGCGCGGAGGAGAGCAACACGGTGGACACCGCCGTCGGCATCATTGTGCCGCCGGACCAGGTGGACAGCGAGGAAGTCGTCGAACCCGAGGCCTCCCTGGCCGCACAGGCAGCCAAGGAGGTGGACGACCTCACGGCACTGCAGGACGCCATCTACGCCGGGCTGCAGGAAAAGGGCATGGAAGACGCCGTCCGCTTCGAAATGGATGAGCGCGGCCTGACCATCCGCCTGGTCAGCTCCGAAATGTTCTTCGCCCCTGACCTGGCGGACCTCACCGACCAGGCCGTGCAGGTCCTGGACACGGTGGGACCCGCCCTGGCGCCCACTACCTACCAGGTCTCCATCGAGGGCCACACGGCCCAGGTCCGGCAATTCGCGGACAACGCCCTGGACTGGGAACTGTCCTCATCCCGTTCCGTGAACGTGCTCCGCTACCTGGTGTCCAGCGGCGGGGTCCTCCAGGACCACATCAAGGCGGTCGGCTACGGGGAATCCCGCCCGCTGACGCCCGGCAGGGATGCCGCGGAACTCGCACGGAACCGGCGCGTCGACATCGTCGTCCTGTCCGGCCAAAGCGAGGACGTCCGCTCGCTCATCCCCGGAATCGTCGCGGAGCGCCAAGCCACCGCGGGCACCTAGCAGCCCTTCTTACGCGGACGGCGCAACTGCCGATAGTGCGGTATGTGATGGTCCAAGATTCACCCTCCTTAAGCATGCCCGTGAAAGCCAAGCCCGTAGAGGTCTATGACTTCAGCCGGCCCACCACGCTGGCCCGCGAGCACGCACGGGTGCTGGAAATGGCCTTCGATACCTTCGCCCGCCAGTGGGGCACCCAGCTGACCGCCAAGGTCCGGGTGCTCTCCCAGGTCACCTCCGAGCAGGTGCAGGTGCTCAGCTATGACGAGTACGCCGCCGCCCTGCCGGACAACACCGGCATGGTGCTGTTCAACATCTCCACCACATCCGCAAAAGCAGTCATCCAGTTTCCGATGGCCGCCGCGCTGTCCTGGGTGGGGCACATGCTCGGCGGCACCGGCTTCCAGACGGCCCCGGAGCGCAAGTTCACGCATATCGAGCAGGCACTGCTGGGCAAAATCATGGACGACGCCGTGGAGGACCTGCACTATTCCCTCGGCCACCTGCTCTCCGCCCCGCTGACCCTGGCCTCGGTGCAGTACAACTCGCAGTTCGCCCAGGCCGCCGCGTCCGGGGACCCCATGATTGTGGCCACCTTCGAGATGGTGGTTGGCGAAACCACCGCTCCCGCCACCGTGGCCATCCCCGCGGCCGCCCTGCTCCCGCAGCTGGACCCGCTGAGCACCCCATCCACCATCGCCACGCCGGCCGAACTTGTCCAGATGCAGATTGCACACGTGCCCGTAAAGGTGTGCCTGCAGCTGGAACCCATCACGGTGAAACCCGCCATGGTCCTAAACCTTGCCGTAGGGGACGTCCTGAATCTCGGGCATCCCCGCCACCGCCCGCTGAACGTCACCGTTGACGGACAGACGCTGGCGCAGGCAGCAGTAGGTGCCAGCGGGTCACGCCTCGCCGGCAGCATCGTCAGTATCGAGGAGAAGTAAACATGTCCAGCCCGCACAGCCTGCACGCCGACGCCGTTTCCGCCCTGGTGCGGGGTCTGCCCACCCCCCTTGTCCTGGAACCGATCCCGCATAACGGGGCCGGAGTGCCGGCGTCGCACACCGCGACGGCAGTCACCGCGTCCTTCGTGGGCACCGAATCGGCCGACCTGGCCCTGGTCCTGGACAGCTCCTCACCCCTGGCCGACGTCGCGGGCACCGATTCCGCGCTCGTCTCGGCGGCAGACGTACTGCGCCCCTCCCTCGAAGCCGCCAGCGCCACGCTGGGCATCGGCGTTCTCGGTGAGGCCCGCACCGAGGACGCATCAGCACTTTTCGCCGATCCGGCCAGCGTCGTTTTCGAACTCCGTTCCCCGGAGGGCACCGCCGGATGGTTCGCCATCCGGCTGCGGGACAACCCGGGCACCCAGGGCGGGCAGTCCAACCCCTCGATCGTGGGCAAGATGGGCCGTATCAACAACATCGAGATGGCGCTGACCGTGGAAATCGGCCACACCCGGATGTCCGTGCGCGATGTCCTGAACCTCGAACCCGGACGCGTCGTGGAGCTGGACCGCTCCGCCGGAGCGCCGGCAGACATCCTGCTGAACGGCCGCTTGATCGCCAACGGAGAAGTTGTGGTCATTGACCAGGACTACGCGGTGCGGATCACGAAAATCCTGGACGTGGTCGAGGGGCTCAATTAGTGGATACCCTGTTTCTGGGACTCCGCGTCCTGGTTTCACTCGGCGCCGTCCTTGGACTCCTGTGGTTCCTCCAGCGCTACCTCACCCGTAACGCGCGTTTCGACGGAGCGAACCAGCCCGCAGTACGCGTCGTCAGCCGGCAGCCGCTGACCCCCAAAGCTTCCGTGGTGGTGGTCGAGACCGAAGGGCAGCGCTTCCTCCTGGGCGTCACCGAAGCTTCGGTGAACGTGCTGCACACCGCCGAACTGCCCCCGGCACCCGAACCCCTGCCCACGTCGGACGACGGTTTCGCTGCCTCGCTGGAAGCCGCCAAGGCTGCCGACCCGTATCCGCAGTACGCCGGAGATCCTTCCGCCGGCCTGCCCTCACGCCGTGCCGGCCGCGGGGCGCATGCCCTTCCGCCGGTCCAGCCGGTACCCGCGAAGTCCGCGCTGTCCGGTTCCATCCTCGCCCCTGACACCTGGCGCCAGGCCGGCGCAGCCCTCCGCCGGGGACGCAAAGGGTGAGCGCCGCCGTCGACGTGCGCAGGGTACGGCACACCCTCGGACTGGCTGTTGCGCTGTTCCTCGCTGTGGTTGGCCTGCTCCTGCTGGGCGCTGCCGCCGGCCATGCCACCACGTTTGATCCGGCGCCCCCCGTGGCACCCACCGATCCCGCCGCCCCCACCGAGCCCGACGACGGCGGCGGGCTGAGTATCGACATCAACGGCCAGGACGGCTCGCCCTCCACGGCTGTGACCACGCTGATCGGCATCACCCTGCTTTCGGTGGCACCGTCGCTGCTGCTGATGCTCAGCTCCTTCACCAAGATCTTCGTGGTGCTGGCCATGACCCGCAACGCGTTGTCGCTGCCCTCGATCCCGCCCAACCAGGTCCTCGCGGGACTGGCACTGTTCCTCTCGCTGTTCATCATGGCTCCGGTGATCAGCGAAATTAACACGCTGGCCGTGCAGCCGTACCTCAACGGTGAGCTCAACTTCGATACCGCCCTCGACACCGGGACCGGGCCGCTGCAGCAGTTCATGCTCGCGCATACCCGTGAAGAGGACATCGCGCTGATGACCCGCGCGGCCGGGCAGGAAAACCCGGAAACCCCCGAGTCTGTTCCACTGACCACGCTGATCCCGGCGTTTATGATTTCCGAGCTGCGGGCCGCGTTCATCATCGGATTCGTCATCTTCATCCCGTTCCTGGTCATTGACCTGGTGGTGTCCGCGGCACTGATGTCCATGGGCATGATGATGCTCCCGCCGGTGATGATCTCCCTCCCGTTCAAGATCCTGCTGTTCATCCTCGTGGACGGCTGGGGCCTGATCATTACCTCCCTGATCAACAGTTACCAGGGCGGTACCTAGTGGATACAAACGCCGTACTGGACATTGCGATGCAGGGGCTGTGGGTGTCGGCCAAGCTGTCCGCGCCGGTGCTGATCACGGCGCTGGTGGTTGGGTTCGCCATCTCGCTGATCCAGTCCATTACCCAGATCCAGGAAGTCACGCTGTCCTTTGTACCCAAGGCCCTGGCCGTGGCCCTCGCCCTGGTGGTGTGTGGACACTGGATGATTTCTGAAATCGTGGCCTTCACCCATGAGATGTTCCAGAGGATCCCGTCCCTGCTCGGCGGGGGTTAGATGGAGATTACCCTTGACCAGGAGTGGATCGAGGCGTTCCTGCTGGCCTCGGTGCGGATGGTGGCCTTCCTGATCGTCGCGCCGCCGTTCTCCTACAACGCCTTCCCGGCGCGCATCAAAGCCATGCTCGGGCTTGGCCTGGCACTCGCCATAGCGCCGCAGGTGAGCGAGGACTACAGCGCGCTGGGCACCGGAGCGTTCTTTATGGCCCTGGTCCTGGAGCTGCTGGTGGGTGCCGTACTGGGATTCCTGGTGCTCGTGGTGTTCTCAGCCGTCCAGTCCGCCGGCAACCTCATCGACACCTTCGGCGGCTTCCAGCTCGCCCAGGCCTTCGATCCGCAGTCCATGGTCAACGGTGCCCAGTTCACCCGCGTCTTCCAGATCACCGCCCTGGCACTGCTTTTCGCTTCGGACGGCTATCAGTTGATTATCGGCGGACTGCTGCGCAGCTTCACCGCGCTGCCGCTGACCGGGGGACTGGACCTGAGCGAACCGGCGTCGGCCTTGACCACCGCGGTCTCGCAGATGTTCCTGGCCTCGGTGCAGATTGCCGGGCCGCTGCTGGTGGTCCTCTTCCTGGCTGATGCCGGGCTGGGCCTGCTCACCCGCGTGGCTCCGGCCCTGAATGCCTTCGCCCTCGGTTTTCCGCTGAAGATCCTGCTGACCCTGTCGTTGGCTTCCGTTGTTTTCCTTGCCCTGCCCCGCATTGTCTCCGGGCTGGTCGACACTATCGTGCGCGGGCTGACGGGGGTGGGATAGATGCCGGAGCAGGACTCAGGGGAACGGACCGAGCAGGCCACCGAGAAACGGATGAAGGAAGTCCGTTCCAAAGGCCAGCTTTCCCGTTCAGAAGACCTCACCGCGTGGGTGGGCGTGGGCACCGCTGCCCTGATGATGCCGTTCACCATTTCGCGCGGCAGCGAAGCCGCGGGGGATATCCTGGCAGGCGTTGCCACCACCATCGCGGACCCCGATCCGTTGCTGGCCCTCACCCAGATGAACGAGGGGCTGGGCACCCTGGCTTTCATCCTTGGCCCGCTGCTGGGTGTGGTTGCCGTCGTCGTCCTGCTGACCGCCGGACTGCAGGGCGGGATCCACGTGAAGAAATTCAAGGGCAAATTCGAACAGTTCAACCTGATCACCGGTGTCAAGCGCGTCTTCGGCACCCAGGCCCTGTGGAACGGCGTCAAGTCCCTGCTCAAGACGGCAGTGGTGGGACTGGTCCTCTATGCGGTGATCCAGCAGCTTATGCCGGTGCTGATGTCCGCCGGCGGGCTGCCGGTCTCGGCCGTCCTGGAAGCAGCGGGCGGAGGCACCGCCCTGCTGCTGCAGGCTGCCGTTGCCGCCGGCCTGGTCCTGGCCGCTGCCGACATCATGGTGGTCATGAAACGCAACCGCAAACGCACCCGCATGACCAAAAAGGAAGTCAAGGATGAAAACAAGAACAGTGAGGGCGATCCGCTGATCAAGTCGCAGCGCAGGTCCCGGCAGCTGGCCATGAGCCGGAACCGGATGATCGCCGCTGTGGCGGATGCCGACGTCGTCCTGGTGAACCCGACGCACGTGGCTGTTGCCCTGAAATACGAGCCGGGCAAGTCCGCGCCCCGGGTCGTCGCCAAGGGGGCGGACAACATCGCCTCCCGGATCCGCGAAGAGGCGGAAAAACAGGGCGTCCCCATGGTCTCGGACATCCCCCTGGCCCGTGCCCTGCACAGCGCCTGTGAGCTCAACGAGGAAATCCCCGCGGAACTGTACAACGCCGTCGCCCGGGTCCTGGCCTTCGTTATGGCCCTGAAGCGGCGGGGCGCCGCCCGGGGCATGCACACCATGGCGGCCGCACCGCCCGAACCCGTTACCACCCCACAACACCGTAAGGCCGCGTCATGAACCGCAACCGCAACCTCCTGAAGCTCGCCGTCCCCATTGGTGTCATCGGCATCATCCTGCTGCTGGTGGTGCCCATCCCCGCGGGCCTGCTGGACGTGCTGATCATCATTAACATCCTGCTGGCACTGGTGATCCTGCTGACCACCATGTTCGTCCGCAAGCCGCTGGACTTCTCGGTGTTCCCGTCCCTGCTGCTGGTCGCCACACTGTTCCGGCTGGGCCTAAACGTGGCGTCCACCCGGCTGGTGCTGGGGGAGGGGTATGCCGGCCAGGTGATTGAGGCGTTCGGCCACGTGGCCGTGGGCGGCTCGCTGATCATCGGCTCGGTGATCTTCCTGATCCTGGTGGTGATCCAGTTCGTGGTCGTGACCAAGGGTGCGGAACGCGTGGCCGAAGTAGGTGCGCGGTTCACCCTTGATGCCATGCCGGGCAAGCAGATGGCGATCGATGCGGACCTCAACGCCGGACTGATTACTGACACGCAGGCCCGGGAGCGCCGGGCGGAGGTCTCGGCGGAAGCGGACTTCTACGGCGCCATGGACGGTGCATCGAAGTTCGTCAAGGGTGACGCAATAGCCGGCCTGATCATCATCATCATCAACCTCATCGGCGGCATCGCCATCGGGATGCTCCAGCGCGGCATGTCCGCCGGCGAAGCAGTGAACACCTACAGCCTGCTGACCATCGGCGACGGCCTGGTCACCCAGATTCCCGCGCTGCTGATGGCCGTCTCCACCGGCATGATCGTCACCCGCTCCAATGCCGAGGCGGACATGGGGTCCACGGCCGGCGCGCAGCTGGGCCAGTCCCGGAACGCGCTGATGATTGCGGGCGGCGCGGCGATAGTGATGGGCATGATCCCCGGCATGCCGATCGCCCCGTTCCTGATCATCGGCGCACTGCTGCTCTTCATTTCGCAGCGGATCAAATCCAAGGAGACAAGCGATCAGGCTGAAAAGGACTCCGCCCAGGCGGCCCTGGACGCACCCGCCAGCTCAGAGACCACTGAGGACCTGATTGAACAGATGCGCGTTCATGCGCTCGAGATCCTCCTGGCACCGGATCTGGTGGACATTGTCACGGGCGGGTCCGACGATCTCCTGGCCCGGGTACGGGCGCTGCGCCGCAAGATCGCGATGGACCTGGGCATCGTGGTGCCCCCCGTGCGGACACGCGACAGCGTGGAACTGCCGCTGTCCACCTATGTCATCCGGATCTCCGGTGTGGAGGCGGGACGCGGGGACGCCCCTGCCGGCCGGATCCTGGCGCTGGGGGACTACCTTGACGGGCTGCCCGGCACCGCCACGGTGGAACCGGTGTTCGGCCTGGCCGGCAAGTGGGTTCCGGCGGAAATGCAGCACGCCGCCGAAATGTCGGGGGCCACGGTCATTGACCGGGTGTCCGTACTGGTCACGCACCTGTCCTCCGTCATCACCGCCAACGCTGCGAGGCTGCTCACCCGCGAGGACGTGCGGGTGCTGACCGAGGGCGTCAAGCAGGTCAATCCCTCCGCCGTGGACGAACTGATTCCCAATGTGCTTTCCCTGGCGGAAGTGCAGCGGGTGCTGCAGGGACTGCTGGCGGAGCAGATTCCCATCAACGACCTGCCCCGGATCTACGAGTCCCTGCTGCTGCGCGCCAAGGTCTCCCAGGATCCGGAGGGGCTGATCGAGACCGCAAGGACCGCGCTGGGTCCAGCACTCGCCGCACAATACGTTGCCGACGGGGTCCTCCGGGTGATCATGATCGACCCGGCACTGGAACAGTCCATGCTCGAAGCCCTGCGGCCCTCCGACCAGGGCAGCCAGATCCTGCTTGATCCGGCCAAGGTCGATACCGTGCTGGCCTCGCTGAAGAACGCCGTTGCGGCGGCCGAGAATGCCGGGTTCAACGCGGTGCTGGTCTGCGCCCCGGCCCTGCGCCCGGGGATGCGCCGGCTGCTCTCCGCCCAGACCGGTGGACTGCCGGTGCTGTCCTACCAGGAAGCAACAGCGGGTAATGTCGGTATCGAGACTGTAGGGGTGGTGCGTGGAACCGAGACGATTTCAGCTTGAGGGGCCGTCGCTTGACGTCCTGAAAGCCCAGGTGTTAGCCGAACATGGCCCGAAGGCGCGGATTATTGCTGCGGAAAAGGTGACCATCGGCGGGATTGGCGGTTTCCTTTCCCGCCAGCATTACGAGGTGACCGTGGAGCTGCCGCCCAGCGGCCGCCGCCGGGCGCCGGTGGAACCGGATCTGCCCGCCGGGACGGTATCCGGCCGGGCGGGTATTTCGGCGCTCCTCGAAGAGGCGGAACGGGCCGAGTCGACCCTTCACCGGTCCGGCTCCGCAGGCCAGGCCGTTGTCCAGGCGGCCCCCGTGGTACAGCCCCTCGCTATCGAACCTGTGCCTGCCCCCGAGACGCATGCCCCGGCTCCGCCTGCCCCGAGCGCACCAGCCCCGGCCCCACTGCCTCCTGCCGTGCTTCCGGCGGACGAACCGGCTCCGGCCGTCTCGACCGACTCCACGGCGTTCGCACAGCTGATGGATACCCTCGCAGCCAGTACCGGCGCCCCGGCGTCGGGCTCCGCCGCCTTCACGCCCGGGCTGCAGCAGCAGTCAATGCAGCTAATGAACCAGGGCGTTCCCGGCCAGCCCGTGTTGGGCCGCATCAACCAGAGCCTGGAACCGGCCCAGCGCAGTGCAGTGCCGATGGCTCCTGCTCCGCTCACAGGCGCAGGAGACCTGGTGATGGTGGTTGGCCTCGGCGACGACGCGCTGGAGGTCTGCCGTTCCATGGCTGACGCGTCCGGTGCCGGCGCGGCAGCCGTCCGGATCGCGGGAGTCCTGGAGACCGACGGCGTGGGCCGGGCGGCGGACCGGCGTGCGGTGGCAACAGCCCGTGCAGCCGGCGTGATGGCGGGCCACAGCATCTTCCTGGCCTACGGCCTGGGCCGGACCGGCACCGAAATGGGGCGGCACACCACGCTGATCTCCGCCCTGGCCGCCGATCAGGTCTGGGTCGCGGTCGACGCAAGCCGGAAGTCCGAAGACACCGCTGCGTGGGTGGGGGCGGTCCGGTCAGCGGCGGTGGTGGACGCCGCAGCCGTCGAAGGCATCGACACTACGGGTACGCCGCAGTCCGTCAACGAGCTGGGCCTGCCTATCGGCTGGCTCGACGGCGGCCCCTCGCCCACTCCAGTGCTCTGACCCCTCTGATCCCCGGAGAGGAAAACCCGCCGTGCTGAACGGTTCCACGCTTCCCGCCCTTCGCCCCGCCGTGGGGTAGAGTGGGCGGATGCTGGTGCTAACACGCAAGTCCGGGGAGCAGATCCTGATCGGGGATGACATTGTCATCACTGTTCTGGATTCACGCGGTGACGGCGTGCGCATAGGCATCGACGCACCCCGCGGGGTCAAGATCCAGCGCAACGAAGTAGTGCGCGCTGTGGAAGAGGCCAACGTAGCTGCCAGTACCTCGGCCCTGCCGGATGCCGAAGACCGCATCAAAGCGCTGCTGGCCGGCAGGATGCCCCCGGCACAAAACTGACCGGGCGGTTCCCGCACAGGGACCTGGACGCAGTATCTTTCAAACGCAGTATCTTTCAAGCGCAGCAGCTCTCAACCGTGGCTGCCCGCAACCGCAGCAGCTGAATCCAGCACTTTTGAACCGCGGAACGCTGTCAACTGCGGAACGCTGTCAACCGCGGAACGGCTCTTAAAACAGAAACCCCCGCCGCTTCTTGGGGAAAACGACGAGGGTTCCTGGTCAATTACCCGGGGACGGCCGGGCGTATCAAGGGACCTGTTGCTAAGCGAGGGTACGCTGTGCGCGTTTGCTGCCCAGCCCCAGGAACCGGCTGCCGGCGTGGGGGCGCCGCGCAGACGTTGTGGTTTCCCGCCGCATTTGCGAACCTTCGGCAGGAACATACTGGGAGATCCCGAAGTACTCGGGAAGGACGCGGCGCTCGTGGCTGCTGCAGCGCACGCCCGGGTAGCGGAAACCAGTGATGACCCAGCGGCCCCTGTCCTCCACCCAGTCGGGGACCATGCGGCGGTTGCATTCGTTGCAGAACGGTGCCAGGAAGAAATCGCGCTCGACCATGGTGTAGCGGCGGGTAGTGTGACCCGTCAATGCTGTGTCCATGAGTATCCCCTTCGTCCGCAGGTATTCTGCCCGTGCAGTTCCTCTTCGAGGCTACGGCGGCCCCCAACGGAAAATCCCAAATTCCGGCGCAAGGAAGCTGGAATTTAAGCGCAGTATTTCCCCTATTCGCAAGGCGCGGACAACAGAAAACCCCCGGCACGAAGGTGCCGGGGGTTTAGCTGAGCCTCCTGCCAGAATCGAACTGGCGACCTTCTCATTACGAGTGAGACGCTCTACCAACTGAGCTAAGGAGGCGGGCTTCACCTGACCGGTTACGGCCAGAATCCACAAGGAACTACTTTATACGTCCCGGGGGTGCGGGTCAAAATGGCGGCCGCAGTCGGAGCTCATCAGCAGACCGTGTTGTCCTTGGGCACGGTTCCGTCGATGAAGTAATCGTCCACGGTGTCTTCGATGCACTGGCTGCCGCGCCCATACGCCGTGTGTCCTTCGCCCTCCCAGGTCACCAGCACCGCGGATTCCAGCTGTGCCGCGAGCGCTTCCGACCATTCATACGGGGTGGCGGGATCGCCGGTGGTTCCGATCACGAGCAGGTCCGCCGCGCCGGAGGCCTTGATGGGGTGCGGTTCATTCACGGGTCCGTGCGGCCACGCCTCGCAGGTGACGCCGCCGTAGGCGAGGTATTTGCCGATGGTGGGGGACGCCGCCGCCAGCTCCAGGGCGTCGGCTGCCATCTGTGCGTCGTCGCTGACCATGGGGTAATCGAGGCAGTTGACCGCGTTGAAGGCCACGGTGCTGTTGGACCGGTAGGTGCCGTCTTCGGCGCGGTCCGCGCTGATGTCCGCCAGGCGGAGCATGTACGTCGGGTCGCCCTGCAGGGCGCTCTCCAGTGCCTGCGACAGCACCGGCCAGTTCGCGTCGTCGTACAACGGGAGGATGAAGCCGCTGACAAAGGTGGAGACGGTGACCAGGCGGCCGTCGCCCGCCGTCATCGGGCGGGCCTCGACCGAGGCCAGGAGTTCCTGGATGGCCGCGACGCCGTCGTCGGCGCTGCCGTCGAGCGGGCAGCCGCTGCCGGCCACACAGTCCTCGACGTAGGCGCGGATGGCCTTTTCGAAGGCCCGGGCCTGGCCGAGCGTGATGTCCTCGTTGCTGGAGGAGGGGTCGAGGGCGCCGTCGAGCACCAACCGGCCCACCTTCTCCGGGAAAAGCTCGGCATACGTGGCGCCCAGATAGGTGCCGTAGGAGAAGCCGAGGTAGTTCAGCTTCTCATCACCCCCAACCGCCCGCAGGATGTCCATGTCGCGGGCAGCGCTGGCCGTGTCGACAAACCCGAGGAGTTCGCCGGTCTCGGCCGCGCAGGCATCCGCGAACTCCTTCGCACTCAGCCGTGAGGCAGCCAGGCCCTCCGGGGTGCTTGCATCGATGTATTCAGCCCGGGCCTCATCCATCTCCTGATCGCTCAGGCACTTTACCGGTGTGGACCGGCCGACGCCGCGCGGATCGAACCCGAGCAGGTTGAAGTTATCCCGCAGCCGGTCGCTGGTGATGCTTTCCATGGACTGGCTGACGGCGTCGTAACCGGATCCGCCGGGACCGCCGGGATTGATCAGGACCGTGCCCCGGGCGTCCCCGTCCGCCTCCGCCATGATCACTGACAGCTCCACTGTTCCTGCGCCCGGGTCGGCATAGTTCATGGGCACGGTGACGGTGGCGCAGCGGAAGTCGCCCTCGCAGCCGGTCCAGTCGACGTCCTGGCTGTAGAACTCCCGCAGCTCGCCGGGGACGTCGCCAATGACATCGGCTGCTGCAGTGCTGGCGGAGTCTCCGCCGTCGTTCTCGTCAGTGCCCGGTGCGGAGGTGCAGCCGGAGGCCAGCAGCAGCACCGAAGCGGCGGCGGCGGCCAGCCGTGGAAAACGGCGGCGGGCGGTGGCGGTGGTCATGCTGACTCCTGGAGCGGCTTGCGGATCGGACCGGCCGGGCCGGCGGAAGGACGGCTGCGGCATTACAGCAGGCTCACTGCCATGGCTTCGATGGCCAGCAGCGGCGCCACATTGGTGGTCACCAGGCGGCGGCGCACGGTGTTGATCTCCTCCATGCGCATCAGCGTCTGTTCCGGGGAGCCGTAGGCCGCGAACTCGTCCAGCTCCCGGCGGAGTCCCTCATTGACCAGGGGGCCGGAGCTGCCCAGCTGGATCATCAGCACGTCCCGGTAGAAGGAGAGCAGGTCCGTCAGCGCACGGTCGAAGTAATCGTTCTTGGAGCGCTTGGCCCGGCGGACCTGGTCCTCCTCCAGGCGTTTCACCTGGCTGCGGAGCGACGGCGGCAGGGTCCCGCCTGCGGGCGCGCCCAGGGACGCGAGCAGCGCTTCCTTCTCCGCAGCGTCCCGCTGTTCAAAGGAACTGGCGGCTTCCGCTTCGGCCAGGGCCACGAGATCGGCCGCGGCCTTCATGGCACCGGAGACATTCCGCAGCGACAAGGGCAGCCGCACAATGCTCTCGCGGCGCTGGCGTGCGCCGTCGTCGGTGGCCAGGCGCTTGGCGACGCCGATGTGGCTCTGCGCGGCCCGCGCCGCGTGCAGCGCGACAGCCGGGTCGATGCCGTCACGCCGGACCAGGAGATCGGCGACATCCTCAACCGGCGGCAGCCGCAGCCCCACGGGACGGCAGCGGGAACGGATGGTGACGAGGACGTCACCCGGGCTGGGCGCGCAGAGCAGCCAGATGGTCCGGGGCGGCGGCTCTTCGATGGCTTTGAGCAGCACGTTGGTGCTGCGTTCCTGCATCCGGTCGGCGTCCTCCACGATGATGACGCGCCACCGGCCGGTGGACGGCTTGTCCTGGGCCTTGCGGACCAGGTCACGGGCCTCGTCGATGCTGATGGTGACCTTCTCCGTGGTCACGGACATCACGTCGGCGTGTGAACCGGCCAGTACCGTCCGGCAGGCCTTGCATTCGCCGCAGCCGCGGAGCGCCGGGTCCTGCTGTTCACAGACCAGCGCGGCGGCAAAGGCGCGGGCGGCATTGGAGCGGCCGGATCCGGGCGGGCCGGTGAAGAGCCAGGCATGGTTGGGCCGGGCATCGGAGGCACCGCGGCGCAGCTGCTCCACCACCGGATCCTGCCCCTGCAGGTCATCCCATACGCTCACGGCAGCAGCTTTTCCACACGCTGCAGGATGGTTTGCGCCAGTTCGTCCACCGGCCGGCCCGCGTCGAGCACCAGATACCGGTCGGGGGCAGCGGCGGCGGTTTCCAGGAACGCCCGGCGGATCTGCAGGTGGAAGGTATCCGGTTCGGATTCGAGCCGGTCCTCGGGGGCGTTGCCGGCCGTCCGCCGGTCCCTTCCGCGTTCGGGGTCGACGTCGAGCAGGACGGTGAGGTCCGGTTCCAGGCCTGACGTGGCCCAGGTGTTCAGGCTGCGCACCGCCTCGGTGCCCAGTCCCCGTCCGGCCCCCTGATAGGCGACGGAACTGTCGATGTAGCGGTCACAGACCACCACGGTCCCGGCGGTAAGTGCCGGCTCGATGACCTGCTGCACGTGCGCGGCCCGGGAGGCGGCAAAGATCAGCGCCTCGGTACGGGCATCGATGTCGCCGTTGCCGTGTTCAAGGACCAGTGCCCGCAGCTGCTCGCCGACGGGAGTTCCGCCGGGTTCGCGGGTACGCAGGACCGTCCGGCCGGTCTCCTGCAGCGCGGCCGCCAGCCGGCGGGCCTGAGTGGACTTCCCGGCGCCGTCTCCGCCTTCCATGGCAACGAACAGGCCGCGGGTTTCGGGGAGATTAGAATTGCTCACCCGCCTAGCCTACCCAGTTCGGTGGACCCGCACTGAGCCCTTCCACCGCCGCCCCGCCGCAGCCGCTGCCGGGGAGGGGAACAACACAGCGCGGCGGTGCTGCCGCCGGGAGTCTAGGCTGTTGCATATGAGCCATACCCCCGCGCATGGGCACCCCGTTTCTCCGGAGACCCTGGTGGTGTCCGCCGGCCGCCCGCCCCGCGAGCACGATGCCCCGGTGAATCCGCCCATCGTGCTGTCTTCGACCTATTTCGGCACCGGAACGCCCGTCCCGGGGGAGCGCGGCTATGGACGGTATTTGAACCCCACCTGGGATCCCTTCGAGCAGGCGCTGGCCGAGCTTGAGGGTGCGGAGCTGCCGGCACTGGTCTTCGCCTCCGGGCTGGCGTCCGTCATGGCCGCCCTGTCCCTGGTGCCGGCCGGCGGCGTGGTGGTGATGCCGCGTCACAGCTACCAGGGATCGCTGCTGCTCGCGGCCGAGGAGGCAGCGAACGGCCGGTTCTCCGTGCGGACAGTGGATATTGCCGAGACTGAAGAGGTGGTTGCGCAGCTCGACGGCGCGTCGATGCTGTGGGTGGAAAGCCCCACCAACCCCATGCTGGAAGTGGCGGACATCGCGGCGCTGGCAGACGCCGCGCACGCCGCCGGCGCCCTGGTGGTTGCGGACAACACGTTCTCGACGCCGCTGGTGACCCGTCCCCTGGACCTCGGCGCCGACGTCGTTGTCCACTCGGTAACCAAGTACCTGGCCGGACATTCCGACGTCGTCCTGGGCGCGGCCGTGACATCCGATCCCGGGCTCCGGGACCGCCTGCTCCGGTACCGCTCCCTGCATGGGGCGGTCGCGGGGCCGTTTGAGGTGTGGCTGGCTCTGCGGGGGCTGCGTACCCTGGCCCTGCGGATGGAGCGCTCGCAGGCCACCGCCGGGGAACTGGCCCGCAGGCTGCAGCACCTTCCCCAGGTGGAGCACGTGCGGTATCCGGGCCTGCCGGACGATCCCGGGCATGCCCGGGCCGCCGCGCAGATGTCCGGGTTCGGATCCATCCTCTGCATTGAGGTCGACGGCGGTGCAGCCGCGGCGGAGAAGGTTACCGAAGCCGTCGAGCTGTGGCTTCCGGCCACTTCGCTCGGCGGGGTCGAATCACTGATCGAACGGCGGCGCCGCCAGCCCGGGGAGCCGCACACCGTCCCGGAAGGGCTGCTGCGCCTTTCCGTCGGCATCGAGAATGTTGAGGACCTCTGGGGGGACCTTGAACAGGCACTTACACGGTAGGCTAGCGCTGTGGCCCTAATGATCCTGATTCAGTACTACCTCTACCTGGCCCTGGGCCTGGTAGCCCTCGGCATTGAACTGTGGGCACTCTTTGACTGTGCCCGGCGCAAGCCCGCCGATTTTGAGCGTGCCTACAAGCGGACCAAGGGATTCTGGCTGGGGCTCACGGGTGGGGCCGCGGCAGTTGGCGTGCTGTCCGCAGTGATCCCGTCGCTGAGCCTGATCCTGTTCCAGCTGGCCGCCGTCATCGCAGCGTGCGTCTACCTGGCGGATGTGAAGCCGGCCATCGGAAGCTCACGCGGCCGCGGCAACAGCAACCAGGGCCCGTACGGCCCCTGGTAACAGCTGCCAGCTACTGATTTTCGTCCGCCCCGGACCGGCCCGCAACGGCCGCCCCGGACCGGCCCGCAACGGCCGCCCCGGGGCGGATTGCTTTAACCGGGACGGATTGTTTTACCGCGCAGCGCAGGTCGCTGTGGACCAGGCGGTACACCCTGCCTACGAGGGCCGGACGGCCTCCCAGGCCACGGTGATTTCCCCCAGCCGCCAGCGGGACGGCCCGGTCAGCAGCGGCATTCCGTCCGCCTTCAAAGCGCCGCACATCGCCAGCCAGCGCTGCCGGTTCCCATAGGACGCCATCGGTGCGGCTTCCTCCCACGCCCGGTCCATGGCCTGTAGGAAGGCGTGGACCCGCTCCCCGGGAACGTTGCGGTGGATCAGCGCCTTGGGCAGGCGTTCGGCCACATCGGACGGGCGCTCGAAGGCCCCGAACCGCAGGGAAATGCTCAGCGACAGCGGACCGTCCGCGTCCAGCTCCACCCAGGTGGCACGGCGGCCGATTTCGTCGCAGGTGCCGTCCACGAATATCCCACCCGGTGCCAGCCGCGAGCAGACCATGTCCCAGTGGCGGGCATAATCCTCCTCCGCATATTGGCGCAGGACGTTGAAAGCGCGGACCATCACGGGCCGGCGCCCGTCGACCGGCAGCTCGAAGCCGCCCTGGCGGAAGCTCAGGCCGGAACGTTCCAGGGGCTTGGCCGCCAGGACGCGGGCCGGGTCGATTTCAATTCCCATCACTTCCACGTCTGCCCGCACCCGCCCGAGGCGGCCGTGGAGCTCGACGGCGGTGGTAGGCGCGGCGCCGTAGCCCAGATCCACGATCAATGGGTCGCCTGCCTGCCGCAGGCGCCATCGTGCCGGTCCTGCCAGCCAGCGGTCCACCCGTCGAAGCCGATTGGGGTTTGTAGTGCCCCTGGTCACAGTTCCTACGGGTTTAAGGGGCTTTTGCACCAGACAATGCTAGCTGGCGCTGAGGGATGCCCCTGCACGCAGTGCTCGGGGGAAACCCCGGGTGCGGCCCGGTCCACACCGGCTCCGCCCTCCCTGCCGGGTACGCTCTCCGATACCATGCTTATATGACCTACAAACTGATCCTTCTGCGCCACGGGCAGAGTGAATGGAATGAAAAGAACCTCTTCACGGGCTGGGTGGACGTGGATCTGACGGACCTCGGGCGTGCGGAAGCCCTCCGCGGGGGAGAGCTGCTGGTTGAGAACAACGTTCTCCCGGACATTCTCTACACCTCCCGGCTGCAGCGGGCCATCAACACCGCCAACCTGGCACTTGGTGCCGCCGACCGCATCTGGATCGACGTCAAGCGCAGCTGGCGCCTGAACGAGCGCCACTACGGTGCCCTGCAGGGCAAGGACAAGGCACAGACCCTGGCCGAATACGGTGAGGAGCAGTTCATGCTCTGGCGCCGTTCCTATGACACCCCGCCGCCGCCCCTGCCGGATGACAGCGAGTTCTCCCAGGCCCACGACCCCCGCTACGCGGACCTCGGGGCCGACGAACTGCCGCGGACGGAGTGCCTCAAGGACGTCCTGGAACGGTTCCTGCCCTACTGGGAGTCGGACATCTCCAAGGACATCCGCACCGGCAAGACCGTGATGATCGCCGCGCACGGCAACTCCCTGCGTGCCCTGGTCAAGCACCTGGACGGTATCAGCGACGCAGACATTGCCTCCGTGAACATCCCCACCGGCATCCCGCTGGTCTACGAACTGGATGAGGACCTCAAGCCGGTCAAGGCCGGCGGCACGTACCTCGATCCCGAGGCCGCCGCTGAATCCATCAAGGCCGTGGCGAACCAGGGCAAAAAGAAGTAGCGCCTGCGCCGGAGGGCTCCGGCCAGGGTTTTTACAAAGGAAAGGGCGGTCCCCCCAACGGGACCGCCCTTTCCTATGCCAGCCGGGTCCGGCTAGACGCCGCTTTCGGAGAGCGGGTGCCATTCACCCGTCACGAGGTAGTTGACCTTGCGCGTGACGGACACGGCGTGGTCCGCAAAACGCTCGAAGTAGCGGCTCGCCAGTGTCAGGTCCACCGTGCTGACCGCGGGAACGTTCCACTCCGGGGAGGCAATGGACTTGAAGACCCCGGCGTGCAGCTCATTGATCCGGCTGTTGGCGTCGTAGATGTCCTTGCTCATCTCCAGGTTCCGGGTCTCCAGCAGCTCGGTCAGCTGTTCGGAGATGCGGAGGTCCAGGCGCGCCATTTCCCGGAATGTTTCAACCATGTTGTCCGGGACCACGTTGGCGGGGTACCGCAGCCGGGCAAGCTGGGCGATATGCCGGGCCAGGTCACCCATGCGTTCAAGGGAGGCGCTCATCCGCAGCGATCCCACGATCATCCGCAGGTCGCTGGCGACGGGTCCCTGCAGGGCGAGGACATCGATGGCCCGCTCGTCCAGGTCATTCTGCAGGAAGTCGATCCTCGCATCGGCCGCGATGACATCCTGCGCGAGGTCGATGTCGGCCCCTTCGAAGGCGAGGGTGGCTTTCCGCATCGCCTCCGTTACGAGCTGGGATATCTGGGTCAGTTCTTCACCGATTTGGTGAAGCTCGGCCTGGAAAACCTTGCGCACTTAAAGGGTCCTCTCGAAAAGCGGGTGGGTCAGCTGCTGTGCGGGGCGGTCCGGCCGGGCCGGAAGGGCCGACCGGCATTGGCCGCTCCTGCAGGATGCCAGCCGGAGATGAACCGGCCGGACCCCTTAGATGAACGTTAGTTTAACGAATGATGCAAAGCCACCGGCTTTTCCTTCAACGGGTTACGGTCCGGCCTAAGCTATGAGGGTGAATCCTGTACTGCTGGCCTTGCTTGCCGGCGTCCTCGGCCTGGCTGTCGGTGCCTTCGGTGTCCTCGCCTACGTGGCCAGCCAGCGCCAGCGGCGGGAGTTGGCTGAAATCTCCGAGCCCGCCGTCCCGGAAGGCGCGGCCGAAGTCCTGGGTGTCATCGGACGGGCCTACATTGTTGCCGATGCCATCGACGGCGTCGTCCGGGCCAGTCCCGGCGCGTACGCCTTCGGCCTGGTGCGCGGGCACACCATCGTCAACGACCGGCTGCTGGATATCTGTGCCCGGGTCCGGCGCGACGGCGTCATCGAAGAGGCCCGCATGGAGCTTCCCCGGGGACCGCTCGGTGAAGGCTCCCTCATCCTCCAGGTCAGGGTGGCGACCGTGGGTGAGGAGTACGTCCTGGTCCTGGCCGATGACCGCACGGAGATGACCCGCACGGAGGAAGTCCGCAATGACTTCGTGGCGAATGTTTCCCACGAACTCAAGACGCCGGTGGGCGCTATCTCGCTGCTTTCCGAAGCGCTGGCCGATGCCGCCGGAGACGAGGACGCCGTCCGCCGGTTCGCCGGACGCATGCACCGGGAATCCGTGCGCCTCAGCGCCCTGGTGCAGGACATTATTGAACTCTCCCGGCTGCAGGGCACCGACATCGTGGACCGTGCCAGGCAGGTGGACCTGGACAGGGTCCTCGAGGATGCGGTCGAGGCCAACCGGCTCAATGCCGAGAACAAGAACATTGAAGTGCTCCTGCGCGGAAGTTCCGACGCCGCGGTTTACGGAGACGCCGCCATGCTCACCACCGCTTTCCGTAACCTCATCGACAACGCCATCCGGTACTCACCCGAGGGCAGCAGGGTGGGGATCGGACTGCAGTCCCGTAACGGCATGGCCCAGGTGGCCGTAACCGATCAGGGCCCCGGCATCGCCCCCGAGGAACAGGAACGGGTCTTTGAACGGTTTTACCGGATCGATTCCGCCCGTTCGCGGGACACCGGAGGAACCGGACTGGGACTGAGCATCGTCAAGCATGTGGTGGCCAACCACGGTGGGGAAGTGGACCTGTGGTCCCGTCCGGGGCATGGATCCACTTTCACCGTGCGGCTCCCGGAACTGGACCCTGCGGATATCCGCGAATCGAAGCAAGGAGTTACCGCTTGACCCGCATCCTGATAGTCGAGGACGAGGAGTCCTTCAGCGATCCCCTTTCCTATTTGCTGGGGAGGGAAGGGTTCGACGTTGCCGTAGTGGATAACGGTGCCGACGCCGTTGCCGCCTTTGAGCAGACCGGGGCTGACCTGATCCTGCTGGACCTGATGCTGCCGGGGATGTCGGGGACGGAAGTCTGCCGCCGGATCCGCCAGCGCTCGGACGTACCCGTCATCATGCTCACTGCCCGGGATGCGGAGATCGACAAGGTGGTGGGGCTCGAGATCGGTGCGGATGACTACGTCACTAAGCCGTACTCCGCGCGCGAACTGCTCGCCCGGGTCCGGGCGGTGCTGCGGCGCCGGGGCGAGGGCACGGATTTTGCCGGGGCGGCATTGGAAGCGGGGCCGGTGCGCATGGACGTTGACCGGCATGTGGTGCAGGTCAACGGCACCAGGGTCCCCTTCCCGCTGAAGGAGTTCGAGCTCCTGGAACTGCTGCTTCGGAACTCGGGCCGCGTCCTGACCCGGGGTCAGCTGATCGAACGGGTCTGGGGGGCGGACTACGTGGGGGATACCAAAACGCTGGATGTCCATGTCAAACGGCTACGGGCAAAAATCGAGGACAATTCCTCCGCGCCTCAGCATCTGGTGACCGTCCGCGGGCTGGGGTACAAGTTCGAGGCCTGACCGGAGCGCGGACGCAGAAGGGGGCCGGCGCCGCAGCGCCGACCCCCTTCGGGATCTTGAGGAAAGACCGGGCTGTCAGTGCCCCTCGGTGGCCCCGCCGGTCTCTTCAGCGGTGGCTGTTTCCGACGGCGGGGCGGTCGACCCTGCCGGCAGGTACGGCCGGTAGTCCGCCTGGTCGCCGTTGACAACGGGAATGTTCAGGGCGGTGGTCTCGCCGCTGAGCTTCAGCTGGGCGTCGATGCCGGTGCCGGGTTCGTCTTCAACGGTGGAGACGTTGACCTTGTCTTCGGACTCGTCTTCGAAGATCACCTTGTCACCGGCCGGCAGGCTCCAGGAGAGGGTGGAGCCGCCCACTGCAAGGGTGAATGCCTGGGTGTTGTCCGAGTCGTTGACTACTGTGCCGATCAGCCGGCCGGGCTCGCCGAATCCGTGGCTGACCACCAGGATGTTGCGCAGCTGGAGGTCTCCGACATCCTGCACGATCCCGTCGGAGGGGGAGTACTCACGGGTGGTTGCCTGCTCGTTCACAGCGCTGCAGCCAGCCGATCCCAGCATGGCCAGCGCGATGGCACCGGCCGCAGCGGTGCGCCCGACCCGGTTCTTGGGTGTGAATCTCACAGCACAAACTCCTGAAGTATTGCGGTCTACCGACCTGAGGCTATCTTTGCTGCCTAGCCTATCGGCAAAACACCGAAAAACTGGTTTTAACGGCCGGTTCGGGCAGGGGTGGGAGGACGGTGCCGGGACGCTTCGAATACCTGCGGAAGGCGGAATACTACCTACACCAAGGCCCATGCAGTACCTGACCTGCGAAAACTCTACTCGGCGTGTCGCAACTCTGATAAACTGAGGGCCGGGAAAGGGGAAAGACCACATGGTTTTTGAGGTTGGCGAAACAGTTGTTTATCCTCACCACGGTGCCGCGAAGATCGAAGAGATCAAGATGCGGACCATCAAGGGCGAAGAGAAAATGTATCTCAAGCTTAAGGTGGCACAGGGTGATCTGACCATAGAAGTACCGGCTGAGAACGTCGACCTCGTAGGGGTGCGCGATGTAGTGGGCAAGGAAGGTCTGGAGCACGTCTTTGACGTCCTGCGGGCCGAGCTCACCGAAGAGCCCACGAACTGGTCGCGCCGGTACAAGGCAAACCTGGAAAAGCTCGCGTCAGGTGATGTCGTCAAGGTAGCCGAGGTCGTCCGCGACCTCTGGCGCCGCGACCACGACCGCGGGCTGTCCGCAGGCGAGAAGCGAATGCTCGCCAAGGCACGCCAGATCCTTATTTCGGAACTGGCGCTTGCTGAGAAGACGGATGAAGACCAGGCGGCAGCTGTCCTCGACGAGGTTCTCGCGAGCTAGGCAGCATTTTTTGGTTCCTTCGATTGCCGGTCCCTCGGGGCCGGCAATTGTTGTTTGTGCACCATCCGCGGGCATTAGGGTGGAGCTGTGTCTCCCTCTTCTTCCCGCCCGCCGCGGATCGGCGTCGTCGTAGTAGCCGGAGGATCCGGCCAGCGGCTCGGTTACGGCATGCCCAAGGCCCAGGTGCCGCTTGCGGGTGAACCGATGCTTCTCCACACCCTGCGTGCCGTCCAGGCGGCGGACATCGCTTCGGCGATCGTGGTTGCCGTGCCGGCCGGCGACACCCTCATGCGCGGCATCTGTGCGGAGTTCGGGGCGGCGGTCCGTGCGGTCGACGGCGGTGCCACCCGGCCCGAATCCGTCCGCGCCGCCCTCGCGGTCCTGCCGGCGGACCTGGATGCCGTTCTGGTCCACGATGCCGCCCGTGCGTTGACCCCGCCGGAGGTGTTCCACCGTGTGGCGGCTGCGCTGGCAGCCGGTGCCACAGCAGTCATCCCCGCCGTACCCGTGGTGGACACGGTCAAGGACACCGCCCCCGTGCCGCAGGCAGAGAGTGCCGCGGCCGAACGCCGCGTAACCGGCACCCCGGACCGTGCCCGGCTCCGCGCCGTCCAGACCCCGCAGGGCTTCGATGCTGCCCTGCTGCGCCGGGCCCACCAGGCCGCCCTGTCCTTTGACCCCGCCGCTGCGGCAGCCGTCACCGACGATGCCATGCTCGTGGAGTCGCTGGGGGCCGAGGTCTATGTGGTCGAGGGCTCACAGCTGTCCCTGAAGATAACTACTCCGCTGGACCTGGTGCTCGCCGAAGCGATCCTGGCCGGCGGACACCACCGCCAGGAGAACTGACATGGCCCTGCCACGCACCGGAATCGGCGTAGACGTCCACGCCTTCGCCCCCGAAGACACGCCGCGCCCACTGTGGGTCGCCGGCCTGCATTGGGAAGGTGAACGCGGCCTGGCCGGCCATTCCGACGGCGATCCGGTGGCCCACGCCGCCGCGGACGCCCTGTTTTCGGCCGCAGGCCTGGGCGACCTGGGCACCCACTTCGGTACCGACCGGCCAGAATACGCCGGCGCCGCCGGTACCGTGCTGCTGCGGGAGGCTGCCCGCATCGTGCGGGCGGCGGGCTTCGAGATCGGTAACGTGGCGGTCCAGCTGATCGGCAACCGGCCCAAGTTCAGTCCCCGCCGGGCGGAGGCTGAAGCCGTCCTGAGCGAGGCGGCCGGCGCGCCCGTCAGCGTTTCGGCGACCACCACCGATTCCCTGGGCTTCACCGGCCGCGGCGAGGGGATCGCAGCCGTGGCCACCGCCGTCGTCGCTGCCGCCGGCACCCCCGCTGACTGACCGGACGCGGTTTCGGCTAGCCTAGAGCAGTGAGCTTGAGATTCTATGACACGGCAACAGCGCAGGTCCGGGACTTCGTTCCCCTGGTGGAAGGCAAGGCCAGCCTCTACTACTGCGGTGCCACCGTGCAGGGGCTCCCGCACGTAGGGCACATCCGCTCCGCCATCGCCTTCGACCAGCTCACCCGCTGGCTGCGCTACCGCGGACTGCAGGTTACCGTGGTGCGCAATGTGACGGATATTGACGACAAGATCCTGGCCAAGGCAGCCGATTCCGTGGGCGCCGAGCCGGCCCCCGGCGTCGTTCCGGACGAACCGTGGTGGGCACTGGCGTACCGCTTCGAGCAGGAATTCGCCAAGGCCTATGACACCCTCGGGGTCCAGCGGCCCACCTACGAACCGCGCGCCACGGGCCACATACCGGAGATGCACGCGCTTATTACAGCCCTGATCGAGCGCGGGCATGCCTACCCGGCCCTGGACGATTCCGGCGACGTGTACTTCGATGTCCGGTCCTGGCAGAAGTATGGTTCGCTGACCCGGCAGAACATCGACGACATGCAGGCAGCGCCCGACGCCGGCCCGCGCGGCAAACGCGATCCCCGGGACTTCGCGCTCTGGAAGGGTTCCAAGCCCGGCGAGCCGGAGACGGCGTCCTGGGACAGCCCCTGGGGCCGCGGCCGGCCAGGCTGGCACCTGGAGTGCTCGGCCATGGTCACCAAATACCTCGGCACCGAGTTCGACATCCACGGCGGCGGCCTGGACCTGCGCTTCCCGCACCATGAGAACGAGATGGCCCAGTCCCAGGCCGCCGGCCACGGGTTCGCTAACTTCTGGATGCACAACGGCATGGTCACCTTCGAGGGCGAGAAGATGTCCAAGTCGATCGGCAACACCATCAGCCCGACCGAAATGCTGGAACAGGCCAGCCCCCGCGTGGTCCGGTATTACCTGGGCCAGGCCCATTACCGCTCGGTGCTGGACTACCGCCCCACGTCCCTGCAGGAGGCCGCGTCCGCCGTCGAGCGGATTGACGGGTTCATTTCCAAAGCTGCAGCGAAGGCCGACGCCGGGCCGGCCTCGGTGCCGGAGGCTTTCGGGGCCGCCATGGATGATGACCTGAATGTTCCGCAGGCGCTGGCCGTGCTGCACGAAACCGTACGGGCAGGCAATACGGCACTGGCCGCCGGCGATCCGGAGACGGTGCGGCGCGCACTGGGTGAGGTACGGGCGATGACCGCCGTCCTGGGCCTGGATGACGCACGGGACGCCGCGGCACAGGCCGGCCCGGCGGACGCCGCACTGGACGCCCTGGTGCAGGACCGCCTGGCCGAGCGGAACGCTGCGCGGGCCGCCAAGGACTGGGCCCGCGCCGACGCGATCCGCGACGCGCTGGCCGCTTCCGGCATCACCGTGGAGGACGGCGCGGACGGCGTGAGCTGGAGCCTCGCCTGAGTCTGGCGGCCTTGTCAGCCAACCGGTCCGCGGACTGCGTAAACTGGAAGTGAATGCTTTCTTCTAGTAAAGGTGTAACCGATGGCCAACAATGGACGTCCCGGCGCAATGCGCAAAGCCAAGAAGGGCCCCAGCGGCGGTACCGGAGGGCTCGGCCGCAAGGCCCTCGAGGGCAAGGGCCCCACACCCAAGGCTGAAGAGCGCCCGTACCACAAGGCGTTTAAGAACAAGCAGCTTGCCGAGCGCTCCGCGGCCAAACGCGGCGACGCCAAGCGCGGCGATGCCCGGGCCGGCGGCCGCAGCGGCACCAACGTCCGCGGCAAGGTAGCCGAGGAAGTCGTCACCGGCCGTAACTCCGTCGTGGAGGCACTGCGTGCCGGCATCCCGGCCAAGGCACTGCACGTTGCCGTCCGCATCGACATGGATGACCGAGTCCGTGAATCGCTGAAGATTGCGGCTGAGCGCGGTCTGCCGGTGATGGAAACGCACAAGCCGGAACTGGACCGCATGACCAACGAGGCCGTGCACCAGGGCCTGGTCCTGCAGATCCCGCCGTACGAGTACGCCGATCCCACGGATCTGGCCTCCGAGACCCTTGAGGCCTGGAAAAAGGGCCACATCCGCAACGCGCCGCTCTTCGTTGCCCTCGACGGGATCACCGATCCGCGCAACCTCGGCGCCATTATCCGGTCCGCCTCGGCCTTCAGCGCACACGGCGTGATTGTGCCGGAACGCCGCGCCGTAGGCGTCACCGCTTCGGCCTGGAAGACCAGCGCCGGCGCTGCTGTGCGCGTCCCCGTCGCCCGGGCAGGCAACCTGAACAACACGCTGAAAACGTTCAAGAAGATGGGCATCTTTGTCCTCGGGCTGGACGGCGACGGCGATGTCTCGCTTCCCTCGATCGTGCTGGCCAAGGAACCGATCTGCATTGTGGTCGGCTCCGAGGACAAGGGGCTGTCCCGCCTGGTCCGTGAGAACTGCGACCAGATTGTCTCCATCCCGATCGACTCGGCCATGGAGTCCCTGAACGCCTCCATGGCCGTGGGCATCACCCTGTACGAAATCTCCCGGCAGCGCTCCTCCTAGTCCGGACCGGGGCTCCCGGCAGCAAAGGGCGTACATGGCACACGTGATCACCGGAACCACCGCGGGCAGCACCTCGAAGCGGGACTCGCGGCCCCTGCCCCTGGGCGTCCGGCACACCGTCCCCGGTGTGCCGGAGGTCCCGGATGCGGTCAACGTGTCCGTGTACGCCCCGGGGCTGCCCGGCGTGGACGTGTATTACGAAGCCGCACCCGGCAGCTGGTCCATGGCGCCGCTCACGGACACCGTCCTGGGCATCCACCATGCCCGGGTGTACGGGCTGCGGCACGGGTGCCGCTACGGTTTCTGGCCGCGGGGCCGGGAGCTCTCCGCGGAGCCGGGCAGCTTCCAGCTGCTGTTGGACCCGTATGGGCGCGGCATCGAACAGGCTGATGGTCCGGACGGCAGCCCGGTCTATTTTTCCGTGTACACGGGCCGGGACTTTGACTGGGGCAACGTGCGCCGCCCGCACATCCCCTGGCGGGACACCGTCATTTACGAGGCCCATGTCCGGGGTCAGACCATGCTGCACCCCGGTATCCCCGAGGAACTGCGCGGAACCTATGCGGGGATGGGCCACCCGGCCATGGTCCAGTACCTGCTGGAGCTGGGGATCACCGCCGTCGAACTGCTGCCGGTGCACTTCCACGCCGACGAAGCGCACCTGCAGGAACTGGGGCTGGCAAACTACTGGGGCTACAACACCCTCGGGTTCTTCGCACCACAGGACACCTACGCCACCCGCGCCTCCCGCGAAGCCGGAGCCCAGGCCGTGCAGGATGAACTCAAGGGGATGGTGAAGTCCCTTCACGCGGCCGGCATCGAAGTCCTGCTGGACGTGGTGTACAACCACACGGCCGAGGGCAAGTCCGACCAGCCCGCGCTGAGCTGGCGGGGCCTGGGGGATGAGACTTACTATCGCCACGGACCGGACGGCGCCTACGAAGACACCACCGGCTGCGGCAACAGTCTCGATTTCAGCGAACCCCGGGTCATCCAGCTGGCCCTGGACTCACTGCGCTACTGGGTGCAGGAATACCAGGTGGACGGTTTCCGCTTCGATCTAGCTCCTACGCTGTGCCGTGATGCGGACGGGCGGTTCAACCCACGGCACCCCTTCCTCGTGGCCGTGGCAGCGGACGCGGTCCTCCAGGACGTGAAACTGATCGCTGAACCCTGGGATGTGGGACCGGACGGCTGGCAGACCGGCCGCTTCCCGCAGGGCTGGGCCGACTGGAACGACCACTTCCGCGACATTGTGCGGGACTTCTGGCTCCGCGGCCAGGCCGACGCCGCGGCAGGACGGGAGGGCGGGTCGCTGGCCCGGCTCGCCGGCGCCCTGGCCGGTTCCGCCGAACTGTTCGCCGGCTCCGGCCGGACACCGCTGGCTTCAATCAACTTCATCACCGCCCATGACGGCTTCACGCTCGCCGACCTGACGATGTTCGAACGCAAGCACAACGAGGCCAACGGTGAAGAAAACCGGGACGGCACCGGAGAGAACCGCAGCTACAACCACGGTGTGGAGGGCCCCACGGAGGACGGACGGGTCGGCGCTGCACGGGCCCTGACCGCGCGGAACCTGATGGCCACCCTCACCATGTCGCTGGGCGTGCCGATGCTCACGGCCGGTGACGAGATAGGCCGCACCCAGCGCGGCAACAACAACGCGTACTGCCAGGACAGCGAACTCTCCTGGCTGCACTGGGACCTCGACGACGACGCCCGGCGGATGCTCTCCACCACACGCGAACTGCTGCGCCTGCGCCGCGAATACCTGGCCAGCCAGCCCTACCGCTTCCCGGCCGACCGCCGGCATTCCTTCCTCCTCTGGTTCGATCCGGACGGAAAGCCCATGACCCCCGAGCAGTGGAGTGACCCGGGCAACCGGCTCGTGCAGGTGCTGGTCGGTTCCGGCGACGGCTCCCTGAACGGGCTGATCGTCCTGAACGGAGGCCTGTCCGACGTCGAGATCCGGCTTCCCGACGCGGCGGCAGTCCGCAGTGCTGATTATGCTAACGAGTTCACATCGGTGCCGGGTGCATCCTCGGGTTATGAACTGGTCTTCTCCACTGCTGAGGGTATGGAGGAACACCGGGGACTGCTGCGTACTGCGGGGGACACCGCTACCGCTCCGGCCAACTCCATCAGCCTCTACCGCGCCTGAGCGGTTCCGCGAACGCGGGTTAGGCGGGGAAGCGGCCAATCCGCTCCGGAATGCCCGGCGCGGCCCTCACGCGTTGGCGATGAGCCCCAACTCCGCCTTCGACGCCAGCCCCGGGTGGTTCGGCAGTACCCGGACGGTGTAGCCGAACGGTCCGGCCTGCTCGATGCGGATGGTTCCGCGGAACAGGTGCCGTCCGGACCCCAGGTCCTCCGCGGGTGTCAGCTCCTGGATGCGGGGCTCGCTGATCCGGTCATTCTCGGTCACCATGCCGTACGCAGCCTCCACGCTCACGTCACCTGGCCGCAGGGAGCCGAGGGACACATAGGCCTGGACGGTGAGGGTGTCGCCGATCTGCGGGTTCTCGCTTACGCCCACGGAGTCCACGTTTTCAACCTGCACGGTGGACCAGCCGTCCCGCACCCGTGTGATCCACAGGGCGAGCTCCCTCGCGGCTGTGTACCCGTCCGCGGACATGGCCCGGCCGGAGGAGCTGGCGGGCCGGTACAGCCGGTTCACGTAGTCCTTGAGCATCCGTGAGGCGGAGACGTTCGGCCCCAGGTCCGCGAGGGTGTGCTTGACCATTTCCAGCCATTCGTGCGGCAGGGCATCCGCCGGCGGTGCGGACGGTCCGGCCGCCCCGGCATCGGCCGGTGGTTCGGTGCCGTAGAACAGCGGTGCAACCGCGTTCTCCAGCAGGTCATACAGCGCCGCTGCCTCAATGTCGTCCCGCTGGTCGGCGTTGTAGACCTCGCGCGTGCGGGTGCCCTTGCTCGGATTGGCGGAGGGAATGGCCCAGCCGTTGTTGCCGTCGTACATCTCATCCCACCACCCGTCGAGGATGGAGAGGTTGAGCCCGCCGTTAATGGCGGACTTCATACCGGAGGTACCCGAGGCTTCCAGCGGACGCAGCGGATTGTTCAGCCACACGTCGCAGCCGGGGAACAGGGTGCGCGCCATTGCAATGTCGTAGTTGGGCAGGAACACGATGCGGTGGCGCACGGCCGGGTCATCCGTGAAGCGGACCAGGTCCTGGATCATCTTCTTGCCCTGCTCATCCGCGGGGTGCGACTTTCCAGCCACCACCACCTGGATGGGCCGGGTGGGATGCAGCAGCAGCGCCTTGAGCCGGTCCGGGTCGCGCAGCATCAGGGTCAGCCGCTTATAGGTGGGCACCCGGCGGGCAAACCCGATGGTCAGGACATCCGGATCCAGCACATTCTCGGTCCAGGCCAGCTCCGCATCAGAGGCGCCGCGCCGGCGCCAGGCACGCTTCACGCGGCGCCGGACGTCCTTCACCAGATTGCTGCGCAGCCTCCGCCGCAGGTCCCACAGATCCTTGTCGTCAATCTCATAGGCCCTGCCCCAGTCGCGGTCATGCACGGTGGCCAGACCGAACTTCTCGCTGGCAAGAGCAGTGACTTCCGGGTCAATCCACGTGGGGACATGGACGCCGTTGGTCACCGAGGTAATGGGTACCTCGGACACATCGAAGCCGGGCCACAGGCCGGAGAACATTTCCCGGGAGACTTCGCCGTGCAGCTTGGCCACGCCGTTGGCCCGCTGGGCAAGCCGCAGTCCCATGACGGCCATATTGAACTTGTCCGGGTCGCCGCCTTCGTAGTTCTCCGCGCCGAGGGCCAGGATCTTGTCGGTGGGGACGGACTGGGCCAGGCCGGCAGTAAAGAAATGCCGGATCTGCGTCTGCTCGAAACGGTCAATACCGGCCGGTACCGGGGTGTGCGTCGTGAACACCGTCGAGGCGCGGGAAACAGTCAGCGCTTCCTCCCAGGTCATCCCCTGGTCCATCAGTTCACGGATCCGCTCCACGCCCAGGAACCCGGCGTGCCCTTCGTTGCTGTGGAAGACCTCCGCCGCGGGCGCCCCGGTCAGCCGCTGGTGGACCCGCAGCGCCTTGACGCCGCCCATGCCCAGCAGCAGTTCCTGCTGCAGCCGGTGGTCCCCTCCTCCGCCGTACAACCGGTCCGTGATGCCGCGGGCTGCGTCGTCGTTCCCCATCACGTCCGAATCCAGCAGGAGCAACGGGACGCGCCCGACGTCGGCGCGCCAGATGTGTGCCGAGAGCTGGCGGTTGTCCGGAAGCGGCAGAGTGATTTTCGCCGGTGTGCCGTCTTCCTCACGCAGCAGGGTCAGCGGCAGCCCGTTGGGGTCCAGCACGGGGTAGGTCTCCAGCTGCCAACCATCGCGGGACAGGGCCTGCTTGAAGTAGCCGGCCTTGTAGAGCAGTCCCACCGCCACGAGGGGAATGCCCAGATCGGAAGCCGCCTTGAGGTGGTCGCCGGCGAGGATGCCCAGACCGCCGGAGTACTGCGGCAGGACGGCGCTGATGCCGTACTCGGGGGAGAAGTAGGCAATCGCTGCCGGTGCGTCCTCTCCCTGGCGCTGGTACCAGCGGGGTTCGTTGAGGTACCGGTCCAGATCGGCACCCAGGTCGGAGATCACGGAGACCAGGTGCTCATCCTGGGCTATGCGCTCGAGCTTGTCCCGGCTCACGCTGCCCAGCAGCTTTACCGGGTCTCCACCGCTGGACCGCCAGGCTGCAGGGTCGAGGCTCTCGAACAACCTGAGGGTCGGCTGGTGCCAGGACCAGCGCAGATTGGCTGCCAGGCGTCCCAGAGGGGCGATGCTGGGCGGGAGGACAGTGCGGACGGTGAACCTGCGGATTGCCTTCACCCCGGTCACGCTAGCGCACTCAGGAGCGGCGTAAACCGAAATGGCAGACAAATATGCAGGTAATCGGCGAAGAGCTTGAAAACAGGGCCAAACGGTTGCGGACCTGCGCCGATACCGTAAAAGTACGTTGCCTTAGCATTCTGTCCGAATTCTCGATAACGTCTAGTCTGTGACCATATCCAGCGCGTTGACACCAGAAGACCTGCCCTCGAAGGATCTCCGGTTTGGCCGGATCCCGATCACCAATGTGTCCCCCGTCGTGGAGTACGGGCGATTCCCTGCAAAAGCCGTCCCCGGCGAAGACCTCGTAATCGGGGCCACGGTCTTCCGTGAGGGGCATGACCTGGTCGGCGCCAGTGCCGTCCTCTACGACCCCGAAGGCAACGTCGTCACCCGCAGCCGGATGCATCCGGTGGGTATGGGGCTGGACCGCTGGGAGGGCATGCTGCGTCCCGAGGCCACGGGGAACTGGAGCTTCGCCGTGGAGGGATGGGCAGACGTTTATGCCACCTGGCACCACAACGCCGAAGTAAAAATTGCCGCCGGCGTCGACGTCGAGCTGATGCTCACCGAAGGCATCGAACTGTTCGCCGCTGCTGCTGCCGCGCGCACCGGTGCTGACGCCGACGTGTTCCGCGCCGCTGCGGCAGCGCTCGCGGACGCCGGGCTGTCCGTGGATGAGCGCCTGGCCGCTGCCGGAACCGAGGCCATCACCGCGGTCCTGGACCGCGATCCCATCCGCGACCTGGTGACCAGCTCGGACCGCTTCCCCCTCCTCGTGGAGCGGGAGCTCGCAGGCCGCGGCGCCTGGTACGAATTCTTCCCCCGCTCCGAGGGCGCGGAATTCAATCCCGCCACGCGGGAATGGACCTCCGGAACGTTCCGCACTGCCGCCCGCAGCCTGCAGCGCGTTGCCGACATGAAATTCGACGTCATCTACCTTCCGCCGGTGCATCCGATCGGCACCACGCACCGTAAGGGCCCGAACAACACCCTGGTCGCCGGACCGCAGGATCCCGGCTCGCCGTGGGCCATCGGCGCCCCCGAAGGCGGCCACGACGCGATCCACCCCGATCTGGGCACCTTCGAGGACTTTGACGCGTTCGTGGACACCGCCCGGGAGCTGGGGCTGGAGGTCGCCATCGACCTTGCCCTGCAGGCCTCCCCGGACCACCCGTGGGTCGCCAGCCATCCGGAATGGTTCACCACCCGTGTGGACGGTTCGATTGCCTACGCGGAGAACCCCCCGAAGAAGTACCAGGACATCTATCCCCTGAACTTCGACAACGACTACGCCGGCCTGTCACAGGAGATCCTGCGGATTGTGCGGCTGTGGATCAGCCACGGCGTCCGGATCTTCCGGGTCGACAACCCGCACACCAAGCCGCTGCGGTTCTGGGAATGGCTGATCGGCACGGTTAACGAAGAGCACCCGGACGTGATCTTCCTCGCTGAGGCGTTCACCCGGCCGCCCATGATGCACGCGCTGGCCAAGGCGGGATTCCAGCAGTCCTACAGCTACTTCACCTGGCGGAACACCCGGGAGGAGATCGAGGAGTACTTCACCGAGGTGTCGGGGGAGTCTTCGGCATTCTTCCGTCCGAACTTCTTTGTGAACACCCCGGACATCCTTACGGAGTTCCTGCAGTACGGCGGCCCCGGTGCCTTCAAGATCCGTTCCGTGCTGGCAGCGACCGGCAGCCCGCTGTGGGGCGTCTACGCCGGCTTCGAACTGTTCGAGCACGTCGCCCGCCCGGGCGCCGAAGAGTACATCGACAACGAGAAGTTCGAGTACAAGCAGCGGGACTTCACCGCTGCGGAAGCCGAAGGCCGCAGCCTCGCTCCCTACATCACGCGGCTGAATGAAATCCGCCGCATGCACCCCGCCTTGGGGGACCTTGAAAACCTCACGGTGCACTCCAGCACCGATGGGTCAACCGTGGTCTACTCCAAGCACAAACAGACCCGCCCCGGCGATCCGTCCAGCAAGGACACACTCATTATTGTGGTTAACGTGGACCCCCACAGCGCCCGCGAATCCACTGTCACTCTCGACCTCGATGCGCTTCACCTCGCCCCGCAGGATTTGAACGAAGACGGCACCTTCTGGGTGGATGACCTGATCAGCGGCCAAAGCTGGCGCTGGGGAACCCACAACTACGTCCGCCTGGACGCCCACTTTGAACCCGCGCACATCCTGTCAGTTCGGAGGAACTCCTAGTGCCCAACCCGTTTCAACTGCACGCACCCGGCTTGACCAATGATCCGCATTGGTACCGCAAAGCCGTTTTCTATGAGGTACTCGTCCGCGGCTTCGCAGACGCCAACGGAGACGGATCGGGTGACTTCAGCGGCCTGATCGAGAAGCTGGACTACCTGCAGTGGCTGGGCATCGACTGCCTGTGGCTGCCGCCGTTCTTCAAGTCGCCCCTGCGCGACGGCGGCTATGACATCTCGGACTACTACGACGTCCTGGACGAATTCGGCACCATCAGCGACTTCAAGCGCCTGGTCGCCGAAGCACACGCCCGCGGACTGCGCGTCATTATCGACCTTCCCCTGAACCACACCTCGGACAAGCACCCGTGGTTCGAGGAATCCCGCAGCGACCCGGACGGCCCCTACGGCGACTTCTACGTCTGGTCGGACACCGACCAGAAGTACGAAGACGCACGGATCATCTTCGTGGACACGGAAGAATCCAACTGGTCCTTCGACCCCGTCCGCCGGCAGTTCTTCTGGCACCGGTTCTTCAGCCACCAGCCGGACCTCAACTTTGAGAACCCCAAGGTCGTCGAGGCGATCTTCGACGTCGTCCGCTTCTGGCTGGACCAGGGCATTGACGGCTTCCGGGCCGACGCCATTCCGTACCTCTTTGAAGAGGACGGCACCAACTGCGAGAACCTGCCCGCCACGCACCGGTTCCTCAAGGACCTGCGCACCATGGTCGACGAGAACTACCCGGGCCGCGTCATCGTCGCCGAGGCGAACCAGATGCCGCACGAAGTGGTCGAGTACTTCGGTGACGAGACCGGCGACGAATGCCACATGTGCTTCCACTTCCCGATCATGCCCCGGCTGTTCTACGCACTGCGGGACCAGAAGGCCGCACCGATCATCCAGACCATGGAAGAGACTCCGGAAATTCCGCCGGGTGCGCAGTGGGGCACCTTCCTGCGCAACCATGACGAGCTGACGCTGGAAATGGTCACCAACGAGGAACGCCAGGCCATGCTCGGCTGGTACGCCCCGGATTCGCGCATGCGCGCCAACGTCGGCATCCGCCGCCGGCTGGCTCCGCTGCTGGATAACTCCCGGTCCGAAATCGAACTGATCCACGCCATGCTGCTGGCCCTGCCGGGCAGCCCGTTCCTCTATTACGGGGACGAGCTGGGCATGGGTGACAACATCTGGCTGGAGGACCGGGATTCCTCCCGTACGCCCATGCAGTGGAACCCGGACCGCAACGCCGGGTTCTCCACCGCTGATCCGGGCAAGCTGTACCTGCCCGTGGTGCAGTCGCTGGTTTACCACTACAACCACGTCAACGTGGAAGCGCAGCTGGCCAGCTCCAGCTCGCTGCTGCACTGGATCCGGCAGATGATCATGGTCCGCCGTGCCCACCCGGCCTTCGGCCTGGGTTCCTACCGCAATGTGCCCACCGACGCCGAGGCCGCACTGGCCTTCGTGCGGGAACTGCCGGACAACAACCCGGAGGGTGAGGTGGGTGAGACGGTGCTGTGTATCTTCAACCTCTCGCAGCACCCGATCTCCGCGTCCATGAAGCTGCCGGAGTTCGCTAACCGCGGGCTGCGGGACGCCTTCGGCGGCACGCTCTTCCCCACCATCGGAGAAGACGGCTCCCTGACGCTGACCCTGGGCAGCCACGACTTCTACTGGCTGCGCCTGCGGTCCGCGAAGTCGGATACCTCATCACCGCAGACCGAGGCCATCCCGATGATCCCGATCTCGGAAGCCGTGCGGAAATGAGCCAGCTGACTCCGTCGCTGCCGGACATCCTCACCGCCTGGCTTCCCGGCCAGCGCTGGTTCCCGGCGAAGGGCCGTGAAGTCGTGCTGGAAAGGGTCGGCGGGATCCGGCTCGAGGACCCGGCCGGCCAGGTTGGGCTGGAGGTCCACCTCATCGCCGTCGTCTCGGGGGAGCGCCGGGACGTCATCAGCGTTCCGGTCAGTTACCGCACCGAACCGGCACCCGAACTGGAGGCCGCTTTGCTGGGCCGGGCGCAGGACGGCGACCTGGGGGAGAGGTGGCTCTATGACGCCACCGCCGACCCGGTGTTCGTCACTGCCTGGCTGGAACTGATGCGGTCACAGGCCTCGTCCGTGGACGGGCATACGCACGGCTTCGCGCTGGACGGCTTCGCCGACTGGAAGCCGTTCCTGGCGCCGCTGCCCACCAAGGTACTCAAGGGCGAGCAGTCCAATACTTCAGTGATTGTGCAGGCACCGGAAGCACCGCTGATCGTGAAGTTCTACCGGGTGGTTGCCGCCGGCGAGAGCCCCGACGTCGAGGTCAGCGCACGGCTGACCGAAGTGGGGTCGGTTGACGTTCCCGCCACGTACGGCTGGGTCACCGGCAGCTGGACGGATCCCGCATCCGGGGAGCAGCTGCTGACCGGACACCTGTCCGTACTGCGGGAATTCTTCCCCGGCAGTGAAGACGCCTGGCGGACCGCGTCCGCGGCCGCACTGGAAGGCCGGGACTTCACGGCGGAGGCCGAGGAACTCGGTGCCGCCACCGGCCGCATCCACCAGCAGCTGGCGGCCGCGTTCGGCAGCAGGGCTCCCAGCCCGGCGGAACGCACCGAATTCCTGGATTCGCTCACCTCGAGGATCCGGTGGGCGTGGTCCGAAGCGCGGGACACCGTCGGCGGGTCCGACGACGCCGTGGAGTACCTGCTCGAGCAGGTCAACAACCTCCAGACCCTTCCCAACCTGCAGCGCATCCATGCCGACTACCACCTCGGCCAGGTGCTGCGCGTACCGGACCGGGGCTGGATCGTCCTCGACTTCGAGGGTGAGCCGCTGCGCCCCGCCGCGGAACGAAGCGTTCCGGATGCGCCGCTGCGCGACGTCGTCGGCATGCTCCGCTCAATCGACTACGCCGCCGGCGTCGCGCTGATCGACGGCGCCAACGCTGCGGAGGACTCAGAGGACGACTCGGAGGAGGCACGCGGGCAGCGGAACGAAGCGGCCTACAAGTGGGCCGCGTCCGCCGCGGACGCCTTCCTCCGCGGCTACGAAAAGGAAACCGGTACTGCGATTAACCGCAGCGACCCCCTGTTCCTGGCCCTGTGGCTGGACAAGGCGCTGTATGAAGTTGTCTACGAGATTCGAAACCGTCCGCGCTGGATCAGCGTGCCAGCTGCTGCCGCCCGCCATATCCTGGCCAAGGCAGAGCAGGCACGCCGCGCAGACGACAGCCAGGAAGAGAGCACAGTGAATAAGCACCGCAAGTCGCCGGCAGTATCCGCCGCCGCAGAGCCCAAGGTGCCCGTCGAACGCGTCTCCACCGATCCGGTCCCGGTTCCCCAGGATGTACTGCAGGCCGTGTCGGAAGGCACGTACTACCAGCCCCACTCCGTCCTCGGCGCTCACTTGGATGATGCCGGAACAGTCACCATCCGCACGCTGCGCCCGCTGGCACGCGAAGTTGTGGCAGTAACGCCCGCAGGCCGGGTGCCGCTGCGGCACGAGTACAACGGCATCTGGGTGGGCACCCTGCCGGCCCAGACCCCCGGCGCGGTTCCGGATTACCGGGTGGAGGTAACCTACGACGGCGGGGAGCCCCAGCTGTTCGATGATCCGTACCGGTTCCTGCCCTCACTGGGCGAGATCGATCTGTACCTGATCGGCGAAGGCCGGCACGAAAACCTGTGGACCGTCCTCGGCGCCAATCTGCACCACTACGACTCCGTGCTGGGGAACATCTCCGGCGTCAGCTTTGCCGTGTGGGCCCCCAACGCACAGGCCGTCCGCGTGATGGGTGACTTCAACGCCTGGAACGGCACCATCAACGCGATGCGTTCCCTCGGCGGGTCAGGCGTCTGGGAACTGTTCATTCCCGGCGTGGAGCCCGGCGCCCGCTACAAGTTCGAAATCCTCGGCAGCGACGGCGTGTGGCGCGAGAAGGCCGACCCCATGGCCAAGGGCACCGAGGTGCCCCCGCTGACCGGCTCACGCGTGGTCGAGTCGACCTACGAATTCGGCGACAGCGAGTGGATGGAAGCCCGGGCCGCCCGGGATCCGCACAACGCTCCGATGAGCGTGTACGAGGTACACCTGGGTTCCTGGCGGCTGGGACTGAACTACCGCGAGATGGCTGACCAGCTGGCCGAGTACGTCCAGTGGCAGGGATTCACCCACGTGGAACTGATGCCCGTGGCCGAGCATCCCTTCGGCGGGTCCTGGGGCTACCAGGTCACCTCCTACTTCGCGCCCACCGCCCGGTTCGGACATCCGGACGAATTCCGTTACCTCGTGGACCGGCTGCACCAGGCCGGCATCGGCGTGATTCTGGACTGGGTTCCGGCCCACTTCCCCAAGGACCCCTGGGCCCTGGCGGAGTTCGACGGCCAGACGCTCTACGAGCACGGCGACCCGCTCCGCGGAGAGCAGCTTGACTGGGGAACTCTGGTCTTCGATTTTGGCCGCCGTGAAGTACGCAACTTCCTCGTCGCCAACGCCGTCTACTGGCTGGAGGAGTTCCACGTTGACGGGCTCCGGGTGGATGCCGTGGCGTCCATGCTTTACCTCGACTACTCGCGGCCCGAAGGCCAGTGGCGCCCCAATATCTACGGGGGCCGCGAAAACCTGGAAGCCATCTCCTTCCTGCAGGAAGTCAACGCGACCGCCTACAAGCGGGTCCCCGGCATCGTGATGATCGCCGAGGAATCCACCGCTTTCCCGGGCGTCACGCGTCCGACCAGCTCGGGCGGGCTCGGGTTCGGGCTCAAATGGAACATGGGCTGGATGCACGACACCCTCCAGTACATGTCCGAAGACCCGATCAACCGCGTCTACCACCACGCCCAGCTGACCTTCTCCCTGGTCTACGCGTACACGGAGAACTTCCTGCTGCCCATCAGCCACGACGAAGTTGTGCACGGCAAGGGCTCCCTGCTGCGCAAGATGCCGGGCGACCGGTGGCAGCAGCTGGCGAACCTGCGCGCCTACCTTGCGTTCCAGTGGGCGCACCCGGGCAAGCAGCTGATCTTCATGGGCACGGAGTTCGGCCAGGAAGCGGAATGGTCCGAGCAGTACGGACTGGACTGGTACCTGACGGACACCCCGCAGCATAAGGGTGTCCAGCTGATGGTGAAGCAGCTCAACGAGATCTACCGCAGCACTCCGGCACTGTCCGCCCGGGACAACGAGCCGGCGGGCTTCCAATGGATCAATGAGAACGACGGCGCCCGCAACATCCTCTCGTTCATCCGGTGGGACCACCAGGGCAACCCGGTGGTGTGTGTCGCGAACTTCGCGGGAGCGCCGCACCAGGACTTCCGGCTCGGAATGCCGTGGGCCGGTGAATGGGTGGAAGCGCTGAACACCGATGCTGCCGAGTTCGGCGGTTCCGGGGTAGGGAACCTGGGTGGAGTGCAGGCGGTCGAAGGTGCCTGCAACGGCCAGCCGGCGTCTGCAACCCTCACCGTTCCTCCGCTTGGCGTGCTGTACCTGGTCCCCAAGCCGTAACGTGTCCGGCCCGGGCTCCTTGGAGCCCGGGCCGTGCAGGGTGCACACCTCCGGCAAAACCGTGCTAGAGTTAATACCCGCGCTGATCGAGGGAATCGAGCTTCTGGACATTGGACCAGGAGACCGGATCCCCGGGTTTCAACCTTCAGCCGTGAGTCCGGGAACCACGTTCCCGCCGGTCCGCCGGAAGGGCAAACGGCCAAATTGACACCCACCGGAAAGCGCGGCTAAGATAGAAAAGTTGCTCCGGAGCGACGCAGAGCTTGATCCCTTGAGGATCGCCTGCTGGTGCCGGAAGCAGTCTGTTGTTTGAGAACTCAATAGTGTGCCAAGTTTATTGATACCAATTTATTTATATTGATTGGTTGAACAGGCCGTTTCCGCCCACCCCGTGGGTATGGGACGGTTTTTTTAGCCGG
>NZ_JAUCPU010000005.1:0-802 GCF_030373105.1 Arthrobacter sp. zg-Y877
AGGCAGGGAATGGGCTGGCGGCGGGAAGCGTGAGGTCCAAGTCATGTTTCCCCGCCGCCAGCGGCCATTCACCTGCCGGTACTGCGGTTACTGCTGGTGGTTCTTACTGCTGATGAATCAGGTGTTGCCCGATCTGCTACTGCAGGAGCTGCATAACACCGGAGTTCATCTGGTTGGCCTGGGCCAGCATTGCGGTAGCGGCCTGGGAGAGGATCTGGGACTTGGTGAAGCTGCCCATTTCCGCTGCCATGTCCGTGTCGCGGATGCGGGAGTTGGCCGAGGAGAGGTTCTCCACGGACACCGCGATGGTGCGTGCGGTGGATTCCAGGCGGTTCTGCTGTGCACCCAGGTCGGCACGGCCGGTGGAGATAGCCGTGATGGCGGTATCCAGGGCAGTGATGGCTGCCTCGGCACCAAGCTGGGTCTTGACGTCGAAGGCCGCTCCGTCGACGCCACCTGTTGTGGTCAGCGTGTCGACAATCTTGGCTACGTCGGTGAGCTTGATGCTGATGGTTTCATCGGCAGCAGCACCGACGTGGACCTTCAGCGTGTCGCCAAATGTATCGGTCTCAGCGGCGCCAGCAGCCTTACCCAGGAGCTGGATGCCGTTGAAGTTGGTGGACTCGCTGATACGGGTCAGCTCGTCGGTCAGCGCGGTGACTTCCTTCTCGATGGCCGCACGCGAATCCGTGTTGTTCGTATCGTTGGCTGCCTGGACAGACAGGTCGCGGACACGGTTGAGGATGTTGTGCACCTCGGTCAGGGCGCCTTCAGCGGTCTGGATGAGGCTGATGCCGTCCTG
>NZ_JAUCPU010000006.1:0-517 GCF_030373105.1 Arthrobacter sp. zg-Y877
CATATCGGAGACATATGTTCTCCGGTGGGTGCTCAAGGGTGGAATATCAATGGATAGGCGCCGGCATGCCGGTTTCAGAGGCCAGTACGTTCCCTTCGGGGTTCCTGGAAAACCTCCTGTTACCGTGTGGGTCCGGTTCGTCGTTTGGCACACTGTTGGGTCCTGAAGCAACAGGCACCCGCATGTCCTTCCCTTCGGGGCGGGGGTTGCGGGTAACTGGTTTGTTTCTGTTTGTTCCTGCGCAGGCCGGAACCGTATCACTGACACCCTTTGCGGGGTTGTCCGGTGCGGGGACGGGTGTGACGGGGTTGTTGTTTGAGAACTACATAGTGGACGCGAGCATCTTAAAATATTAAGTGCAATTTCAGAAAAACCTGGTAGATCCGGGTGCCCTCCGCGGGTGCCTGGTGAGACCGTGGTTTTCTCGATAGCGATAATAAATTGATCTTAGTGGTCAAGTTTTTAAGGGCACACGGTGGATGCCTTGGCATCAGGAGCCGAAGAAGGACGTAGGAAT